>NZ_CP016616.1:3282500-3915000 GCF_002741015.1 Microvirga ossetica | reverse complement strand
GGTGGTCTTGCCGCTCTGAAACGGGCCGACGATCGCGATGCATCGCGGGCCCGCAGCTAGTCTGCCGTTGGGTGCCATAGGACGTCATCCTTCCCTGCTCCCACCTTTTGGCGCGTTCTTGTCAGGACGCGTTAGGTCGATGCTCTGCCTCTGGCGCAGAGTTGGCAAGAGGTCATTTAGGTTCAAGGGGGATCGCATGCAGAAACGGCCAGACTCGCGTCCGACCGTTCCTTGTAAGCAATATCCGTGAAATTACCGCGCCGCGCGCAGCTCGAGGTCGCCGACGCCGAGGGCGAAGTTGAGGCCGGTCTGGCCGCCGACGGAGACGGGCTGGAGGGCGATGGAACGGTTGGAGCCGCCGACGAGGACGTTGGCGCCGAGCCCCGCCCCCACCGTCGCCTCGGCGGCACCGCCCACATAGCTGCCGGCGAGAGAGCCCGGCGCCACGCTGCCGCCGGAGAAGACCGCCCAGGCCAGCACGCCGCGGCGGGTCACGCCGATGTCGAGGCCGAACCGGCGGATGAAGCCGACATACCGTTCGTTGCGCCCGCGGCGCGGGTTGAAGGTGCAGACGGTGCTCTTCTGCGATCCGACGATGAGCCCGATGCCGCCGGACACGTTGCAGGTCAGGACGCCCGCGCGGGTGCGGTTCTGGGCTTGAGCCTCGGTCACCCCGAGGGATGCCAGGAGCGCGAGAGCGGCAAGGGGGAAAGCGGCACGGACCATGGGTGAACTCCTAAGCTTAGCGTTCAACGGCGCAGAAGCGGCGCCGTTCCATGCGGAGGCTGTCAACCTTAAGACGAGGGAGCGGAATCCTGATGCTCGCCGCGGCGCACCACCCGCATGGCGGTGATCGTCACGGGGCCGGCGCGGAGCAGGTTCATGGCCGAGACGATCATCTCGGCCAGGCGCTCCGGGGCGACGCTTTCGCCCTCGATGTCGAGCAGAAAATCCTTCGCCTCCACATGGCCGCCATTGGTGAAGTCGACGCGGGCGTCGAATTTCACGCGGTGCGTGGAGGCGGGATCGGCCCGATAGGCCTCCGCCGCAGGATCCGGATGAAAGGTCCGCGGCAGGCTCATCCGCACATCGTGTGGAAAAGTGGTCCCAGTTTTCCGCATCAACGATGTGCTCCTTAAGAGACTAGGCATCGGACCCAAAAGTGGTCCCCACTTTTGGGTCCGATGCTTTAGCGCAAGCTTCCGCAGAAGCGCTGGACGCGGTGGCAGGCATCCTCCAGCGCCGCATTGGACGTGGCGTAGGAGATGCGGAAGTTCGGGCCGAGGCCGAAGGCGGAGCCGTGGACTGCCGCAACGCCTTCCGTTTCCAGAAGCTCGGAGACGAAGTCCTCGTCCGTCTTCAGCACCTTGCCGGAGGGCGCGGTCTTGCCCATGGCCTCGGCGCAGGACGGATAGACGTAGAACGCGCCTTCCGGCATCGGGCACTTCAGGTATTTCGACTGGTTGAGCATGGAGACCACGAGGTCGCGACGCTCCTGGAAAGCCTTCCTGAACACCGTGAGGTGATCCTGCGGGCCGTTCAGCGCTTCCACCGCCGCCCATTGGGCGATCGAGGTGGCGCCGGAGGTCTGCTGGCCCTGCACGAAATCCATCGCCTTGATCAGATGCTCAGGGCCGGCCGCGTAGCCGATGCGCCAGCCGGTCATGGCATAGGCCTTCGAGACGCCGTTCATGGTGAGCGTGCGCTCGTAGAGTCCGGGCTCGACCTGGGCCGGCGTGACGAACTCGAAATCGCCGTAGGTCAGGTGCTCGTACATGTCGTCGGTGAGCACCCACACATGCGGATGGCGCATCAGCACGTCGGTGATCGCCTTCATCTCCGCGCGGGTATAGGCGGCGCCCGTCGGGTTCGACGGCGAGTTGAGGATGATCCACTTGGTCTTCGGCGTGATGGCGCGCTCGAGCGGCTCCGGCTGGAGCTTGAAATTGTGCGCCATGGTGCATTCGACGAAGACCGGCGTGCCACCGCACAGACCGACGATCTCGGGATAGGACACCCAGTACGGCGCGGGGATGATCACCTCGTCGCCCGGGTTCAGGGTGGCGAGCAGGGCGTTGTAGATCACCTGCTTGCCGCCGGTGCCGACGATGGTCTGCGAGGGCTTGTAGTCGAGGCCGTTCTCGCGCTTGAACTTGCGGGCGATGGCCTCGCGCAGGGGCACGATGCCGGAAACCGGCGTGTACTTCGTCTCGCCACGGCGGATCGCTGCGATGGCCGCTTCCTTGATGTTGTCGGGGGTGTCGAAATCCGGCTCGCCGACGGAAAGACTGATCACGTCCCGCCCCTGGGCTTTCAGATCCCGCGCTTTCTGCGTGATGACGATGGTTGCAGACGGCTTGATGCGGGAAAGGGCGTCAGACAAAAAGCCCATGGGAATCCTCCGATCGGGGCGTTAGATAAGGACCGTGACGGCGGCGGACCCTAATGCGGTCAAGCCGCCCAAGCAAGCAAAACAGCCAGTAAAATAACCCTTCCCAAACGGGTTTTTGAGGAGCCGCCTTTTCCGATGACCACATCCGTCACCCGCCGCCTTGCGTTCGGCCTCGTCGCCGGCGCGACCCTTCTGGCCACCGCCGCCGCCGCCCAGGAATTCCCGAACCGCGTCATCAAGATGGTGGTCCCCTATCCGGCCGGCGGGCCGACCGACGTGATCGCCCGCATCGTGGCGGAGGAGATGGGCAAGTCTCTCGGCCAGAACGTCATCGTCGAGAACCTCGCCGGCGCCTCCGGCGCGGTCGGCACCCGCTCCGTCGCGAAGGCGGATCCCGACGGCTACACCATCGTGTTCGGCAACAACCAGACGCACGGGAACAACATGTTCCTGCTGAAGGAGCCGGGCTACGACGCGGTGAAGGATTTCGCGCCGCTTGCCGGCGCCGGCGCCTTCGAGCATGTCTTCGTGGTCAAGAACGACCTGCCCGCCAAGACGATCCCCGAGCTGATCGAGATCGCCAAGAAGGACCCCGGCAAGCTGAATTACGGCTCCACGGGCGTGGGCTCGGGCTCGCACCTGGCGACCGAGCTGTTCATGACCCGCACCGGCACCAAGATGACCCACGTGCCCTTCCGGGGCGCAGCACCCCTGGTCACCGAGCTCATGGCCGGTCGCATCGACGTGTCGAACTCGACCCTGCCCAGCGTGCTGTCCCAGTTCCAGGCCGGCCAGATGCGCGCCATCGGCATCGCCAGCCCGCAGCGCAACCCGCAGGCGCCCGACGTTCCGACCCTGCGCGAACAGGGCATCACCGATGCGGATGCGGAATCCTGGGCCGCCTTCTTCGCGCCGGTGAATACGCCGAAGCCCGTCCTCGACAAGCTGTCCGGCACGATCATCGCAATCCTCAACAAGCCCGACGTGAAGGAGCGCATCACCAAGCTCGGCTTCACCCTGAACGTCCGCGATCCGGAAGCGTTCAAGCCGTATCTCGCCAAGGAGATCCAGACCTGGGCTGAGATCATCAAGGCGGCGAACATCAAGGCTGAATGAAGGTTCTCGCCACGGTCATCCCGGACGGCTTCAGCCGCTCCGGGATCGCCTTCAGAAAAGGGCGCCATATTCGTCAACCGATCTTGGGGTCTCCTACGCAGCCCCGGGATGACGCGAAGGAGCGACTGCATGGAATTTCATCTGGGCCGCCTGATCGATCACGTCCACCTTCGCGTCTCGGATCTTGAGGCGAGCCGGCGGTTCTATCGGGCCGTTCTGAAGGCGGTCGGGCGTGAGTTCTCCTCGGAAAGCCCCAAGCATTTCGCCTGCGACGAATTGTGGGTCGATCGGGCGGACGGCCCGGTGTCACGGATCCACCTCGCGTTCCAGGCCCGCGACCGGGAGGCCGTTCAGGCCTTCCATGCGGCGGCACTCGCCAATGGCGGACGCGACAACGGCGAGCCGGGAGAACGATCCTATCACCCGGGCTATTATGCCGCCTTCGCCTTCGATCCGGACGGACACAATATCGAGGCAGTCTTCCATGGACCGGCCGAACGCTCTTCGGAATCCGTCGTGGTGCGTGCAAAGGCCTAATGCCACGCTGCCACATTGGTTAATGATTAGTTAACGCCGATACTTAGCCAAGATTCCGGAAGCGGCACTTTCGGATGATGCGGGAACTTTCTTGAATCGCACAAGTTTTTCTCCCGCAGCCACCGTTCGGTTGCAGGGTATGGTCCGATGAAAACATTCCAGCCGAGAAACGCCTGCCACGTCTCCTCACGTGCCCAGCGTCTCGATCCGCGCCGGGAAAGCCGCTGCTCGCTCGCTCTGATCATGCTAATGAGCCTTGCGACGCTCTCCGTGATGGCGACCACCCAGACCCTTTCGGCTCAGGACACGAAGGCTGCCCACATCCATTTCCAGCGGTAACGTGTGATTGAACTGCGTGGCGGTTGACGCCCTCGCGCAGGAGTTTAGCTCTCCGGCATCGGAACGACGGAGAGAACGATGTTGAGAGTTCGCCTTGCCCTGGCCTGCGCCCTGACCTTTGGCGCGCACCCCTCCGCCCTGGCCCAGGACACGCAGCGTCTTCGCACCGACAAGGTGGAAGTGATCGTCGAGACGGTCGCCCGCAATCTCCAAAATCCCTGGGGCCTCGCCTTCCTGCCGGACGGCCGCATGCTGGTCACGGAACGGCCCGGCCGCCTGCGCATCGCCGATGCCGACGGTTCGCTCTCCGAGCCGGTTCAGGGCGTCCCGCGCGTCGCTGCCCGCGGGCAGGGCGGGCTTCTCGATGTGGCGCTCGATCCGAATTTCGCGCAGAACCGGCTCGTCTATCTGAGCTTCGCGGAGGATCGCGGCGAAGGCCGTGCCGGCACCAGCGTGGCGCGAGGACGCCTGAGCCAGAACAGCAGCGCGCTCGAAACCGTTCAGGTCATCTTCCGCCAGGAGCCGACCCATACCGGCAACAACCATTGGGGCTCGCGCCTCGTCTTCGACCGCGACGGCAACCTCTTCGTAACCCTGGGCGACCGGTTCGACCTTCGCAACCAGGCTCAGAACCCGGCCAATCACCTCGGCAAGATCGTTCGTATCAAGTCGAATGGCGGGGCGGCACCGAACAATCCATTCCTGAATCGCGAGGATGCCAAGCCCGAGATCTGGTCTCTCGGCCACAGGAACCTGCAATCGGCCGCTCTTCACCCGACCACCGGTGAGCTCTGGACCGTCGAGCACGGAGCCCGTGGCGGCGACGAAGTCAACATCCCGCAGAAGGGCAAGAATTACGGCTGGCCGATCATCTCCTACGGCGTCGATTATTCCGGAGCCAAGATCGGCGAAGGCACCAAAAAAACGGGGCTGGAGCAGCCGGTCTATTATTGGGACCCGTCTATCGCACCGTCCGGCATGGCCTTCTACACCGGCGACAAGTTCCCGGCCTGGCGCGGCAGCATTCTCGTCGGCGCGCTCGCAGGCAAGCTCGTCTCGCGGCTCGAGACCAACGGCAACCGGGTGACGGGCGAGGAGCGCATGCTGCAGAATCTCGGCGAGCGCATCCGCGATGTGCGCCAGGGTCCGGATGGCTTCGTCTATCTCCTCACCGATTCCCGCGACGGACGCATCCTGCGGATGAAGCCCGCGACCTGACGGACTGCAGGCGCGAGGCCCGAACAGGGTGAGAGCCGCGCCGGCGATGTTCCATCGGTTGGGCTTCGCGCCTTCTGCGATCCAGAGCCCAGGATCTCGGCGAGTGCGGCCGTCGCGTAGACGAGAAGCGTCATGGGCGGCCCCGCTCAGCGCCCCTGGAAGATGAACGCCGCGCCGCCCGCGATCAGGATGAAGCCGATGAGATGGTTCCACCCCAGCGGCTCCTTGAGGTAGAGCACCGAGAAGCCCGCGAAGACCACGAGGGTGATCACCTCCTGCATGGTCTTGAGCTCGGCCGCCGAATAGACCTCAGAGCCGATGCGGTTGGCGGGCACGGCAAACCAATATTCCACGAAGGCAATGCCCCAGCTGGCCATGACCGCAAGCCAGAGCGGCGATGTCTTGAACTTCAGATGCCCGTACCAGGCGAAGGTCATGAAGACATTCGATGCGATCAGCATCAGGACGGGCGCGGTGTGAGGGCTCATGGGGAAGACCGGAGGAGATGGGAGAGAATTTGGAAGAACCGCCCTGCCCTATTCCTCCCCACAGCCATGTCAAGTTGCAGAAAGGAAGCAGCCTTAGAGCATCGGACCCAAACGTGGACCCACTTTTGGGATCCCATCCGATGCGCCACTCTTTGAAGGCCGCATCGTTGGATGCGCTAACGGGCGCCGAGGCGCTCCAGCACCTGAGAGCCGCCGGCAATCTGCGGATTGGATGGATCGAAGCCTTCGCGCCGCTCCCGCTGCGTGACGAGGCCGCGGGCGCGCTCGAAAGCGATATCGAGTCGGCGCTCGCCGCGGAGAGCCTTGTTGAAGAAGGCATCGCCGAAATAGGTCCAGGTCGCGCCGTCGCGGCAGCCGAAGGACGGCTTGTCGGCTGCGGCCGCCGTGATGACGAGGGTGCGCGCATCGGCCAGCTCCCGGGCGAAGACGCCCGAATAGCAGGCCGAGACAATCAGGACCCGATTCTGCGCCCGGGTCCGGTCCAGCAGCGTCCTGACATCCCGCGGCGTCACGAGGCGGGCGTCCCGTCCGGCCACGAGCCCGATTCCCTCCGGCGCCCCATGCGAGGTGAGGACGAGGACAACGATATCTTCCGCCGGGTCGAGAACCTGTCCCGCGGTCGTCGCTGCAGCCAGGAGGGTTTCCGGCGTCGCGCCCGCCCGGCGCTTGGTGTTGAACCGGACGATGGAACGTCCCTTCGCGTCTAGCTGCGCCTCGAGGACGCGCGCCGCGCCCTTGGCCTCGCTCTCGAACACGCTCTGCGGACCCCAGAGCCCGAAGGACAGGACGTAGACATCGACTTGGCCCGGACGCTGCGCCGCCAGCCGGACCGGGTCGGCCCGGCGTGCCGCCTGCGCATGGGCGTCGTGAAGCGGGCTCAAGGCGAGCGAGAGCCCAACCAGACAGAAAGCGATCAACCGGCGCATCGAACACCCCACCCTCGACTTACTTTACGCGCAGCCGGTGCCGAAAGCCATGGATCGGCCCAGTGAACGGCATCTGCCGAACCGAATCCCCTCTTCCGGGTTTCTCTGTCAGAGATTTCTCGAGAGGGCTTACATGGACATCGCGCTCGACAAGGTTTGCGAACTCATTCTCCGCGTCCGGGCCATCGACGTCAAAGAGGGCATCACAGATCCGGCCTCGGGCTCGAACCCTATCGACGACGGCAGCATCGACGCCCTCACCTCCGATCCGGACGATGCCACGGAGGACGAGCTTCGCGACGTGATCGCCGGCCTCAACGACGACGAGCGCGCCGACCTGATCGCCATGGTCTATATCGGCCGCGGCGATATGGAGCCGGAGGAATGGGGCGCCGCCGTGCGTCTCGCCCGCGAGCGGGAGGCCGCCAGCTCGCTGTCGACGGCCGACTGGCTCATTGGCATCCCGAACCTCGCCGACCTCCTCGACGAGGGCCTCAACGCCATGGGGCGCAGCTGCGCCTGAGGCAGGCGACGCACCGGACGTCCGGTGCGTCGCCGCCCCCAGCCTACATGGCCTTCGGCATCGCGGCGATGTCGCGCACATTGCCCTCGACGCCTGATACCACGGCGACCTGCGAAGCTTTGCCGGTCGTCAGATCGACCTTGTAGAGCGTCTTGCCGCTCATGAGCCAGCCCTCGCTCATGGCATCTCCTGACACGATGTTAAAGGCGATGGAGCCTGCTTCCATGCCCAGCATGCCGACCGAGTTGAGCACGCCGTCATTGGGCGGCGACTGCTTGACCAGAACGCCGCTCGCCTCGATATCGTACAGCGTCGTTTCCTTCGCGCCCTTCATGGAATTCGTATAGGCGCCGGCCACGACCTTCGGCATCTTGCCCTTGTGCATGTCGGCTTCCGCAAATTTGAGCTGTCCGTCCTTCGTGACCTTTCCGTCATCCACATTGGCCCGCAGGTTCATGCCGTCGGCGCCGATGATCCGCAGCCTGTCCGCGACCGGATTGAAATCGACGGTCGCCATGGTGCCCGGTGTGAGCATAGCGTCGAGCTTCGACTTCATGGTCGCCTTGCCCGAAGCCGGATCGATCGTGACCACCGTGCCGTCGGCCACGACCCCGTAGAGCATGCCGTCGGCCGGGCGGACATCGATCCCGACGAGCGTCCCGGTGAGACCCGAAACCTTCATCGACCGGTCGACCTTCTTTGCCGCGACGTCGACGATGGCGATCGTGTCGTCTCCGACAAGTGCGGCGACGCTCTGCGCATGGGCGGCCCCGGCCAACAGACTCGACCCGACGAGAGCCGCGGCCAATGACGTGATTTTCATGATCTTCCTCCGGCGAATGGCGCCGGCCATGCATGGCCGGCGTTGCGGATACCCACGGGAATCCCCTATGGATGCAGGGGCCGTGAATTTTTTCGGCACCCAGCGCATCCAGAGGCTGGATCCGAGTGTATTGTCCGCAAGTGGAAACGGAGATCTCGCGTGAAGGCAGTGCTGGGGGAGGCAGCCTCCCCGGCTTCGGACCTGAATCGCGCCCTGAGCCTCTGCGCCGGAGGCGATCGCTCGGCCTTGCGTGCCGTCTATGACAGCGAAGCGCCGCGGATGCTGGGTGTCGCCATGCGACTCCTGCGCCGACGGGCGCTGGCCGAGGAAGCCGTGCACGACACCTTTCTGCAGATCTGGCGCAAGGCGGACAGCTTCGATCCGATGAAGGGCGATGCCCGCTCCTGGCTCTATGCCATCCTGCGCAACCGCGCGCTCAACATCCTGCGCGGCGAAAACAGGACGGATCTGGTTGAGGATTTCGAGCCGATGGGTCTCGTGAGCGAGGAGGAGGACGCCGAGACCGTGATGCTGCGCCTGTCCGATACGGGCCGCCTGAAGGGCTGCCTGCAGCGCCTGGAGCCTTCGCGGCGCCAGGCCATTACGCTCGCCTATATCCACGGCCTCAGCCACGGCGAGCTCGCCGGACGCCTCGGCGTTCCCCTCGGCACGATCAAGTCGTGGATCCGCCGCGCCCTGGTCTCCCTGCGGGAGTGCATGGCATGACGCGGGACGAGCAGGAACGGCTGGCAGCGGAACACGTCCTGGGGCTCCTCGAAGGCGAGGAGCGCGGACAGGCCGAGCGCCTGCTCGCTTCCGATGCGACTTTCCAGGCCATGGTCGAAGAGTGGCGCAGCCGCTTTTCCGAATGGGACAGCACGGCAGCCGCCCTGCCACCAGGCAATGCTCTCTGGCAGCGTATCGAAGCGGGCCTCGCGGCCGAGCCGGCACGGGCAACGCAGCGCCCGCTCGCGGCAGCCCCGCTTTCGTCTCCCTCGGGGCCACTTCGGAGCCTGTGGGACAGTCTCGCCTTCTGGCGCGCATTCGGCCTTGCCGGAGCGCTCGCGGCTCTTCTCCTCGCTATGGGTATGGGCTTCTTTGCCCTGAAAGCCTCGCGCCAGCCGATCCTCGTGGCCGTGCTGATGAACGACGCCAACCAGCCCGGCGCTGTGCTGCGCACCTTCGCCGATGGCCGGGTCGAGCTGACCCCCCTGGGCGACATGCAGATCCCGCACAACCATTCCATCCAGGTCTGGACGTTCCCCGACCCGGCCTCGGCACCGGTCTCGGTCGGAATCGTCCATGCGGCGAGAACGGTTTTCCTCGACCTGCGGAACCTTCCGCAGCCGCACACCGATCAACTGTTCGCGATATCCGTCGAACCCCTCTCCGGATCGCCGACGGGTCTCCCCACAGGGCCCGTCATCATGAAGGGAACTGCAACGACGGCCCTGTGACGGTGCCCTATTTGTGACATGGATCAGGCCAATACTTCGGCCTACTCCCGAAGGAGGATGTCATGGCTCCGCGCCAGCCGCCGGAAAATCCGGACGACGACAGGCAGAGTGATTTGCTGCGAGCCGTTCATCGGGCGCTCAACGACGCCGTGCCGGTGAATGTCCCTGTGGAGGAACAACCCCTCACCGAAATGCAGCAGGACCTGCCCGAACCCGAATCCGTGGACGAGACGCAAGTCGAAATCGACCGCATCGAGGCCTACATGAAGGGACCGACCGCCTTTACGGCCTGACTTATATTTTTGCGTGACCCTGCATCCAATCGCGTCGATGCAGGGTACCCGCCCTGAAGGTTGACCCTTCGGTTTCCGGCAACCGGGCCGGAAACCCATGCAACCCATTCAGGGATCCAATTCCATGAACATTCGCATCGCCTGCATGACCGCCGCTTTCGCCTTTGCGGCTCCCGCCCTCGTAATGTCATTGCCCGTGACCGCCCAGGAGCAGACCAAGACGGTGGGCGGCGCGCCGATGTATGCCTCGAAGTCCATCGTCGAGAATGCCGTCAATTCGAAGGACCATACGACCCTGGTGGCCGCGGTGAAGGCCGCCGGCCTCGTCGAGACCCTGCAGGGCAAGGGGCCTTTCACGGTCTTTGCACCCACCAACGCAGCCTTCTCCAAGCTGCCCGCCGGCACGGTCGACACCCTGCTCAGGCCCGAGAACAAGGCCCAGCTCACGGGCGTGCTCACCTATCATGTCGTGCCCGGCAAGATGACCGCGCAGGACCTCGCCATGAAGGTGAAGGACGGCGGCGGCAAGGCCATGCTGAAGACCGTCCAGGGCGAGATGCTGACGGTCACCCCCTCCGGCAATACGCTCACGATCACCGACAAGAAGGGCGGCAAATCCACCGTCAGCATCGCCGACGTGATGCAGTCGAACGGCGTCATCCACGTTGTGGATACGGTTCTGCTGCCGGGTTAAGAAGCAGGCTATCCCAGTAATTTCCAATGAGGGCAGCCTTTTGAGGCTGCCCTTTTGCCGTTTAGAGCCTCGGACCGGAAATGAGACTCCTGGCTTCTGTGCGAGGCCGAGCTGTGATTCACTGCCTGGACTGGGAGGTGGATTATGGGTCATTGCTATTCCCTGGATCTGCGGGTGCGCGTCGCCGACTTTGTCGATGCAGGTCATTCCTGCCGGGCGGCAGCCCAGCACTTTGACGTCAGCGAGAGTTTCGCCATCAAGCTGGTGCAGCGGAAGCGGCGGTTCGGCTCGCCGGCACCGGCCCGGCAAGGCCGTCCGCCCGGACGCGGCAAGCTGGTGCCCTATGAGAGCTTCTTGATCCAGACGGTCGAGGCCGAGCCGGCCATCACCATGCCCGAGCTGGCCGCAAGGCTGCTGACTGAGCATGGGATCGTTGCGGCTCCCGCGATGCTCTCGCGCTTCCTGTGCCGGCACGGCTTCTCATATAAAAAAATGCCTGATGGCGGCGGAGTGCGCACGCGCCGATGTGCGGGATGAGCGCCGGGTCTGGCATGCCCAGCGCCAGCCGCGCATGCGCCAGGAGACGCACCGGCTGGTGTTCCTGGACGAGACGTATGTCAACACCAAGATGACGCGCCTGCGCGGGCGGAGCCGCAGGGGCCAGCGCCTACGCATGAAAGCTCCCTTTGGACACTGGAAAACCCATACCTTTCTGGCTGGGCTACGGTGCAACGAGTTGTGCGCGCCGTGGATCATCGATGGCCCGATCACCCGGTTGGCGTTCGAGGCTTACATTGAGACGCAGCTCGCGCCGACGCTGCGCAAAGGCGATGTGGTGATCCTCGACAACCTGGCTGTCCACAAGAGCGAGAAGGCCGCTCAGTGTCTGAAGCAACGCGGAGCCTGGTTCCTGTTTTTACCTGCTTATTCGCCTGATCTTAATCCAATTGAACAGGCCTTTGCCAAGATCAAAGCGCACTTGCGCAAGGCCGAGGCCCGAACGTTCGACGCGCTCTGGCGAGCGCTCGGTGAGATCTGCAACCTGTTCGAACCACAAGAGTGCTGGAACTACCTTAAGGCTGCCGGATATGCGTCCGTTTAACCGTCCGATGCTCTAGAGCGGACGCCTGCGGAACTTGGATTACTGTCCTGGAGAATAATACAAATCTTAGGTTGATTGACTTGGGTACTATATCTTATGGATGTATAAATATAACGATACACGCCTCGGTTATGTGCGTTGCCTTCTCCACCTTCCTTCCCGAATTCCGACGCCGTCGAGGCATTCATCAACCGATGGACGGCCCGTGAAGGCGGCGCGGAACGGGCCAACTTCCCGTTGTTTCTCTTGGAGTTGTGTGACATCATCGGTGTCCCGCGCCCTGCGCCTTCGGGACATCAGCGCGAGCTGAATGATTATGCTTTCGAGCGTGCCGTAAGCCTTCGCGAAAGCGCCACAACGAACGGATCAAAATTCATCGATCTCTACAAGAAAAGTGCCTTCATTCTCGAGGCCAAGCAGTCGCGCCTGCCTGACGGACGAAAGGTTGAGCGAGGCAAACTCGCACCTGTCACTGACGAGCCCGCCAATCTCGGCCAACGCAGCATCGCGAAGGGCTGGGACGTGCTGATGAAGAATGCGCGCCAGCAAGCGGAGTCTTACGTCTTCCTGCTCGATGCGGATCATCCGGCGCCGCCCTTCATCATTGTCTGCGACGTCGGCCACTGCCTGGAGCTTTACGCCGACTTCACCGGAACCGGGCGCGCCTATGGCCATTTCTCCGACCGCAACCGGTTTCGGATCTACATGGACGATCTCCGCAAGGACGACGTTCGCGCGCATCTGAAGCGCATCTGGCAGGAGCCGCATTCCCTCGACCCGTCGAAGGAAGCCGCCCGCGTCACCCGCGACATCGCCAAGCGCCTTGCGCAGGTGAGCAAGGGGCTGGAGGAGCGCGGATGCACCGCGGAGGATGTGGCGCATTTTCTCATGCGCTGCATCTTCACCATGTTCGCGGAGGATGCGGAGCTTCTGCCGAAAGGCGCGTTCACGCAGCTTCTGAAGGAGTGCATCGATCATCCCGATGCGTTCGCGCCGCTGATCGAGGAACTCTGGTTGAAGATGGACGAACCGCAGCACGAGCGGCGTTTCTACTCCCTGTTCAAGACACATCTGCGCCACTTCAACGGCAGCCTGTTCAAGCGGGCCCGCGCCTTCCCGCTGGGCCGCGAGGAGATCGGCGAGCTTCTGGCGGCCGCGGGCTATTCCTGGACCGAGGTCGATCCCGCGATCTTCGGCACCCTGCTCGAACAGGCCCTCGACAGGACCGAACGCAGGAAGCTCGGCGCGCATTATACGCTCCGCGCCTATGTGCAGCGCCTCGTCGAAGCGACCGTCATGGAGCCCCTGCGCGAGGATTGGCAGTACGCCCTGCGCAAGGCCGAGCATGCGAAAGAGACCGGCGACGAGAGGGCGGCCATCGCCACCATCCGTGCTTTCCATCGCCAGCTCTGCGCCACACGCGTGCTCGACCCTGCCTGCGGCACCGGCAATTTCTTGTACGTCTCGCTGGAGCTGATGAAGAAGCTCGAAGGCGAGGTGCTGGAAGCGCTGGCGCAGCTCGGTGAACCGGAGAGCATGGGTCTCGACCGCGAGACCGTCGACCCGCACCAGTTCCTCGGATTAGAGCTCAATCCACGCGCTGCAGCGATTGCCGAACTGGTGGTGTGGATCGGCTATCTGCAGCAGCACTACCGCAACCGCACCGGCCACCCCTCCGAGCCGATCCTGCGCGCCTTCGAGAACATCAATCTCGGGCGGCGCCAGGGTTATGACGCCGTGCTCACCTGGGACGGCTATCCCATGCCGCAGGTGATGGAGAAGGATGGCAGGCGCATCGAGGCCTATCCGAACGCGCGGCGGCCGGAATGGCCCGAAGCGGAGTTCCTCGTGGGCAATCCACCGTTCATCGGCGGCAAGGACCTGCGAGCCCGCCTCGGCGATGCCTACACGGAAGCGCTTTGGGCCGCGCACAAGCATATGAACGACAGTGCCGATTTCGTCATGTACTGGTGGGATCGCGCGGCGGAGTTCTTGACCGCGAAAGGCTCGCCCCTGCGCCGCTTCGGCTTCGTCACCACCAACTCGATCACACTGGAATTCTCACGCCGCGTGATGAAGAAGCGCATGGAGGCGAAGACGCCGATCTCACTTGTGATGGCGATTCCGGATCATCCTTGGACGAAATCAGCAGCAGATTCAGCTGCGGTGCGGATCGCGATGACCGTGGCGGCGAAGGGTGAGCGGGATGGTATGTTGTGCGAAGTCGTGCGCCAGAGTGGGCTCGATACGGATGAGCCATCCGTTGAACTTGTGGAGCGCGCGGGGCGCATCAACACGGATTTAAGCATTGGAGCTGATATAACGGCAAGTCGTTCACTAACTGCGAGCGTAGGTATATGCCACGATGGTGTGAAGCTTCATGGACGCGGCTTTATTGTTACCTCGCAGGAAGCTCAGCAGCTTGGGTTACAAATTCGAGAAGACCTTGATCAATACATTCGGCCATATCGGAATGGCCGTGATCTTGCTGCCTTATCACGCGATCTTAGGGTTATCGATCTTTACGGCCTGGACGCTTGTGAAGTGCGACAACGTTTTCCGGAGGTGTACCAGCACTTGCTAGCTACTGTGAAAGCTGAACGAGATAAGGTCGCTCAGAGATCTCGGACAAAAGATTCTGAGGCCTATGCAAGATTATGGTGGCTCTTTGGGAAACCTCGGCAGGAACTGCGCCCTGCGCTCTCTGGTTTACGAAGGTATATCGCCACTGTAGATACGGCCCGCCATCGCGTCTTCCAGTTCTTAGACCCCGCAATAGTTTGCGACGACAAGAGTGTGATCATAGCTGCGGATGATGCCTGGCTTCTGGGCACTCTACAATCGAGGATTCACGTTGTTTGGTCTCTACGTGCCGGAGGTTGGCTCGGTGTTGGCAATGACTCGGTCTACGTGAAGTCTAAAGTTTTCGACCCCTTCCCGTTCCCCGATCCGCCCGAATCCCTCAAGTCCGAAATCCGCGCCGTCGCGGAGGAACTCGATGCGTTCCGCAAAGCCCGTCAGGCCGAGCACCCGAAACTCACGCTGACGCAGATGTACAACGTGCTGGAGAAGCTGAAGGCGATGGCGGCGGCACAACGAGCCTCCAGTGTCATTCCCGGCCGGAGCGCAGCGGAGGGGAAGGGAATCCATAGCGTTGAGCATGATCGTCAATCCCCTTCCCTCGCCTCCGGCTCGCCGGGGATGACACGGGGTGAAGCAGTTGCCCTCACCTCCGACGAGGAGCGGATCAAGGACGAAGGCCTGATCCTCATCCTGAAGGAGTTGCACGAGCGCCTCGATGCGCTCGTGTTCCGGGCCTATGGCTGGCCTGACACCCTCACCGACGAAGAAATCCTCGAGCGCTTGGTGGCGCTCAACGCCGAGCGGGCGAAGGAGGAAGCTGCGGGCCTCGTGCGATGGCTGAGGCCCGACTACCAGATCCCGCGCTTCGCCAAGGGCGCCGCAACGGCGAGGACCGGCGAGCTCGATCTTGGCGAAAACGTCGTCGCTATCGACCGCTCCCTTCCGGATTTCCCGAAGGACCGGCACGAGGACCCGCTCGCCGTCGAGCACGCCCTCCTCGCCGCCGGCCGTCCGATGGATGCGTCGGCGCTGGCACGCGGGTTCAGGCGCGGCGGCAAGCGCATCGAGCCGCGGATCGCGCAGGCGCTCACCACCCTCGTCCGCTACGGGCGCATCGGCATGACCCAGGACGGCCGCTACCTCGCACGCCGGGCGGCGTGAGGCGGGAACGGCGGAGGAGAGTGGCATGCCGCCTTCCCTCCCCCTTGCGGGGAGGGATTGAGGGTGGGGGTCGGAAAGTCTAAGCGCTGCCCGTCGTAACTCTCTCGACGTCATCGCCGGCCTCGTGCCGGTGATCTCGATTGTGTGAAACGCCGTGCCTTACGGGCCGGGATGGCCGGCACGAGGCCGCCATGACGTGGCGGGTGCGACGGGACGGTCTCACCCAGCCGGCCCACCCCCACCCCCCGCAAGTGGGAGGGCAAGGGAGCCTCATCCCGCTCACCATCCTGGGTCGGCTTAGCCCTCCGGGACGACGCGCAATCCTGCACCCAATCCGGTCTCAAGACGTTGTCGAAGCTGGAGCAGCCGTGTAGCTGATTCCGACAGTCACGGTTTGGATTTCGACGGGAGCCCTCATGAGCATCGGCCTGATCGCCTTGCTGGACGACATTGCGGGCCTGGCCAAGGTCGCTGCCGCCTCGCTCGACGATGTGGGAGCGCAGGCCGTCAAGGCGGGCGCGAAGGCAGCCGGCGTGGTGATCGACGATGCCGCCGTGACGCCGCGCTATGTGGTCGGCTTTGCCGCCTCGCGGGAGTTGCCCATCGTCGGCAGGATCGCCCTCGGCTCGCTCAGGAACAAGCTGATCTATCTCCTGCCCGCGGCGCTGATCCTCAGCTTCGTCGCGCCCTGGGCGATCACGCCGCTGCTCATGATCGGCGGCGCCTATCTCTGCTACGAAGGTTCCGAGAAGGTGTTCGAGGCGCTGTTTCCGCATGGGGCGCACGAGCATGAAGCTGCCGTCGGCGCCGCCACGCAGACGGAGCAGAACGTCGAGGACGAGAAGGTGAGCGGCGCGATCAAGACCGACTTCATCCTCTCGGCCGAGATCATGGCGATCACGCTCGCGAGCCTACCCTCCGGCTCGACCTGGATGCAGGCCCTGGTGCTCGCTGTCGTCGGCATCGGCATCACGGCCCTGGTCTATGGAGGCGTGGCGCTGATCGTGAAGGCGGACGATGCCGGCCTGGCGCTCGCCGCCAACGACAGGCCGGTCTCGAGCCTCCTGCGCCGCGACGATGCGAGCGCCAAGCTGCATACGGACCGGCTTCTGGCGCCGCTCACGAAGGGTTTCGGGCGCGGCCTCGTGAAGGCCATGCCGATCCTGCTCAAGCTCCTCGCCATCGTCGGCACGGCCGCCATGATCTGGGTCGGCGGCGGCATCATCATCCACGGCCTCGAAGGCTACGGCTTCGCCGGCCTCGCCCACGCCATCCACGATATCGCCGCCGCGGCGGGCCATGCGGTCCCGAGCCTCGGCAGTGCGGTGGAATGGCTGGTCTCGGCGGCAGCCGCCGGTCTCTTCGGGCTGATCCTCGGCGCCATCCTGATTCCCCTCACCCATTACGTGGCCGTGCCGGTCGCGAAGGCCCTGCGGGGCGGGAGCCGCAAGGCCGAGAAGCATACGGTATAACTCCCTGCACTCTTCCAATCCCCGGCCGTTCGTACCATATTCGTTCTATGGCCAAATCACCCAAGAAGCCCAAGCTTTCCACCGGGAAAGCCTCCAAGCCTGAGCTCAAGCCGCTGGATCCCTATCTGGCCGATCTCCTGAATCCCGCGGTCAACCGGGAGCGGGAGGCGGCCAAGGGCTTTGCCGAGCGGGCGCAGGAAACCTTCATCCACGGCGATATTGCCGATGTCGACCCGGCTTTGGCCAAGAAGCTCGGCCTCAAAGGCCCGGATGACGGGCCGGACGTGGCCGAGGAGCTGGGCGAGCTCTCTCCCGGCTCCGGCGTCTCGGCCACGGTGGATGCATTGACGCGCCTCCTCACCGAGGGCGATCCGCGCTTCAAGGACGGCAAGGCCTGGGTGCCGCACCGCCCGCCGCGCCCTGAGAAATCGGAAGGCGGCATTCCATTCAGGATCCAGTCCGACTTCACGCCCTCCGGCGACCAGCCGACCGCGATCCGCGAGCTGGTGGACGGCGTGCGCCGCGCCGAGCGCGACCAGGTGCTGCTCGGCGTCACCGGCTCGGGCAAGACCTTCACCATGGCCAAGGTGATCGAGGAGACGCAGCGCCCTGCCCTCATCCTCGCGCCGAACAAGACGCTCGCCGCGCAGCTCTACGGCGAGTTCAAGTCGTTCTTCCCCGACAACGCGGTCGAGTACTTCGTCTCGTATTACGACTACTATCAGCCCGAAGCCTATGTGCCGCGCTCGGACACCTTCATCGAGAAGGAAAGCTCGATCAACGAGCAGATCGACCGCATGCGCCACTCGGCGACCCGCGCGCTTTTGGAGCGCGACGACGTGATCATCGTCGCCTCCGTGTCGTGCATCTACGGTATCGGCTCGGTCGAGACCTATACGGCCATGACCTTCTCCGTGAAGGTCGGCGAGAAGATCGAGCAGCGCCAGCTCATAGCGGACCTCGTGGCCCTGCAGTACAAGCGCATCCAGAGCGATTTCGCCCGCGGCACGTTTCGCGTCCGCGGCGATGTCATTGAACTCTTTCCGGCCCACTTGGAGGACCGCGCCTGGCGCATCGGCCTCTTCGGCGACGAGATCGAGTCGATCGTCGAGTTCGATCCGCTCACCGGCAAGAAGACCAACGACCTGCAATTCGTGAAGGTCTACGCGAACTCGCACTACGTGACGCCGCGCCCGACCCTGCAGCAGGCCGTCAAGGGCATCCAGGACGAGCTGCAGCATCGCCTGCAGGAGCTCGCCCGCATGGGCCGACTGCTGGAAGCGCAAAGGCTCGAGCAGCGCACGCAGTTCGACCTCGAGATGATCGAGGCCACCGGCGTGTGCAACGGAATCGAGAACTATTCGCGCTATCTCACCGGCCGCAAGCCCGGCGAGCCGCCGCCGACCCTGTTCGAATATCTGCCCGACAACGCCCTCGTCTTCACCGACGAGAGCCACGTCACCGTGCCGCAGATCGGCGGCATGTATCGCGGCGACTTCCGCCGCAAGGCGACGCTCGCCGAATACGGCTTCCGCCTGCCCTCCTGCCTCGACAACCGCCCCTTGCGCTTCGAGGAATGGGACGCCATGCGGCCGCAATCGGTGCACGTCTCGGCAACGCCCGCCAAGTGGGAGATGGAGCAGACCGGCGGCATCTTCGTCGAGCAGGTCATCCGCCCCACCGGCCTCGTCGATCCCATCGTGGAGATCCGTCCGGCGCGCTCGCAGGTGGACGATCTCGTGCACGAGGTGAAGGAGCTCGCGGCCCAAGGCTACCGCACGCTCGTCACCACGCTGACCAAGCGCATGGCCGAGGACCTGACCGAATACATGCACGAGAACGGCATCCGCGTGCGCTACATGCACTCGGACATCGATACGCTCGAGCGCATCGAGATCATCCGCGACCTGCGCCTCGGCGCCTTCGATGTGCTCATCGGCATCAACCTCTTGCGCGAGGGCCTCGACATTCCCGAATGCGCGCTCGTCGCCATTCTCGATGCGGACAAGGAGGGCTTCCTGCGCTCCGAAACCTCGCTGGTGCAGACCATCGGCCGCGCGGCGCGCAACGTGGAGGGCAAGGCGATCCTCTACGCGGACAAGATCACCGGCTCCATGGAGCGCGCGATCGCCGAGACCAACCGCCGCCGCGACAAGCAGCTCGCCTACAACGCCGAGCACGGCATCACGCCGCAGAGCGTGAAGAAGAACATCGCCGACATTCTCGAGAGCGTCTACGAGCGCGACCACGTCTCGGTCGATACCGGCCTCGCCGACAGGACGGTCGGGCACAACCTCAAGGCCGTCATCGCCGACATGGAAAAGCGCATGCGCGAGGCCGCCGCCAATCTCGAATTCGAGGAGGCCGCGCGGTTGCGCGACGAGCTCAAGCGGCTGCAGGCGACCGAGCTTGCGATCAGCGACGATCCAATGGCGCGACAAAGCGATGTGGAGCGCGAGGCCGGCCGCTACGGTGGCTCGCGCAAATACGGCCGCAGCGCCAACCTGCCGCCGAAGGGCCTGCCGCCCCCGGCCGAGGGCGCGGCGGAAGGCGACGAGAATTCCGCATCCTACGGACCTACCGGCAAGGGCCGCTCGGATGAGGGCACCCGCATCCGCAAGCCCGGCCTCGACGAGATGGGCCCCGGAACCGACCGCGAGGTTCCGTTAAACTTCCGCGAGCGGCCGGCGGCGCGCTCGACGCAGGGGCTCGCCGGACAGAAGCCGAAGTACAAGGGTGGCGGTGGGAAGCGGCGGTAAACCCTAGGCGGACGGCAAGGCTCGCCCGAGCCAGTGGCGCAGCGGCAACAGCCGCTGCAAATGAGGCCCCTTATCGACCTCCCCCTCCGTTTAGAGAGCAGAAGCGGCGAAACCCATATGGAATAACGATTCGAGTGTCCCTCGTTTCGGTCCTGCTCTGATGGCCCTTTCCCACCGTTCCGACGTCGCTTCCCGCACGACCCGGTCGCGCCTGCTGCTCCTCGTTCTCGCCGCCACGACGTCCCTCTGCGCCATCGACCGCGCGGCGGCGGATTGCGTGCTGACGAGCGGGCCCGGAACGGCGGACAATCCGCAAGGCGGCGCGCGCGTCACCTGTCAGGCCGCTGGAGGAGCCGAGGACACTCCGGTCGCGGCCGAGGCGGGCAGCTCGGACGTGCAGGTCACCATCCAGAACGGAGCGACCTTTACCTCCGACACAACCTACGTCACGATCAGGAACGACAGCCTGATCACGAATGCGGCCACCCTCACTGCCGCAACGATCGACGGCAGCTCCATATTTGTGGTCTCGGGGAACAACAACACCGTCACCAACACCGGCACCCTCATCAACAATACGGGGACGGGGATTATCGTCGACAATGGAAGCGGGAACACAATCCGCAATGATGGATTCATCCGGACCACCAGCAGCGCTCATTACGGCCTATTCCTGATAGGTGCCGACAATGCCACAATCATCAACAACGGCGAAATCACGGGCCGGGCTTCTCAGCCCGGCGGCTACGGAATCGTCATCAGCAGTGGGCCGGGTCAATCAAGCCTGGTCGTCAACCGGGGACTAATCGAGTCAACACTTGGCTTCGGCTTCTTCTCGGGAGCGGGAAATGAGCGTCTGGAGAACTTCGGCATCATTCGCAGCGAGCCGACCTTTGCAGCTGTCACCCTGGGCTCAGGCAACGACACCTACGTGATCGGTGGCGCTTCATCGTTCGACACTTTCATCGATGGCGGCGCGGATATCGACACGCTGGCATTCGGCCTCGACTCCGGCAGCCTCGACGTCTCGCGGATCGAATCCACGGCAGGTGCCTATCGCAACTTCGAGCGGTTGGAGAAGATCGGGAGCTTCGACTGGACGCTCACGGGCACCAACAACGCGACCCTGCCGATCACCGTCGGTGAAGGCCGCCTGTTCGTCGACGCCACCATGCCGAATTCAGCCGTGAACGTCGCCAGCGGCGGCACCCTCGGCGGAACGGGCTCGGTCGGCGCGGTCGCCGTCGTTTCGGGTGGAGCGTTGGCGCCCGGCGGGCGGACGTCCATCGGGATCCTCACGGCCGCTTCGGCAACCCTTGAGGCGGGCTCGCGCTACCTTGTGCGGGTCAACGACCAGGGCGGCAGCGACAGGCTCCAGGTGAACGGCACCGCGACGATCAATGGAGGCGCAGTCTCCGTGGATGTCTCGCGCGGCTACGTGCTCAGCACGCCCTACCGCATCCTGACCGCGAACACCCTGGCGGGCGGACGCTTTCAGAGCTCGACGGCAAGCCTCGCCCTGCTGCAGACCGTGCTGAGCTACGATGCCACGAATGTCTATGTGACGCTCGAGCGGACAATGCAGCCACCGGACGATCTGAACCAGCCGGACGATCCGAACCAGCCGGACGATCCGAACCAGCCGGACAATCCGAACCAGCCGGACGAACCTGACGAGCCGCCCCCGGTGATCACCCTCGACCAGGTCGGCCGCACGTGGAACCAGATCAGCACCGGCCGTGCCGTCGAATCGCAGGGCCTGAGCGGCCCGCTTCTGAAAACGGTGCTGGCGCAGCCGACGATTCCGGAGGTCCTGCAGGCGCTCGATCTCCTGTCCGGCGAGATCTATGCGAGCAGCGTCGGCCTTGCTCGATGGATGCCGAGACCATTCACCGTACGTTGCTCACCCGCCTGCGGACCGTCGGAGCGCCCTCCCCCGCGGCGGAGCCCCTGGCCTATGCGCCGGCCCCGGCCTTTCCGGCAGGAGTCCCGCCGCGCCGCAGCCTATCGATCGATCTGTGGGGGCAAGGCTTCGGCGCGTGGGGGCATCAGAGCGGCCAGTCGGTGATCGGTTCCGCCTTGATCGACAGGACCACCGGAGGCTTCATCCTCGGGGCGGAGACGGCATTCGACACGGCGTGGCGGATCGGCATGGCCGGCGCCTATACCCAGACCTCGTTCGATCCGACCGGCCGCCTCTCGTCGGGCCGCCTCGACGGCTATCATGCCGCCCTCTACGGCTCCGGCGCCGTCAGCGGCTTCAATCTCCGCGGCGGCGCCACCTATGCGCGCCATGAGCTCGATGCGGATCGCAGCGCCGTCTTCGTGGGCTTTCGCGACAAGGCCCATGGCACGCTGTCCCTCGACAGCGCCGGCCTCTTCGCGGAGATCGGCTATCCGGTGCGGTTCGCGAGCCTGACCGCCGAGCCCATCGCCAACCTGTCCTATCTGCACACGGGCTCGGGCTCCTTCGTCGAAGAGGCCGGCGCCATGGCGCTTTTCGGCACGACGCGCAGTTTCGACACGCTCAGCTCGACCCTGGGCCTGCGTCTCTCCGGCGATCTCTCGGGCGATGGCCGCCTCACGGGCTATTCCTTCCTCGGCTGGCGGCACGCCTTCGGCGATCGTCTGCCGGAGACGGTCAACCAGTTCATCGCCGGGGGCGATCCGTTCCTGATCATCGGCGCTCCCGTCGCTCGCGACAGCCTGATCGCGGAGACCGGGCTCGACTGGGCCATGACCTCCTTCGCGACCCTGGGCCTGCGCTATGGCGGCGAGTTCGGAGACCGCAATCGGAGCCAATCCGTCCGCGGCCAGTTCACGGCCCGGTTCTGACACGCCCGCTCGAATCCCAGGAGCCATTTTCCTTTCCTGTGCGAAGGCCAGCACCTGTAGGCCCGCAGCGATGTGCTGCGAGCCTGTGGTGAGATCGAGGGTGGCGCGAAGGGCGGCCCGGCTCGATGATGCATGGTGATGATGGAAGAGCCGGGAGGCCGCTTCGCGTCCGGTTTGTTTCGGCGGACAGGCGGCGCCGGTTCGGCGACTGCCCGAGGCGGTGACCGCAATGTCAGCGGCGGCCTCGACCCAATCCCTATTCAGCGGCGCACAGCCTGGGCCACTCGCCTGGCCCGCGTGCGAGGCGAACCAGCGAGACCGGGTCTGCTTCCACACTGCGACGCCTCGCGAGCGCGCCCCTCGAAGAAGAGACCCTCACGATATAGCAGAGCTTATGGCCGCCGTCAAGAACAAAGTGAGAACACAACGTTGCCCGCGCGCATCCTCTCCCGTCCCCCTCCACGTCATGGCCGGCCTCGTGCCGGCCATCCCGATGCGGACAAGCGCCGCGCTCCAAACAATCGAGATCACCGGCACAAGGCCGGTGATGACGTGAGAGGGTGAGGCGAACCGTCAGTGTCATTCCCGGCCGGAGATGGCGCGGCCAGCGGAGAGAACGGGAATCCATAGCGTAGAGCGTGGGACTGGATCCCCTTCCCGGTCCTGCGGACCGCCGGGGATGACACCGGCGCTATTCCCCTCTCCCGGGTGGGAGAGGGGCAGGGGTGGGGCTTTCACAAGCAAAGCGCGTCCACCCTCTCCTGCGGTGCGTCCCGCTCAGCGCCTCATCCGGCACCGGCCTGCCCTCACCCCGGCCCTCTCCCGCACGGGAGAGGGAGTGTCGCTCGCTTGTCGTCAGTGTCGCTCGCCTGTCGGCTGCGGAGGCAGGGATGGCATGTGCGGGTCTCCCTCTCCCGCACGCGAGACACGCGCCGATGAGCGTCGCGCTCACTTCCACGGCACCTCGTAGGCGTCGACCGGCTGCGCGAAGCCCTTCAGGCTGCGGCGGCCGAGGCCGGTGAGGCGGGAGGGTTCGGGCAGGAGGCCGCGGATCGCCGCGGAGACGACGATGGTGTCGGGCTCGGCGCTCTGGCACAGGCGGGCGGCCATCTGCACGGTGGCGCCGAACAGGTCGTTGTGGTCGGCGACGGGCTCGCCGGCATCGAGGCCGATGCGCAGCTGCAGCTTCTCGCGGCTTGCGAGGTTGAAGGCCTCGAAGGCCTGCTGAATGGCGCGGGCGCAATCGACCCCTGAAGCGGCCTCCTCGAAGGAGGCCATGATGCCGTCCCCCGTATGCTTGACCTCGCGCCCGCCCCGGCCGTTGAGGGCCCGGCGGACCATGGCGTCGTGCGCCCGCACCATCTCGACGGCGCGCACGTCGCCGAGGCGCGCGGTCATGGCGGTCGAGTCGACGATGTCGGTGAACATGATGGTGCGCATGGCCGGATCGACGCGCTCATGGGAGCAGCAGCCCGCCGGCTCCGGATCGGAGACGCGCCCCAAAAAGGCCTCGACGGCGGAGAGATCGACCTCGATCACGTCGCGGGCGACCTGCCCATGGGCCTCGTCGTGGACGCGCATGGCGGTCTCGATGTCGGGCGCATCGACGAGGCAGAAGGCCGTGCCGCGGGTGTCGTCGAACCAGTAGGTCAGGAACCGCACCCCATACTGCCCCTGGACCTCCAGATCCCGGCGATGCGCCTCGGCGATATCGGCGGCACTCAGGCCCTTCAGGTCATGCCGGTCGAGGAAGATAGGCATCGGTTTCCTCCGCGCCCCCTTGCGGAGTTTACATGGTTTGGGTGGGGGCTAGAATGTCAATAAATCTATGCGCCGGTTTAAGCTAGGATCTCTCGCGAAACGCGCAGGGTGGCAAGCACGGGTCAGTTTGTTCCGAACTCAAAACCTAAGTGTTGAAAATGGAACTGTCAGATCATTGTTAATTAAACCGCAGTTGTCACAATTCGCATATTGACAACAATCTGAGCGCGATATTTTCTAGTCCTCACAACTATAGCATGAATTCGGCTAGCAGCGTCAAAAAGCTAAATAAGAATTTTTGCAATGCTGCAAGTATTACAGGGGGCATATGGAGATGGCTCGGCCGCGTTTGATTACGGTTGGTTGCTTAAATATTTCCAATCCAAACGAAAGCGCAACTACTTATAGCGAACTCATCAGATCAGCATTTCGCCTAAAGCGACCAGTTAAGCTCAGCGCTCATAAGTTCGTTATCTTAAATCATATATCTCGGGATGCTACTGGCTTACGCGGTACATTTGCACGCTATAACGAAATAGATCCGGATCTCCCTTGGTTCGATATTGAAGCTCTAAATCAAGCGGATGATGAAACCACAAGCTCTATATCAATTCCAGACAACCTGCGCGTAATTACCCACGCCCCTATTTCGCACTGAGGTTCAGACGGACACGGTCTGAAGGATTGTGTTGAACGCATTGGTTCCCGGACCGAGACGAGCCGTGTCGACGACCGTTCGAATGTCCGCCTCGCCCTTGGCAGCCCACATGGCCCGATAACCGTTGGTCACCTTGCGCTGAACGACGGCCGGTCTGAGCGCGCGTTCGCAGGCGTTGTTGGTCGCATCAACCAGTCCGGGCCACTGGGCGAAGGTCAGAAGCTGATCGCGGGCGCGCCGGACCTTGCTCTGAATGTCACGGGCCAGATCGCAGGAGGTCGGCGCAGCCAGGATCGCCTCCAGACTTCGCTCCAGGGCCCGGCGCTTGCGAGCGAGGGTCGAGGCGGCAAGGGATCCGACCTCCTCCGCCAGGGCAAAGGCCCGGTGCAGCCACAGCTGGAGGCGGGAGGGCAGGACATCCGCGCTCGCCTCATCGGCAGAGGCGACGTCGCGGGAAAGATGGGCCAGGCAGGTCTGGTGGGCGTCGGCATGGCCCTGTTGCGCGCTGTAGCGGTCGGAGCACCAGACCTCGGGTCGGTGCCCGTCCATCATCGTCCGGACCACGATGGCGCCCCGGGTCGGCGAGGCGTAATGGACCACCGCCTCCGAACAGCGAAACACCCAATGAGAGGCGTTCGAGCCCTCGATCCGGACGCCGGTCTCATCGGAAGCGGTGACCCGGGCCCGGCGCAACGCCGCAACCGCCCTGTCGCGCTCGCCCGCGAAGGCGCCCTGCGCCCGGCGCAGCATGGTCATCAGGCCGCCCTGGCTGACGGTGAGCCCGAACAGATCCGCGAATGCGCTTTGCAGCCGCTCGTAGGACAGAGCCTGGAAGGTCTTGAGATAAGTCGCCATGGCATGGACGCGGGGCCCGAACGGCGTCCCCTTTGCGGCGTCCGGCACGGCCGCGGCGACCCGGGTTCCACACGCCCGGCAGCGCACCGCCAGGCGCCGATGCTGGGTGACACGGGGCGCCACCTCCGGCAGCTCGATCTGCTCGTGGATGCTGATCGTCTCCGCCGGCCAATCCGCCATCAGGACAGCCGAACAGCACGAGCACCGGTCAGGACGGTGCTCGACCACCTCATCCGGCGTGGCGCTGATGATCCGGCTGTGGCCTTCGTGACCGGGCTTGGCTCCGCCCGGTTTGGAGCGCTCGCGCTGCTCTTTGCGATCGGTCGAGGGCGGCTTGGAGGATGTGCGTGAGGTCTTTGCGGCCGCTGCAGTCGCAGCACCAGCTCGATCAGCTCTTCCTTGCTCAGACGCTCAAGATCGCTGCGGCCCATGACAACAGGGAATCAGCGAAACCCGCTTTGCGCAAGGGCCTGGGTAATTACCTACCTGCGCCCAAATTTCGTGCCCTTCCTTTTTTTCTTCGACTCACAAAAGCATCAGCTCTTCTTTGAGATCAAAGGACCTGACGGGTCTATTGCTCCAACAGAAGTCGAGAGGTTTTTTGCAATCCTGCTCACTCAAAGAGAACTGTTTGAGAAATATGGCCCAGTCTATGTGAATCTTGTTTCACGTCGGGAAAGTATTGATAAGATACTTTCTGGTCTTGATCTAAAAAAACTAGCAATTCGCATACAACGACCAAACCCGGACGATCACCAAGATTTAGATCGAAGAATGCGCGACAGATTGAGAAGGCAGCGAGCATCATCTCTAACTGAAACGCTACAAGCGGCGCCTGGAGAAACATTCGACCCAGATGAAGATACGCTTGCACTTGCCAAAGTTGCTACGATTAACGGCGAAGTCTCGGCGACTGGACGCGATGAGAATGGAGCAAGCGTCACGCGCTCTACACGCTCATACCCCGCGATTGAGACAGTATCGTATGATCCAGACGTGATATCTAATAACCAGGCTTTTATAACCTCGATTAGGAATTTTTGAGCCAAGAATATGAAACACTACAAAGGGGCGTGGACCGTTATCAAGGAGTATTTCACCGCTTATGGCGGCTGGAGAGCCGTATTTTGCAGTCCTTATTTTCAATTATCGACAATTATAACCTTCATTTGCCTCCAAGTATGGCAGGATGGATCGCGATGGAAAGAGTTGATAGTACAAATAATGCCCAATCTACTTGGCTTCTCGATTGGAGCTTTTGCTATATTATTTTCGTCGTTCCAGGGGAAAATTGGTCCATTCATGTTTGAGAGAGAAGAAGGCGATAAATTTACCCCAGCTGAAGAACTATCAGCGACGTTCATGCATTTTATTATGGTTCAGGCACTAACGCTGATTTTTGGAATCATATCATATAGCGGCTTAGGGGCAACATTGGTTAGAATTTTCACCAAGATGGATGCATTAAGGTATATCGACTATCCACTATTTATTTTGTATCAATGCTTTAAAGGTTTTGTCTTCTTGTTGTTTATCTATTCGATAATGATGCTTGTTTCTGCGACAGCTGCAATTTTTAGAACAATAACATGGGAAGCAATTGCAAATAACGAATAGGTTGCAGATTTCCCATAGCCTCGATTTGTGCAAAAAGGGCGGCTCAAGGCCGCCCTCTTTCGTTCCAGCGGTCTCGCCAGACCGTTACAGCCGTCCCATCAGCAGCAGGATGATGAGGATGAGCAGGATCACGCCCAAGAGGCCGCTCGGGCCGTAGCCCCAGCCGCGGCTGTGGGGCCAGGCCGGCACGGCGCCGATGAGCAGCAGAATGACCAGAATGAGCAGGATGGTGCTAAGTGCCATCGCGGGTTTCTCCCTTCCAACTCGGCCGCGTTCGGTGCGGCCGTCCGGTGAGGGAAACTTGACCGTAAGGGAAAAAGTTCCCGCCTATTTTGCCTGTGGATGGGTTCCGGCGGGGTAGGTCCGGGGCGGAACGAAGACCCCGGCTTGGCGTTACCTCCTCGGCGATCGGGAGATGCCCTCAACGCATCCCCTGCGGGAGGTCGCTGCCCTCGATGGTCCAGGACAACGCAATGCAGAAGAAGAACGCCAACATCATGCCCATCGACGATCCCGAAACCGTTCCTGGCCTTCACCGTTCTTCCTCTCCCGCCCTGAGCCGGTCCGTGCAGGCCCAGCTCGGGCAAAGGCTGCGCCAGTTCTACGAGGCGCTGGCGCTGGGCGAGCAGCCGGTGCCGGAACGTTTCATCGAGATCATCAATCGCCTCGACGAGCGTAAGCCGGAGCAACAATCCTCATGAGTATCGATCTGGATTTGCGCAATTCCATGCTGAAGGCGACGCCGAACCTGCGCGCCTTCGCCATCTCCCTCACGAACAACGTCGACCGGGCCGACGACCTCGTGCAGGAGACCCTGATGCGGGCGATCGCCAATATCGACCGCTTCCAGCCCGGCACCAACATGCAGGCCTGGCTCTTCACCATCCTGCGCAACCTGTTTCATTCCGAATACCGCAAGCGCCGCCGCGAGGTGGAGGATGCCGACGGCAAATACGCCGCCGCCCTCTCGGTCCAGCCGGACCAGCTGCCGCATCTCGATTTCGAGGATCTGCAGCGGGCGCTCGCCCGCCTGCCCCACGACCAGCGCGAGGCGCTGCTGCTGGTGGGCGCCTCGGGCTTCTCCTACGAGCAGGCGGCGGAGATCTGCGGCTGCGCGGTCGGCACCATCAAGAGCCGCGTCAACCGCGCCCGCAACCGGCTCGCCGAGCTCCTGCACTTCACCGATCTGGAGGAGGATCTCGGCCCGGACCGCGTCACCCTCTCGGTGATGCACGCGGTCGCCTGAGTTCCAAGGGAGCGCAACGCTCTTCCCTCCCCTTGCGGGGAGGGATGAAAGGGTGGGGGTCGCAAAGTCGAAGCTCTGTGCTTCCCTCAGAGAGCATAAAGGCTGCTACAGCGTCTTGCTCGTTTGATCTCTCACCCCGTCGTCCGACCCCCACCCCTACCCCTCCCCTCAAGGGGGAGGGAAACGCAGCGTAGAGCTTATCTGGCGGGCCTCGGACGTTAAGCCGTCACTCTCAGCTCAAACCAATCGGCGCGTCCAGCATGGGTGCGCCGATTGTTTTAGCGGCGCCGGAACTGCTGGTTGCCGCGCTGCGGCGGGCGCGGACCGGAAGAGGCACCCGAATCCTTGTGACGGAAGATGAGACGGCCCTTCTCGAGATCATAAGGAGACATCTCGACGGTCACGCGGTCGCCGGCGAGGGTCTTGATGCGGTTCTTCTTCATCTTGCCGGCCGTGTAGGCGATGACCTCGTGCCCGTTGTCGAGCTGCACGCGGTAGCGCGCATCGGGGAGAATTTCGGTCACAAGTCCTTCGAAGGTGATCAGTTCTTCCTTTGCCATGCAAAGCCTTCCTCATAACAAAAAAGCCGCCCCTGAAACGGAACGGCCATATGCAAGAGGACGTGCGGGGCACGTCCTCCGGCATCAAACCTTAGGCATTCTGCAGGTTCACTGCAGACTGGCGACCGGTGCGCTGGTCGGTCTGAAGCTCGTACGAGATCTTCTGGCCTTCGCGCAAGCCGCGCATGCCGGCGCGCTCGAGCGCGGTCGCATGAACGAACACATCCTTGCCGCCGTTGTCGGGCTGGATGAAACCATAACCCTTGGTTTCATTGTACCACTTCACGGTTCCCTGTTCCATGGGAAATCCTCTTCACTGTCGTTTGCACGTGGATGAGGGGCGAGCCCGCACACCCGTTAGTCGATAGATGGTAGAGAGAAGGAACGTGCGCTCGGCAGTGCCAAAGCGTGAAGCCCAGTCGTCCGGCCAAATGTCGATGGAAGCTACCTAGGACACAGATGGGGCAATTACAAGGCAAAGCCTCTGCCTTGGCCGGGCGAAAAAGATCTTCAAAGTCAGGTCTTTCGGGCGCTCCGAATGGCCGCGACCACGCGCTCCAGCGCCTCTTCGCCGGCCGGGGTGAAGACGATCTCGCGCTCCTCCGCCCGCACGAGGCCGCGCCCGTCGAGCTCGTCCGTGGCGGCCGCGCTCGCCCTGTGGCCGGCGCCGTCCTTGCGGACCACGCTGAGGATCTTCTGGCCGGTCGCCAGCCGGTGATAGGCGGCAAAGGCGAAGACCGCCAGCGCCTCGTCGCTCAATCCGGACAGATCCGCCATCTGACAACCCCGATCGTTCTCGCTCCGCGCAGGATGGAGTCCCGCACCCTGCCGGTCAATGCAGCGGCGGCGCGGCCGTTCGGGGAAAGCCAAAAAAAGCCGGCCGGAGGACGCGTCGTTCCCCAGGAACACTCGCAAGCGGCTCACGTTGGTTTGCGCGAGGGGGCCGCCCCGGCGCGGCCCGATCCACCAGCAGGAGGAGCGCAACCATGGCCACCGACCGCCGCTATGGCAATCAGGATTTCGACCGGCGCGACCGGGAGGACGACGGCTACATCGCCCGGCGCGGCTTCGGCAACCGCAGCGCGGGCTACGACCGCCGCTCCGACGAGGATGAAAGCAGGCGCTGGGGCGCGGACGAGGACCGCGGCTGGCGCTTCGAGCGTGAGGTCCGCGAGCGCGATTACGGAGATTCCGCCGGCTACGGCACCGGCGGCTCCGCCCTCGACTGGCGCGACGTGGTCGGCGACGAGGGCGGCACCGAGAAGCCTTTCTTCGGCACCGAACGCCGGCGCGAGCGGGACGCCTACCGGCGCGACCGCTACGGCTCGGACAGCTTCGGGCGCGGCTCGCGCGACTACGACGAGGAGCGCGGCTTCTTCGAGCGGGCCGGCGACGAGGTCCGGTCCTGGTTCGGCGACGAGGATGCCGAACGGCGCCGCGACAGGGACATGCGCGAGGCCGGCCAGCATCGCGGCCGCGGCCCGCGCGGCTATCAGCGTTCCGATGCCCGCATCCTGGAGGATGTGAACGACCGCCTCACCGAGGATCCGCATATCGACGCCTCCGAGATCGAGGTGCGGGTCGAGAACCGCGAGGTGACGCTTACCGGCACGGTCAACAGCCGCTTCGAGAAGCGGCACGCGGAAGACCTCGCCGAATCCGTCTCGGGCGTCACCCATGTGCAGAACAACCTGCGCATCCAGCAGGCGGCGGACGCGGGCATCAGCGGCAGCGCGCGCTCCGCCGGCGCGGCGGGGGCCGGCAGCGTCGGCATGCCGGAAACCTCGGGCAGCGGCACGGCCGCCGCGATCCGCCGCCGGACCGGCGGCCCGTCGGACAGCGGGATCTGACCGTACGCCCCGTGGCGGTTTACCAGGATGCGCTTCTCCCCTTGGGGCGGGAGCGCATCTGTCGTACGAAAGGCTCTGCCTTCCCCTGGACAGAAATGACCCCCATATGGGGGGCGGGAAGGACGAGGACATACATGGCAGGCATTTCCGTCACGCTCGAAGGCGACAACATCCAGCTGGCATTCCAGAAGGGCGAGCAATCAACCGCGGTGGTCATGGACCCCCATGCCGCCCGCTCGCTGGTCCGTGCCGTCAGCCAGCTGCTCTCCGCCATCGGCGAAGCCGCAGAGGAGAGCGAAGACATGCCGGAAGAACTGGTCGACGTAACCTCGCAGACCATCGATGTCGGCATGGACGAGCACGGGATGGCCGTGGTGGCTCTCCAGGCCGGCATGATGCCGCCCTTCCTGCTGCGCCTGAAGGACGACGAGGCTCGCCACATCGCCAACAGCCTGATCGAAATCCTCAACAGCCCGCGGGACGCCAGGATCTCGCACGGCGACCACTAGATTTAACCAATCTTCCTCGGGGGAAGCAGAAAAGAATTGATCCGAATAGCGGCGCCTGACATATGTAACATTATAAATATACATTCGGTCCAGGACGGGATACCTGGCCGGGCGATCGGGATGATGTCATGGCGGATTGGTCCTCGGGCTACGTGGTCGATGTGGAATACACCCACGGTTTCTATCAGGAGCTGACCCCGAGCCTGCTCGGCTTCCTGGCGCTTTTGCAAGGCGTGCAGTCGCCCGATCTCGGCCAGTCTTCTCTGAATTACTGCGAGCTCGGATGCGGCCAAGGCTTCTCGACCAACCTTCTCGCCGCCGCCAACCCGCACATCCAGTTTGACGCCACCGATTTCAATCCCGGCCATATCGTCGGCGCCCAGGCGTTCGCGCAATCGGCAGGACTGAAGAACGTCCATTTCTACGACGACAGCTTCGCCGAATTCGTGGAGCGCAGCGATCTTCCGGATTTCGACTTCATCACCCTGCGCGGGATCTACAGCTGGATCTCGCCCGAGAACCGCCGCACCATCGTCGAGTTCATGCGCCGCAAGCTCAAGCCCGGCGGCATCGTCTACATCTCCTACAAATGCATGCCCGGCTGGGCCGCCATGATGCCGCTGCGGCGTCTTCTCGTCGAGCATACGCTGGCCCGCGGCTCCCTCTCCGCGCCGTCGCGGGCCTCGACGTTCCTCGACCTCGCAGACAAGTTCGGCAGCCTGGACATGCGCTATTTCGCCACTCATCCCAAGCTGGCGAAGCGTCTCGAGCGGCTCAAGAGCCACCACCCCAACTACATCGTCCATGAATATTTCAACCAGGACTCCAACCCGTTCTACTTCATGGACCTGGCGCAGGAGCTCGCCGAGGCCAAGCTCAGCTGGGTCGGACCGGCGAACGCGCTCGACACCTTGGACGAGGTCAGCCTGACGAAGGAGCAGCGCGATTTTCTCGGCGGCGTCGACGATGTCGCCCTGCGCCAGACGACGCGCGATCACATGATCGACCAGCAGTTCCGGCGCGACATCTTCATCAAGGGGCCGGTGCGCCTGCCCGCCCATAAGGCCCGCGAGCGATGGCTCGACATGCGCTTCGCCTTAACCATGAAGGGGGCCAAGGTCCCGCGCGAAGTGCGCGGCATCCGCCATACGGTGAAGCTGCAGAATGCGATCTACGACCCATTGATCGCCTCCCTCGAACAGGGTCCCAAGACCCTGCGCGAGATCATGAGCGAGCCCGCTTTGGCCGCGATCGGCTTCAGCCGTCTGGTTCAAGCCGTCACCTTTCTGGTCGCCCTCGGCGCCTGCCACCCCTGCCTGCCGGCCAAGGGGCTCGCCGAGCGGAAGCTGCAGACCGACCGCTTCAACAGGGCGGTTGCCGAGGAATCGCGCGCCGAGCGCAAGTACAGTTATTTCGCATCGCCCGTCACCGGCGGCGGCCTCGGGGCAGACCGCATGACGCAGTTCATGTGGCTCGCCTTGCACGACGAAGAAACGGACCTTGCCCGCTATGTCGGAAAGGTCCTGTCCGACGCTGGCCAGCGCCTGCTGAAGGACGGCAAGCCGATGGACGGAGACGCTCAGCTGAAAGAGCTGCGGCAGCGCGTGGCCGAGTTCGAGGGCGATCAGCTCGCCATCTGGTCCCTTCTCGGCCTCGGGGCTCCCCAGCCGCAGAAAACCGCCGAGCAGCGGCGTCTGCGGGCCTGAGCCGGAACCGCCCGGCGCATTAAGCTCGGCCGCTACGGAACTTCATTCCTGCCATTCCGGTTGTCGAACGCGGGTCGCTCTTGGCCGCGCTTCGGACAGGGCCCATGGCAGTTCACGATCCAGATCTGGTTTCCGGTCTCCATCACGGCGTGCCCCTCATGGATGCCAAGGCAGAACCGACCCTTAAATACCCGGAATCCGAAGCCTTCTATGCCGAATCGCTGCGGGAGCTGAACCAGCTCGGCCTGCCCTTCCTGCTTGCCGGCACCTATGCGCTCTCGGCCTATACCGGCATCACGCGGCCGACCAAGGACCTGGACATCTTCTGCAAGGCCGGCGACTACACGCGCGTCCTCTCGCATTTCAAGCACCTCGGCTACTCGGTCGAGATCGAGGACGACCGCTGGCTCGGCAAGGTCTTCAAGGGCCAGTATTTCTTCGACGTCATCTTCGCCTCGTCGAACGGCACCATGCCGATCGGCGATCAGTGGTTCCAGCGTGCGCGCCAGATCGAGGTGTTCGGCCAGCCGGTGCGGATCGTCGGGCCGACGGAACTCGTCTGGTCGAAATGCTTCATCCAGCTGCGCCACCGCTATGACGGCGCCGATGTGGCGCACACGATCCTGAAGGCCCACGACCAGATCGATTGGCACGCGCTGCTCGCTTATATGGAAGTGCATTGGGAGGTGCTGCTCATGCACCTGCTCAACTTCCGCTGGATCTACCCTTCCGAGCGCGACAAGGTCCCGCGCTGGGTGATGGACGAGCTTCTCGACAGGCTTTCGAAGCAGCTCGATCTTCCGCCGCCGCAAATGAAAGTCTGCCGCGGTCGGATGTTCTCCCGCATCGATTACGAGATCGATGTCAAGCAATGGGGCTTCGCCGATGTCGGCGGCGAAGGTGAATGGCGGAATGAGTGACGAACCACAGCAGCGCAGCGAGCCGCAGCAACTCATGAAGATCGCCGCCATGGGCGATCTTCACGTGCGCGAGGATAACTGGATCTCCTATCGCGATCTGTTCGGCGAAATCTCCAAGGAGGCCGACGTTCTCGTGCTGGCCGGAGACCTGACCGATCTCGGAAAGCCCAGGGAAGCCGAGTTACTGGCGCAGGACATCAAGTCCTGCTCGATTCCCGTCGTCGGCGTTCTCGGCAATCACGATTACGAATGCGGCGCGCACGAAGAGGTTACGCATATCCTGCGCGATGCCGGCATGCGCGTGCTCGACGGGCAATCGGTGGAGATCGACGGCGTCGGCTTCGTCGGCGTGAAAGGCTTTGCCGGCGGCTTCGGGCGCCGCATGCTCGGCTCCTTCGGCGAACCCGCCATCAAGCAGTTCGTCGGCGAGACCATGAACGAAACCCTGCGGCTCGAGAACGCCATGCGGCAGGTGCGCGCCAAGCGCTCCATGGTCATCCTGCATTACGCGCCGATCACCGAGACCATCGAGAGCGAGCCGCTCGAGATCTATCCCTTCCTCGGCTCGTCGCGTCTTGCGGAAACCATCGACCGCTTCAAGGTCAACGCCATCGTCCACGGACATGCGCATCGCGGCCGTTTCGAGGGCAGGACACCCGGCGGGCAGCCGGTCTACAACGTCGCCAAGCATATCGAGAAGCCGACCGGCAAACCCTACGCCATCATCGAGATCTGAGCCGGCATCGCATCGCGGCCGGCCCACGTTTTCTCGTCATCTCAATAGCGCGTGCCCGGATCGGTGGGATTGCCCGGCAGATAGTCGGGCTCGGAGCCCGGCCCCTTCGGATCGGAGATCCTGGGATCGTTGACGGGATAGGGCGAGCGCGGCCCGGTCGGTCCGATATCCGGCTCCTCATCGGGCATCGTCCCAGGCGGCACTTCACTCGGAATATTGCCGCCGGGCGTCGGCTCGTTCGTCGGTACGCCTGGATTGACCATTTGCATCCTCGATCTCTGCAGGTTTCTGACTGGGTCAACAGGCCCGCAGAGGCGATGTTCCGGGACGATCTCGCAGGAACCGCACACCGCTCCACCCGTTTCCAACCATATTCCCCACACAGAAACGGAGACCATCATGCCTGACATCAAACAGGCCAAGATCCTCATCATGGCGACCGACGGCTTCGAGCAATCGGAACTGATGGTGCCGCAGGAGAAGCTGTCGGATGCCGGCGCGACCGTCGAAATCGCCGCTCCGAAATCGCGCATGAAGTCCGGCAAGATCTATGGCTGGGACAAGACGGATTGGGGCAAGACGGTGTCCGTCGACAAGGACATCGACGATGTGAACCCGGCGGAATACGACGCGCTCGTGCTGCCCGGCGGCCAGATCAATCCGGACAAGCTGCGCGCCGAGCCGAAGGCCATCGAGATCATTCGCGCCTTCTACTCTTCCGGCAAGACGGTCGCCGCGATCTGCCACGCGCCGTGGCTGCTGATCGAGGCGGGCATCATCAAGGGCAAGAAGTGCACGTCCTACCATTCGATCAAGACCGACGTGATCAATGCGGGCGGGCAATGGCGCGACGAGACGGTCGTGACCGATCAAGGCCTCATCACCAGCCGCAATCCAGGCGATCTCGAAGCCTTCGTGAACAAGATCATCGAAGAGGTGCGCGAAGGCTCACATGCAGGCCGTCGTCAGGCGGCGGAGTAATCCCGCCATCCAGTGACCGAAATAAAAAAGCGGCCGGTTTTCACCGGCCGCTTTCGTATTTGCATGAAGAGGATTCGTTAGGCCTGCTGGATCGCCGAGACTTTCCACTCACCGCCCTGGTCACGGCGGAAGGTCCAGAGCTCGGTCGCCTCTTCGACCTTGTTCGGATCGCCTTCCACCACGCGGCCCGTGGTGCGGTCGGTCATCACGTCGGTGATGCCGAAGCGCATGGCGACGGTCGCGTAGTCGGCTGCGCCCTCACGCCAGGCCTCCGACAGGTCACCCTGGTTGAGGCGCACGTTGGAGAGCTTGTTCACGACGCCGCGGGCGGCGTTGTCGTTCAGCTCCTCCTGGATGTAGCCGGCCATCTCGGGCGTTGCGAGCGTCCAGAGCTTGGCGACATCCTCGCGGGAATAGGCGTCCTGCATCTCGACGAGACCCTTCTCGAAGGCGGCAAAATCCTGCTCGCCGATGCCGATCTCGTCGCGCACGCCCGGACGGGCCTGCGCCTGCTGAGCCCGGCCACCGAGGGCGCCGCCCAGAGCACCGCCGAGGCCGGCACCCAGGCCGCCGCGAAGTCCACTGCCAAGTCCACCACCAAGTCCGCTGTTCATGGGCCGTCCGCCCGTGGGGGGCACGCTGCCGCCCGTTGAACGGGCATAGCCTTGGCCCGCGCCGGCATAGGCCGGCTGCTGGCGCCTGTTGCGGAACCACTTCATAGCGAAGGAGACCAGCAGGACCACGAGGCCGATCTGGAGCAGCAGGCCGAAGATCGAGGCGAGGCCCCCGAGGCCGCCGAAGAAGCCGTGGCCCATCAGCATGCCGAGCAGGCCCGCGCCGAAGAGGCCGGCCATCAGGCCCGTGCCGAAGCCGAAGCGGCGCGGCTGCGCCACGTTCGGAGCCGGGGTGCCAGGACGGGTGACGTTCGGACCCTGGTTCGGAATCTGCGAGCGCTGGATCGGGGCTGCCGCTTCCGGCGCCGTCCGAGTGGCCGGCGGCGCGGTATAGGTGCGCGCGCCGCGCGAGCCGAAGCTGCCGCTTCCCCGCCCGACGCGAGCCTCGGCCGCGGAACCGGCCAGGACCAGAGCGGCCGCCAGGGCGATCATGACCCGGCTGCGGCGAGAAGCAATTTTCATCATCGTCTTCGTTTCATCCCTGTGGAGCAGAAGGCTCCTGCGGCATATGTGGTGATGCCCAAAGCGTTGCGGAAGAGTCGACGTGCCCAATTTCGGGCTTCAAGCCTCTTCTGTCATTCCGGGCTGCGCAGCGGCGTCCGGAATCCATAACCGCTGACGCTGCAGGAAAGTTCGCAACGCCGATCGCCTCATCGTGAGACGTCGTGTTTCGCCGGATGACAGGCCTCAACCGCCTCACCTCCCCTGCTTCTGCTTCAACCGGTCGATCCGCTTCGACGCCTCGGCCTTGTCGAGATCCGGATCGAAGGCCTTCGGATCGTGCGCCTGCTCGGACAGGGTCTTGAGATAGGAGGCCTGGGCTCCGGTCATGGGATCGTCGCCCGAGACCCACTCGTCCGGATCCTTGATTCCGTTGTCGGAAAGGTCAAGATGGGTCTTCGGATTGTCTGCCTCTGCGGAAGCATTATGGTTAACGGAAGTAGGTCGGGTCACTTTGTCGTGCGAAGACATGGGAGACTCCAATTGTTCTCGTTTTGTTCAGAAATGAGAACACTTCCTGCAGGACTTTGGTTCCTCAAGGAAACCCGGATTAACCCGGCCGATTATTCCCCGTTATCCACAGTTTTCTTGCCAACACCGGCACAAACGCCACATTCCCGGTTTGTTCGGCAGAGTGCAGCCCCTCGGCAGCCGGGGGAAACCGCCCTGCTTTCCTGCCTCCTTACGGAGCGTGCCCGAAAAATGTCATGCCCGGCTCAGGGCCGGGCATGACGATAGGACGTGAATGAGGCGGAAGCGTTACGCTGCCTTGCTCTTCGGCTGAACCTCGGCCGAATAATCTTCCATCAGCACCTTGGTCATGTTGCCGGGCTGGAACTTGTACGGGCCGATCTCGGACACGGGCGTCACTTCCGCCGCCGTTCCGGTGATGAAGCACTCGTTGAAGGTCGAGAGCTCGTCCGGCATGATCCGGCGTTCGGTCACCTCGAAGCCGCGGCGCTTGGCGAGATCGATTACCGTGCGGCGGGTGATGCCGTCGAGGAAGCAATCGGCGGTGGGGGTATGGACCACGCCGTCCCGGATGAAGAACACGTTGGCGCCCGTGCATTCCGCGACGCGGCCCTGCCAGTCGAGCATCAGCGCATCGGCATAGCCCTTCCGCTCCGCCTTGTGCTTGGAGATGGTGCAGATCATGTAGAGGCCGGCCGCCTTGGCGGCCGACGGAGCGGTCGCCGGATCCGGGCGGCGGTACTCTGCCATGTCGATGCGGATGCCCTTCATCTTCTGGGCCGGGTCGAAATAGCTCGGCCATTCCCAGGCGGCGATGGCGAGGTGGATCTTGTTGGCTTGAGCCGCGACGCCCATCATCTCCGAGCCGCGCCAGGCGACCGGGCGCAGATAGGCGTCCTGCATGCCGTTCTTCTGCAGCACGAGGCGCTTCGCGGCATCGATTTCCGCCACCGTGTAGGGGATCTCGAAATCGAGGATCTGCCCCGATTTCTTGAGGCGCTCGGAATGCTCGGTCGACTTGAAGATCTCGCCGCCATAGGCGCGCTCGCCTTCGAACACGGAGGATCCGTAATGAAGGCCGTGCGAGAGGACGTGGAGCTGGGCATCCTTCCAGGGTACGATCTGCCCGTCGTACCAAATCCAACCATCACGTTGATCGAAAGGGGTCGCGGACATCGTTGTTCTCCTTGCATGCAGACCTTGTGGCGACCGGGGTCGTGTAATTTCCGGTTCGCTTCCAAGCGATTTCAATTTCATTCATTTCGCGGAAGCGGCTTGACGAGTAACAATCGTCCTGAGATATGTCAACAAGGCTGACATAAAATTTGGGATAGGGATGGTGCCTGACGCATTTCCGGCTTTGAGGTCTCAGCAATCCGGCAGGGATATCCTGGACGAGCAGCCGGCTTACGACCTGATCGAGCTGTTCTTCTTCGCCTACCGCGACTTCGTCAGCGATCCCGACCGGATCCTGGACGAATACGGTTTCGGGCGCGCCCATCATCGCGTCCTGCATTTCGTCAGCCGCCGGCCGGGCCTGACCATCGCCGAGCTCCTCGACATCCTGCGCATCACCAAGCAGAGCCTCAACCGGGTGCTCAAGGAGCTGATCGAGAAGGATTTCATCGAGAGCCGGATGGGCACCTCCGATCGGCGCCAGCGGCTGCTCTTCGCCACCACGAAGGGCCACGATTTGGCCTTGAAGCTCGCCAAGCTGCAGACACGCCGCATCATGCGGGCCCTGTCCGGGATGGAGCTGGAGGCGAAGGAGACGATCAGCCGCTACCTGCTTCGCCTCATCGACCCCAGCGACAGCGCCCACGTGAAGCAGCTCGTATTCGGGCCCAACGAAACCTGATAAGCAGGGCCCGACAAAGAAGCCCGACGCCTCATGGATGTACGCATCGACATTCCCGACCACGCCCCGCACGTTCTCGTGGTGGACGACGATCGCCGCCTGCGCGATCTCCTCACCCGCTTCCTGAGCGAGAACGGCTACCGGGTGACGGCGGCGGCGAGCGCGGCCGAGGCGCGGGCCAAGGCGGAAAATTTCGTCTTCGATGCTCTCGTCCTCGACGTGATGATGCCGGGCGAAACCGGGTTCGACTATGCCCGCAGCCTGCGCCAGCATTCGCAGGTGCCGATCCTCATGCTCACCGCCCGTTCCGATGCCTCCGACCGGGTAACGGGGTTGGAAATCGGCGCGGACGATTACCTGCCCAAGCCCTTCGAGCCACGCGAGCTGCTCTTACGCCTCGGCAACATCCTCAAGCGCGCCACGCCGGTGGCCGGCACCGGCAACGGGACCGTGCCGGAAGTGGTCCATTTCGGCCCCTTCTCGTACCGCTTCGACCGCGGCGAATTGCGGCGCGGCGACGAGATGGTGCGCATTACCGAACGTGAGCGCGAGATCCTGACGATCCTCGGCAGCCATGCCGGCGACAATGTCCCGCGCGAGGCGCTCGCCGGTAACGGCATTGCCGCCAACGAACGCACGGTCGACGTGCAGATCAACCGGCTGCGGCGCAAGATCGAGACCGATCCGGCAAACCCGATCTTTCTCCAGACCGTGCGCGGCGTCGGGTACCGCCTCGTGATCGACCGATGAAGATCGGGGCGACCCTGCGCTACACGCCTCTCGACCACGCCGCGCGCTGGTTCGGACGCTTTCTGCCGAAGGGACTTTACGCCCGCGCGCTCATCATCATCATCGCGCCCGTCATCCTGCTGCAATCCGTCGTCGCCTATGTGTTCATGGAGCGGCATTACCAGCTCGTCACGCGTCGCCTGTCCTCCGCGGTGACCGCCGACATCGCGGCACTCATCGACATCTACGAGAGCTATCCGCAGGACAAGAATGCCAGCACGCTCGCACGGATCGCGTCGGAGCGCCTGCAGCTCGACGTGGACATCCTGCGCAACACGGACCTGCCGCCGCCGGGCCCAAAACCCTTCTTCGACATTCTCGACGAGACCCTCACCGACGAGCTGCGGCGACAGATCGACCGTCCCTACTGGGTCGATACGGTCGGCCGTTCGAGTTATGTGGAGGTGCGCGTCAAGCTCGACCAGAACGACGTGATGCGCATTCTGGCGCGGCGCAGCCAGGCCTATGCCTCCAACTCGCACATCTTCCTGGTGTGGATGGGCGGGTCGTCCTTCGTGCTGCTCGGCATCGCCATCCTGTTCCTGCGCAACCAGATCAGGCCGATCCTGCGCCTTGCGGAGGCCGCCGAATCCCTCGGCAAGGGGCGCGAGGTCGATTTCCGACCGCGCGGCGCGCGCGAGGTGCGCCAGGCCGGCCACGCCTTCCTCGAGATGAAGCGGCGCATCGAGCGGAACATCGAGCAGCGCACGACGATGCTCAACGGCGTCAGCCACGACCTGCGCACGATCCTCACGCGCTTCAAGCTGTCCCTCGTCTTCCTCGATCAAACGACGGAGGTCGAGGATCTCAAGCGCGACGTGGACGAGATGAGCCGCATGCTCGAAGGCTATCTCGCCTTCGCCCGCGGCGAGAGCGGCGATGCCGGCGAGCAGGCGGTGCCCACCGATCTGCGCCAGCTCCTCGAGGAGGTGCAGTCGGACGCCGAGCGGCAGGGCCATGTGACCGAGCTCGACATCGTCGGCGACCCGATCATCACGGTGCGCCCCGATGCCTTCCGCCGCCTGCTGTTCAACCTCGTCGGCAATGCCGCGCGGCATGGCGACCGGATCGAAATCACCGCCAATCACGAAACGCGCTGGCTCATCCTGCATGTGGACGACGACGGGCCGGGCATTCCCGCCGACAAGCGCGAAGAGGTCTTCAAGCCGTTCGTGCGCCTCGACGAAGCCCGCAACCAGGACGAGGGCGGCTCGGGCCTCGGCCTTGCCATCGCCCGCGATGTCGCCCGTACGCATGGCGGTGACATCGTGCTGGGCGAGAGCCCGCTCGGGGGCCTGCGCGCGACGGTGCGGCTGCCGGCCTGAAATCAGGGGGTCTTCTTGCAGCGCATCTCCGGCGCGCCGTAGCCCCATGTCACAAGCGCTCCGCCCTGATGCTCCCAGAAGCTTTCGTTGCGTCCCTGATAGCGGGCGCCGCTTCCCGAGGGCTGCACAAACATCAGCGAAACGCTGTCGCCGCGCTCCGCAATCATCGTCGCCGGATCGGTCTGGAAGAATGTGGCGACCACCTCATTGCGCGGATCGCCGTCGCAGATGAAGGTGACCGGACCGATTCCGGGAACGAGGCGATAGCGCGCCTGCAGCTCCGCGATGCGGTGTTCGTACGCCCCTTGCACGCAGGCCCGCTTGTCGTCGCTCTTCCAGCACTCGTCGCGACCCTTGATCCAGCCGCGCTGCTCCGCCTGCAGCACAGGTGGATGTTCGTTCGTCGCCTTGCGGGACGCCTGCGCATAGACATCGGCAAGCTTGCGGTCCAGGGAGGATAGCGCGCCATCCTTGCAGATCATCTCCTCGATGCTGCCGGTTTCGACCTGATTGCAGGAGAAGGACGGAGCCTGTGCCAACGCTGCGCCGCCGATGACGGCGAAGGCGGCTGCAAGAATTGCCAAGGCGGAATACCTGCGAACTGCATTCATTGACTTGCCTCACTCCTGAATTGGCGCGATGGCATGAGAAACCTCTACGGGAATGGAGCGGTTGCGCCCTGATTGCATTGTCGAGAAACCCGTCCCGAAGCATCGCGATCCGGCGCAAATGCCCTCATTCAGACGTCATCCCGGACGAATATGACGCTGTCATCCCGGCGAAGGCCGGGATCCATAAACACGATCTTCAACCAGTTCGGCACCGTCAGCGGATATGGATTCCCGCCTGCGCGGGAATGACAATGGTGAGTTTCGTGCATGCATTCTTCACCCGATCCGGATCTCCATTGCGCTCCGTCCGGGACGGCAATGCTAAGCCAGCAAAGTGGAGCCTAATAAAGCCGCCCGCCCACCGGCACGTCGCGGTCCGGCCTGATCAGCATGACATCGCCGTTGGCATCCGGCACGCCGAGCGTCAGGACCTCCGACAGGAACGGGCCGATCTGGCGCGGCGGGAAATTCACCACGGCCATGACCAGCGATCCGACGAGATCGTCCGGCGCATGATTGATCGTGATCTGTGCCGACGACCGCTTGGTACCGATCTCGGGGCCGAAATCGATGGTGAGCTTGAACGCCGGTTTGCGCGCTTGAGGAAACGGTTCAACAGCGACGATCCGGCCGACGCGGATGTCGACCTTCAGGAAATCGTCGAACGTAATGAGTGCCGCTGTCGAACTCGCCTGATCCATTTATGCCCCTGACCTCTTTTTTTAGATCGCTGCCGCCGGATTGTCCTTGTCGCCGTTGCCCTCGTCGCTGCGGCGCGTCTCCCGGCGCGAGGGACCGCGGCCCTGCATCAGGGCGCGCCCGACGGCGCGCAGCGGCGCGCTCAGGCGGCGCAGATCCTCCGCGCCTTCGATGACGCGCTCGCCGCGGCGCAGCTCGCGGTCCAATCGCGCCATGGTCTTGGCCTGCGCCGGATCGTCGTCGTCGAGCCATGTGCGCATGGCGTTTGCATAGACCAGCACCGCGCCCTGAAGCTTCAGCGCGCCGAGAGGGCCCTCCGTGTCGATGCCGGCGGCGGCGAGCATGAAGCGTTGGGAATTGAGCGAGACCTTGTTGAGCGCGGCGAGCGACACCGGATCGTAGCGCAGGTCCTGCGTGATCCGGCGCAGCGCCGGCTTGTAGGGCTGCAGCGCATCGAAGCGGCGCATCAGCACGTCGAAGATGCGTTCGCGCGCGGGCTCGCCGGCGAGATCGTCGCTCGTTCCCTCGAGCACCTGCCGGTCGATCTGGCGCGAGAGCGCGCCGAGCACCGCGCCCTTGGACGGAAAGAGATCGCGAAACTCGGCAAGCGATACGTTGGCGGCTTTCGCGACATCGGTGATCTCGATCTCGTGCCAAGCCCGCCGCGAGGCGAGATCCATGAGCGCTTCGACGATCGCCTTGCGCTTGTCCGTTGGAGCTTCTGCCGTCACGATCACTCTCCTCGAAATCATCCATTGAGGATTAATCTAGGGGCCGAGGACAGCAAGCCCAATGGCCTAACCCGCGAGTTCTTCCGCACGCCGCTTGGCCGCCGCCACCGCTTCGCGCATGAGGGCCTTCAGGCCGTCCGGATCCCGCATTAGGACTTCAAGCGCTGCGGCGGTCGTGCCGCCGGGCGAGGTCACGTTCTGCCGCAGAATCGCCGGCGGCAGGTCGCTCTGGAACAGCAACTCGCCCGCACCCGTCACCGTGGCGCGCGCGAGGCGCTGCGCGAGATCGGCTGGAAGCCCGGCGGCAGCGCCCGCCTCGGCAAGGCACTCCACGAGATGGAACACGTAAGCAGGGCCGGAGCCCGACAGGGCCGTGACCGCATCGATCAGATCCTCCGACGGCAGCCATTCGACGATGCCGTTGCTGCCGAGCAGGGCGTCGGCCATCAGGCGCTGGTCCTCGCTCACCGTGTCGTTGGCGGCGGCGCCCGTCGCGCCGCGCCCGATGCTGGCGGGAAGGTTCGGCATGGCGCGCACGATCGCGCCGGAGGCTGGAAGCCTGCTCCGCAGGTCGCCGATGGTCTTGCCGGCGAGGATCGAGATGATGAGCGTTCCAGGTCCGAGAGAGCCGTTCAGCGCGGGCGCGGCCTCGTCGAGCATCTGCGGCTTGATCGCCAGCACCAGCACCTCGGGAGCGGAGGGGCTTGCCGGGTTGAGCGCGATGCCGCGCTCCCGGCAGAAACGGGTCATCTCGTCGGAAGGCTTCGGATCGAGAACCGTCACGCCCTCCGGCCTCACGCCGACCTTGAGCCAGCCTTCCAGCATGGAGCCGCCCATCTTGCCGGCTCCGACCAGAACGAGGGACGACGGGAGACGGGAAGCATGCGACATGACGATGTCCTGAGGGAAGGATGCGGAACGGCCGCTATCTATCCCTGTCCGCCCGGCCCTGTCGAGGCGGGTTCAGGCCTCGCCCTCGGTTTCGAACAGGACACAATCGAGCGCCTCGCGGGCGGACTTGCCGGCCCAGATCACGAACTGGAAGGCCTGGAAATAGCGCTCGCAGGCCTCGACCGCGACCCGCAGCATGGTCTCGCATTGCCCGTCGGTCGGGTCCGCGCCGCCCGCCAGCAGCAGGGCATGGCGGAACATCACCACGTTTTCCGAGCTCCACAGGTCGAAATGCCCGACCCAGAGCTGCTCGTTGACGGCGGAGATGAGCTGGAGCACGTCCTGGCGACGCCGCTCCGGCACCTTCAGGTCGAAGGCGCAGGCCACATGCAGGGCTTCCACGTCCTCGATCCAGGTGAAGGCGATGTCGTAATCCGCCCAGCGGCCGGAGACCGAGACGGCCATCTCGTCCGTTTCGGCCCGGTCGAAGATCCAGTGCCGCAGCGAAGCGAGGCGTTCGACCACATCGAGGGGATGTTCCGAACGATCGATTTCAAGATGAATCTGCGACATGTCGATCCAAAAAGCTGAATCACCTGAATATGGTAAACACATTCGGGCAACATCATTGCGTGGATCCGGGCTCTACTCGAAAGAAGTACTCAGAAGACCTACGATATTCGGAGTGCCTGCCGTCGCCGCCACGAATCAGCTCATGAATCGACAGTCTTAGATTTCGGCCTCCGTCACAATGCGCGTGATTCACCTGTCCACAACAGGAGCCCTGCGCTGAGGGCAGGCCGGCTTTCCGGTCGAATCAAGGCGTTGCGGGATTGATGCCGGCGGTGGAGGAGAGCTTGGCCTCGAGTTCCTTCACCCGGGCCGCGAGCTTCTCGTTCTCCTCGCGGGCGGCGGTCACCATCTCGCGCAGGACATCGACCTCCTCGCGGGTGGCGACATCCATGTCCTTGACCAGGCGCTCGAACTGGCTGCGGACCACGCTCTCGATCTCGCGCCGGACTCCCTGGGCCGCGCCGGCGGCATCGGTGGCGAAGCGGGCGAGTTCATCGAAGATCCGGTTGGACGATTGGGTCATAGGCGCAAATCCACAGCGTTCGACGGGCTCTCAAGGCCCCGGGACGCCACACATGAGCGCATTCGCCGCAAACTGCAACAGGGTTGACGACCCCCTCCCGGCGGGTCCAATGGCAGGACATTCCATCAAGGCCCGCTCATGGCTCTCTCGTTTCCCATCATCGACCCGGTGGCGATCTCCATCGGCCCCTTCGCGATCCGCTGGTACGCGCTTGCCTATGTGGCGGGCCTGCTCGGCGGCTGGTTCTATGCCAAGCGCCTCGCCGCAAAAGCCGATCTCTGGGGCTCCCTGCGCCAGCCCAAGGCGACGGACGTGGACGACCTGATCGTGTGGGTGGCGCTGGGCGTCGTGCTGGGCGGACGGATCGGCTATGTGCTGTTCTATAATCTCGGCTCCTATCTCTCGCGGCCGCTGGAGATCCTCGCGGTCTGGCATGGCGGCATGTCCTTTCACGGCGGCTTCCTCGGAGCGGTGCTCGCCATCGTCCTCTTCGCGCGCTGGCGCGGGCTCAACCCGCTCGCCATGCTCGACATGGCGGCGGTGGTGACGCCGATCGGCCTGTTCTTCGGGCGCATCGCCAATTTCATCAACGGCGAGCTCTGGGGCCGCCCCGCCCCCGACTTTCCCTATGCCGTGGTCTTTCCGCATGCGGGCCCCGAGCCGCGCCATCCGAGCCAGCTCTATGAGGCCTTCGGCGAGGGACTGATCCTGTTCATCGTCATGGCCATCGCCGCCCGGGCCTTCGGCTTCCGCCGGCCCGGCCTCCTCGGCGGCATCTTCGTGCTGGGCTATGCGGTTGCCCGCATCGTCTGCGAGTTCTTCCGCGAGCCCGACGAGCAGCTCGGCTTCCTCTTCGGCTCCTCGGTAGGGGCTCTCGGCGGCGGCATCACCATGGGCATGCTGCTCTCGATCCCCATGGCCCTTGTCGGCGCCGGCGTCATCGTCATGGCGGCGCGAGGCTATACGCGGCCGGCAAGGCCGGTCGAGGCCGCGTGAAGCCGCTCGCGGACACCTTAAACGAGATCATCGCCCACGACGGGCCGATCACGGTCGAGCGCTACATGAGCCTGTGCCTGAGGCACTACTACGCCACGCGCGATCCCCTCGGCGCGGCCGGCGATTTCACCACGGCGCCCGAGATCAGCCAGATGTTCGGCGAGCTGATCGGCCTGTGGATGATGGAAATCTGGCACGCCATGGGCCGCCCTGCCCCCTGCCGCCTCGTCGAGCTGGGACCGGGGCGCGGCTCCTTGATGGCCGACCTGCTGCGCGCGACCCGCGTCCTGCCCGACTTCAAGGCGGCCGCCACCGTCCATCTCGTGGAGACGAGCCCGGCCCTGCGGCAGCGGCAGCAGGCGGCCCTCGCCTCCTCCGGCTTCGCCCTTGAATGGCACGACCGGCTCGAGGACGTGCCTCCGGGCCCGACGCTTCTCGTCGCCAACGAGTTCTTCGATGCCCTGCCGGTCCGCCAGTTCCTCGCCACCGAGCGCGGCTGGTGCGAGCGGCTGGTGGGCATCGACGGAGATCGCCTGATCTTCGGCCTTCGCCCCGAGGCGGAACAGGGTCTCGGCAACCCGCTGCGTCCAGGCGACGTGCTGGAATGGCCGGCGGCCTCCATCGAGGTGATGGGCGAGCTTACCCGCCGCCTGGAGCGGGACAGGGGCGCGGCCCTGATCTTGGACTACGGCTATTGGGGCCCGGCCTATGGCGACACCCTGCAGGCGCTGCGGCAGCACGCCTTCGTCGATCCCCTGGCCGAGCCGGGCGAGGCGGATCTGACCACCCATGTGGATTTCCATCGCCTCACCCAGGCCGCCATTGCCGGCGGGACGCAGGCTCACGGCATCGGCCTGCAGGGCGATTTCCTCAAAGCTCTCGGCATCGAGGCCCGCGCCGCCGCCCTGAAGGCACGGGCGACGCCGGCCCAGGCGACCGATATCGAGAAGGCCCTCGCGCGCCTCACCGAGCGCGGCCCGACCGGCATGGGAGAGCTGTTTAAGGTTTTGGCCGTTACAGATAGAGCCATCGAAGCCGTTCCCGGCCTGCCCGCCCTGTCCACCTCTTCACAAGATTAAGCCATGCATATCCAAGCGCCCGCCCTCGCCTCGCTGCCCCGGATCCGCCACGCCTTCTTCACCCGGCAGGGCGGCGTGTCGGAGGGGATCTACGCCACCCTCAACGGCGGCATCGGCTCGTCGGACGAGCCGTCGCGGGTGCAGGAGAACCGCCGCCGGATGACGGAAACGCTGGGCGTTCGGGCGGATGCCCTGATCAGCGTGTATCAGGTCCATTCCCCGGACGCGGTCGTCGTCGAAGGCCCCTGGACGGCCGAGCGCCCGAAGGCGGATGGGATGGTGACGGCCGTGCCGGGCCTCGCCCTCGGCATCACCACGGCGGATTGCGGCCCGGTCCTGTTCGCCGATCCGGAGGCCCGGGTGATCGGCGCGGCCCATGCGGGCTGGCGCGGAGCGGTGACCGGCGTGCTCGAATCGACCGTCGAGGCCATGGAGCGGCTCGGCGCGCGGCGTGAAAAGATCATCGCGGTGCTCGGCCCGACGATCGGCCAGAACGCCTACGAGGTCGGCCCGGATTTTATCGAGCGCTTCACGACGGAGGCCCCCGGTCACGAGCGCTTTCTCAAGCCGGGGGAGAGGCCGGGTCATGCCATGTTCGACCTGCCCGGCTTCATCGGCGCGCGTCTTGCGACAGCGGAGATCGGCGGCTTCACCGATCTTAGCCTGTGCACCTATTCGGACGAGGAGCGATTCTTCAGCTATCGCCGCACCACCCACCGCAAGGAGCCGGATTACGGCCGGCTGATCTCGGCGATCGCGCTCACTCCTTGATGCCGGCGACGTCCGGCGTCTCCCAGGCGAGGTGCTGGCCGCCGTCGACGGCGATCATCTGGCCCGTGACGCTGCGCGCGCCAGCCAGATAGAGCACCGCATCTGCGATCTCGTCCGGCGTTCCGCCATGGCCCAGCAGCACCGCGTCGCTCTGCTTGGCGAAATCCTCGTCGCCCTGGCGCATGTTCGACAGGGTGGGACCCGGCCCGATGGCATTGACGCGGATACGCGGCGCGAGCGCCTGCGCCATGGTCTGCGTGGCGCTGAACAGGGCCGCCTTCGTCAGGGTGTAGGAAAAGAACTGAGGCGTCAGCTTCCAGACGCGCTGGTCGACGATGTTGACGATGCTGCCCCGCGCGCCGGCGGGGAGCTGGTGCGCGAAGTCGCGGGCGAGGAAGGCCGGGGCACGCAGGTTCACGGCGAAGTGCCGGTCCCAGCGCTCCTGCGAAAGCGTCTCGATCTCGTCGGGCTCGAACTCGGAGGCATTGTTGACGAGAAGCGTCAGGGGACCGAGGGCGCGGACAGCCTCCGGCACCAGGCGCTCCACGGCAGCCCCGTCCGCGAGGTCGCCCTGGACGACGGTGGCCCGGCCACCCGCTGCGGCGATGCCCGCGGCCATAGCCTGCGCCTCTTCGGTCGAGCGGCGGCAATGGATGGCGACCGCATAACCCTCCGCTGCGAGTCGCTCGACGATCCGGCGCCCGATACGCTGGGCCCCACCCGTCACCAGAGCGGCTTTGTTCATGTCTCGAACCCTCAAAGCAATATTGTCACGGCCCATCGAAGCACAGACAAGAAAATGACATTTTTTCGCTGCCGCGTCGAACATACGGCCAAGCTGCGCGTTGTGGATCAGCGATGCCATAAGGGGAACGCACGCACATTGCCGCCACAATCCCGCCACAGCCCATTGCCGAGCTGTGGTCGTGAAGTCACAGCCCTCGACCGGTTGTCGCTCTATAAACGGGTAGTGCCCGGCCGATCCACGTCAGCGCGGATCGGTTTGGCATGACATCGATAGGAAAGAGAAATCATGAAGAAAATTCTTCTCGCCAGCGTCGCTCTCTTCGGCTTTGCCGGTGCCGCTTCCGCTGCGGACCTCCCGGTCCGCGCCGCTCCTCCGGCTCCGATCATCGCCGCCGTTCCGGTCTTCACCTGGACCGGCTTCTACGTCGGTGTGAACGCCGGCTACGGCTGGAATGCCAATGACAGCATCACCGTCGGCGGCGTGACGTTCGACCTCGACGACGAGGGCGGCTTCGTCGGCGGCGCCCAGGCCGGTTACAACTACCAGATCGGTTCGTTCGTGGTCGGTCTCGAAGGCGACATCCAGTACGCCGATTTCGGCGGCGACGACCGCTTCGACTTCGACGGCGACGGCATCCTCGACGACGACTTCAACACCAGCGACTGGTTCGGCACGGTGCGGGCTCGCGCCGGTGTGGCCTTCGATCGCGCTCTGATCTACGCCACCGGCGGCTTCGCCTTCGCTGACAACGCCACCGGCTGGACCGTCGGCGGTGGTCTCGAGTACGCCTTCACCAACAACCTGTCGGCCAAGATCGAAGGCCTGTACGTCAACCTCGACCAGGACGACAACTTCCCGGGCCTCGACCTCGACAACGACGCCGAGTTCGGTGTGGTGCGCGCCGGCCTGAACTTCCGCTTCGGCACCTACTAAGATCCGTCTCACCCGAGACAGACGAAAAGGCCCGGGTCACACCCCGGGCCTTTTTTGTTTATGGCGTCACCCTGGTCTTCGCGAAGGCCGGGACGCGGGACTCGAAATCGTCGAGCCAGGCGACGAGCTTGGGATAGCTTTCGCGCCAGCGGCCGGCGAAGCGCAGGTCGAGATAACCAAGGGCGCAAGCAAGAGCGATCTGGCCGATATGAAGGTCCTGGCCGGGTTGCGAGAGATGCGCTTCCGCATGATCGAGCCCGCGGCGCACCTTGTCGGCCTGGTGGGAGACCCATTTCGGCTCGTGCCTATCCTCGGGACGGAAGCGGCCCTCGTAGACCTGCAGCAGCGCCGCATCCATGATGCCGTCGGCAAGCGCCTGATCGCGCAGGGCCGAGAACCGCCCGGCTCCGTTAGGGATGACGCCCCCACCTCCGGCCAGATGATCGAGATAATCGACGATCACGCGGGAATCGTAGAGCACATCGCCATTCTCCAGGATCAGCGCCGGGATCTTTCCGAGCGGGTTCTGCTGGCGGATCGAATCCTCAGGATTCAGGGTGTCCGCATCGACGATCTGAATGCGATCGGAGAGCCCCAGAATCGAGGCCGTGAGCTTGACCTTCCGGCCGAAGGGCGACGCAGACGAGGAACGGAGAACGAGCATGAGCAAACTCCTATCGAGATGATGGGAGCACTCATGAACGCTCAGGCCACGAACGGCAATTCGTTTTAAGCAGGGGGACCGAAGGCTTCACAGCGATAAGCGCCGTAGCCGCGGCGCGAGAGGCGCTCGGCGAGCGCCGGCAGAAGCACCTCCGCCTCCTGTTTCAGCGACCAGGGCGGGTTGATGACGAAGAGGCCGCTGCCGTTCAGACGGGTCGCATCGCGGGGATCGTCCACATAGAGTTCGAGGCGCAGGCCCGGACGCGGGCTTGCCTCATGAAGACGCGCGGCAACGGCATCGACCGGCGCGACATCCTTGATCGGATACCATCCGGCATAGACGCCGGTCGGCCATTTCGTCAGGGCTGCCAGAAGCTCCGTCGCGAGCCGATCGAGCTCGTTCGGCTCCTCGTAAGGCGGGTCGATGAGAACGAGGCCGCGCTTCTCCTTCGGCGGAATCAGGGCATGGAGCGCCGTCCAGCCGTCGAGATGCATCACTTTGAGATTGGTGACTTCGTTGAACGCCTCGTTCAGCACTGCGTGGTCCGCCGGATGGAGTTCCACGAACACGCCTCTATCCTGCCGTCGCAGGACTTCGCGCAGAATGGCGGGCGAGCCGGGATAGGCATTCTCGCCATGGCGGGCGCGCACCTCGGCGATCACCGCACGATACGGCGCCAGGATCTCCTCGACCTCGGGCGAGAAAACCTCTTCGAGGCGTCCGATGCCTTCGACCCATTCCCCCGTACGCCCGGCCTCGTCACTGGTGAGATCATAGAGGCCGATCCCCGCATGGGTGTCGATGACGCGCAGCGGCGTCTCCTTGCGCTGGAGATAGGCAAGGATCCGCACCAGGAGGGCGTGTTTCATGACGTCGGCGAAATTGCCGGCGTGGAAGGCATGGCGGTAATTCATATCGGTCCTATAGCATCGGACGCAAAAGCGGATTCAACTTTTGCGATTGATCCGATGCTTCTCTCCATGGATCGGCGCATCGGATCGATGCGCTATCTCACTGCCGGGACTGCTGTCTCGCCTGCGCGGCAGCCGTCGCGATCGATCTCGGTGCATGAGCGGAAGCCGCGAAGGTCCCGGGTGAGGCAGATGCGTACTTCCTGGAAGATACGCCGTCCGCAGGACACCGAAATCATGTCGGGACGCAAGCCCGGATTGACGGAGACGAAGGCCCGCTCGATCTCGCTCGGCAGCACCTGCGAGCGATTGCTCAATTCCTTGAAGCCGTCCGGAATGCGCACGAGGTCCCGCGCCTGTCGCACGGCGCGGAAATAGCCGCTCGGGGACTCGCCGGTGCAGGTCCCGTGCTTGCGCCATTGATAGCGGGCAAGGTTGTCGTCAGGAAAAAGGCCTTTGGCCTCGGCGACCGCCGCCTGGGGCACGAAGCGCCCATTGGGTTCGCAGAAGCTGGGATAGCCCTGCTCGCGCTGCGGCCACAGGCCGTGCGTCACGAAGCCGAGGCCGCTGCCGTTGTCGCATTGCCGGCTCCGGCTGCCGCTGTTCTCGCAGAAGCCGGGCGACCAGGACAGGGCCAGCACATAGAAGTCGAACTGCCCCATCGGGGCGCCCCTCGCCTCCCGGGGAACTTGAGCCGCAGAAGGAAGGATCAGGAAAAGGCAGGCGCCTGCGAAGGCAAGCCACCGGCGCAGGATCAAGGGGCGGCCTGCTTGCAGTGAGGCGCGAAGGCATATTGGCGGTCGAGGCCGTCGACACAGGTTTCGGTGTTCCAGCCGATGCCGATGAAGCCGAGATCCTCACGGATCGAGAAGTTGATCCGCCGCTTGTAGCCGTCGGAGACGACCACCGTTCCCGTGCAGTAGCGCCGGGGGATGTAATCGAGGCCCCAGGGGCGCCAGGCGACTTCCCGCACTCGCTCGAAGCCGATCAGCTTGAGGCTGGAATTCCAGAACCGGATTTCCGTTTTCTCGAATCGCAAGGTGATGCTCTGGAGAACGGACGGGTCAGCGCAGGCAGGCAGAGAGGCGTCGAAAGGCTCGTCGCGCCGTTCCGCCGGCGTGATCTCGCGCGCAAGCGCAGGCGCGCTCAACAGCATGCAGGAGATGAAAGCCGCCAGCCACTTCATTCGAATGCTCCACCGGGTCGTCAGATTTGCATCACCGACCATGTAAGCGACGCTCGCGAAGGTCAAGGCACCGCTTGCGTTTAATAGAGGGCGTGTCTGTTGAGCATCATCGGCTGCCCGGCCGAGCGCTCCGGCCGGGGCGGCGCGTAGGTCTGCTCGACGGGACGCCCGACCGGCGGGAGCGGCGCCTGCGAATAGGGCGAGGACGGCGAGACACGCGAGGACCCCGCATGCGCACCCGGCAGGTCGGCGGAATACCCTCCGCCCGAGGAATAGCGCGGGGCGGGCGCAACCGGGGCGGCGAAGGACGGCGACGGCGGTGGCGGCGGAGCGGGCGGGATATAGGCGTCTCCCTCCGCCACGTCCTGCTCCAGGTCGACGGGTGCCAGATCGCCCGAGGAGGCCGCGCTCTGAAGGATTTCGCGGCTGCGCTCGGGATCGATTCGCGGCGAGAATTTCAGGATCGGCTTGCAGATGCGCCGGTCGCCGCGGGGGTCGTGCCGGGCGAGATCGATGTGGAAATGATCGTAGTGCAAGGCATCCGAGCCGGGGCCGAGCACCGTGGTGAAGTAGCGGCAGGCGCCGACGAAGGCCTCGCGCAGGAACTCCTGCTCGGTGGCATCCGCGCCGCGCCAGCCCTTGACCACGGAGATCTCCCGGCCGTCGGCCAGGACGAAACCCATCACGTCGAGGGCGTTGCCGAAGGAATGCTCGGACAGCTTGGCGCCGCGCTGGTTGTTGCGCGGGCGGCAGGAATAGGAGCCCGCCTTGATGTCGGCGAGCGGAACGCCGAAATACATCTCGGCCGCTGGCCGCACGATCTCGTCGAGCCAGGTGTCGATGCGGGGGATGATGGGACAGGCGAGCGTCACCTTCGATTTCAGGCCCACGCTGCCGTTGTTGAAGGCCGAAACCTTGAACGGGTAGTCCATGCCGCAGACGCCGGGACCGTCGATCTTCGAGCTCAGCGCCATATAGGCGGAGGGCTGCACGAGACGCTGCGACAGGCAGGCCTCCTCGGCCTGCGCACGCCAAGGCTCGCGCTGCTCGAAACGAAACAGCCCGCAACCGGTGAGCCCAAGCCCGGTGAGCGATAGGGCAACAAACGCAACTAACCCACGACGCATGGGCCGGAGACTAGGTCGAGGGCGTAAACATCCCGTCAACGGCCGGCGACTACGCCTCCGGCAGGCTCCGATTCGAGCGATTCAGGAGCTGAGCCGCAGGGGAAAATGCTCTGGAATCGGGTGCGACAGAATTGAGCAGGAACTTTTTTCGTCGCTCATCTCGGGCAAATTCTGCCCGCCGAAACAAGAGGTTAACTTTTTGTTAACGATTACATCGGGCTGGCGGCGCGAAGCCTAGCCATTTCGAGACGCTTCTCAGGATGGCGGGGGTTTGATAGCCTACCTCTCCATTCAGATAGGGCAATAACCCTTCACGATCTTCAGGGGCTGAGATGAATCCGACCTCCACCTTCGACTGGACGGCCACATTCAATATCACTGCCGTCTGCGTCTCCTTTTCCTTTATTTTCGCCGTTTTCGCCGGGCTCCTCTGAGACCGCGAGACGTCATTCCCTTTCCAGGTCAACCTCCAAGTTTCAACGCTGCCGCACTCCGGCAGCGTTTTTTCATGCATCGGGGCAAGGCGTCTCCGTGACGCTCCAGGACATCACGTTGACCTCCATCTGGCATTGCGCCAGCCGGGGTCCCTCCGCCGTCCTCAGGCAGACCTTCTCGCCCTCGGCGAACATCTTGCCCTGAGCCCGGCAATAGCAGTCGAGCGGGTTGTGAGCGGGAGCCTGGACCGTTTGAGGAGCCGGCATCTCATGGGCCGCGGCCGGGGCCATCGCCATCAGGCCGAGCAGGACGACAACGCTGCGCATGGGGCATCTCCGCGTGTCACGTCAGAGATAATGCTCATCCCGTCTGGCGACGGCGTCAAGCGCTATCGGCTCCACCTTTCCGCCGCCCGATCGTCCGTATCCTTCGCTTCGACCCAGGCGCCGCTCGTGCCGTCCTTCAGATGCTCGCGCTTCCAGAACGGAGCGTGGGTCTTCAGGTAATCCATGAGGAAGGCGGCCGCCTCGAAGGCGGCTTGGCGGTGGGCGCTGGCGGTAAGGACGAGCACGATCTCCTCGCCCGGCCGGATCATGCCGAACCGGTGGATGACGGTGAGACCGAGAAGCGGCCAGCGGCTTTCGGCCTGCGCGGCGATCCGGCCGATCTCGGCCTCGGCCATGCCGGGATAATGCTCGAGCTCGAGGGCCACGAGCCGGCCGCCCTCGTCGCGGCACAGGCCGGTGAAGGCCACCACAGCGCCGATATCGCCCCGCCCCGCGGTCAGAGCGGCGGTCTCGGCGGCGGCATCGAAGGGCTCGGCCTGGATGCGGATCGTTGCTGGCATGGCATCGCCGCTCCCTATGGGAGCTAGCCTCCCGTCATCGGGGGGAAGAAGGCGACCTCACGAGCGCCGGCGATGCGGGCATCGGGCTTGACATGGACATGGTCGATGGCGGCCCGGACGACGCCCTCGTTCTCGAAGGCATAGTCGTATTCCTCGCCCCGCCCCTTCAGCCAGCGCACAAGGTCGGCAACCGTGTCGATCCCCTCCGGCAGGGTCACCTGCTCGTCCGTCCGGCCGATCCGCTCGCGCACCCAGGCGAAATAGACGAGCTTCATCGGCTCTAGCCCTCGTCCACCAGATGGTGGATGCCGTTCTTGAAATAGTCCCAGCCGGTATAGATCGTCAGGATGGCGGCGATCCATAACAGGATCGTGCCGATCAGGATGTTGTTCGGCAGCACCGTCTCGCCCGCCGGCCCGGCGATCAGAAAGCCGAGGGCCACGAGCTGGAGCGTCGTCTTCCATTTGGCGACCCGGCTTACCGGCACGCTGACCTTCAGCTCCGCCAGGAACTCGCGCAGGCCCGAGACCAGGATCTCGCGGCAGAGGATGACGATGGCGGCCCACAGGGCCCAGCCCTTGATGGTGCCGTCGGCCACCAGCATGAGCAGGGTCGCGGCCACCAGAAGCTTGTCGGCGATGGGGTCGAGCATGCGCCCGAGGGCCGATTGCTGCGCGAAGGTGCGCGCCACATAGCCGTCGAGATAGTCGGTGATGGCGGCGATGGCGAACACGGCGAGCGCGAACCAGCGGGACCAGTGGTCCTCCGGCCAGAACAGCAGGCCGACCACGGCGGGCACGGCCGCAAGCCGACCATAGGTCAGCATGTTGGCAAGGTTGAAAGCCTTCGAGCGGCCCATAGAGGTGACAGTCTTCATAACACCCGCAGGAAGCATGTTGAGGGTTGCTCCGTCAATCGGACAGGCCCGGTTTGCGCACCGCCGCCCTTCCGCGAACACGGCAATGTGACATGGACCTGTCCTTCGCCAACGACCGGGCCGCAACGGACGTTCATTCTAGCCCCGGTCGTGGAAGAAATCGTAGACCGCGCGGGCCGTGGCTGCGTTCACGCCGGGCGCCTTCATCAGGTCCTCCAGGGCGGCGCGCTGGATCGCCTTGACGGTGCCGAAATGGTGCAGGAGCGCCCGCTTGCGGGTCGGGCCGATGCCGGGGATCTCATCGAGGGGGTTCTTGACCAGCTCGCGCTTGCGCTTGGCACGGTGCGCACCGATGGCGAAGCGGTGAGCCTCGTCGCGCAGGCGCTGCACGAAATAGAGCGCCGGATCGCGCGGCGGCAGCTTGAATGGCGGCTGGCCCGGCTTGAAGAAGGTCTCCCGTCCGGCATCGCGATCCCGGCCCTTGGCGATGCCGATCACGGCGACGTCGCTCTCGCCGACGCCCACCTCCAACATGGCTAGGCGCGCCGCCTCCAGCTGCCCCTTGCCGCCGTCGATCAGAACCAGATCGGGCCAGGCCGGGAACGCATCGTCGCCATCCGGCCTGCCATCGCCGTCGGCCGCTCTCGGCTCCTCCTTGACCAACCGGGCGAAGCGGCGCTGCAGCATCTCGCGCATCATGCCGTAATCGTCGCCGGGCTTCAGGTCCTCCGAGCGCATGTTGAAGGTGCGGTAATGCTGCTTCATGAAGCCGCCCTCCCCGGCCACCACCATCGCGCCGACCGCATTCGTGCCCATGATGTGCGAGTTGTCGTAGACCTCGACGCGCCGCGGCACCTTCGGCAGCCCGAAGGCCTGGCCCAGCGAGACGAGGAGCTTCTGCTGGGAGGAGGTGTCGGCGAGCCGCCGGCCGAGCGCCTCGCGGGCGTTGCGCAGCACATAATCGATGAGCTGGCGCCGCTCGCCGCGCTGGGGTGCGTGGATCTCCACCCGTGCCTCGGCGCGGGTCGAGAGCGCCGCCGCCGTGAGCTCCACATCCTCGATCTCGTGCGAAAGCAGGATGAGCCGGGGCGCCGGCTTGTCGTCGTAGAATTGCGCCAGGAACGAGCCCAGGACTTCCTCCCGGCTCATGGACTTGTCGGCCTTGGGAAAGTAGGCGCGGTTGCCCCAGTTCTGCCAGTTGCGGAAGAAGAACACCTCGACGCAGAACTGTCCCGCCTGCTCGTCGAGCGCGAAGACATCCGCCTCCTCGACCGATTGCGTATTGATGCCCTGCACACCCTGAATCGCCGAGAGCGCCGCCAGGCGGTCGCGGCAGCGCGCGGCACGCTCGAACTCGAGCTCCTCGGCCGCCTTCTGCATCTCGTCGGTGATGCGCTGCTTGACCGCATTGGACTTTCCCGAAAGGAAGGCACGCGCCTCGGAGACGAGTTCCGCGTAATCCTCGGACGGGATCTCGCGCGTGCAGGGGCCTGAGCAGCGCTTGATCTGGAACAGCAGGCAGGGCCGTGTGCGGTTTTCGAAATAGCTGTCGTTGCAGGAGCGCAGCAGGAAGGCCCGCTGCAGCGCGTTGATGGTGCGGTTGACCGCCCAGACGCTGGCGAAGGGACCGTAATAGTCGCCCTTGCGCTTCCTCGCGCCGCGATGCTTCACGAGCTGCGGCGCCTCGTGATCGGCGGTGAGCAGGATGTAAGGCAGCGACTTGTCGTCCCGCAGGAGCACGTTGTAGCGCGGCTTGAGCTGCTTGATGAGATTGGCCTCGAGCAGCAGCGCCTCGGTCTCCGTCGCCGTGGTGACGAACTCCATCGAGGTGGTCTGGCCGATCATCCGGGCGATGCGGTTCGAATGTGCCTGGCCGCGCGCATAGGACCCGACGCGGTTTTTCAGGCTTTTCGCCTTGCCGACGTAAAGGACATCGCCCCTCCCATCGATCATGCGATAGACGCCGGGCGCATTGGGAAGGGTCGCCCAGAACTGCTTGATGACCTCGGTGCCGCGCTGGACCGAGTCCGGATTGACCTCCAGATCGAACTCGACATCCGAGCTGCTCTCGAGGGCGACGGTCTCGTCGTCTTCCTCATTGTCCAGAATATCGGGCGGAACGTCGTTGGTGGTGTTGCGACTCATGGGGGAGATTTAAGGGCTCGCGAGTCCCGAGGAAAGTGCCGCCGGCGAACTGGCGCAGCCCTTCCGTTCGGTCTAAACGGCAAAGCTCTGCCAAGGGGAGCCGGATCATGCGCCTGTCGATCGTCACATCCGCCGTCGTGGCGGCCCTGGTGGGGTTCGGCAGCACGATCGCGATCATCATCGCCGCCGCCCAGGCCGTGGGCGCCGATCCGGCCCAGACCTCGTCCTGGGTGGCGGCTCTGTGCCTGGCGACGGCCGCCATCAGCGGGATCCTCAGCGTTCGCTATCGCATTCCCGTCGTTGCCGCATGGTCGACGCCCGGCGCCGCGCTGATCGCAGCCTCCAGCGGCATCTCCATTCATGCGGCGGTCGGCTCGTTCATTCTGGCAGGCGCGCTGATCGTGCTGACTGCTTTCATCAAGCCGTTCGGACGGCTGATCGAACGCATTCCCACGCCCATTGCCGCTGCGATGCTGGCGGGTATTCTCATCCGCTTCGTCCTGGCGGTGTTCGAGAGCGCTCAAGCCGCGCCCGGCCTCGTCCTGCCCCTGGTCGGTCTTTTCCTTGTCGTTCGCCTCTACAATGCCGCCTTCGCGGTACTCGCCGTTCTGTTCGTGGGCTTGGGGCTCGCCTTCGCGGGCGGCCTGGCACAGCCTCTCGTCTCCAGTCTGAGCCTGTCCTCCCTCACCTTCATCAGACCGGCCTGGGAGCCGACAGCCCTGATCGGGCTCGGAATTCCGCTCTTCCTGGTCACGATGGCCTCGCAAAACCTGCCCGGTTTCGCGGTTCTGCGGGCATCCGGGTACACGCCTCCGTCGCGACCCATCCTGGCCGTTTCCGGCCTCGCCTCCATTATCACGGCATTTTTCGGTGCCCATACGAGCAATCTCGCGGCGATCTCGGCAGCGATCTGCACCGGACCGGACACCCACCCCGACCCGGCCAAGCGCTGGATGGTCGGGCCGTTCTATACCCTATGCTATCTGGTGATCGCCGCATTCAGCGCGACCCTCATCGGTGTGATCGCCGCGCTGCCTCCCGCGCTGATCAAGACAGTGGCAGGACTTGCCCTCATGGGCGCCTTCGCGGGTGCCTTGAGCTCCGCCCTTTCCGACACGTCGAAAATCTTTCCGGCAGTCCTGACCCTCGCCGTCACGGCGTCCGGCCTGACGCTCTTCGGCGTCGGTTCCGCCTTCTGGGGCCTCGTCGCAGGTCTCCTCGCCCTCGGCCTCGACGTCCTGGCCGACCGGATGCGCCATCGCGGCTGATCTGGACGGCGAGCTCCGTTAAGCTTAAGACTTCGTTGACGAAGAACAAGAACGGGGTCCTCCATGGCCGGGATGAAACACGTGGGGCGGCTTGCCGCCTTGACCCTCGCAGCAGCCCTCGCGGCCTGCCAAGGCCCGCTCGGCGGATCGCCCGAGGGCGTTCCGGTCGCCCTGGAGAGCATCGACGGAGCGCCCGCTCCTATCCGCACCGCCCTCGTCGACGAACTGGCCAGTGCTGCCACCGACCGCAAGGTCGAACTCGTCGGCGCCAGCTCCGACGCCCGCTACCGTGTCCGCGGCTACCTGTCGACCTCGACGGAGGGTGGCGAGACCAAGGTCGCCTATGTCTGGGACGTGTTCGATTCGCAGAAGCGCCGGGCCAAGCGCCTGGAGGGTACAAGCGCCATTACGACCTCTTCCATCTCGGATCTCGACAAGGCCGCCCTCGCCAAGCTCGCCCAGGCCAGCATGGACGAGATCGCCGAGTTCTTGACGGCCTCCAAGTCCGAGACGTCCTCGGTTCCTGAAACTCCCATTCAAACAGCAGAGGTATCGGACGACGAGCCCGCCGTTGCGATGCAGTGATTGCATGGCAACTCGCCAAACTTGCAGCACATTGGAAGCCTTCCATGTATTGTGACGGTTTCATATCGCTGCTAAGAGCCTTGCGCCCGGCGGTGCAGGGATTATGGCATTGCGCAGCGGGTGTTATCGATCACACGAAGCCAAAGTTGCTTGCATGAAGCTCGTTGCGGGAAATTCCAACCGTCCGCTGGCGGAGGCCATCTCCGCCTATCTCAACATTCCGCTGGCCAAGGCTCAGGTCCGGCGCTTCGCGGACATGGAGGTCTTCGTCGAGATCCAGGAGAATGTGCGCGGCGAGGATACCTTCATCATCCAGTCGACCTCGTTCCCCACGAACGATCACCTGATGGAGCTTCTGATCATCACGGATGCGCTGCGCAGGGCTTCGGCCCGCCGCATCACGGCGGTGATCCCCTATTTCGGCTATGCCCGGCAGGATCGGAAGCCCGCTGCGCGCACGCCGATCTCGGCCAAGCTGGTGGCCAATATCATCGCCCATGCGGGCGTCGACCGCGTTCTGACCCTCGATCTCCATGCCGGCCAGATCCAGGGCTTCTTCGACATTCCGACCGATAACCTGTTCGCCGCACCGACGCTCGCGCGCGACATCAAGGATCATCTCGACGGCGGCAACCGCATGGTGGTCTCGCCCGACGTCGGCGGCGTGGTGCGCGCCCGCGCGCTCGCCAAGCGCATCGATGCGCCGCTCGCCATCGTCGACAAGCGCCGCGAGCGCCCCGGCGAATCCGAGGTGATGAACATCATCGGCGACGTGTCCGGCCGCTCCTGCATCCTCGTCGACGACATCGTCGATTCCGGCGGCACCCTGGTGAACGCCGCCGATGCTCTCCTCGCCAACGGCGCGAAGGAAGTCTACGCCTACATCACCCACGGCGTCCTCTCCGGCGGCGCAGTCGCCCGCATCGCGGGCTCGCGGCTGAAGGAACTCGTGATCACCGATTCGATCATGCCGACCGAAGCCGTGAAGGTGGCCCACAACATCCGCGTCATCTCGATCGCCCAGCTCATGGGCGAGGCCATCGGCCGCACGGCGACGGAAAGCTCGGTGTCGAGCCTGTTCGACTAAGCAGCGATTCGGTGGTTGGCCAACGGATGGCGACTTCGCTCGCAATTGAGCATCGCGACCGCCTCGTGGATGGCATCATCGAGGGTCTCTGGACCCGCGAAAGTCTGGTGAGCAAGATGATGCTGCTTCAGATCGCGCCAGAGCTCTTCGATGGCGTTGAGTTCGGGAGCGTACTTTGGCAGCCATTCGACCGTGAGCCAGGGCGCCCGCTCGGCGAGGGCGGCGCGCGTCGCCTTGCTGGTGTGGATCGGGCCATTATCGAGGACGAGCACGATCGGCTTCGTCGCACGAGCGGACGTTGGGCCATACTGCGTGTCGATCTGGTCCAGCAGCGCGATGAAATCGGCACTGCGCTTGCTCCGGCTGGTGCGCACGATCAGGTCCCGCGGGGCCCAGTCGAGCAGACCGAGCATCGCCACCTTGGCGGCTTGGCCGGGCGCGGGAATGCGCAGATCCGCGCCCTTCTTGGCCCAAGCATGGGCGAGATAGGGGTGGGTGAGCGCTTCGGATTCATCCCCGAACAAGAGCACGATATCGCCCGCCTCGGCCTGCGCCTTCAGGAGCTTGCGGCGCAGGCCGGCGCGGTCCACGGCGTCTGCATCCTGGCGGCCCTTCAGGGTATGGCGCGGCCGGCGCCAGCGGAAATCCCCTTTTGGCGCAACACGACCGAGAGCCGTGAGCGCGAGATGCGCACGCCGGAGCGCTTCTCGATCTCGTCGGCCAGCCGCGGCAAGGTCCAGTTGGGGCGATTTGCGACCGATCCCGCCAGAACCGCCTCGGCCACCGCGAGCGCCCGCTCGGCCTTGACCGGTGCCGGTCCCGGGGCAACGGATCGCCGCAGCGCGTCGACCCCACCCGTCATGAAAGCGCTGCGCCAGAGCCGCACGGTATCCTCGCGCACGCCGAAGGCCTCGGCGATCCGCGGGCTCGTCCAGCCCGCCAGGGTCAGCAGGAGCGCCCGCGCCCGATCCGCCTCGCCCCGATCGCGCGAGTGGCTGAGAGCCATGAGCTCACGCCGCTGCGCGGCGCTTGCGACAACAGGGGATTTGCCCGCCATGATCCGCATCCCGAACCAAACTATGAGATGGAATCACAGACAGCATCCGTTGGCCACCCCGCTGAAACCTGCTTAGAGCTGTTTCCACTTGCGTGGAATCATCTCTCCTTCTTGGTTTGCCGCATTTTTGACGACGAACCGGATCCACTTCGCCGAAAAATGCTCTACGCCTCCTGCCGGGAGCGTATGATCAGCCACGGGGTGGGGACGGCTCTCCACTCCCAGACCGCGAGCAGCTGGTCGAGGTGGCCGAGCTTTTCCAGCCATTCCGGCAAACTTGGCATGACTGTTCTCGCCTGCCGCTCCTCGACGACATGCGTGCTCTCGAAGCGCCGCGCGAGGTCTTCGACGGTCCGGTTCCGCGCAGGATGAACCTCGACCACGAGATCGAGCCAACGGAAATCGGCCGCCACAGGATCGAGCAGATCGAATTCCGCACCCTCGCAATCCATGACCAGCAGCCCTCGCGGCTGGCGTCCGAGCTGTTTCGACAGCTCGTCGCGGACGCAGCCCGCATGCCCCGCCTCGAAGCGCTCACGAAGATCGATCCGGGCCTCGACGCCGTTCAGCCGCGCCAGCTCCAGGCATTTCCTGCGCGCCACGGGATCGATATCCCAGGCGAGCACGTCGACATTCGGCAGGAGGCGTGCGCAGCCGACCGCGTAATAGCCCTCCGCGCAGCCGACGTTCAGAACGGCGTCATAGTGCCGCCTTGGGGCCCCCGCGAACACGTCGTGCAGGACGCTCTCGTAGACTCCCAGCAGCTTCGGCGCGATGCCGCCCTCGGAGGTGGAGGCCAGGTAGGTCATGCCCTTGAAAGGACCGTCCTGGATCGTCGTGCCCGAGCGTGCGACCAGGGTCGAGCCGATGAGCTGGGAGCGCCATTTGGCCAGAGCCCGCAAGGCCTGCTCGAGCTTCTGCCGCTCCGGCAGGTCCGCGTTCAGAATCCTGGTCACATGCTCCAGCGCAGCCCGATCGAGCCCCATGCATCCGCCTCCGCGATTCCCGATCGAAGGCTGCGCGATACAAGGTTTCAGGCAAGATCCTTCGATATCGGGGCCTCTCGGCTTAGCCGCCCCCTCTTCGCAGCCGCCCGGACGGCGGGGCCAACTTGTTGCATTCCGGGTGGTACTTCTCTATAAGCCGCCTCGCGCCCGCTCGACACCCTTGGAGGCACGGGCGCGGACCTCATGGCCGCCGGTAGGTTTTTGAACCTTGGCGGCCATCGGTTTTTCATCCCACTTCAAAGGACCACGACCATGAGCGAAGTAAAGCAAATCAAGGCCGTGGCGCGCGACCGGGCCGGCAAGGGGGCCGCCCGGGCCGTTCGTCGCCAAGGCCAAGTACCCGCCGTCATCTACGGAGCCGGCCAGCCGGCCCAGGCGATCGCCCTCGACTTCAACCAGACCAAGCAGCTGATCTTCGCCGGTCACTTCCTGACCACGATCTTCGAGATCGACGTCGACGGCCAGTCGGTCCGCGCCATTCCGCGCGACTACCAGCTCGACCCGGTCAGGGACTTCCCCGTCCATGTCGACTTCCTGCGCCTCGCGCAGGGTCAGGCGATCAAGGTCGTGGTGCCGGTCCACGTGGTCGGCCAGGAGAAGAGCCCGGGCGTGAAGCGCGGCGGCGCGCTCCAGATCGTCGAGCACTCGGTGGAGCTTCTCGTTCCGTCCGACGCGATCCCGGACTACATCGAGGCTTCGGTCGATGGCCTCAACATCGGCGATTCCGTTCACCTGAACGACATCACGCTGCCGAAGGGCGCGAAGGCGACCTCGACCGAGAACATGACCCTCGTCACGGTCGTGGCTCCGACCGGCCTGACGGAAGAGGATGCGGCCCCGGCTGCTGCCGAAGGCACCGCCGCGGCCTAACGGCTCGACAGGGCGTTCAAGCCCATCGATCGGCTTCGACGCTCCGACCGCAAGGCCGGAGCGTTTCTTATGAGCAGGACCAAGCGATGCGCCTCTTCGTCGGCCTCGGCAATCCCGGATCCCGCTACGCCCGGAACCGCCACAATATCGGTTTCATGGCCGTGGACGAGATCGCGCGCGTGCACAACGCGGGCCCGTGGCGCAAGCGCTTCCATGCGGAGGCGGCCGATGCGGTGATCGGCGGCGAAAAGGTTCTGCTGATCAAGCCGCAGACCTATATGAACCTGTCCGGGCAGGCGGTGGGCGAAGCGCAGAACTTCTTCAAGATCCCGCTGCACGACGTGACGGTTTTCTACGACGAGCTCGATCTGCCGCCGGCCAAGCTGCGCGTGAAGATCGGCGGCGGCAATGCCGGCCATAACGGCCTGCGCTCGATCTCGGCCCATTGCGGCAACGAGTATCGCCGCGTGCGCCTCGGCATCGGCCACCCCGGTCACAAGGCGCTGGTGCAGAACCATGTGCTCGGCGATTTCGGAAAGAGCGAAGAGGCCTGGGTCGAAGACCTGTGCCGGGCCATCGCGGACAGCGCCGCCCTCCTCGCCAAGGCTGAGGACGGGAGTTTTCAGAACAAGGTCCACCTCGCCATGGAGGCGAGAGGCTGGACGGACGTGAAACGGCCTGGAGAAAAGGCCACCTAGTTCAAGAACCATGCCGGCAACGCCGGCTATGCAAGGAGTGAGGCCATGGGCTTCAAGATGGGCATCGTCGGCCTGCCGAACGTGGGCAAGTCCACCCTCTTCAACGCTTTGACGCAGACGGCTGCCGCGCAGGCCGCGAACTACCCGTTCTGCACCATCGAGCCCAATGTGGGCGACGTGGCGGTGCCGGACGAGCGGCTCGACCAGCTCGCGGGCATTGCCAGCTCGGCGCAGATCATCCCGACCCGCCTCACCTTCGTCGACATCGCCGGCCTGGTGCGCGGCGCGTCCCGCGGCGAAGGTCTCGGCAACCAGTTCCTCGCCAATATCCGCGAGGTCGATGCCATCGCCCATGTGGTGCGCTGCTTCGAGGACACGGATATCACCCACGTCGAAGGCAAGATCGACCCGATCGCCGATATCGAGACCATCGAGACCGAGCTGATGCTGGCCGACCTCGACAGTCTCGAGAAGCGCGTCACCACGCTCGAGAAGAAGGCAAAGGGCAACGACAAGGAGGCCAAGGAAACCCTCGACCTCGTCAACCGCACCCTGCCCCTGCTGCGCGAGGGCAAGCCCGCCCGCCTGGTCGAGCGCAAGGTCGAGGAGGAGCGCCTGTTCCAGATGCTCGGCCTGCTCTCGTCGAAGCCCGTCCTCTACGTTTGCAATGTCGAGGAAGCCTCCGCCGACAAGGGCAACGCCTTCTCCGCCAAGGTCTTCGAGCGCGCGAAGGAAGAGGATGCCAAGGCCGTCGTCGTCTCGGCCAAGATCGAGAGCGAGATCGCCGTTCTGCCGCCCGACGAGCAGGCGGATTATCTCGAGGCGGTCGGCCTCGAGGAGCCCGGCCTCAACCGCGTGATCCGCGCCGGCTACGAGCTGCTCGGCCTCATCACCTATTTTACCGTCGGCCCCAAGGAAGCCCGCGCCTGGACGATCACCAAGGGCACCAAGGCGCCCGGGGCCGCCGGCGTGATCCATACGGATTTCGAGAAGGGCTTCATCCGCGCCGAGACCATCGCCTATGTCGATTACACCTCGCTCAAGGGCGAGGCCGGCGCGCGCGATGCAGGCAAGCTGCGGCTGGAGGGCAAGGAGTACACGGTGCAGGACGGCGACGTGATGCACTTCCGGTTCAATACCTGACAGTTTCCTGAACGTACGCTTTCTCGTCCGTTCAGGGCCGCTCTGCCAAAAAGCCTGCATGGAGGTTGCGACCCATGCAGGATTTTTTCGATTCTTTCGTCTCTCCCGGTCTCGGCAATGCCGAATTCTTCGTCGGCGTGCTCGTCGCCTGCGGCTTTCTCATGATCGGCATCTCGTCCCTGCTGCCGAAAGGCGGCAGCGACAAGCTCGAATGGTGGGAAAGGTAGGGCTCAAGGAAGCCGCAGCGCCTTCGGTCCGATCCCGAGGCCGATCTGCAGGCTCTCCGCGATGCGCTGCGCCCGATCCGCGAAGAAAGCCGCCACATCCGGCTCGAAGATCTCGCGGGCCGTCTCCTCGAACAGCGCCAGCCAGCGGGCAAAAAGCTCGGGCGTGAGGGGCAGGCCGAAATGGGCCGCCTGGGGCTTGCCGCTGTAGCGGCCGGTGCGCAGGGCGACCGACGACCAGAAATCCACCATCAGCTTCAGGTGCATGCTCCAGCGGCCGGACAGCTCCTTGTGGAAGATCGGCCCGAGCTCCGGATCGCGGATCACCCGGTCGTAGAAGGTTTCCACGAGCTGCCGGATCATCTCCTCGACACGCCCTCGGCCGGGCTGATGAGCGGAATGCTGCGGCCTGTGGCAGGGTAAGCCAAGAACGGAACTCCTCTTCGGCGGCGGAACGGGGCACCGCCCCCATCGCGCGCGGCATGTCCTTAACGGACAAAAGACACCAAGACTATGATCCAGATCAAGACGGATCGTTCTCGAAGCCAGAGCGTTGAGCCCTGGTCAGTCCCGATACCCCGCCATGCAGCTTCACCACCGACACCGCTGGGACCTCTCCCCCTCCGAGGCCATCGCCCTGCAGCAGCAGCTGAGGACCGAGGTCGTCTCCGACCGGCCCATTGACCTCGGTGCGGTCAAGCTCGTCGCCGGCGTCGACGTGAGCGTGAAGAACGAGCAATCGCAGGCGGCGATCGTGGTGGTCACCTATCCCGGCTTCCTGCCGGTCGAGACCGTGCTGGCGCAGCGCCCGACGCCCTTCCCCTACGTGCCCGGCCTCTTGAGCTTCCGTGAGGGCCCCGTGCTCGAAGAGGCTTTCGAGAAGCTGAAATCCGAACCCGACGTCTTCCTCTTCGACGGCATGGGCATCGCGCACCCTCGCCGCATCGGCATCGCCAGCCATATGGGCCTGTGGCTGGACCGCCCCACCATCGGCTGCGGCAAGACACTGCTGTGCGGGCGCTACAAGGATCTCGGTGAGGAGAAGGGCTCCGCCGCTCCGCTGATCGACCGCAAGGAGGTGATCGGCGTGGCGCTTCGCACCCGCACCGCCAAGAACCCCATGTTCATCTCCCCCGGCCACCTCGCCGACATCCCGACAGCGGCCGAGCTCGTCCTGCGCTGCTCGCCAAAGTACCGCCTGCCCGAGCCGATCCGCCTGGCACACAACGCGGCGGGTGAATTCCAGCCATAAGCGCCGACACGCACCGCCCCGTTTCCCGCCTCCATTCCACGCCCTCGAGCGCCGTAAACCTGCGCAAAAGTGACGCTCGTCACCAAACCTCTCTGTTTAGAGAGTTGTCGTGCGCAGGCCCTTGGCGAGAGATGGAGGAAAGAAATGCTATTTCACAAGGAGCCATGAGATGGCGCGGTCCTTTCTTTATACAAATGCATTTTCCTGGGAAGAAGTCTTCACGGGACAATACACAATCCTGTCGGCATCAGACACTTTGTTTACCGTGAATAAGACGATCAACGGCATTCAGTGCAGCGTTGTTTACGTCGGCAGTGCATTGCTTAGCGATAATCCGGCCATCACCGAGGTTTCGGTCACAAATCGGCAGACCGATACAGCATTGGCACGCATCGTAAGATCCTGGGACGAAACCGACCCCGACATCACCCGATCGATCGAAGAGTTGCAGAGCGGTGGCTTTGACGCGTTTGCGCACCTTATGAACGGCGAAACTTGGTGCGTCCAGATCGGGTCCGATCAAGGAGACATCATCATAGGTGTCGATTCCGATACTGATGACCTCAATGGCAGGGGTGGTAATGACACCCTGATCGGAGGTACTGGTGCCGGCGGCGACTGGTTCTCGGGAGACGAAGGCTTTGACTACGTCTCCTATGCGGCTGCCAGCACAGGCCTGTTTGTGTCCCTTGGTGGCTGGCCGGATCAAAACACCGGAGAGGCATACGGCGACCGGTTCTACGGTGTCGAAGGACTGATCGGGTCTGCTCACGACGATCATTTCATTGGTGATCGATTTGCGAACCATTTGCTGGGTGGGGAAGGCAACGATACGTTACGCGGAAACGAATTTCCTGTGATAGATCCTTGGGATTCCGGAGTAGACACGCTCGATGGCGGTTCGGGCATCGATACGGCAGAGTTCCTCTTCGACATGGCCGACTACGACATCGTTTATGCCGGCAATGGCTATTGGAATGTGAGCAATCAGACCTTTAGACGGGATGCTGCTTTAATCACCAACATCGAGTTCATAAAATTCGCCGATCAAGTGATCGCGGCACCGATTGCTACGGGGCCTATCAACGGCACCTCCGGCGCAGACACGCTTTTCGGCACCTTCGATGCGGATACGATCTATGGCGGCGGCGGCAACGACACGATCTACGGCAGCGGCGGCAACGATCATATCTAAGGCGATGCGGATGATGATCACCTGTATGGCGACGCAGGGGCCGATACGCTCACCGGTGGTGAAGGTATCGACACGCTCGACGGCGGCAGCGGGAACGATACCTATGTTCTGGATGCTTTGGACGGAGCCGACATTGTCGTCGAAGCAGAGGACGGAGGTACGGATACGGTCAAATCTTCGATGACCTACACTCTCGGGGCCGACGTGGAGAACTTGACCCCTGACAGGCAACGCAACTCACGGCACCGGAAACAACCTCGCCAATATCATCACCGGCAATGCAGAAGACAATTTTCTCGACGGGGCCGGAGGCGCCGACACGTTGGAAGGCGGCGGTGGCGACGACACCTACTCCGTCGACGATGAAGACGACGTTATCCTCGAGGCGGAGGGCGCAGGCTTGGACAGCATTCTCGCAAGCGCCTCATATGTGCTTGCGGAAGGTGTCGGAGTTGAACTTCTCATCGCAGCCACAGAGAATACTTCCATCAATCTTACCGGAAACTCATTCGCCAATGCGCTATCTGGAAACGCAGGCGACAACCGTCTCGACGGCGGTGATGGAAACGATACCATCGTCGGCTATCAGGGCGACGATACTCTGATTGGCGGCGGCGGAAACGATCTATTGCGCGGCGCAGAGGGCGTAGACTCACTCGTGGGCGGCGCGGGCAACGATGTCTACTACGCCGACAGCGACGACGTCATCGTCGAGGGCGAAGATGGCGGTTACGACAAGCTCTACGCAAGCACATCCTTTACCCTGGCGGGAGGCCAGCAGATCGAGGAAATTCGTACCGAAGTGGATGCACTCGACCTGACAGGAAATTCCTTCGCTCAGCTTCTCCTTGGCAATGCACGCGCCAACATGCTCGATGGAAATGGAGGACGTGACACGCTCCAAGGTGGCGTGGGCAACGACGTCTACTATGTCGACAGCGACGATGAGTTGATCGAGGGCCACGCGAACGGTGACGACATAGTTCGCGCCCGTGAATCCTTCATCCTGCAGGATAACCAGGTCATCGAGCAGCTTGAGGCGGCTCAGTCGTCTCTAGAAAAGGACCTCGACCTGACGGGCAATGGCTTTGCTCAGCGGATCATTGGTAATGCAGGCTCCAACCGCCTCGACGGCAAGGGCGGCGCAGATTTCATGCTAGGCCTCGGCGGTGATGATACCTATGTCGTTGACAATGCGGCAGACACGGTAAGCGAAGGTGAGAACCAAGGAACAGACACTGTCGAGTCCACGATCGATTTCAGCTTCGCTGACGAAGATCTATATGGCAATTTCGAAAATCTGACCCTTCTCGGAACTGCCGTACATGCAACCGGCAACTCCCGAGCCAATGTCATCACCGGCAACGCCGTGGCAAACCAACTCGACGGTGCCGGGGGACAGGATACGCTCGACGGCGGCGACGGCGACGATACCTATTTTGTCTATGACCTTGGGGAAACCATTAAAGAGCTCCTCGGCAAGGGCACGGACACGGTCGTCATCCGTGGCTCCGCCTTCACGCTTGCGGACGATGTCGATGTCGAAATTCTGCGGGCCGACGAGGAGGAGGAAGTCAGCGACATCACCGGCAACAATCTCGGCAACAGGATCTACGGCAACAGCCGCTCCAACGCAATCAACGGCGGCGGTGGCAATGACGAGGTGGTCTTCACCGGCAACCGGTCGGACTACACGATCGAGCGCAGAGGAGATGGCTCTTTCATCCTCGAGGACAAGCGCGGCGCCGGCGGCGACGGCGCCGACACGGTTCTCAACGTGGAGATCTTCACGTTCAAGGACGGCTCTGTCACTGCACAGAACCTAACGAACCCGGCGCCCACGGGGATCCGTATCGACAAGGACGTCGTGGACGAGAACAGCGGCCTCGGCAAGGTGATCGGGACGTTCACCGCCGATGACGCGGCAGGAGATAGCCACAGCTTCGCGCTCACCGACGATGCCGGCGGCCGCTTCGAAATCGATGCAGCCACCGGCGAGCTCAAGGTCAAGGACGGGGTTCGTCTCGACTACGAGCAGGCGACCTCGCACAGCATCACCGTAAAGGTGACCGACGGCGCCGGAGCGTCGATCTCCCGAACGCTCTCCATCACCGTTCGCGACGTCACGGATGAAAGCGCTAACGGCAACGGCGCCGGCGACCGCATCCTCGGCGGGAACGGGCGCGACACGTTCTCGGGCGCTGCCGGCGACGACACGCTGGACGGTGCCGCGGGCCACGACCGCCTGAATGGCGACGCGGGCAACGACTGGCTGACGGGCGGAGCGGGCAACGACCTGCTCAGCGCCGGCGACGGCAACGACCGGCTCATCGGCGGCTTGGGGCAGGATACGCTCACCGGCGGCAGGGGGCGGGACGTGTTCGTCTTCGACGACAGGGAGACGGGCTCGTCGAAGAGCAAGGCGGACACCATCACCGACTTCAAGGGCAAGGAGGGCGACCGGATCGACCTCAAGCTGATCGATGCCGACACCAAGAAGAAGGGCGACCAGAAGTTCTCGTTCATCGGCAAGGAAGCGTTCACCAAGGCCGGTCAGGTCCGCTACGAGAAGACCAAGAAGGAGACCTTCGTCTATCTCAACACCGACAGCGACAAGGCGGCCGAGGCCGTGATCAAGCTCAAGGGCGCCATCGACCTCAGCAAGGGCTGGTTCGTGCTCTAACCGACGGCCCGCCAGGGCAGCACGGAACACAAACCTGGAATACCGCGACGGATCTCCCAACGGGAGGCCCGTTGTGCTAGGGCAGGCTCCAATAAGGGGATGCCCATGCGCACGTTCGAAGATTTTCCGACCGGCCTGACCCAGACCCTCGGGCCTCTTACGGTCTCGAAGGACGACATCGTGGCCTTCGCGCGGGAATATGACGCCCAGCCCTTCCATGTGGACGAGATCGCCGCCAGGGACAGCTTCATCGGCACGCTGATCGCCTCCGGATGGCACTCCTGCAGTCTCAACATGCGTCTCGTCGCCGACGGGCTGCTTCTCGATTCCTTCGCCATGGGCGCGCCGGGAATCGAGGAGGTGAAGTGGGTGAAGCCCGTCAGGCCCGGCGACACCCTGCGCTCGCATATGACGGTCCTGGACAGCAGAATTTCCAAGAGCAGGCCCTCTCTCGGCCTCGTGCGCTTCCATTTCGACATGGTCAACCAGGCCGACGAGAAGGTGCTGGGCCAGACGAACTGGGTGATGTTCGCCACCCGGGAAGCCGAGCCCGTTTCGGGCGAAAGCAGCAGCGTTCCCAACGCCGCCGCGAAGTCGCGTCCCGCAGCCGCATCCGGGCGGGGAATCCCGCCGGTCTCCGCCAATCCCTTTTTCGAGGATCTCGTCATCGGCGAGACGGAGGAGCTGGGCTCCCACACCTTCACGCCGGAGGACATTGTCGGCTTCGCCAGGCAGTTCGACCCGCAGCCCTTCCATGTGGATGCGGAGGCCGCGAAGAGCAGCCTGTTCGGGGCGCTCTGCGCCTCGGGCTGGCATACGGCGAGCGTCTGGATGAAGCGGATGGTGGGCTACCGCGACCGCACCCGCACCGATGCGCTCGCCCGCGGCGAGCGGCCGGCCCGGCTCGGCCCCTCCCCCGGCTTCTCCAATCTGAAGTGGCTCAAGCCCGTCTATGCGGGCGATACCATCGCCTACCGCTCGACCGTCACCGCCAAGCGCGCCTCCGCCTCCCGCCCCGGCTGGGGCCTGGTGTTCCACCACAACACCGGCACGAACCAGCATGGCGAGGAGGTCTTTGCCTTCGATGGCATGGTCTTCTGGGAAAGGCGGGCCTGAGCTCACCGCTCGACTGTCATTCCGGGGCGGCCGGAGGCCGAGCCCGGAATCCATAGACACGACAGACCAGGAAAGAGCGAGTGGCGTCACACCCTTTCCTATATCGTTAGCGGTTATGGATCCCGGGCTCCGCTGTGCGGCCCCGGGATGACAGTGATACCGTCAATGCCCCTCGAAGCTCACGAGGCTGCGCACGTCGACGCCGATATCGCGTAATTTCTGGGCGCCGCCGAGGTCGGGCAGGTCGATGATGAAGCAGGCGGCGACGATGTTGGCTCCGATCTGACGCAGGAGCTGGGTCGCCGCCACCGCCGTGCCGCCGGTAGCGATCAGGTCGTCCACCAGGATCACCCGCTCGCCCTGGCCGATGGCATCGGTATGGATCTCCATCTCGTCGACGCCGTATTCCAGCGAATAGACGATCCGCACCGTCTCGTGGGGCAGCTTGCCCTTCTTGCGGATCGGCACGAAGCCGGCGGAGAGCTGGTGCGCCACCGCGCCACCGAGAATGAAACCGCGCGCCTCGATCCCGGCCACCTTGTCGATGCGCCCGCCGGCGAAGGGATGAACGAGCTCGTCCACCGCCCGCCGGAACGCCCGCGCGTCGCCGAGCAGCGTCGTGATGTCCCGGAACACGATGCCGGGCTTCGGATAATCCGGAATCGAGCGGATCGACGCCTTCAGGTCGGTGAGGAGACGCTGGTCCATGCTTAAGCCTGCCATAGGTGAAAAGGTTGAGGTGATCCGAGGAGCCGTGCCATGGCCGAACAACCCGCCCGAACCGTTCTGAGCGACATCGACATCCCCTTTGGAAGCCTAGTTCTGTTCTTCGTCAAGGCTGCGCTCGCGGTGATCCCGGCTGCCATCATCGTGAGCTTCATCCTGGCCCTCATCGGCTGGGTCTTCCGCGCGATCTTCGGCTTCGGTCACATGAGCTGGATGATGGGCTAGATCTCAGGCCTTCAGAACCCGCCCCGCCACCGCATCCAGCTTCTTCAGAAGCTCCGGATCGCGGGCGGAGGGCGCGGTCATGATGGCGCCGTCGAGCGCCCTGTCCGAGCCTGCGAGGCACGGCTCGTGCTCGGCCGGGAAATCCCGCGCGACACGCGCCACCAAACGCGCGACCTTGACGGCGTTCTGATGCGCGACGGCGACGACGGAGGCGACGTCCACATTGTCGTGCTCCGGGTGCCAGCAATCGTAATCCGTCACCATGGCGATGGTGGCATAGGTGATCTCGGCCTCGCGGGCGAGCTTGGCCTCGGGCATGGCGGTCATGCCGATCACGTCGTAGCCGAGCTTCTTGTAGGTCATCGACTCGGCGTAGGTCGAGAATTGCGGCCCCTCGATGCAGACCAGCGTGCCGCCCAGCGCAAACGGGATCTTCTCCGCCACCGCAGCATCCGCGATGCGCTGCCGCAGCAGCGGCCCGACCGGATGGGCCATGGGCACATGCGCGACGCAGCCCTTGCCGAAGAAGGAGGTCTTACGGGCATGGGTGCGGTCCACATACTGGTCCACCAGCACGAAGAAGCCGGGATAATATTCGTCCCTGAACGAGCCGCAGGCCGAAACGGAGATCAGGTCGGTCACGCCTGCCCGCTTCATCACGTCGATATTGGCGCGGTAGTCGATGTCGGAGGGAGACAGGCGGTGCCCGCGCCCATGGCGGGGCAGGAAGGCGATCCGGGTCTCGCCGATGCGCCCGATGCGCAGCACGTCGGAGGGCTCGCCCCAGGGGGATTCGATCCGCTCCTCGCGCATGTCCTCGAGTCCGGGCAGGTCGTAGACGCCCGACCCGCCGATGATGCCCAGAACCGCCTTCGTCATCGTGTCCCCACCCTGTTAGGCTCTCCGCCTCTGTCATAGCCGAGGGCGGGCCCGGCCCCAAGCCCGCCCCTCACAGCCACTCGATTTGTCCCGCGGCCGGGTCTGTCCGGGGAAATGGGTGGCCGGACCGCGGACGCGCGGCATATAGATCTCTTTCGTCATCCTTGGAAAGGCAGATCGCCCATGTCCCAGCAGGCCCAACGCCCCTCCTTCATCCGTCATTACAAGGAGCTCCAGGGCGACGGCACCGCGGTCTTTCGCGGCACGAAGGAGTTGCGAAGCATCAACTCCCCCTTCTCCGAGGCCCTCGGCCTGACGAAGCTCGGTATTCATCACGAATTGCTGCCGCCGGGCCGGCGCACCTCGTATCCGCATGCGGAAAGCTCAGAGGAGGAATTCGTCTACGTGATCGAAGGCGCGCCCGATGTCTGGATCGACGGCGAACTCTTCCGCCTTGCCCCCGGCGACGGGGTCGGCTTTCCGGCCGGAACCGGGATCGCGCACAGCTTCCTGAACAACACCGACGAGCCCGTCCGGCTCCTGGTCGTCGGCGAGGCGAACAAGGACGAGAACCGGATCGTCTATCCGGTCAATCGGGAGCTGCGTGCCCATCGCACCGACTGGTGGGACGATGCGCCGGCGCGCTCGCTCGGCCCGCATGACGGCAAGCCGCGCCGACCGGAGTGATCAGCCGAGCGGAAAGGAGGCGAGTTCGTCCGTCGCGAGGCAGGGAAAGAGCGTCTCGCGGACGAGCCTGATCCGCCTCACGGGTGCGGTGATGGAGACGGGCAGGCACTCGATGCATGCAACGACATCATCCGGGATGGAGGCTTTCGTCCGATAGCGCGCCAGGGTCGAGTGGATCAGGTCGTAGATGATCGGCTTTTGGCCCGGCGGCGGGGGAATGTCGCGGACGATCCTCTCCCGGATCGCCGCGATCAGGCCGCTTTCCTCGGTCGCCGTCGCGATGATGGCGGTGTTGGTCACCTTGAGGCCGGAGAAACGCAGCTCCAGAGGCCGATGGCCGGTGCAGAGGTCATCGAGGATGCCTTGAGTTCGTCCGGCGATCTGCTGCCAGTACGCGTCCTTGTCGTAGTCTCCCCATACCGTCAGCAGCGGATAGATGGTGACGTGCAGCCCATGCTTCGGCCCGACATGCAGGGGTTCCGGACAGAGCGCGGCGAAGGCCCGCTGCACCGCCTCGAAGGCGTCACGGGCCTCGGGCTCCAGGCTGGGCTGGACGTGATAGGCGAGGCAGGGCCGGCCCCAGATCTCGTCGGCGATCGTCTGCAACATGGTCACCGGGACAAACACGCTCCCCTGGTTGTCGCGCCAAAAGAAAAAGGCCCCGAAGCGGGGCCTTGATCTGCTTAAGGATTGTGGGTCATCGGAGGCGTGGCGTGGCCGTCGACCTCGCCGCCCACCCGGGCCCAGACCTTCTTCTTGGTGAAGTAGAGCAGGCCCGCGAGCACGAACAGGAACAGCATGACCTGGAAGCCCAGGCGCTTGCGGGCCTCGAGATGCGGCTCCGCCGCCCACATGAGGAAGCCCGTCACGTCCTTGGCATACTGCTCGACCGTCTCGGGCACCTGAGGCTGACCGGCCTCGTTCTTCGGATACTCGACCTGGCCGTCGCTGAGCGGCTTCGGCATCGCGATCACGTGGCCTGGATAATAGTGGTTGTAGTGGCCGCCGGTGGGCACCGTGAAGCCCTGCGGGGGCTCCTCGTAGCCGTGGAGGAGCGCGGTGATGTAATCCGCGCCGTTTTCCGAGTATTGACGGAACACGTCGGTGATGAACCACGGGAAGCCGCGCTCGTAGGTGCGGGCCTTGGCCATCAGCGAGAGATCCGGCGGGGCCTTTCCGCCGTTCGCCGCCGCAGCCGCGTTCTCGTTCGGGAACGGCGACGGGAAGTGATCGGCCGGGCGGCCGGCACGCTCGAACATGTCGCCGGCGTCGTTCGGGCCGTCCTGGATCTTGTACTCCGCCGCCAGGGCGCGGACCTGGGCCTCGGAGAATTCCGGGCCGCCGGGCTGGTGCAGATTGCGGAAGGCGACGTAGCTCAGGCCGTGGCAGGAGGCGCAGACCTCCCGGTAGACCTTGAAGCCGCGCTGGAGCTGGGCCCGGTCGAATTTGCCGAACGGCCCCTGGAAGCTCCACTTGAGCTGCGGCGGGACCGGGGTCTCGCCGGCAGCGAAGGCCGGAGCGGCCAAGCCGAGGATTGCGGCTGCGATGAGAAGAGTACGCTTCATCATTGTTCTGTTTCCCCTACCCTCGCATCAGCCCTTGGAATGCGGCTCGGCATTGACGCCAGCCGGCACACCAGCCCCAACCTTCTGCACGCCCATCACGGATTCGAGGATCGAATTCGGCAGCGGCAGCGGACGCTCGACGAAGCCGAGCACCGGCAGGACGATCAGGAAGTGGGCGAAGTAGTAGACCGTGCAGATCTGGGAGGCGATCACGTACCAGCCCTCGGCCGGGCGGGAGCCGAGCCAGCCGAGCACGACGCAGACGGCCACGAAGACCCAGAAGAACTGCTTGTAGAGCGGGCGATAGGCCGTGGAGCGCACCTTCGAGGTGTCGAGCCAGGGCATGAAGCACCAGATCACGATGGCCGCGCCCATGGCGATGACGCCGCCGAGCTTGTCGGGAATGGCGCGCAGGATCGCGTAGAACGGCAGGAAGTACCATTCAGGCACGATGTGCGAGGGCGTCACGGCCGGGTTCGCCGGGATGTAGTTGTCCGCATGGCCGAGATAGTTCGGCATGTAGAACACCCAATAGGCGAAGAACAGCATGAACACGACGACGGCGAAGATGTCCTTGATCGTCGCATAGGGCGTGAACGGAACCGCGTCCTTGCCCGACTTGATCGGAATGCCGGTCGGGTTGTTCTGGCCCGGCACGTGGAGCGCCCAGATGTGCAGGGCGACGACGCCCACGATCATGAAGGGCAGCAGGTAGTGCAGCGAGAAGAAGCGGTTGAGCGTCGGGTTGCCCACCGAATAGCCGCCCCAGAGGTAGCTGACGATGGTGTCGCCGACGAGCGGGATCGCCGAGAACAGGTTCGTGATCACGGTGGCGCCCCAGAAGCTCATCTGGCCCCAGGGAAGCACGTAACCCATGAAGGCGGTGGCCATCATCAGAAGGAAGATGATCACGCCGAGGATGTAGAGAACCTCGCGCGGCGCCTTGTAGGAGCCGTAATAGAAGTTCCGGAAGATGTGGATGTAGACGGCGACGAAGAACATCGACGCGCCGTTGGCGTGCAGGTAGCGAAGCAGCCAGCCGTAGTTCACGTCGCGCATGATGTGCTCGACGGACTGGAAGGCCATCGCGGCATTCGGCGTGTAGTACATGGCCAGGAACACGCCGGTCACGATCTGCGAGACGAGCATGACCGCCAGGATGGCGCCGAAGGTCCAGAAATAGGTCAGGTTCCGCGGCACCGGGAAGGCGATGAACGAGGAATGGACGAGGCCCGCGATCGGCAGACGGCTTTCGAACCACCGACCGAAGGCGCTCTTGGGAACATAGGTTGTGGAATGCTGGCTCATGGATATCGCCTGATCGTCGCTTAGGTTACGCCGTGGCTTCTTGGCCGATCACGATCTTCGTGTCGGACGAGAAGGTATAGGGCGGGATCGGCAGATTGATCGGCGCCGGGCCGCCGCGGACGCGGCCGGAGGTATCGAACACCGAGCCGTGGCACGGGCAGAACCAGCCGTGATACTCGCCCTGCTGGCCGAGCGGGACGCAGCCGAGATGGGTGCAGTTTCCGTAAACGATGAGCCACTGGGCATGGCCTTCCTTGACGCGGGCCGAGTCGGCCTGCGGATCGCGCAGGGAGGAGACGTTCACGTCCTCGGCCGCCTTGATCTCCTCGGCCGTGCGGTGGCGAACGAAGATCAGCTTGCCGCGCCAGAAGACCTTCACGATCTGCCCTTCGGCGATGGGAGAGAGGTCGACCTCGACAGGAGCGCCGGCAGCCACCGTCGCCGCATCGGGCGCCAGGGACTGGACGAAGGGCCATACGAGGGTGGCTCCGCCGACAGCGGCGGCCGCGCCCGTGGCGATGTAAAGGAAATCGCGCCGTGTCGGCTCAGCGACATGAGTGGTGGTCTCGGCCACTTGGCTCTCCAGCATTGATCAAAAAACGAGAACCGCGCATCGGCAATACCTTGGGAACCCAGGCATTCGGCACACGAGGTCCATAATGGAACAAGCATGCGCGCCGAAGCGCGCGCAATGCGACTGGGAGTCGCCGCGCGGTGGCTGTTTGGCACGGCCAAGCCCGCCTGTCCATAGCCGGATTGGAGTTGTTCCAGCCTGTGGCTCAAAATGCCGCCGGTCCCTGCGCGGCCAAGCTCCGCCTCGCAATCCGACCCCCGCAAGCCGCCCTTGCAAGCCACCCTTGACGGAGGCCGTTCTTCCCCCGATGACGGATCGCATGCCCCGCCTCGCCATCTACCAGCCGGACATCCCGCAGAACACCGGCACCATGCTGCGCCTGTCCGCCTGCCTCGGCGTGCCGGTGGAGATCATCGAACCTGCGGCCTTCGACGTGTCGGACCGCAACCTGCGCCGTTCCGGCATGGATTATCTCCACCACGCGACGATCGCGCGGCACATCTCCTGGCGCGCCTTCGAGGCGTGGCGCCGTGAGGCGGGCGGGCGGCTGATCCTCGCCACCACCAGGGGCGCCATTCCTTATGCCGATTTCGCATACCGCGCGGACGACATCGTCCTGGTCGGACGGGAATCCGCCGGCGTGCCGGATGAGGTCCACCAGGCCGCCGATGCCAGGGTCGTGGTGCCGATGCAGGCCGGCATGCGATCCCTGAACGTCGCCGTGACCGCCGCCATGATCCTCGGCGAGGCATTGCGGCAGACGAACGCTTTTCCCAATCCCGGTCCCACGGAATCCGAGACGACATCATGACCGATACGAACGCCGTCGAGCGCCTGCAGACAGAGGCTCCCATCTGGTTCGCGCTCCTGCGCGACCGGATCTGCGCCGCCTTCGAGACGCTGGAGGACGAGGTCGTGTCCCCGCTCCCCCCGGAGGCGTCCGAACCGGGCCGCTTCGAACGCACGCCGTGGGAGCGCAGGGACCATGGCGGCGCTCCCGGCGGCGGCGGCGTCATGTCGATGATGCGCGGCCGCGTGTTCGAGAAGGTGGGCGTGCATGTCTCGACGGTCCACGGCGAGTTCGCGCCGGAATTCCGCGGCCAGATTCCCGGTTCGGACCAAGACCCGCGCTTCTGGGCCGGCGGCCTCTCGCTCATCGCCCATCCCTGGAACCCGAACGTTCCAACGGTGCACATGAACACCCGCTTCGTGGTGACCACGAAGCCGTGGTTCGGCGGCGGCGCCGACCTCACCCCCGTTCTCGACCGGCGCCGGACGCAGGACGATCCGGACACCGTCGCCTTCCACCGGGCGATGGAGGAGGCCTGCGGCGCCCATGCGCCGGAAGGCTCCTACGAGAAATACAAAAAGTGGTGCGATGAGTATTTCCTGCTCAAGCACCGCAACGAGCCCCGCGGCATCGGCGGCATCTTCTACGACTATCACTGGACCGGAGACCCGGACGAGGACTTCGCCTTTACCCGCAGCGTCGGCGAGGCCTTCCTCGAGATCTATCCCGAGATCGTCCGCCGCAATGTCGCGAAAGCCTGGACTGACGAGGATCGCATCGAGCAGCAGGTGCGGCGCGGGCGCTACGTGGAGTTCAACCTGCTCTACGACCGGGGCACGATCTTCGGCCTGAAGACCGGCGGCAACATCGCCTCGATCCTCTCCTCCATGCCGCCGACGGTGCGGTGGCCTTGATCGAAACTTCATCCCGGACGAAGCGCAGCGGAACCTGGGATCGTGTGCAGAAAGAGCACGCTCTTCCCTCCCCCTTGCGGGGAGGGATTAAGGGTGGGGGTCGGAAAGCCGGAGCGCTGTGCTTCGTAACTCTCTCTACGTCATCACCGGTCTCGTGCCGGTGATCCCGACCCGAAGAGCGCTGAGTCTCACAGGATCGGGATGGCCGGCACAAGGCCGGCCATGACGTGGCAGGTGTGACGGAAGGGTCTCACTCAATCGCACCACCTCGAGCCCTCCCCGTAAGGGGGGAGGGCAATGCGCGCTAACCCTGCTCCAGCACCCGCCTGAGCAAATCCTTCGCGTAATCCTCATCCGTCCGGCAGCCTTCCGCCAGCCAGGCCTGGCGGGCCTGTGCGAGCATCTCGCCGATCTTCGGTCCCTTCGGAACTCCCCCCTCGACGAGATCGGCGCCGCGCAGGGGAAAGACCGGCACCGGCTCGGCGCCGCTGCGAAAGCGGGTGAGAGCCTCAAGGGCATCGACATGGACGATGGGGAACGGCTCGCCCGCAACGGCAGCCAGAACGACGTCCAACATCTCGATATCGTGGTCGGCCGCCAGCCGCCGCATGGCAGCCGCATCGAGCGGCAAGGCCCAGGTCTTGAGCAGGGTGAGGAGCCGTGCGTAGGCGGAGAGCTTCTTGTCCTCGTCGTTGGAAAGCCGCAGGCGCTCCCGCAGGCGTTCGGCATCCTCCTCGACCATGACGGCGAGCGCCGCCAGACGCCAGACCGGAACCGGCCCTTCCCTGTCGACGGAAGCCAGACGATTGAAGCGTCCGAACTCCGCCGCACCGCCCAGAAGCCCCGTGAGGAAGCCGTGATCGGCCAGGATGCGGATGGTGTCCTCAGCCCGCCGCGCGACGACGAGCCTCAAAAGCTCGTGCCTGATCCGCTCCTTCGAGAGGATCGCCAATCCGTCCCGCTCCGCACCCGAAGCGGCGAGGCCCTCCGGATCGGGATCGCCTTCGGCATATTCCGCGTGGAAGCGGAAGAACCGCATGATCCTCAAGTAATCCTCGCGGATGCGGGTATGCGCATCGCCGATGAAGCGGACACGGCGGGAGGCGAGATCGCTCACGCCGTCGGTATAGTCGTAAAGCTGCCCGTCGAAACCGAGCGAGAGGGCGTTGATGGTGAAATCGCGCCGCCTCGCATCGAGCCCGAAATCGCGCCCGAAATGCACGACGGCATGGCGCCCATCGGTTTCCACATCCTCGCGCAGGGTCGTGACTTCGAACGGTTCGCCGTCGACGATCACGGTGATCGTGCCGTGATCGATCCCGGTCGGAACCGCCTTGAACCCGGCCTTCTTCGCCCGCTCCGCGATCGCATCGGGCAGCATGGTGGTGGTGCAGTCGACCTCTGTGACGGGCCGCCGGAGCAACGCATTGCGCACGGCGCCACCCACGATGCGCGTCTCCTCGCCCCGGCTGTTATAGACCTCCAGGAGGCTGCGTAGGGCAGGACGGTCGAGAAGGCCTGCCAGAGCCTTTCGGTCGAGGGTTTCCATCACTCGAAATGTCCCGGCACGACCCGTCCGTTTTCCACATGGGTCGGCACGTAAGTGCCTGTCTGCCGCTCGGCCAGAAGGCCTGTCGCAAGCAGGGAGATCACGACGAAACCCAAGCCTGCGATCGTGAGCCAGAGGGATTGATCGCTCCAATGGGACCAGAGCAGCGGGTTGCGGCGCCGGACGACGAGATAAACGGCGAACAGAACGAAGGGCAGGAGGAACAGCACAAGTCCCTGAATCACCGCCCGTGTCATGTTCCGTAGAGCCTCTCGTAAAGATTGCGGATGATGCCCGCCGTCACGCCCCAGATGTAGCGTCCCTCATACGGCATTGCATAGTAGCGGCGGATTCTGCCCTTCCACTCGCGGGAATGAAGCTCGTGGCGCGCCGGGTCCATGAGAAAGCCGAGCGGCACCTCGAAGGTGTCGGCGACCTCATCGTGATTGAGGTTGAGGACGTAGGAAGGCGAGACGCGCGCCACGACCGGCATCACGAGATAATTCGTCGTGGACAAGTACGCATCGAGATAGCCGAGCGGGCTGATGAAGCGGCTGTCGAGGCCGATCTCCTCCATCGCCTCGCGGCAGGCTGCCGCCAGGACGGAAGCATCCTCCGGATCGACCCGCCCACCCGGAAAGGCGATCTGTCCCGAATGCTGGCGCAAATGCGCGGCGCGCTCCGTGAGAAGCAGCATCGGCGCGTCGCGCATGACCACAGGCACGAGAACCGCGGCAGGCTTCGGCGTCAGCGGATGGACCAAGGGCACGTTATCGAGGCTGTGGTCGCCGCGCGGATTGGCCAGGGCCTCGTCCGCATGCGGCGGTTGGGACCGAAGCCGCTCAGCCGCCAGCGTCAGGAAATCCGGCACGTCGTGTGGAGCAAGGCGCATCAAGGAGCGCCCAGATCGGAGGCGGGAGCGATGGGAAAGAATGCTCCGCCGGCTCGCACGCCGAAGGTGGCGGCCTCGCCGATCTTGCCCTCCTCGCCCAGGGCGATCAGGTCGAGCGCGAGGCTGCGCGTCACGCGCGCCCACAGCTCGCCCCGGACCCTGACGTAAGGTTTGACGCCGCCCGTCGCATCCTGCTCGAAGCGCAGCGGGCGCTCCGGCCCGACCTGGACGAGATCGTCCACATTGGTGCGAAAGGCGATCTGACGCCCTTCGCCTTCGCCCTCCACAGCCATCTCGACGGCGAGGAAGGGCGCATCCTCGACTTCGATCCCGACGCGCTCGACGGGCGTGACGAGCACGTGGCGCTCGGGATCCTTGCGCAGAACCGTCGAAAACAGCTTCACGAGGGCGGGCCGGTTGATCGGCGTTCCCATGTAATGCCACGTGCCGTCGGCGGCGATGCGCATGTCGATTTCGCCGCAATAGGCTGGGTTCCAGCGCTCGACGGGAGGCAGTCCTTTGCGCTCGGCATCGGGGCCGAGCGCTGCGGAAAGGCGTGCCAGCGCGCTTCCGGATGTGAGGGGCGAGGGATCGGTCATGACGCAAGCGTGAACGGGAAACCGCATTTTGAGGATCGACGAACGGCCGTCGATGGTTACTTCCTAGAGCATAGAGTCCCCAGCCGCCTCGTCCACTCCCATCGGTCCGATGCTGCGGCGCATCGACCCTTGCTAATCGACACGGATCGAAGGCAGACTACCTACTGGGGCTATTGGGAATGAGAGGGAGAGTGACCTCATGACGGCCAGCATTGCTCAAGCGCCCACCGCCCTGGACGACGCGATCATCCGTAGTGCGGAGGCGACCCTTGAGACTGTCGGGCGCGCCCGGGAGGCCATCCACACGGTCATCTTCGGCCAGGAAGACGTCGTCGACCTGACCCTCATCACCCTTCTCGCCGGCGGCCACGGCCTTCTGGTCGGCGTCCCCGGCCTCGCCAAGACGAAGCTCGTCGAGACGCTGGGCACCGTGCTCGGCCTCGACGCCCGTCGCATCCAGTTCACGCCGGACCTGATGCCCTCCGACATCTTAGGCTCCGAAATCCTCGACGAGGGCGCCGACCGCCGCCGCTCCTTCCGTTTCGTGAAGGGCCCCGTCTTCGCCCAGCTTCTCATGGCGGACGAGATCAACCGCGCGAGCCCGCGCACCCAGTCCGCCCTGCTCCAGGCCATGCAGGAGCACCACGTCTCGGTCGGCGGCGAGCGGCACGACCTGCCGCAGCCCTTCCACGTGCTGGCGACCCAGAACCCCATCGAGCAGGAGGGCACCTATCCCCTGCCCGAGGCCCAGCTCGACCGCTTCCTGCTCGAGATCGATGTGGGCTATCCGACCCGCGATGCCGAGCGGCGCATCCTGATCGAGACGACCGGCGCCGAAGAGCATAAGCCGCAAGCCGTCATGAATGCCGAGGCGCTCATGAACGCCCAGCGCCTCGTGCGCCGCCTGCCGGTCGGCGAGAGCGTGGTCGACGCCATCCTCGACCTCGTGCGCTCGGCGCGTCCCGAAGCCGAGCGGGTCGAAGGCGTGACCGACAAGATCCTCTGGGGTCCGGGTCCGCGCGCGAGCCAGGCGCTGATGCTGGCCGTGCGCGCCCGTGCGCTCATCGAGGGACGGGTGGCGCCCTCCATCGCCGATGTGTTGGCTCTTGCCGAGCCGGTGCTCAAGCACCGCATGGCCCTGACCTTCTCCGCCCGCGCCGATGGGGAGTCGATCAAGAGCGTCATCGGCAGGCTCACCTCGCGGCTGGCAGGCTAGGATCCCATCATGGCCCGCGTCCGGGTCCTCCCCGAAAGCGCCCGTTCGCCGGGACGCCGCGAAACCGAAAACGCCCTCTCCCTGGCTCACCGGATGCCGCGCCTCGTCCTCGAGGCAAGGCGCGTCGCCGCCAATCTCGCCCACGGCATCCACGGCCGCCGGCGCGCCGGCACCGGCGAGAGCTTCTGGCAGTTCCGCCCCTTCGTCGCCGGCGAGGCGGCGCAGCGCATCGACTGGCGCCGCTCCGCCCGCGACGACCGGCTCTATGTGCGTGAACGCGAATGGGAAACCGCGCAGACCGTGTGGTTCTGGATCGATCGCTCCGCTTCAATGGGCTACGCCTCGGATCTGGCGCAGGCGCCCAAGATCGAGCGCGCCATCGTGCTCGGCCTCGCCCTCGCCAATTGCTTCGTCGAGGCCGGAGAGCGGGTCGGCATGCTGGGTCTCCTGGCGCCCCGCGCATCCCGGCGCATCGCGGAGACCATGGCCCAGACCCTGGTCGCGGACCGCGCCTCGCTCGAAGAAGACCTGCCGCCGGACGCGCCTGTGGCGCCGCAGCACGAAGCCGTCCTGATCAGCGATTTCCTGTCGCCCGTGCGCGACATCACGGCCATGGTCGAGGGCATCTCCTCCCGCGGTGCGCGCGGCCATCTCGTCATGATCGTCGATCCCGTGGAGGAGACCTTTCCATTCCAGGGCCAGGCCGTCCTGCACGATCTCGAAGATGGCCTGTCGCTGCGGATCGGCGATGCCATCGCCTGGGGCAATGCCTACCGCTTAAGGATCGAGCAGCACCGAGCCGAGCTGCTGGAACTGGCACGCCGCCGCGGCTGGACGCTCACCATCCACAGAACCGACCGCCCGGCGAGCGAGGTCGCGCTTCGCCTCATGACCCTCGTATCGGCTTCCCGCGGCACGCATATGGGAGGGCGTTGAGCGATGTTCGGCCTTCCTCTCACCTTCACGGTTCCGCTCGTCCTGACGGCTCTCGCGGCGCTTCCGGCGATCTGGCTGCTGCTGCGCATCACGCCGCCGCAGCCCAGGCGCGTCGACTTCCCGCCCCTGAAGATCCTCGCCGACCTGCGCCCGGAACAGGAGATGCCCGCGCGCACGCCATGGTGGCTGCTGCTGCTGCGGCTGCTGCTTGCCGCGTTTCTCATCCTCGCGGCCGCCGGGCCGATCTGGAACCCGCTCGCGGAAGACAGCAACCGCTCGCCGCTCCTGATCGTGCTCGACAACGGCTTTGCCGCCGCCCACGACTGGCGCGATCGCATGAACCTTGCCGCCGAGCGCATCGAGGCAGCGGGACGCGACGGACGCACGGTCGCGCTCGTGGCGACGGCGGATGCGCCGGCGGCCATCGAGCCTTCGAGCCCCTCCACCGCGCTGGAGCGCCTGCGCTCCCTCAAGCCTCTGCCGCATCTGCAGGACCGTCAGGCTCACCTCGAATCCGTCAGGCGTTTTCTGGAATCGACGCCCGATGCCAACATCGTCTGGATCAGCGACGGGGTCGCCGGCGTTGACGGGCAAGGCTTCATCGATGGTTTGGCGCCAATGGCCGGCGGGTCGCGGATGACCGTCCTCAAAGCGGAGCGTGCGTCGGCCCTTGCGGTTGCCGGCGTCGAGAATGCGGGCGGGCGTCTCAATGTCAGGCTGATGCGCGCCGAACCGAACGGGCGCGATTCCGGCACGGTGCGCGCCCTCGACCTCAAGAGCCTGCCCCTCGCCGACATGCGCTTCGCCTTCGACGCGAACGCCACCGAGACCGATGTCGCCTTCGACCTGCCGACGGAAATCCGCAACGCCATCGCCCGCATCGAGATCCTCGGCGAAGGCTCCGCCGGTGCGGTCCATCTTCTCGACGAGCGCGGCAAGCGCCGCCGCGTCGGGCTCGTCTTCGGCGGCACCTCCGACCAGGCGCAGCCGCTCCTGTCGCCGCTCTACTACATCGAGCGGGCGCTCGCACCGTTTTCGGAGATCCGCAATGGCCGCGGCGCGGTGGCCGATGCCGTGAACCAGCTCATCGACGAGCAGGTCTCGGTTCTCGTGCTGGCCGATGTGGGCGGCCTCGACCGCGAGACCATGGGCCGCGTCACCGCCTTCGTGGAACAGGGCGGCCTGCTGCTGCGCTTTGCCGGCTCCCGGCTCGCCGCCGGCAACGACGAACTCGTGCCCGTGCGCCTGCGCCGCGGCGGGCGCAGCCTCGGCGGCACCCTCTCCTGGGACACCCCGAAGACCTTCGCGCCGTTTACCCGCGAGAGCCCCTATTTCGGCCTCGCCGTGCCGGACGAGATCGGCATCCGCCGCCAGATCCTCGCCGAGCCCGACGGCGACCTGCAGTCGAGGACCTGGGCCGCACTCGCCGACGGAACGCCGATCGTGACCGCGGACAAGCGCGGCGACGGTATGATCGTGCTCTTCCACGTCACCGCCGATACGACCTGGTCGAACCTGCCCCTGTCGGGCCTCTTCGTCGACATGCTGCGCCGGACCGTCGCCCTGGCCGGGGCATCGAGCGATGCGAATGCAGAGGCCCGCAATGCGGAGAACGAGACCGTGGCTCCACGACTGACCCTCGACGGCTATGGCATCTACATCTCGCCTCCCGCGACCGCCCGTGCGGTGACGCGCACCTATATGGAGCGGGCGAACGGCGAGCATCCTCCGGGCTTCTACGGCCCCGTCGATTCGAGCCTTGCGCTGAATGCGCTTCTGCCGACCGACCGTCTCGCGCCGCTCAACCTTGCGCCGCTCAACGCCAGGATCGCTCCGCTCGCCGGGGCGCAGACCATCGATTTGCGTATGCCCCTGTTCATGCTGGCCCTCGTGCTGCTGATCGCCGACACGCTCGCCTCGCTCTGGCTCGGCGGCCATCTGTCGAACCTGTTCGGCCGGCTGCGCCGGACGGGAGCGGCGGCCGGCATCGCTTTGGCGGCCATGATGCTCTTCAACCCGGGCTCGGATGCGAATGCTCAGGAGCGCCGCTCCTCCATGACGATGGAGAGCTCCAATCCCGCGCTCGTGACGCGGCTCGCCTACGTGATCACGGGCGACAGCCAAGTCGACGAGACGAGCCGCGCCGGCCTTGCCGGCCTGACGCAGGTTCTGAGCCAGCGCACGGCCCTGTCGCCGGGCGAGCCCATCGGCATCGATCTGTCGCGCGATGAGGTCGCGTTCTATCCGCTGATCTACTGGCCCGTCGTCGCCTCGCGACCCGTACCGACCGAGGCTGCGATCCGTCGGCTCGATGCCTTCATGAAGGGCGGCGGCACAGTGATCTTCGACACCCGCGACGCCTTCGGCAACCGTCCCGACGGCGCACCCACCGCCGAGGGACAGGCCCTGCGCCGCATGCTGGCGAGCCTGGACATTCCAGAGCTCGAGCCGGTGCCGGCCGATCACGTCCTCACCAAGACCTTCTACATCCTCGACAGTTTCCCCGGCCGCTACGCCACGGGGCAGACCTGGGTCGAGGCCCTGCCGCCCGCACCCGAGGGCGAGGAGAACCGTCCGGCCCGTTCAGGCGACGGCGTCTCGCCGATCATCATCACCTCGAACGATCTGGCGGCAGCCTGGGCCGTCGGGCAGCGGGGCGAATGGCTCTACCCCGTCGTCGGCAGCGATCAGCGCCAGCGGGAATTCTCGTATCGCAGCGGCGTCAACATCGTCATGTACGCGCTGACCGGCAACTACAAGGCCGATCAGGTTCATGTGCCGGCCCTGCTCGAACGGCTCGGGCAATAAGGGGAAAAAGCTTTGCTTTCGATCGGCTTCTCCCCCCTCATCCCGGCTTACGCCCTCTGGGCCCTCGGCGCGGTCGTCGCGCTGCTGGCCATCCTTGCCCTGATCTCGCGCGGACCCATCGCGATCCTGCGCGCCGTCGCTCTCGGGCTCGTTCTTCTGGCGCTGGCCAACCCGGCGCTGGTGCAGGAGGACCGGGAGAAGGTGAAGGACATCGTGGCGGTGGTCATCGACCGCTCGACCTCGCAGACGCTCGGCGACCGTTCGCCCATGACCGATCAGGTCCGGACGGAGCTGGAGCGCCGCTTCGGCTCGCTCGCCGATGTGGATCCGCGCTTCATCGAGGCCGATGACGGCAATGGCGACGATGGCACGCGCCTCTTCGCCGCCCTGTCGAACGGCCTCGCCGACGTGCCGCCGGACCGGCTCGCCGGCGTCGTCTTCGTCACCGACGGCGTAGTGCACGACATTCCGCCTTCCGTGGAAGGCCTCGGCTTCCGGGCGCCCCTGCACGCCCTCATCACCGGCCGTCCCGACGAGCGCGACCGGCAGATCAAGCTTCTGGAGGCTCCCCGCTTCGGCATCGTCGGCAAGGACCAGACGATCCGCGCGCAGATCATGGAACGCGGCGGCACGGGCTCGGCTCTTGTCACCGTACGTCGGGACGGACAGGTTCTCACCCGTCAGCAGGTGCGAGCCGATACGCCCTTCTCCCTCGACGTGCGCATCGAGCACGGCGGCACCAACGTGGTCGAGCTCGAAGTGGAAGGCCTTCCGAACGAGCTCACCCAGGCCAACAACCGCGCCGTCGTTCCCATCGAGGGCATCCGCGAGAAGCTGCGCGTGCTCCTCGTCTCCGGCGAGCCGCATGCGGGCGAGCGGACCTGGCGCAATCTTCTCAAATCGGACGCGAACGTGGACCTCGTCCACTTCACCATCCTGCGTCCGCCCGAGAAGCAGGACGGCACGCCGATCAACGAATTGTCGCTGATCGCCTTCCCGACCCGCGAGCTGTTCCAGCAGAAGATCAAGGAATTCGACCTGATCATCTTCGACCGCTACGCGAACCAGAGCATCCTGCCGTCGAGCTATTTCGAGAACATCGTCCGCTACGTGCGCGAGGGCGGCGCAATCCTGATCGCGGCAGGCCCCGAATTCGCGAGCTATGGCAGCCTCGCGCAGACACGGCTCGCGCCGATCATTCCGGGCCAGCCGAACGGCACCATCGTCGAGCAGCCCTACAAGGCCGAAATCACCGACACGGGCGACCGCCATCCGGTCACCCGCGACCTGCCGGGCTCGGAGCAGTCGCCGCCCGCCTGGGGCGAGTGGCTGCGCATCGTCGGCTCGCAGGTACAGTCGGGCTCGACCCTCATGTCGGGCGCGAACGACCTGCCGCTCCTCGTGCTGCGCCGCGAGGACAAGGGGCGCGTGGCGCTGCTTCTCTCCGATCACGCCTGGCTCTGGGCGCGCGGGTACCAGGACGGCGGACCGCATCTCGATCTCCTGCGCCGCCTCGCCCACTGGCTCATGAAGGAGCCTGCTTTGGAAGAGGAAGCCCTTCGCGCCAGCGCTCAAGGCCGCGACATCCGCATCGAGCGGCAGAGCATGCAGGAAACCGTCGATCCGGCGACCCTCACGGCGCCGAGCGGCGCTGAGAGCAGCGTCGCCCTGACCGAGACCCGCCCCGGTCTGTTCACGGCGCAGGTGGCAAGCCGCGACCTCGGTCTGCACACGATCCGCTCCGGCGATCTCATCACCTTCGTCAGCATCGGACCGGCGAACCCGCGCGAGCTGATGGACGTGTTCAGCAACACCGAATCCCTGGCCTCCATCGCAGAGGCGACAGGCGGATCGGTACGGCGCGTGGCGATCGCCGGCGATCAAAGCATTACGGTGCCGCGGATCCTCGCCGTCCATTCCGGCACGCGCTTTTCCGGCGGCGACTGGATCGGGATCCGGCCGAGCGACAGCGCCATCGTGCGCGGCATCTCGGTCTTCCCGATGGCGCTCGGCTTCGTCGGGCTGGTGCTGCTGATCGGCTCGACCCTCGCCGCCTGGCTGATCGAGGGACGGCGAAGGGCCTGATCAGGCCGTCTGCGGAAGCGTGCTCACCAGCCCTTTCGCGCGGGCGAGCACACCCTCTTCCAGTTCCAGCGCCAGAAAGCGCGCGGGATTGACCGGTCCCGGCAGCTGCAGGTCCTGAGGCGGAATGCGCTTGAAACCGAAGCGGCTGTAATAGGGCTCGTCGCCGACGAGCAGCACGAGCTTATGGCCCTTCTGCCGCGCGGCTTCCAGCGAGCGACGCATGAGGGCAGCGCCGATGCCGCGGCTCTCGAAGGCGGGTTCGACAGTGAGCGGCCCCAGCATCAGGGCCGGCACCGCGCCTGCCATCACCGGCGTCATGCGGATCGAGCCGACGAGCAGCGTGCCGACCATGGCGGTGAAGGACAGATCGATGAGATGAGGAGCGCCCTCCCGCAGGCGCGAGGCCGTGCGGGCGAAGCGGCCCGGGCCGAAGGCGCGCTCGTGCAGGCGCTCGATGGCCTCGGAATCGATGGGTTGCTCGGTGCGGATCTGGAGCGAGAGCTCAGTCATGAACGGACTCAGGCGATAGACGGGAAACAGAAATGGCGGCTGGAGAGGTCTCAGCCGTGTCGTCGTCGCAAGGTCCGGATAATGCTCATGGGGCTCGGCGTTTCCTCTATGAATCTAGGCCATAGCAGCGTCGGGAACGCGGCGCAAATCCCCTCTCACCAGTTCTGGGATGGCTTCTGCCCTTGGAGGATCTCGGCGAGACGGTTGCGGGTGGCGACCGTCGTTCCGTCCGGAAGCCGGTCGAGGGGAAAGAACCCGGCCTCCGCGATCTCGCGGTCCGGCCGCTTGACCTCCAGCACCGTGAAGCGCCGGATCACGTAGACGAGCACGTGGTCGCGCCGGGAGATCTTCCGGTTGAAGAACACGCCGGCGAGGGCCGGCGGTTCGTCCATCGCGATGCAGGCCTCTTCGTGCAGCTCGCGCTCGAGGGCCTCCAGCGCCGTCTCGCCCGTCTCGACGCCGCCGCCCGGCAGATGCCAGCCCGGAACATAGGTGTGACGGATTAGGAAGACCCGATTGTCCTGGTCGAGAACCACCCCACGGACGCCGAGCGTCATGCCGCGGGAAAAGCGCCAATAAGCGTGAAGCCCCCAGGAAATCAGCCGCGATGATGGTCGGGAGGGGCGGGACTCGGACATCGGATCAGACAAGCACTCTTCGATTACCGGAGGATGAACGTGACCATTCACTTATTGCATAGCTGTTAACGCAAAATGGCGCGTGACCCGCACTATACGAAGGTCTAATACAGCGCCAGCAAAGGTGTTCCAATGTTTCTCGCTCTGATCTTGTCCCGTCTGAACCGCTCCGCCCGCTTCTCCTGGTCCCCGGCCCTCAATCTCGAGGACCGCACGATCTACTCGACCCTGATCCCGGGCGCACAGTACTGAGCTTCAAGCCGTCTTCCCTGCCCCTGCAGGGTGACTTGGCACTGGCCCGCCTCTCTGTTTAGAATATTTCTAATCAGGAGCGGATATGAAGTCTCTGTCCGAATTGTCCGAGCGCGAGGTCGTCGCGCTCGCGATCGCCAATGAAGAAGAAGATTCGCGGATCTATCAGCATTTCGCGGATCGCCTTCGCCCCGACTTCCCCGCTTCCGCCGAGATCTTCGACGGCATGGCCGAGGAGGAGCGGGCCCATCGCAACTCCCTCTACGGATTCTATCGCACCCGTTTCGGCGAGCACCTGCCGCCGATCCGCCGCGAGGACGTGCGTGGCTTCCTGAAGCGTCGCGCCGTGTGGTGGAGCCCTCATCTCGACCTCGACCGGATGCGCCGCGAGGCGGAGGTCATGGAACTGCAGGCGGCGAGCTTTTACGACAAGGCGGCCCAGCAGACACTCGACGTCTCCGTGCGCGAGCTGTTCACCCGGCTCGCCGAGGTCGAGCGCGGTCACGAGCGCAAAGCGAGCGAACTGCACGCCGCGCACCTGACCGAGAACGCCGAAGCCGCAGAAGAACATGCTCGCCGCAGGCTCTTCGTGCTGCAATATGTCCAGCCGGGACTGGCCGGGCTCATCGACGGCTCGGTCTCAACCCTCGCCCCGCTTTTCGCTGCAGCCTTCGCGACCCAGAACAACTGGGAGACGTTTCTCGTCGGCCTCGCGGCCTCGGTCGGCGCCGGCATCAGCATGGGCCTAACGGAGGCTCTCTCCGACGACGGCGAGATCACCGGCCGCGGCTCGCCCTGGCTGCGCGGTCTGGTCTGCGGCGTGATGACGGCGGCCGGCGGCCTCGGCCATACCCTGCCCTATCTCGTTCCGGATTCCTGGCCCAACGCCTTCATTCTCGCGACAAGCATCGCCGCGCTCGTGGTGGCGGCCGAGCTCGTCGCGATCTCATGGATCCGCACGAAATTCATGGATACGCCCTTCTGGAGCGCGACCTACCAGGTCATCGTCGGCGGCGTCCTCGTGCTTCTCGCCGGTATCTTCATCGGCAGCGCTTGACGCCAGGGGCCGGGCGCGCGAACTCTCCCCTCCACCCGCAGCAACCCGGCCGTCATGTTCCGCATCGCTCACTTGACCGACCCCCATGTGGGGCCCCTTCCCCGGCTGCGTCTGAAACAGCTTTTCAGCAAGCGCCTGACCGGCTGGTACAATTGGCACCGCAGCCGGCAGGACCTGCATGACATGGAGCTGCTGGCGGTGCTCGTCGCCGACATCCATGCGCAGAAACCCGACCACATCACCTGCACCGGCGACACCTGCAATATCGGTCTTCCGGACGAGTGGAAGACCTCCCGGGTCTTCCTCGAGGGCGTGGGCGATCCGTCCCGCGTCACCTTCGTGCCGGGCAATCACGATGCCTATGTGCGCGGCTCGCTCGAGGGCCTCCTGCGGGAGGTCGCGCCCTGGACTCGGGGCGATGATGGCCGCGAGGCCGTCTTTCCCTATCTGCGCCGCTACGGGCGCATCGCCATCGTCGGCCTGTCATCGGCCATCCCGACCCTTCCCTTCGTCGCCTCCGGGCGGGTCGGGTCGAGGCAGACCAAAGCCGTCGAGCAGATGCTCGGCGATCTCGGGCGTGATCCGGACTGCTTCCGGATCGTCCTCATTCACCATCCTCCGCATGTCGGCGGGGCCGAGGCCGGGCGCAATCTCACCGACGCACGCCGCTTCGAGAAAATGCTGGGCCAGGTCGGCGCCGAACTCGTTCTCCACGGTCACAATCACGTCGGCTCGCTCGCTCATCTCGACGGTCCGCGCGGCCCCATCCCGGTGATCGGGGCTCCCTCCGCCTCCGCCCGCGAGGGCACGCTGACCCACAAGGCCGGCTATCATCTCTTCACCATCGACCGGGACGAGACCGGCTTCCTCCTGAAGGCGGAGCTGCGGGGATTGAGACCGGACGGAACAGTGGGCGGGATGGGCATGCTCTCGCTCGCCCGCATTCGCCAGCCAATAGACAAGCTTTGACGATGTAAATCCGCCAAGCTTCGACGGTTTCCGAGAATATCCAAGGCTCAGCTTGATCGAAGACAATCGTCATTCATCGCGAAATCTCTGCTTTACTGCCGCTCATGCCCGATATCCGGCCATCGCAGGCATGAATGGGCAATATATCCTGCGCTGTTCTGGAACCGCCGAGATCGCTCCCCGTTGAACGGTTGCAGCAGCCACCCATGAATTCTGCGAGCCTCTCGGGTTTCGCATGGTGCCCTGCGACCTGAACACAGGAGTTTTCTCATGAAACATTACGTTGCCCTTGGGGTCTTGCTCGCGTCCGTTTCGGCCGTCCCGGCCTCCGCCCAGGTTGCCCCTGCCCAGGTCATGGACAGCCAGACCTACCGCATGATGGCGGCCCAAGCGGACGCGTTCGAGATCGCCTCGAGCCAACTTGCCCTCGAACGGTCGCGCAATCCGGCCGTTCGGCGCTATGCCGAAACCATGATCAAGGATCACGGTATGACGAGCCAGGCACTCAACGGCGGCCGTCCGGTCTATTCGGCCTCCGGTGAGTTCATCGGCGGCTCGCTCGGCGGCACGCTCGCCGGTGCGGGCATTGGCGCCGTGATCGGCGGTCCGGTCGGCGCAGTGGTTGGGGCCGGCGTCGGCGCTGCTGCCGGCGCAACGGCCGGTGCTGCGGCAGGCCGCGCCGACGTGCAGACCACCGGATCGACCACCCCGATCCGTCTCGGCATGCCGCTCAGCCCTGAGAAGACGGCCCTGCTGAACCAGCTGGCCTCGACCTCGGGCCCGCAATTCGACCGCCTCTACGGTCAGGCCCAGCGGCAAGCCCATCAGGAAGCCCTCGCGCTCCATTCGGGTTATGCCCAGGCCGGCAACGATCCGACACTGCGCCCGTTCGCGGCTTCCGTGGTGCCGCATATCGAGCATCATGCGGCTGAGGCACGCCGCCTTCCGGGCGGCTCCGCCCGGCGCTAAGCGATCGCACAGAGACAAGACTGCGACGGCGGGCTCCTGGCCCGCCGTTTCCTATTCGCCGAAAGCGGCACGCCGAACCGCATCGTTATGGCTTGTGGCGAGAGCCCTAATGTGTAGGAAGGAGCCGTCCGGACCTCGTCCGCAATGCATCGACCTATCGCGAGCTGCCATGGCCTACGTCATTCCCGCGCCTTCGATCCCTGCCCTTCCCGTTGCCGGCACCGATGACCTCTTCCCGGTCCGCCGCGTCTATTGCGTCGGCCGCAACTACGCGGCCCATGCGCGGGAAATGGGCGCCGACCCGACCCGCGAGCCGCCCTTCTTCTTCATGAAACCGGCGGACGCTCTGCAGCCGGTGGCCGGCGGAGAGACGACGGACCATCCCTACCCGCCGAAGACCGGAAACTATCACTTCGAGGTCGAGATGGTGGTGGCGCTCGCCAAGGGCGGACGGGACATTCCTGTCGAACAGGCGCTCGACCATGTATTCGGCTATGCGATCGGGCTCGACATGACACGCCGCGACCTGCAGGACGAGGCCAAGCAGCTCCGCCGTCCCTGGGAGCTCGGCAAGGCTGCGGACCTGTCGGGACCTGTCGGCCCGCTCTATCCTGCCTCTGAAATCGGCCATCCTGCCAGCGGCTCCATTACCCTCGCCATGGATGGGGCGATCAAGCAGAAGCGCGACCTGTCTGACATGATCTGGTCGGTCGCCGAGCAGGTCGCTTATCTCTCGTCCTATTTCGAGCTCTTCCCCGGCGACGTGATCTTTTCCGGCACGCCCGAGGGCGTGGGAGCGGTGACGCAGGGACAGACCTTGAGCGCCGCCATCGAGGGCCTCGGCGAGATCCGCCTGCGGGTCGTGTAGGGCGGGGTGGCCCCTTGCCTTTTTGCTGAGATTGGCTGTTACTGCGCCACGGCGCGGCCCTCTCAGGCCGCGGTTAATTAAGGCCCCGGTGTCATGCCGTGGCCCACAAATAAGGGAACGACAATGAACTTCGTTAAGACCGTCGGCTTGGCTCTCCTCGGCTCGGCCCTCGCCATCGGCGGAGCGGCCGCCCAACAGAAGACGATAAAGATCGCGACAGAGGGCGCCTATGCTCCGTGGAACTTCACGGGTGCCGGCGGCAAGCTCGAAGGCTTCGAGATCGACCTCGCCAACGACCTATGCAAGCGCATGAACGTCACCTGCGAGATCGTGGCTCAGGACTGGGACGGCATCATCCCAGCGCTGACTGCCAAGAAGTACGACGCCATCATGGCCGGCATGAGCATCACCGACGAGCGCAAGAAGACCATCGACTTCGCCGGTCCCTACGTGAACGGCCCCAACGGCTACATGGTCGCCAAGTCGTCGCCCCTCGCCAAGATGGCGGGCACGGGCGAGGCCTATAACCTCGGCACCCAGCAGGCTGCCGCCGAGAAGGCTATCGACGCTTCGAAGGCGATCCTCAAGGGCAAGACCGTCGGCGTCCAGGGCTCGACGATTCACTCCAACTTCGCGGACAAGTATCTGAAGGGCACTGCGGAAATCCGCGAGTATAAGACCACCGAACAGCATGACCTCGACCTCGCGGCTGGCCGCATCGACGCTGTCCTGGCGGATTCCACGGCCATTATGGGCACGCTCGATAAGCCGGAATTCAAGGATTACGTCATGGTCGGTCCGTCCATCACCGGCGGCCTGCTCGGCCTCGGCGTCGGCGTCGGCCTGCGTAAGGGCGAGACCGAGCTCAAGAAGAGCTTCGAGGACGCGATCCAGGCTGCGATCAAGGACGGCACGGTTAAGACCCTGTCCCTGAAGTGGTTCAAGGTGGACATCTCCCCCAAGGGCTAATCTTCGCTTCGATCCATGAGAGGCGCGGCTCCGGCCGCGCCTTTTTTTTATCGAACGGGTTCAAATGCGACCGAAATCGCCAGCTTGGGCGCTTTATTCAGCATGTTTAGGACTTGCGCCGGCTTGGCTTTTGAATGTTAGCTTCTGGACGCGAGACGAGGACCTCCACTGGTCTTCCTCCGTCAATAGGATCAGTCGAAGCTGACCAGAGGGACGACAATGAAACTCTTTCACGCTCTGGGTCTCGGCCTGCTGGCCGCCTCTTTCGCCATCGGCGGAGCGGCAGCGCAGGAAAAGACCGTCAAGATTGCCACGGAAGGCGCCTATGCGCCGTGGAATTTCACCGGTGCAGGCGGCAAGCTCGAAGGCTTCGAGATCGACCTCGCCAACGACCTCTGCGCCCGCATGAAGGTCAAATGCGAGATCGTCGCCCAGGATTGGGACGGCATCATCCCGGCGCTCCAGGCCAAGAAGTACGACGCCATCATGGCCGGCATGAACATCACCGACAAGCGCCTGGAGGTGATCAACTTCTCGCACGCCTATGCCGCGACCCCGCATGGCTGGGGCGTCATGAAGGATTCGCCGCTTGCCAAGCTGCCCGGAGCCGGCACGACCGTCAGCTTCGAGAAGGACACTGAAGGCGCGAAGAAGGCGATCGAGGCCTGGAAGCCGCTTCTCAAGGGCAAGACCGTCGGGGTGCAGGGCTCGACCGTGAACTCGCAGTTCCTGGAGACCTACCTGAAGGACACGATCCAGATCCGCGAGTACAAGACCACGGAGCAGCACGATCTCGACCTGACCGCTGGGCGCATCGATGCCATCTTCGCCGGCCACGGCGCCCTGAAGGCCACGCAGGAGAAGCCCGAGTTCAAGGACATGGTCATCGCCGGGACGGGCATGCGCGGCGGCATTCTGGGCCGCGGCGTCGCGGTCGCCATGCGCAAGGACGACGCCGATCTGAAGAAGTCGTTCGACGCGGCGATCGAGGCAGCGATCAAGGACGGCACCGTCAAGAAGCTGTCCGAGAAGTGGTTCAAGATCGACGCCACGCCGCAAGTCTGACCAAGTCCGACATTGCGTGCTGGAAGCAAAGTCCCGGACCCGCTACACGGATCCGGGACATGATCCGGCCAGAATGCCGGATGTGACAGTTGCTGTCTCACCCTCAGCTTTCCGGCGAAGGGGAGACATAGTCAGGAAAGTTGAAGCGTGCAGCAACTGAGCTATTTCGAGCTCATCGGGTTTGGCCCCAATGGATGGGGATGGGCTCTTCTCACCGCGACGGGTATGACGATTGCCGTCGCCATCTGCGGCTTCCTCGCGGGCTCGGTCGTCGGGACCTTCGTCGCCTGGGGCAAGATCGGCGGAAATGTCGTCATCCGCAGCCTTGCGGACGGATACACCACCGTTCTGCGCGGCATCCCCGACCTTCTCGTGATCTACCTCTTCTATTTCGGCGGCAGCGCGGCGCTCGGCGCCATCGGCAGCCTGTTCGGAGCCCAGGGATTCATCGGCGTGCCGGCCTTCGTCACCGGCGCGCTGGCCATCGGCATCGTGTCGGGCGCCTATCAGGCGGAGGTCTTCCGCGGTGCCTACCAGGTCGTCAGCCGCGGCGAGCTTGAGGCCGCGCGCTCCGTGGGCATGCATCGCTGGCTCATGTTCCGCCGCATCATCGCACCGCAGGTTCTGCGCTACGCGATTCCGGGCCTCGGCAATACCTGGCAGCTGGTCCTGAAGGAATCGGCGCTCATCTCCGTCACGGGCCTCGTCGAGCTGCTGCGCCAGTCGCATATCGCCGCCGGCTCGACGCGCCGCCCGTTCGATTTCTACATCACGGCGGCCATCCTCTACCTCGTCATCACCTGGGTTTCGACCTACCTGTTCCAGCGCGCGGAGTCGCACTCGATGCGTGGCATCCGGAGGGCTTCCTGATGGACTTCGCCTTCATGCGCGACAGCTTCTTCACGCTGCTCGGCGGCGTGCCGCTGACGCTGAACCTTGCCTTCATGTCCGTCGCGCTCGGCGCCATTCTCGCCATGCTCCTGGCGCTCATGCGGATGTCGGGTTTCAAGGTGCTCGACTGGCCGGCCCAAGCCTATGTCTTCGTCTTCCGCGGCACGCCGCTGCTCGTGCAGATCTTCCTGATCTATTACGGCCTCGGGCAGTTCCGCCCGACACTGCAGGAATGGGGGTTGTGGACCTTCTTCCGCGAGCCCTATTGGTGCGCGGTTCTCGCGCTCACCCTGAACACGGCGGCCTATGCCAGCGAGATCATCCGCGGCGGCCTGCAATCGGTGCCGCACAATCAGGTCGAGGCGGCGCGGGCCTGCGGCATGTCCGGGTTCCTGCTCTTCCGCCGCGTCGTCTTCCCGATCGCGGTGCGCCAGGCGCTTCCCGCCTACGGCAGCGAGATCATCCTCATGGTGAAGGCGACCTCGCTCGCCTCGATCATCACCATGATGGAAGTGACCGGTCTTGCCGCGAAGCTGATCTCGCAGAGCTTCCGCGCGGTCGAGGTCTTCATCGTCGCCGGCCTGATCTATCTGATCCTCAACTTCATCATCACGCGCATCATCATGGCCATCGAATGGTGGCTCTCGCCTCACCTGCGCCGCCCCCCGGCCATCGAGCCGCGTCTGGAGGCCGCCCATGTCTAACGGAGTTGCATCCTTGTCGCCCCAACCTGCGTCCTCCGAGGCCGCTGCTGCCGTCTCCGTCAACAATCTGCGCAAGAGCTTCGGAAACCTCGAAGTGCTCAAGGGTGTATCGCTGAGCGCGAAGGAAGGCGACGTCATTTCGATCCTCGGCGCCTCCGGCTCCGGCAAGTCGACCATGCTCCGCTGCATCAACATGCTGGAAGTGCCGGATTCCGGCGAGATCCGCATCGGCGGCGAAACCATCGCGCTGAAGAGCAGCCGCAAGGGGATGATGCCGGCCGACCAGAGCCAGGTGGACCGCATCCGCTCCCGCGTCGCCATGGTGTTCCAGAGCTTCAACCTCTGGTCCCATATGACGATCCTGGAGAACGTGATCGAGGCGCCCATCCATGTGCAGAAGCGCCCGAAGGCGGAATGCATCGCCGAGGCCATGGAGCTGCTGGAGAAGGTCGGCATCGCCGACAAGCGCAATCAGTACCCTTCCCACCTCTCCGGCGGCCAGCAGCAGCGCGCCGCCATCGCGCGCGCGCTCGCCATGCATCCCAAGGTGATGCTATTCGACGAGCCGACCTCGGCTCTCGATCCGGAACTCGTCGGCGAGGTGCTGCGCGTCATGCGCTCGCTCGCCGAGGAAGGCCGCACCATGCTGGTGGTGACGCACGAGATGGGCTTCGCCCGCGACGTGTCGAACCGGGTGGTGTTCCTGCACAAGGGCGTGGTGGAAGAGGAAGGCCCGCCGGCCGAGGTGTTCGGCGCGCCGAAATCCGAGCGCTTCAAGCAGTTCATCTCGAGCCATCGCTGAGATGAAACGAAAGGGGCGAAGCGGATGCCGCTTCGCCCTTTGTTTTTAGAGCTGAAGTTGGAGAGGAGATCCCGCAGCATGGCGAAGCTCGTGTTCGCCCTGAACCAGTCTTTGGATGGGTATGTCGACCACATGGAATTCGCGCCCGATCCCGCGCCCTTTCGTCATTTCATCGACGACGTGCGCGGCCTGACCGGCAGCGTATACGGTCGCCGCATGTACGAGGTGATGCGATATTGGGACGAAGACAATTCCGAGTGGGACGCGGCGCAACACGACTATGCAGCAGCGTGGCGGAGCAAACCGAAATGGGTCGTGTCGCGATCGCTGAAGTCCGTCGGTCCGAACGCCACTCTCATCGTGGATGACATCGAGGCGGCGATCCGCGGACTGAAGGCTCAACTGGATGGGGAGATTGAAGTTTCCGGACCTGAGCTGGCGCGAAGCCTGACCGACCTCGGTCTCGTCGACGAATACCGACTGTACGTCCATCCCGTCGTGCTTGGTCGCGGCAAGCCGTTCTTCGCCGGCCCGCGGCCGCCACTGCGCCTCGTGGCGAGCGATCGAATTGGCGAGGACGTGATTAGGTTAACATACGTTCCCGCATAGTCGCGCGACTGGCCCGCGCGACTGCAAGCTTGCTGCCGACTTCATCGCCATGGTCCAACTCGCCTCAATGCGGCTGTGGCTGCGCGCTTATGAGTCTACGACCTAACCTCTTTCGATCCGCCGCACCGGCGGGGTGCCGGATGACGGCGGGAACGGCCCCGATCCCGGCGCGCGGGGATCGAACCGAGGCTCGCGCCAGTCGGTGGCATATTGCTCACGACGCGAGTCGCCGAGAAAGAGGCCGAGCAAGGCCGGAACGGCCAGGATCAGCAGCGAGACCAAGCCCCACACGATCGCGATGGCGCCCAGGCCGAGGCTGCGCAATGTCATCAGCGTCCAGGACAGCCATTCGACCGTCTCGGGATGTCCCGTGACGATGTCGGCATTGCGCGCGGCGAAGGCGCCGAACACGTCGAGCAGCCCATAGGCACCCCAGGCGAAGAGCGACCAGATCGCAACGGCGATCCAGGCCAGGATCCACAGAAGCCGCTTCATTTACCGCTCTCCGACGCGCATTGCGGTACCGTCGATCTGTTGCGGTCCGCGTTTGGGCAGGCCCAGATGCTCGTGAATGATGCGCAGGTTGCGCTGATTGGCCTTGAAGAAGATGTCGAACACATCGCCGGCGAACGGGATCGCGCCGATCGCCGTATCGGCTGCGACGTTGCCGATCATGCGCGCGATCTTCCACCGCGGCAGACCGAGCTGACGCGCCTCCCAGATGATGTAGCTGGCAAGAGCGGCCGAGACCACATCACCGACACCGGGGATGAGGCCGATCACGGCGTCGAAGCCGACGCGCCGGTTCAGGCCGGGGATCAGGAAGGCGTTATCCATCAGTTTCGCCACCAGCGCGACGCGCGCGAGCGCATCGGCGCGAGTGGGGCCGGCAGTCTTGATCGCATCAAAAACAGCGCCACGCGCAGCGTTCATTCCAGTCTCCAGATCGCCGTCGAAATGATCGGCACGAATGGCCATGATGTGTGCATTCGGATCGATTTTCGCAAGATACGAGCCGCGTTATTTCATAACTCATCCCAAATTCCCGACACGTTGAAACCCTTAGCAAGCAAAGCTTTCCTTGCTGCCGGTTTGATCGGGCCGCACCCGCGCCTCTCACTGCTCTTGCCGGAAGCAAAGCTTACGTTAGGTAGCGGTTCCCATCACGCCCTCGAGCGTGACCGTCGGATCGATCTGACCAAGAAAACGGCTGCCGCATGAGGACGATTGCGGCGGCGCTTGTCGACAGGTGTCAGAACTCGTTAGACAAGTCTCTGATTGTCCTCATTAGAGATGTCACCTCCGGGGAGTGACTGCTGAGAGCTCAACCCACCTTGAACAGGCTCTTGCCTTGGCCGCGCCGCCGCGGGGCGCTGTTGCTCCGGCTCATGTCGAGCTCCTTCTGCCGCTCGGCAATGTAGGCCAGAACCGGACCCAGCCGCTTGTTCTCGACGACCGCCGCCTGATCCACCTGCTGGCGTCGGTCAAAGGGCCTGTAGGGCAGCTCCAGGCCCTTGTGCTTGATGGCAAAGCGCCCATCCGGATAGTCGTAGACGGTCACCCGCTGGCGGGCGAGGGACAGCGTGATCGCGTTCGGCTCGAGAATGAACAGCACCTGGTCGTACTGCAGGGTCAGATTGCGCGAGACCGTCCGCTCCTCCCGCCAGGCGAACACGTCATCCAGCTCATCGTCCTCGCTGAGCGGGCGATGCAGGTCCTTGTCGCTGTAGGGCGCCTTGGCAAAGCGGCGGTTGAAGTCCGCCATGAATGCCGGCAGGAAGGCATTGCCCGCCTCAAGGGTCGAGATCCCAGCCAGTCGCATCTCCTTGACCAGGCGGTCCTGCAAGGTGCCGTTGGCGCGCTCGACGCGGCCTTTGGCTTGCGGAGCATTGGCGCAGATGATGTCGATGTTGAGCTGATGCAGCGCCCGCCCGAACTGGGTCATGCCGTCACCGCCCACCGCTCCTTTGCCGTTGACGCGGAAGACGGCATGCTTGTCGGAGTAGAACGCCACCGGCTTGCCGTAGGCCTCCAGGTACTCCCGGGTCGATCGGAAATAATCAAAGGTCGACTCGGTCTCGACGAACTTCAGGTGCATCAGCCGGCTGGTGGCATCGTCAATGTAGACCAGAAGCGTGCAGGGTGGGCCGCGATCCTCGAACCAGTAGTGCTCGGAGCCGTCGATCTGGACGAGTTCGCCGACGCAGTCGCGCCGATAGCGCGGCTGGTGCACCCCTTTGAGCTTCTGCCGGCGCTCCTGCCAGAGACCCGCCGCGATCATCCAGCGCCGGATCGTCTCGACACCCAGATCGATGCCGTGCCGCTCGGCGAGCTTCTCGCAGGCGAGCGTCGGGCCGAAATCGGCATAGTTGGCTGTGATCAGCGCCAGCACCTCGGTCCGCAGCGCCGCCGGGTAGGAGCGGTTGCTGGGCTTGCCGCGCCGGCGCGACACCAAGGCCGTGGGACCACCGGTCTGATAGGCCTTGAGTAATCGGAACACTTGGCGCCGTGTGATCCGCAGCAGTTGGGCAGCTTCGCGCACCGTAATTCGCTCCGCCACGACGTCCCGCAGAATGTGAACCCGATCGATCTCCGGCCGGCTCATCCCGATCACCGTCATCAGACCCAATCTCCCCAGCACCATCACCCAGGGAGAGTGACATTTGTAACGGGGAGAGGAGTGACCTTTCTAACGGGGTTCTACAACAGGGGCTCGAAACGGGAGAACCCGATGAGCATCAAGTGTCGCGTTCGCCATGCATCCATGCTTGCGTTCACGATCTGCATCGCCCTGCTGGGAACGTCGAAGGCGATGCTGCGGGCGGAAGGCGGAGACGGGGGAATCATCATCCCTCCGGCGCAATATGCCAGCCTGCCCTCGCACGACGAGATACAGGATCCCGACGTCACCGGGAGCATGCCGGATGCTCGTGTTCTCCCTGGCTTCGCGTCGCTCGTCTCGCAAGGCACTATCGCCCTGCGTGACACCGCCCCGACCAACTGCATCCCGGGCGACCTGCGGGAGGTCGTCGCCTCCGTGGCGGAGAAGTTCGGCCCGGTGAGCGTCGAATCCACCCATCGCAACCGGGGCCGCAACTGGCGTGCCGGCGGCGCCCGTCAGTCCCTTCATCTCTCCTGCCGCGCCATCGATTTCCGGGTCCATGCCCGCGGGCGCGGCGTGATGGCCTATCTGCGCAGCCACCCGCAGGTGGGAGGCCTCAAGATCTATCGGAACGGCATCATCCATATCGACAACGGCGAGCGCCGCTCCTGGTGAGGTCCCTGCACTGGCACGGATGCGAAAAGTGTAGGACAACAGCATCATGTTCGAGACCTTCACCCATCGCCGGATCGACACGTCAGAGGCCGTCATCAACCTGCGCCATGCCGGCAGCGGCCCGCCCGTGCTGCTGCTGCACGGGCATCCGCAGACCCACGCCATGTGGCACAAGGTGGCGCCCAGGCTAGCCGAGACATACAGCGTCGTCTGCGCCGACCTGCGCGGCTACGGCGACAGCTCCAAGCCTCCGACCGCGGAGGATCATGCGCCCTATTCCAAGCGCGCCATGGCGCGCGACATGGTTGAAGTCATGCAGGCGCTCGGCTTCGAGCGTTTCGCCGTGGTGGGCCACGATCGCGGCGGACGCTGCGCCTATCGCATGGCGCTCGACCATCCAGAGCGCATCGCCGCTCTCTCGGTGCTCGACATCATCCCCACGGCCGAGCATTTCCAGCGCACGGACATGTCCTTCGCCATGGGCTACTGGCACTGGTTCTTCCTCGCCCAGCCGCATCCCATCCCCGAGCGCCTGATCGCATCGGATCCCGACGTGTTCTACCTGCGCCGCGGACGCGCGCTCTTCGACGAGGAAGCGCTTTCCGAATACCGCCGCTGCTACACCGATCCGGCAACGATCCACGCCATGTGCGAGGATTACCGCGCCGGCGCGACCATCGACATGCGTCTCGACGAAGAGGACCAGAGGTCGGGACGGCGGATCGCGTGCCCGGTGCAGGCGCTGTGGGCGAGGAAGAACGGCCTCGATCGATGGTACGACGTGCCGGCCGTCTGGCGCGACTGGGCCGACCGCGTCGAAGGCCACAGCATCGATTGCGGACACTACCTCGCCGAGGAGGCACCGGAAGAAACGCTGGCGGCTCTGGAGCCTTTTCTCGCGCGGGCGTTCATGAGCTGAAAAGCTGAAGCGGAAAACCAGCAAAGCGCAGCCCAACCTCTCCTTGAGGGAGAGGTCGACGCGCGTCAGTGCGGCGGGTGAGGGGTTACAGGTTCTCTCCGGAGAGCGCTCTCCCCCTCACCCTCGCTGCGCTCGACCTCTCCCCACCGGGGAGAGGTGATACGCCGTAGTAACCTCTGCGCAATCTGGGGCAGACCAGACGCTACTACTTTGCGAATTCAAATCTCTTTCTCTGAGGAACGAGCTTCATAGAAAGGATGCGATCACGAAAACGGCCTGATCTTAACGCCGTTCGCCTCGAGCTTCGCCCGCACCGTGCGCGCCATCGCAACTGCGCTGGGCTCGTCGCCGTGAACGCAGATCGTGTCGATCTCGACCGGTATCCGTTTGCCGGAAACCGTCGTTATGGCCCGGTCCTGGACGGCGCGGAGGATGCGCTCGGCGGCAAATTCCGCATCGTGCAGAACGGAACCGGGCTTCTTGCGGCTGGTGAGCGTGCCATCATCCTCATAAGTGCGATCGGCAAAGATCTCGCGAGCGACCGGTACGCCGACCGAGTGGGAGGCCTTCTCCATCAAAAGGCCCGGCATGCAGACATTGATCAGGCTCGCATCCACGCCCTTGATGGCGCGGGCGATGGCAAGCGCCAAGTCCATGTCCTCGTTGGCCATGTTGTTGAGCGCGCCATGCGCCTTCACATAGGTGACCTTGTGCCCCGCAAGCGAAGCGACGGCCTGCATGGCGCCGATCTGGTAGGCGACCATGCGCTCGATCTCGGCCGGTGAATCGCCGCGGATCACGCGGCGGCCGAATCCGTGCAGGTCGTTGAAGCCGGGATGCGCGCCGATGGCGACGCCCTTGCGCTTCGCCGTCTCCGCGGTGCGGAACATGATCGAAGGATCGCCCGCATGATAGCCGCAGGCGATGTTGGCGGAGGACACGATGTCGAGCATCGCCTCGTCGTCTCCCATCGGCCAGGGGCCGAAGCCTTCGCCCATATCGCAGTTGAGATCGATGATCATTCCGTCACACCAAAACCGGTTGAGAAACCTGTTCTCCCACGTGGAAGACGCGCTTGTAGCGCTCGATGTCGGCCGACGTCCCCAGGGCCTTCGTCGGATTGTCGGACAGCTTGACCGTCGGCCTTCCATCCGCCGAGATCACCTTGCAGACGATGGAGATCGGGTCGAGCTTGCCGTCGGGAGCAAGCCCGCGGAAGTCGTTGGTGAGAAGCGTGCCCCAGCCATAGCCGATGCGCATGCGCCCGCGGAAATGGCGATGGATGCGCTCGATCACATCGACATCGAGCCCGTCGGAAAAGATCGCAAGCTTCTCCTTCGGATTCTGCCCGCGCTGGTGCCACCATTCGATGGCCTCCTCGCCGCCCTCGATCGGATCCTTCGAATCGACGCGAATGCCTGTCCATGACGCCACCCATTCCGGCGCGTTGCGCAGGAAGTTCGTGGTGCCGTAGGTATCGGGCAGGATGACGCGCAGGTTGCCCTCGTAATCCTGCTGCCAGTCGGCCAGCACACGGTACGGCGCCCCGGCGAGCTCCTCGTCGCTATCGGTCAGGGCCGCATAGACCATGGGCAGCTCATGGGCGTTCGTGCCCACGGCCTCCACCTCCTGCCGCATGGCGATAAGGCAGTTCGACGTGCCGAGGAACGACGATCCGAGCCCTTCCATCATCGCCTGCACGCACCAATCCTGCCAGAGGAAGCCGTGGCGGCGGCGGGTGCCGAAATCGGAGATCGAGAGATCGGGGAGCTTTCTCAGACGCTCGATCTTCTCCCAGACCCGTGTCATGGCGCGGGCATAGAGCACCTGGAGCTCGAACTTCCCCATGCCCTTGAGCACGCCGCGCGAGCGCAATTCGTTGAGGATCGCGAGCGCCGGGATCTCCCACATGGTGGTCTCGATCCACGGACCGTGGAAGGTCAGCACATACTGGCCGTCCTCCTTCTCGAGAAGGTATTCCGGGAAGCGGAAGGTCTCGAGCCAGTCCATGAATTCCGGCGAGAACATCTGGCGCTTGCCGTAGAAGGTGTTGCCGCGCAGAAAGGTGGACTCGCCCCGGCTCAGGGACAGGCTGCGCACATGGTCGAGCTGCTCACGCAACTCGCCCGCATCGATAATGTCGGCGAGGCGGATGCGGGTGGTGCGGTTATGGATGCCGAACGTGACCTTCACGTCCCGATGGCGGCGAAAGATCGTCTGCGCCATCAAGAGCTTGTAGAAATCCGTATCGAGGACGGACCGGACGATCGGGTCGATCTTCCAGGTATGGTTGTAGACCCGTGTTGCGATGTCCGCCATCGCCTGCTCCTGCCGCTCAAGGGAGGCGAGACAATAGCGGGTGCCTGTCCATGATGAAAGGGCGCCGGCTATTGAGAACGCGCAGGGCAGTCATGGCGGCAGGACATCGACCTGGATCGACGCGTAATAGGCCGAAACATCGGCGATGTCCTCGTCGGACAGCTCCTTCGCTACGATGTTCATGGCATCGTTCTTGCGCTCGCCCGAACGGAAGGCTTCCAGGCTCCGGGTCAGGTAACTCTCGATCTGCCCAGCCAGATTAGGCGATTCCGGGTTCTTCGACAGGCCGTCGAGCCCATGGCAGGCCTGGCAGGTGGTGATCTTCTGGCGCCCTGCCCTGGCATCGCCCGCATCAGCTTGATCGAAAGCGAGACTGGTCAGGAACAGTCCCGTCAGGGCGAGGACACGGATCGTTGTCATGACCGACCTTTCAAGGAAAACGGGCGCGCCTCATGGCGCGCCCGTCGATGGGTGCTTACCGACCTTCGTAGGAGATGCGATAGATCGCGCCGGCCGTGTCATCCGAGACCAGGAGCGAACCGTCCGGCAGCATGGCGACATCCACCGGCCGTCCGAGATATTCCCCGTTCTCCGTCAGCCAGCCCTCCGCGAAGACCTGGGGCTTGTCGGCCGTGCCGTCCGGCTTGAGCGGCGTGAACATGACGCGCGCCCCGACGGGCTTGGTGCGGTTCCAGGAGCCGTGCTGGGCCGAGAAGATGCCGCCCTGATAGGTCTGGGGGAACATCCTTCCGGTGTAGAACATCATGCCGAGATCGGCCGCATGCGGATCCATTTCGGCCTGCGGACCGATCACGCCGGCCGGAACCGGATCGTCCTTGTACTCGACCGTGCGGACCGTGCCGCCGCCGTAGTAGGGGAAGCCGAAATTCTGTCCCGCATTGGCGATGCGGTTGAGCTCTCCGGGAGGCTGATCGTCCCCCATGCCGTCGACCTGGTTGTCGGTAAACCAGAGCGTCTTGTCGCCCGGATTGAAGTCCATGCCGACCGAATTGCGGATCCCTGTCGCATAGACCTCATGGTTCTTGCCGTCCTGATCCATGCGGACGACGCCGCCGATCCCGGCGCGCTTGAACAGGTCCAACTTGTCCTTCGGCGGCACGTTGAAGGGCTGGCCGAGCGCGATGTAGAGCTTGTTGTCCGCACCGATCCGGCAGACACGCGCCGTATGGTTGTAGCTCTCCTCGGTCGGAGGAATGAGATCGCCCTGCTTGGCCACGACGAAAGCGGCGACATCCGGCCCTTCATAGAAGAACTCGGCGGCCGGGAATTGCAGCACGCGGTTCTGCTCCGCCACGTAGAGAACGCCGTCGCGCGAGAAGCAGACGCCGTTGGGAATCTTGAACGAGACCGAAGGAGCAAATTGCTTCACCTCATCGGCAACCCGATCCTTGTCGCGGTCCGTGACGGCATAGACATTGTTCTTGCGCGTGCCGACGAAAACCACGCCGGCATTGGGACCCACAGCCATGTGGCGCGCATCGGGCACGATCGCATAAAGATCGACCTTGAATCCGGCCGGAAGCTTGATCTTCTCGAGATTCTTCCGGATGGCATCGGCTCGCCGCCCTTCCTGTGCGACGGGCCGCGGCTCAGCGGTTCCCGTGCTTTGGAACGACGAGAGTTTCTCCAGATTGCCGGTCGGAGATTGAGTAGCAGGCTGAGCGAAGCTCGAGGACGCGAGTGCAACAACTGAGACGGCAGCAAGCAGGACGGTCTTCATTGTTTCCTCCCAGATAAGCCCCCTGGCACATTATGGTTGTGGCGACCGAGCCGATTGTCCTCGGCTTCTTTCGTTTTCTTAAGCGTAACTATACCCAAGTTTGTGACGTAAAGGTAGGATAAGAAAGACCAAAGAAAAGGGGCCGCAAGCGGCCCCTGAATATTTCGCATTGCAGCGAGAAATCAGCTCAGATTGACCTTGGCCTGATCGCCCGGATTCAGCGGCTGGCCGGTGATGGCGGCCTTTGCGTAGCCGTAGAGATGCACCAGCGTGGAGGACGGGCTGTCCCAGTACTCGCCTTTCGCCGGATGAACGCGGATCAGGGCGATCTGCGGATCGTCGACACCCTCCGGGAACCAGGCCCGCAAGGGCTCGGACCACTTATCCTGGATCGTTGCCTTGTCGCGCACGATCTCGGCCCGGCCGGTCACCGACACATAGGTCTGGCTGCTCGGATCGCTGTAGGCCAGGTTGACCTCGTTGTCGCGGGAGAGTTCGGTGGTCTTGGGAGACTGGATCTGCGTGAAGAACCAGAGGTCGCCATGCTCGTCCGCTTCCTGATTGTGCATGGGCCTGCTGTGAAGCGTGCCGTCCGTATCGACGGTGGTCATCATGGCGATCCGCACGTCCTTGATCAGCTCGTAGAGCTTTCCGGCATTCGGATCGTTATGGCCGTGTTGGTGCATCATCGTCTCCTCGATCGTTGTCTCTGTCCCTGGGAAGATCGGTGCGGACCGTCGTTCGGCCCGGGTCCCGGGAGGTCGGGTGAACAACGGACAGGGTGCGGTTTGGTTCGGGATGTCGCGCCAAGCGGCCCGGGACCGTCTTAACGATCGCCCTCGCACCCTATACATGGGAGGGCAGCAAACCGGAGCCATCCAGGAGATATCGACGTGGCGATCACCCGTGAACATGTGCTGCAGGCTCTGTCGACCGTTCCGGTCGATGCGAAGGGGACCGGCCTCGTCGCCTCCGGCCGCCTCTCCGACGTGGTGGTGGACGATGCCGGCCGGGTCATGTTCTCGATCACCATCGATCCCTCCGAGGCCGCCGACATGGAACGCGTGCGGCAGGCTGCCGTCACCGCCGTGCAGGGCCTGCCTTCGGTCACGGGCGTCTTTGCGAGCCTGACCGCCGACCGGCCCACAGGATCCGCGGGAGCGCCTCCCTCGCCTGCGGCAGCGCAGCGGCCCCGGGCAGCGGCTCAGCCGAAGAACCAGCGCATCCCCGGCGTGGCACATGTGATCGCCGTCGCCTCCGGCAAAGGCGGCGTCGGCAAGTCGACCACCGCCGCGAACCTGGCGCTCGGCCTCAAGGCGCTCGGGCTGAAGGTCGGCCTTCTCGATGCCGACATCTACGGTCCGTCGATGCCGAAGCTTCTCGGCATCCATGGCAAGCCGCGCCTGCTTGAGAACCGCATCCTGGAGCCCATGGAGGCCTACGGCCTCAAGGTCATGTCCATCGGCTTCCTGGTCGAGGAAGAGGCCGCCATGATCTGGCGCGGTCCCATGGTGATGTCGGCGATCACCCAGATGCTGCGCGAGGTCGCCTGGGGCGATCTCGACGTGCTGGTGGTCGACATGCCGCCGGGCACCGGCGACGCCCAGCTCACCATGGCTCAGGCCACGCCGCTCGCCGGCGCGGTCATCGTCTCGACGCCTCAGGATCTCGCGCTGATCGATGCCCGGCGCGGGGTTTCCATGTTCAAGCGGGTGGAGATCCCGATCCTCGGCATCGTCGAGAACATGGCCACCTTCGTCTGCCCCCATTGCGGCCAAGAATCCCATATCTTCGGGCACGGCGGCGCCCGGGAAGAAGCCAAGCGCCTGGACGTGCCCTTCCTCGGCGAGGTGCCCCTCAACATGACGATCCGCGAATTGTCCGATGCGGGACGCCCCGTTGTGGTCGCCGATCCCGAGGGGCCGCATGCGACAATCTACAAGGACATGGCGCAGCAGGTCTGGGCATCCCTGTCGGGAGGCGCTGCCGCCAAGCCCGCCCCGCGCATCGTGATCGAATGAGCGGGCTTTCATGACGCCACCGCCCACCCTCGGGGTCATCCTGGCCGGCGGCCTGTCGCGGCGCATGGGTGGTCAGGAGAAATCGCTGCTCGTCCTTGGAGGGCAGACGCTGCTCGACCATGTGAGGGAGCGCGTTGCCCCGCAATGCGAGAGCCTGATTCTCAATGCGAATGGAAGCTCCTCCCGCTTCGATGCCATAGGGCTTCCCGTCGTGCCCGACGTCATTCCCGGTCACCAGGGACCTCTGGCGGGAATCCTGACGGCGCTCGAATGGACAGCCGCCCATCGCCCCCGGATCGAGTGGGTGGTCAGCGTTCCAGGAGATACGCCGTTCATTCCGAAGGACCTGGTTCGACGCCTGCACGAAGCCTGCCGGGAGGGACAGCGACCCCTCGCCTGCGCCTCGTCGGGTGAGCAGACGCACTTCGCCGTCGGCCTCTGGCCCGTGTCCCTGCGCGACGATCTTCGCCGGGCCATCGTGGAGAAAGACATGCGCAGTGTGAGGGTATGGGTCAGTGTCCACGGTTGCGCCGAAGCGTCATGGCCCATCGAGACCGTCGATCCGTTTTTCAATATCAATACGCCTGAAGATCTGGCTCGGGCGAATATGTGGGTTTCCCGGGAATATCCTCGATGATCGAACTCGATCTCTCCGGCCTGAAATGTCCTCTGCCCGCCCTTCGCACGCGCAAGGCCCTGCTCGCCGCGGCGCCGGGAGACAGGCTGCATGTGATCTGCACCGATCCTCTCGCGGGCATCGATGTGCCCAATCTGATCCGGGAAACGGGAGATGTTCTGGAGGAGCAGAGGCAGGAAGCTGCCAGGATCAGCTTCGTGATCCGCAAAGTCGGTCAATAAAAAAGGCCCGGCTTAAGCCGGGCCTTCTCATGCTATTCCTATGAAATTCAGGTGCTTTTGCGCAGCGAGTCCTTCATGCCGCCGATGGCGTTCTGGACCTTGCCCTCCGCCTTGTCCATCTTGCCTTCGGTCTCTAGCTTCGTGTCACCCAGGGCCTTGCCCAGGCCCTCCTTCACGCGGCCCTTTATGGTCTTCATGCTGCCTTCGGCGCGATCGTTATCCATGACATTTCTCCTGAACTGGATATGCGGGAAAGAAACGCGCGTCGCTCGCGGATGGTTTCGCATAAAATTTTCGCGATCGGCATTCGAATCCGGCAAGCAGTAAGCTCGGATATTGGCTTCGATCTACGGAGAACGTCTCGCGCCGCTAAGGCAAATTCTTCCAAAGCGCTCTCAGGAAAATTCCAGGCCCCATTTATAGGCATGATATCCTTTCGGATATATCGCGGGATCAATTGCTCATCGAAGCAGAAGGAGGGATGGACAACCCACCTGGGCGCACTAATTCGGGGTCGGTTCGATCAAATACGTTATATAGTTATTAAGATAGCGAGTCCGTGTCCCCCGCAGCCCGTCCGCCTCGATCCGCCTCTAAAACCCCTCGCCGCCGGGTGACGCGCCGCGGCGCTCTGGGGACGCCGGCTCATCCCTTGGACCGGATGGCGTTGCTCGCCCATCAGCTCAGAACGCCTCTGTCGACGATCAATGCCTTGGCACAGGGCCTCATTCGCAGGGCCGACCGTCTCAGCACCGCCGACGTGCGCGCAAAGGCCGAAAAGATCTGGCGCGCAAGCCTGCGTCTGGATGAACTGGTCGAGACGATCCTCTCCTACACCCGCGCTACATCGGGTGGAATCGTGCTCAATCCAGGCGAGTTCAGTCCGGAGGACCTCATCCGCCGCGTCTGTCGCGAGCAGATCGGCCAGGAGCCTGATCGCCCTTTCCAACTCCAGATGCGAGGCCTTCCGGATATCGTCGTCGGCGATCCGGTTCTACTGGAACAGGCGATCACTATCGTCCTGTCGAATGCCATGAAGTATTCGCAGCCGGATCAGGCCATCGAGGTCACCGCCCGCAAGCGGGCGGGCATGATCCGGATCGTCGTCCAGGATCACGGCATCGGCATTCCGGAGCGCGACCTGACTTTCATCATGCAGCCGTTCTTTCGCGGTCAGAATGCGAAGAAGCTGCCGGGCACCGGCTTAGGTCTCAGCCTCGCCTGGTACATTCTCAAGCTGCATGGCGGCAACCTGGAGGTCGAGAGTTTCGAAGGGCATGGCACCAAAGTCACGATGATCGTGCCCGAGACGAACACGACCGGGCTCAGCTACTCCATCTGAGCCCGCATCCCGCCTTCACGAACGAATGAGAATGCAGCGGAAATCGTTGACGTTGGTGAGCGTCGGGCCGGTCACGATGAGCCTGTCGAGCTGCGCGAAGGCCGTATAGGCATCGTTCGTCTCGAGATGAGCTGCAAGATCGACGCCCTTCGACCTCGCCTCGTCGAACAGGCTGCCATCGAACCACGCGCCGGCGTTATCCTCCGATCCGTCGATGCCGTCCGTATCGCAGGCGATGGCCGCAATTCCGGTCTCGTCCTTCAGCGCGAGAGCAAGCGCCAACAGGAATTCCGCATTGCGCCCTCCCCGCCCCTGGCCGCGAACCGTCACCGTCGTCTCGCCGCCCGAGAGCAGTACGCAGGGTGATTTTGCGGGCTCGCCATGCATCAGCGCCGAGCGCGCGATGCCGGCCATGACGCGTCCGACCTCCCGTGCCTCTCCTTCGAGCGCATCGCCGAGAACGAGTGGCGTCAGGCCAAACTCGCGGGCCTTTGCAGCGGCAGCGTCGAGCGCCATTTTCGGCGTCGCCAGCATGTGCACAGTGCCGCCGACAACGGGCTCCGTCACCGCATTGGAACGGATGACCTGCAGGATCGGAGCCGGCACGTCGATGCCGTATTTGCGCAGGATGGAAAGTGCGACATCCGGGTCGACGCGCTCCGGTATGGTGGGGCCGGAACCGATGCTGGACGGATCGTCGCCCGGAACGTCCGAGATCAGATAGGTGACGAGCTGCGCCCTCCCCGCGGCCGCCGCAAGCCGGCCGCCTTTGATGGCCGAGAGCGACTTGCGCACGAGGTTCATCTCGCCGATCGGCGCGCCGGATTTCAGCAGCGCCCGATTCAGGTCCTGCTTGTCCGCGAGCGTTACCCCATCCGCCGGCAGCGACAGGAGCGCCGAGGCGCCGCCCGACATCAGACACACGACGAGGTCGTCGGGATCGGCGTCGCGCGCCAGGGCCAGGATCCGTTTGGCCGCCTGCAATCCAGCCTCGTCGGGGACCGGATGCGCGGCCTCGACGATCTCGACGGATTGCGTCGGCACGGCATGTCCGTAACGCGTGACGACGAGCCCTTCGCACGTGCCCCCCGCCCGGCTCCATGCCTCCTCGAAGGCGGCGGCCATGCGGGCGGAAGCCTTGCCGGCGCCGAGGACGATGGTTCGGCCCTTGGGCTTTTCCGGCAGGCGGCCCTCGAACTGTCCGTCCGGAAGCGCGGCTTTCAGGGCCGTGTCGAAAAGTGCGTAGAGGATATCGGCATCGTTTGGCATGGCGTCACTTTACGTCAGAAATCCCATGCGTGAAGTCCGCAACGGCCGATTTGCGCACGGGGGACGGCCCGAATGCGATTGAGGGCGTTGCGGAGGCCCTCAAGCGCCCATGCTGGCAAGAAAAAGCCCGGCGGTGCCGGGCTTTTTCATGTCTCGCATTCTTATGCCACTCACATGGCGAGATTGATGTATTTGATTTCGAGGAAGCCCTCGATGCCGTATTTCGAGCCCTCGCGGCCCAACCCTGACTGCTTCACGCCGCCGAACGGCGCCATCTCGTTGGCGAGCGCCGGCGTGTTCACCCCGACCATACCGCTCTCGAGCGCCTCCGCCACGCGCCAGACCCGGGCCATGTCGCGGGCATAAAAGTACGCCGCCAGCCCGAACTCCGAGTCGTTCGCCATCGCGATCACCGCGGCCTCGTCCGTAAACGCCACGATCGGCGCCAGCGGCGCAAACGTCTCCTCCTTCGTCACCTTCATGGCCTGCGTGATCCCGGTCATCACGGTGGGCTCGAAGAACGTGCCGCCGAGGCTCGAGCGCCGGCCGCCCACCAGCACCTGCCCGCCCTTTTCCAGCGCATCGGCCACATGCTCCTCCATCTTGGCCACGGCGCGGTCGTCGATCAGCGGGCCCATGCTCACGCCTTCCTCGGTGCCCCGGCCGAGCTTGAGCGCCTTGGCCTTGGCGGCAAGCTTTTCGGCAAAGGCTTCGGCCACGCTCTCCTGGACGTAGATCCGGTTGGCGCAGACGCAGGTCTGGCCGGCATTGCGGAACTTCGAGGCCATCGCGCCGTCGACCGCCGCATCGAGATCGGCATCGTCGAACACGATGAACGGCGCGTTGCCGCCAAGCTCGAGCGACAGCCGCTTGATCCCGTCCGCCGCCTCCTTCATCAGCCAGCGCCCGACCCCGGTCGAGCCGGTGAAGGTGATCTTGGCGACCTTCGGGTTGTGGCAGAACTCCGCCCCGATCGCCTTGGCATCGTCGGTGGTGATCACCGAGAAGGCGCCCTTCGGCACACCGGCGCGCTCGGCCAGCACGGCCAGCGCCAGGGCCGAGAGCGGGGTTTGCGCCGCCGGTTTCAGCACCATGGTGCAGCCGGCGGCGAGCGCCGGGCCGACCTTGCGGGTGATCATGCCGTTGGGAAAGTTCCAGGGCGTGATCGCGGCGCAGACCCCGACCGGCTGCTTGAGCACGAGGATGCGCTGGTTCGGGGCAGCGCCCGGGATGACGTCGCCGTCGATGCGCTTGGCCTCCTCCGCAAACCACTCGATATAGGCCGCGTTCGAGAGCACCTCAGCCTTGGCCTCGGACAGCGGCTTGCCCTGCTCGGTGGTGAGGATCAGGGCGAGATCGTCGGCGTTGGCGACGATCAGGTCGTACCAGGCCTTCAGGATGCGGCTGCGCTCCTTGGCCGGGCGCTTGGCCCAGTCCTTCTGCACCTCGGCCGCCGCATCGACGGCGCGGCGGGCGGCCGAAGCATCGAGCGCCGGCACGTCGACGATCGGCGCACCGTCGAACGGATCGGTGACGGCAAAGCTCCGGCCGTCCGCCGCCGCGATCCACTCGCCCGCCACATAGGCCCGGTCCACCAGCAAAGACCGATCCTTCAACTCAACAACACGACGCTCAACAGACTTCAGCTGCGCTGTCATAACAGGGCTCCTACCATCATCGACGGGTCAAGAATGTTGAGGAGGATATAAGCACTGCCGTCCCTCCTGTGAACCGCAGGAGATGCGGAGCAGGGTTACCGGAAGTGCGGCCGAGCTTGCCGATTCGCAGCGCCCGCCAATGCCCTAAAATAAGGCATAATCTCAAAGATATCTGCGACTTAAGGATGACGCTCTCTCGCATTGCCATGCCCGCCGGTGTCTATACCTTTCTGACCATCGCCAAGCATGCCCTCATGCTGGGCTCGAACACGGCCGGAGGAACGGTCATCATGCGAAGGGAAGGAAGTCGATGCGAGTTCTCAATAAGATTCTGTTCGCTCTCAGCTGCACCGTGTTGGCGCAGTCGGCCTATGCGCAGCAGGCCTCCGACGGCGTGGTCAAGATCGGCATCCTGAACGATCAGTCCGGCGTCTATGCAGATTTCGGCGGCAAGTCCTCCGTCGAGGCCGCGCGCATGGCCGTGCAGGATTTCGGCGGCAAGGTTCTCGGCGTGCCCGTCGAGATCGTCAGCGCCGACCATCAGAACAAGCCCGACGTGGCCGCCAGCGTCGCGCGGCAATGGTACGATACGGAAAAGGTCGATTCCATCATGGAGCTGACCACGTCCTCGGTGGCGCTTGCCGTGCAGGGCCTGTCGAAGGACAAGAAGAAGATCACGATGACGACCGGCGCCGCGACGACGGATCTGACCGGCAAGCAGTGCTCTCCTTACGGCTTCCACTGGGCCTACGACACCCATGCTCTCGCGGTCGGCACCGGCGGCGCGCTGGTGGAGAACGGCGGCAACAAGTGGTTCTTCCTCACCGCCGATTATGCCTTCGGCTACTCTCTTGAGGAGCAGACCTCGAAATTCGTGAAGTCGAAGGGCGGACAGGTGCTCGGCGCCGTACGCCATCCGCTCGCCGCCACGGATTACTCGTCCTTCCTGCTGCAGGCGCAGAGCTCCGGCGCGAACGTGATCGGCATGGCCAATGCCGGCCTCGATACCGCGAACGCGATCAAGCAGGCCGCGGAGTTCGGCCTGACCCAGGGCGGCACCCGCCTTGCGGCGCTTCTCTTCACGCTCGCCGAGGTGAAGGGCCTTGGCCTCAAGGCCGCCCAGGGCCTGACCCTGACCGAGGGCTGGTACTGGGATCAGAGCGACGAGAACCGCGCCTTCGCGAAGAAGTTCCAGGAGAAGACCGGCCGCATGCCGAACATGATCCATGTGGGCACCTACTCCGCCGTGACGCAGTATCTCAAGGCGATCCAGAAGGCTGGCACGGACGCGACCGAGCCGGTGGCAAAGGCCTTGCACGAGATGCCCGTCGAGGATGTCTTCGCCAAGAAGGGCAAGGTCCTGTCCAACGGCCGCATGGTCTACGACATGTATCTCTTCCAGGTGAAGAAGCCGGACGAGAGCAAGAGCGAGTGGGACATGTACAAGCAGCTCGCCAAGGTCCCTGGCGACCAGGCCTATCTCTCGGTTGCCGACAGCGGCTGCCAGGCCACGCAGTAAACTCAAAAGCCGAGGCGAGATGGCGTGAGCCGCCCCGCCCTTCATCCTCTGACAACGGCTGGTATCGAGCATCGCGCCCGGACCAGCCGTTGCCTCCTCACCAAGAGAGTGTCGGCCGGTCCCTATGGTCACTACGCAACCTATCCTGAGCGCCACCGGGCTCACCATGGAGTTCCGCGGCTTCCTCGCCGTGAAGGACGTGACGCTCTCAGTCAACGAGGGCACGGTCCATGCCCTGATCGGGCCGAACGGCGCCGGCAAGACAACGGTTTTCAATCTGCTGACGAAATTCCTGACGCCGACCCGCGGGCAGATCACATTCAAGGGCTCCGACATCACGGGCCTGAAGCCGGCCGAGGTCGCGCGTCTCGGTCTCGTGCGGTCCTTCCAGATTTCAGCGGTCTTTCCGCACCTGTCGGTCCTCGACAACGTGCGCGTGGCGCTGCAGCGCCCCTCCGGCCTGGCGACGCAGTTCTGGCGCTCGTCCAGTGCCCTCTCCGCCCTCGACGAGCGGGCCATGGAATTGATCGATGCGGTCAACCTCTCGTCCTACAGAGATCTGACCGCCTCCGAATTGTCTTACGGCCGCAAGCGCGCGCTCGAGATCGCGACGACGCTCGCGCTCGATCCGGCCATGCTTCTCCTCGACGAACCCATGGCGGGCATGGGCCACGAGGATATCGGCCGCATCTCCGATCTGATCCGGCGCATCGCCCGCAACCGCACGGTGCTGATGGTCGAGCACAACCTGAACGTCGTCGCCGATCTTTGCGACCGCGTGACCGTTCTGGCCCGCGGCGAGATCCTCTCCGACGGCACCTACGACAAGGTCAGCCAGGATCCGCGGGTCCGTGAAGCCTATATGGGAACCGAGCATGAGTAGCGCTCCCCTTCTTGAAGTCCGCGGGCTCAATGCCTGGTACGGCGAAAGCCATGTCCTGCATGGCGTCGACCTCGATATCCGCGAGGGCGAAACCGTCACGCTGCTCGGCCGCAACGGTGCGGGCAAGACCACCACCTTGCGTGCGATTATGGGAATCCTGCGCCGCCGCGAGGGCGTGATCCGCCTGCGCGGCAGGGATATCTTGGGACTGCCGCTCCACAAGGTCGCACAGTCCGGCTTGGGCTATGTGCCGGAGGAGCGCGGCATCTTCGCGAGCCTGAACGTCTCCGAGAACCTGATGCTGCCGCCCACCGTCTCGGAAGGCGGCATGAGCGTCGAGGAGATCTACACGCTCTTTCCCAATCTCCATGAACGCCGTTCGAGCCAGGGCACGAAGCTGTCGGGCGGCGAACAGCAGATGCTCGCCATCGCCCGCGTGCTGCGCACGGGCGCACGGTTCATCCTGCTCGACGAGCCGACCGAGGGTCTCGCCCCAGTGATCGTGCAGCGCATCGGCGATGTGCTGGTGGCATTGAAGAAGCGCGGCATGACGATCCTGCTCGTGGAGCAGAATTTTCGCTTCGCAAAGAAAGTGGCCGACCGCTTCTACCTCATGGAGGACGGGCGTATGGTGAACTCGTTCCCCGGGCATGAGCTCGATGCGCGCATGGACGAACTTCACGAAGTTCTTGGGGTATAGGGCATCATGAATACGATTTTCGGCGTTCCAACCCCTGCCCTCTACGGCCAGATCCTCATCGGCCTGATCAACGGCTCGTTCTATGCCATGCTCAGCCTTGGCCTTGCCGTCATCTTCGGCCTGCTGCGGGTCATCAACTTCGCCCATGGCGCGCAATACATGCTTGGCGCTTTCGCGGCCTACCTGCTCCTGGCCTATGTGGGTGTCGGCTACTGGCTGGCACTCCTGCTGGCGCCCCTCATCGTCGGCCTCATCGCGGTCGTGATCGAGAGGACGATGCTGAGCCGCCTCTACGGCGTCGACCCGCTCTACGGCCTTCTTCTCACCTTCGGCCTCGCCCTGATTCTCGAAGGCGCGTTCCGCTACTGGTTCGGCGCGGCCGGCAAGCCCTATGCTCCTCCGGAGCAGCTGACCGGCGCGCTCAATCTTGGCTTCATGTTCATGCCGATCTACCGGGGCTGGGTGGTCGTCGCGTCGCTGGTGATCTGCATCGGCACCTGGCTTCTCATCGAGAAGACGCGGCTCGGCGCCTACCTGCGCGCCGCCACGGAGAACGCCACCCTCGTCCAGGCCTTCGGTGTGAACGTGCCGCTGCTTCTCACCCTGACCTACGGCCTAGGCGCAGCCCTCGCGGCCCTCGCCGGCGTTCTGGCGGCGCCGATCTATCAGGTGAGCCCGCTCATGGGCTCGAACCTCATCATCATCGTTTTCGCCGTCGTGGTCGTCGGCGGTATGGGCTCGATCCTGGGCGCCATCGTCACGGGCTACATGCTCGGCGTGCTCGAGGGGCTGACAAAGGTTTTCTATCCGGAGGCCTCGAGCATCGTTATCTTCGTGATCATGGCCATCGTTCTGCTCGTGCGGCCAGCGGGTCTCTTCGGGCGGGAGGAGTGATATCATGGCTGTTGGAACCCAATATCTCGCGGAGCAGCCCAAGCTGCGCACCTCCTCCATGGTGCTGGGCGCGATCGCCGTCGCGGCCCTGCTGGCGGCTCCGTTCTTCTTCTATCCGGTCATGCTGATGAGCGTGCTGTGCTTCGCGCTCTTCGCCTGCGCGTTCAATCTCCTCATTGGCTATGTCGGCCTTCTGTCGTTCGGGCACGCCGCCTTCTTCGGCGGCGCCGCCTATGTCACCGCCCATGCGGCCAAGGTGTGGGGCTTGGAGCCTCTGACCGCCATCCTGCTCGGCGCAGCGGGAGCGGCCGTCATGGGCCTGATCATCGGGTTCGTGGCCATCCGCCGCCAAGGCATTTACTTCGCCATGATCACGCTCGCCCTCTCGCAGATGTTCGCCTTCATCTGCCTGCAGGTGCCGTTCACGCACGGTGAGGACGGCATCCAGGGCGTGCCGCGCGGCTATCTTCTCGGATTGGTCGACCTGAACCAGCCCCTGACGATGTATTACGTCACGCTGGCGATCTTCCTGTTCGGCTTCCTCGCCATCTGGCGCATCGTGAATTCGCCGTTCGGGAATATCCTCAAGGCGATCCGAGAGAACGAGAAGCGTGCGGTGTCGCTGGGCTACCGGGTCGATCGCTACAAGCTCGGCGCCTTCGTCATGTCCGCGGCCCTCGCCGGGCTTGCGGGCGGCACGAAGGCCATCGTGTTCCAGTTCGCGACGCTCACCGACGTGCAATGGCAGATGTCGGGCGAGGTGATCCTCATGACGCTGCTGGGCGGCATCGGCACGATGATCGGCCCCATCGTCGGCGCAGGTCTGGTCATCGCCCTGCAGAACTATCTCGCCGCCTCGGACTTCCCGGTCACGGTTCTGATCGGCATCATCTTCGTGATCTGCGTGCTGCTGTTCCGGCGCGGCATCGTGGGAGAAATTCTCGAGCTGGTGAAGCGCAGGACGAAGAGCGCTTCCTAGGATGTGAGCGCCATGATCTTGCCGGCGCCGCCATGCTGGCGCCGGCGCATCGATTGAGATGTCATCGATTGGGCATTGGCCATGTCAAACAGCGATACATTCGACTACGTGATCATCGGAGCGGGTTCGGCGGGCTGCGTTCTCGCCAACCGCCTGTCCAAGGATCCACGCAATTCGGTCTGCCTTCTCGAAGCGGGCGGCAAGGACAATTGGATCTGGTTTCACATTCCGGTCGGATACCTTTTCGCCATCGGCAATCCGCGCGCGGATTGGATGTTCAAGACCGAGGCGGAAGCCGGCCTGAACGGACGCATCCTCAACTACCCCCGCGGCAAGGTGCTGGGCGGCTGTTCCGCCATCAACGCCATGATCTACATGCGCGGCCAGCGGGAGGATTACGACAACTGGCGCCAAATGGGCCTCGAAGGCTGGAGCTGGGATGACGTGAAGCCGATCTTCCGGCAGCATCTCGACCATTATCTCGGTGCGGGCGAGCATCATGGCGCGGGCGGCGAATGGCGCGTCGAGGCGCCGCGGGTTCGATGGCAGATCCTGGACTCGTTCATCGACGCCGCGGTCGAAGCCGGCATTCCGCGCGTGAGCGATTTCAACACCGGCAGCAACGAGGGCATTTCGTATTTTCAGGTGAACCAGAAGAACGGCCGGCGCTGGTCCGCAGCACGCGGCTTCCTCAGGCCCGCTCTCTCGCGCCCCAACCTGAAGGTCGAGACTCAGGCCCACGCCACGCGCATCCTTTTCGAGGGTCGTCGCGCCATCGGGGTCGAGATCCGGCAGAATGGCAATGTACGGCGCATTCTCGCGCGCAGGGAGGTTGTTCTCTCCGCGGGCGCCATCGCCTCGCCCCAGCTTCTGCAATTGTCCGGAATCGGCAACGGCGCATTGCTGCAGGAGCACGGTATCCCGGTCGTCCACCACCTGCCGGGTGTCGGGGAAAACCTGCAGGACCATCTGCAGCTTCGCCCGATCTACAAGGTCAGCGGCGTACGAACGCTCAACGAGGAATACCGCTCGCTCCTGAGGAAAGGGCAGATGGCGTTCGAGTATGCCTTCTTCCGCAAGGGGCCACTTACCATGGCGCCCTCGCAGCTCGGAGCCTTCACCCGATCCTCACCCGACTATGCGACGCCCAACCTGCAGTTCCACGTCCAGCCTCTGTCCCTCGACAAGTTCGGCGAGGACCCGCACCCCTTCCCCGCCTTCACGGCGAGCGTGTGCAATGTAAGGCCAACCAGCCGCGGCAGCGTTAGGCTCCGCAGCGGCGAAGCGGGCGATTCGCCGTCGATCCGCCCGAACTACCTGTCGACGGAGGAGGACCAGAGAGTTGCCGTGGATGCATTGCGCCTGGTCCGGCACATCGTGTCGATGCCTGCGCTTCGGAAGTACCGGCCCGAGGAATACCGGCCGGGCGCTCAATTGACGACGGACGAGGAACTCCTCAACGGTGCGCGCGATGTCGGGACCACCATCTTCCATCCGGTCGGCACGGCCAAGATGGGTGCCGACAACGATCCGGCGGCCGTGACCGACGGACGTTTGCGCGTGCGCGGCATCGAGGGCCTGCGCGTCATCGACGCCTCGATCATGCCGACCATCACGAGCGGCAATACGAACTCGCCGACGCTGATGATCGCCGACAAGGGCGCCAAGATGATCCTGGAAGATCAGTCACTCGACTCTTCGGCGGTCCTGCGTTCAGCTTGAGACTGAAGGCTTTGGTCGGCCCGAATACGCCGATGGGCGCCAAGGGCGCCCATCGCGATATCCATCAGGTTGTTATAGGGATCAGCTGACAGAAGCCGTGCGGACAGCCGACAGATGGCTTGCGGCCCAGATCGCCGCCTGCGTCCGGTTCTTCGCCTGAATCTTGCGCAGGATCGCTTTGACATGGACCTTCACGGTCGCTTCCGTGATGTCGAACTTGCGCGCGATGATCTTGTTCGAATCACCGTCCATGAGGCAGCGCAGGATCACCGTCTCACGAACGGACAATCCCTTTGCAAGCTGGGTCAGCTCCTGAGGCTCGTCGGCAGCCGGGGCTTCCTTCGCCCGGTCGGCGCGAATGTCCTGCTCGCGCAGCATATCGAGAATGGCGCCCGGGAAAATCGCCTCGCCCAGCATCACGAGATCCAGCGACTTCACGAGGACTTCGTGAGAGATGGACTTCTTGAGATACGCATCCGCGCCGCCCTGGAAGGCTGCGATCACCTGCTTGAGATCGTATTGTTCGACCAGCATGACCACTTTCGCTGTCGGATGCTCGTCCTTCAGCTTGCGCGTCTGGGCACAGGTATCGTCGTGATTGCGGCTGGCATCGATGATCAGGATGATGGAGTTGCTATCCAGGCTCGCCGTAGAGCCCAACTCGTCGAAATTTGCCGCAGCCGTGGAGGGTGCATAGACCGTCTCGGACAGGATTCGGCGGAGTCCCTCTCTCAGCAGGGCATTCGGCTCGACGAGAAGCGTCTTGATCGACCGGGCGGCTGCGTGCTCCGTCGACGAGGGCTCTACCGAACGGGCCAGTTCCATATATCTTGAATATGCAACATCCTTCGCCGAAGAGGCGCCCGGATGAGGAAGGCTATCAAGATCGTAGGTGTTCCGCATCGCAGAGGCCTTTCTGGTCTTGATTCGGTCAGAAAAATAATGAAATTTCCCTAAAGATGTTTAGCTTATAATCTCATTACAGACAATCATTACCCATTCAAATCATTTTAACAAAGTGTAATTTAGGCCCGCGAATACGATACGAAATATCGTTTAACTAATATTGGGACGAGATGCCGCCGTTATGTCTATCGGTGCGCGCGACTTTCACGCCGCTAGTAAGCCGCTTTCACTGAGCATGCCGGCGAATTGTCGAAACCCCCGCAACGATGCGAGGGTCCGTCAGTATTGGTAGCGCCGATCGCCGGTTGCTTAAGGCGCCCGCGAGCCGTCCATCTGATCGGGAGACAGATGGTTCACCGCCCACATGGCAGCCTGCGTGCGATTGGCGACGCGGATCTTGCGCAGAATCGCCTTGATGTGAACTTTGACCGTCGCTTCGGCCACATCGAGCTTGCGCGCGATCACCTTGTTCGGCGACCCCTGCATCAGGCAATGCAAGATCTCGGCCTCACGGCTCGACAGCGTCCGAATCGGCGAGTCCTGGCCGTCGACCGCATGAGAGGCACGGACAGCGGGAGCCCGGATGGCGGACGCATCCTTTTGAGCATCGTCCTCCATTCCGAGGGTGGATATGGCCGTCAGGAAGGCTGCCGACGGGAAGACCACCTCTCCCAGCATGACCAGATCGAGGTACTTGATCAGGGCTTCGCACCCGGTCGTCGCGAGGCAGTACCCATCCGCCCCTGCCTGAAAAGCCGATTTCATCCCGTCCAGGTTGAAGACATCGGCGAGAATGACGACGCGCGCCTGCGGATGCTGCAGCTTCAGCGGGCCGATGACGTCGGCCAAGCCGGAAAGGTAAAGATTGGCATCGAGAACGAAGAGGAGCGGATGGTCAGAGGCCGAATCATCGAGCCTGACCTCCCCGCGCCCGAAGCTCTCCGGATGCAGCTTGAAGCGAGTGCTCGAGAGGATATGCCTCAAGCCCTCACGAAGCATGGAGTTCTTGCAGCCTAGGATAGTGGTGACCGGCAGAAGATGGGACATGCGAGAGAGCCTTTTCCGCAAAGATTACCTCGGATTGTACGAATTTACCGTTGGTTAACTATCCCGCATAAAGAGGTAGCAGGTCATGCTTAGGAGGTAGAAATTTCTATGTTCCTGAGAGGAAAAGCATATCTTCGCTGAAAAGCAGGCTGAAAGCTATAATATTTCGCGAGCAATTTCGGGTGCTTCGATAGTTTATTACGCTGTCGCAATTGAAGCACCTCCATTTGGGAATTCGATAGAAAAACGCAGAAACTTGAAGAGCGCCCTAGCCTGCGACCGGAAGTCTGCTCAGCCACTATGGCCAAGCTGACGCCCAATTGCCACGATTGACGTCGAGAAATCTCTTCAAACAGAGGGGATGCTCATGATTGCTCGTGTTGTTCTTGCCTGTGCAACGATCGCCTGCACATTGCCGGCAGCAGCAGATGATCGGGCGGCAATCGATGCCCTCGTCACAGCGCACGCCAGAGCCCATGGCGTTCCCGAAACATTGATTCATCGCGTCATCAGGCGCGAGAGCGGTTACAATCCGCGCGCATCCAATCGAGGCAATTTCGGTCTGATGCAGATCCGCTATGCGACGGCCCGTGGAATGGGATATCAAGGCGCCGTCACAGGATTGCTCGACGCTAACACCAACCTGACTTACGCCGTTCCCTACCTGGCAAATGCCTATAAGGTTGCCGGCGGCAACCAGGATCGCGCGGTCGCTCTCTATGCAGGCGGCTATTATTACGAGGCGAAGCGAAAAGGCCTTTTGCGAGCTTTGCGAACCGGTGCCAGCGATCCTGTTATGACCGGATCGGTCGCCTCTGCTACAGCCTATGCTGCCGGAAGTCGATAACGTCTCTCTTCGCGGGTCTGCATAGGCCTTCGAAGCTGCCCCGATAGAAGAATAACGCACGTCCATGATGAATTTCGCGTGGCTTGAGGCTTGCCGCGGGCGCTTCTCTTGCAATGTCAGGTAAGGTCCGTTCGATCTCGAACGGCGCGACAGCTTTCGCCCCCGCACCGGTTCACATGCCCGACCTTCCGAACATCGCATTCCTCGACTTCGAAGCGTCTTCTCTCGGCAAGCAAGGATATCCGATCGAGGTCGCCTGGGTCCTCATCGATGGCCAGGAAGAAAGCCATCTTATCCGCCCCGATCCAAGCTGGAACGATTGGGACGACGAAGCAGAACGGATTCACGGCATCTCGCGAAATCGTCTCGTCGTTGAGGGAAGGATGGTTGACGATGTGGCGCAACGGATGATGGACGCTCTCTCGGGCCACACACTCTATGCAACCGCTCCGTCCTGGGACGGAAAATGGCTCAGCAAGCTTCTCCGCGCGGCCGGATTGCCACGACATGCGCTTCGCATCGAGGATACGGAACTCGCTCACCAGCGGGCCGTGCAGGAGATTCTGCTTGCCGCGAAGGTCCCGGAGCCTCTGCATGACAGCGCGATGCGTGAAATCCTTGCGCAGGTGCAGAGAATCGATGCCGAACTGGGGGCACCGGAACATCGTGCCCTTGCCGATGCGCGCCGCGAACGGGATCTGTGGCTCGACCTCCGGCAGCGGGCGACGGAGGTCGCAGCGCGTTCGGGTCAGTAACCGTCGGGTATGCCGGACGCGATGTCCTGATCGGGTCGCGTCAGAACGGTGATGCGACGCCCGTCCGGCAGTTGAATCGTTCTCAGCCGCATCACCTGCAGCCCGGCATCGAGGCCGTCCTGAACCGAGCCATAGCGCGTGAAGCGGGCACGACGTTCGAACGCATTGCGCGCCTCGGCCTGCGACATCCGGGTTCTCGCCTCGCGTCGCCGTTCGACCTGTGCGTTGCGCTTCTGGCTTCGAGCCGAGGAACTGGCCTGTTGCGACGCGCGCGTCTTGCGCTCAATCGATGGCTTCGGCTTGACTTGATCGCCCGTCGCCGCGTTCTGCTGCGAAGCGTCCGACGGATGCTGCAATTCGGCATCCGCATTGACCGTGTCGGATTGGAGCGCAGGCTTGGAGGCCTGCTGAGCTGGAGAGGTGACAGTTTCAGCTGGTTTGGCAGGCAAGGCGACAGGAGCCGGTGTCGCGGTTGGTGTCGGCCGCAGAGGCGTCGCGTCGGATTCGGCCGGTGGGTCTACCCAGGGGCGTCCCGACTGCGCATGAGCGACGACGGGGGTTACGAGAAAGCCGGCAAGCGAGACGGTCACGAGCCAGCGTGCGGCGAATCCTGTCATGACCTGCCTCCATCGCATTCCAGGGGAACGCTTCTCCCGCCGTGTTCGGTTCCACGGGGCCGATGGAGTTGATGTGGCTCTCCCCGTGTCGCCTTCAACGGCGGAGGCCATGCGATCAGTCGATTGTGAACGGGAAACGGCAAAGCTGAGAAAGCTTAAGCTTGTTTTGGACGAGCCTTCTCCAAGCGGGATGTTGGGTGTAGTCGGAACCACACTCAGAACAAGTTGGCAGCGCTATCATAAGGCAATAGAAAGTCAGCCCGAGACAGTAACTTCATTTCAGATATTTACTGTACATTATTGAAATGTTACGCCTCGCCTGCACGCCGACTCGGTTATGCGAGAGTCTAATCCAACCCTCTATTGTCTATATCCCTGTCGTTCGATTATAGACATATATTCATTTTAGAGTCGTTCCCGCCGAATGAAACGCCTGCTGTCAGACGTCTATCTGCACCTGATCGCCGGCGTGATTGCCTTGGGCATCTTGGGGATTTCAGCCCATACGCTCTGGATGGACCGCCAGAACCTTTGGCAGGAGGCGGAAAAATCCTCCCGCAACGTGCTGACCACCATCGCGCGCGATCTCGACGGCAAGATCGAGCTGCTCGACACGTCGCTGAAGGGGGCGATGGCGGGATTGCGGCATCCTGATTTTCAGCGCCTCCCACCCGATCTTCAATACCGCATGCTGTTCGACCGTGCGGCCTCGGCTTCCTTCATGGGAACGTTGCTCCTCGTCGACCGGGAAGGCAACCTTATTGCAGATGCCGGACCGATCATCGCGCCGCGGTCCCTCAACGTGGCGGACCGCGAATATTTCATCGTGCATCGGGAGAATTCTCATCTCGGGCTTCATGTGAGCCGCCCTTTCACCAGCAGAACGGCTCGCGGCGAATTGGCCGTCGGAATCAGCCGGAGGGTTTCCGACGAGAATGGCGCCTTCGCAGGTGTCGTCATGGGCTCCATTCCCCTGAACACCATCAATCAGCATTTCAACAACCTGAGCCTTGGGAAGCAGGGAGCGATCAATCTCTTCCGCAGCGATGGCGTTCTGCTGACGCGCTATCCCTTCCTCGAAAGCCAGGTCAACCAGGACCTCGGCAGTTCTCAGCACGTGCAGCGCCTGATGCGGGTCAAATCGGGCACGTTCGACTCCATTTCGCCCATCGACGGCGTCCGGCGCATCATCTCCTTCGAACGCCTGGACAAGTATCCCCTCATTCTGACTGTCGCGTTGTCCGTCGACGAAATCTTCGCGGCATGGCAGCGCAAAGCGCTGGTCCTAAGCCTCGCCACTCTGATCCTGTGCTGTGCAGTCGTCGGGCTGACGATCCTGTTCCAGCGTGAATTGCGACGCCGGACAAGGGCGGAGACCAAGCTCCGGCGGATCGCGAGAACCGACGACCTGACGGGCCTGCCGAACCGCCGCGCATTCCGGGAAACGTTCGAGCGCGAATGGCGTCAAGCGATTCGCTCCGGCGCGCCTCTGTCGCTGCTCTATATCGATGCCGACTTCTTCAAGAACTTCAACGACCGCTACGGTCACGGGAGAGGTGACGAGGTTCTGGGGGCCATCGCCGGCTCGCTCGAAGCCAGCATCCGCCGCCCGCGCGACGTTGCCGCGCGCCATGGCGGTGAAGAGTTCGCCATCGTCCTGCCGGAAACGGACCTGCCGGGTGCTCTGACGATTGCCGAGAACATCCGTCGGACGATCGCGTCGATGGACATCGTCCATGAGGGCAGCCCCTATCTCACGGTCACGGTCAGCATCGGCGTCGCCGCCGCACGGCCGACGCGCGGAAGCGAACGGTCCGTTCTCCTCGAAGCTGCGGATCGCGCGCTCTACCGCGCCAAGGCCTCGGGCCGAAACTCGGTCTGCGGCCCGGGCAGCGAAAGCGCGCCGATGCAGCCGCCTCTCCCGCATGCCGCGGCCTGAGGCATCGCCGCAGATCTCAGCGCCCAAGCAGCGCGAATCGTGGCGCATCCGCCAGGATTTAGACCTAAGGCTTCGGACCTGCGCACACGACACGGTTGCGGCCGCGGGCCTTTGCCTCATAGAGCGCTTGATCGGCTCGTGTCAGCAACTCTGCAATCGGTACGCCAACTGCCGTGGCGCAGCCGACACTCACGGTGGCCTGGGCATGCGCATCTCCAAGCGTGATCGCGCTGTGTTCCAGGTCGTTCTTGATCTGCTCGGCCAATGCCAAAGCTTCTTCCTGGGTTCCTTCAATCAGAGCGGCAAACTCCTCGCCACCTAAGCGCCCAAATACGCCGCCTGGAAGGTGTGTAACCAGAATATGCGCGAAACCTTGCAGCACTTGATCGCCGACCTGATGTCCATAAACGTCATTGATCTGCTTGAAGCGATCGAGATCGAACAGGAGACAGCTCAGTGGTCTTGAGGTGTAACGGGAAACCAAGGCCTCCGCTTTCTGGAAAAAGGATCTTCGGTTAGGCAGCAATGTCAGAGGATCTGTGAGTGCGGATTGCCGCGACTCGTATTCGAGCCGTTCCTTCGCCATGGACAGCAGAAGAATCGCAATGGCCGGGATGTAGAGAAGCACCAGCAGCGCCCATTGCGTGGTCCATCCCCTGCTGAAAAGCTCTGCCCAAAAGCCAGTCTGCATGGACGGACCTAATATTCCACGCGCCAAACAGAAGAGTGAGGCTATGGCATATACAGCGACGACGGCCCGTTGCGACAAAAGCTGTTGGGGGGCATGCCTCGCCAGTTCCCAGGCTGACAGAGCGAGATAGATGGACGCGGTCAACCCAATCAACGCCAGGCGGACATGGGGCTTGTCGACAGTCAAAGGCCATGCCGCCAGCCAAACCAGTGCACCGGCCATCCCCCATGTGATCCTCGACGGTCGCCCGTTGAATGCACGGCAGCCGCAATATTTGCTTCCGATGCCAGCCGCGACGAGAGCATTTCCGACGGCGATAGCCTCGTGGGATTCATCCGGCAGGAGTTTCTGAAAGCCCAGAATGCCGACCCCCAATGCGGCAATGAGGAAGCCTGCGCCCCACCATCCGAGAGCTGTAATCGTGCGGTTCTGAAACCAAGAGAAGAGGAGCAGTCCACCCATCAGAGCGGACAGCAAGATCGACACCGTTCCTAGCGTTGCTGGGTCAAGATGCATCACGTCATCGCCTACAAGGGCAAGATTTTAGCGAGACGGAGCAATGCCGAGCAAGGAATGCGGCGCGGTAGCGGACCAGACTATTCCGAGATGTCGACGATCTTTAAAGCAATGACCTTTCCCAGACAGCAAAAAGCCCGCTAAGCTACTGCTTTTGCGGGCTTTTTTGATGGTAGCGGAGGAGGGATTTGAACCCCCGACACAAGGATTATGATTCCTCTGCTCTGACCAACTGAGCTACTCCGCCCCGGGAAGCGGGGCTGAGCCCCGCGTCAGGCAAGCGCGATATAGGGAAGGTTGCCCCCCAGTGTCAAGAAAAGACCGGCCATCGGCGCGCGGAAATATGGCAGCTGGATTTTCAGCCCTTGGGTTTCATGCGCCAGAGCTGGAAGCCCTCCGTCGAGATCGACTGCTCGATGGTCTTGCGCGAGAATTTATGCGGCGGCGTCTCGCGAGAATTGAGCGTTCCGGTCAGCCCCCAGGGACCATATTTGGCCGGGAGCTTGCTGCCGGACTCGTCGCCGGCGAAGGCGTGCAGATCGTCCTTGGCCTGAGATGTGAACATGAAGAGGCGCATGGGATTGGCTTTCCGTTAAGCATGGTGGCGACCCCTATTTAGATAGGGATCGAGGCCCGAAAGTCATCTTTTCGGTCCAGGGCCGGGACGGCTCGTGATCTCAGGTTTTCTTCCTGATTCTCATCAGCTTGAAGAAGCCGGCCGGGAACAGGGATCGGAGTTCGACCACCTCCATGCGCCCCGTTCCGCGCGCCCAGGTCTCGACGCGGGCGGCCTTGAAGGCCGAGCTCCAGCCGATCGCCTTGGCGACGGGCGAAGCCAGCTCCTCCAGGGCGGCGACGGGGCCGGAGGGCTGCCCCCAATGATTGGCGAGCACGATCTCCCCGCCCGGCTTCAGCACCCGCATGAACTCGTCGAGGGCCGTTTCGGGCTCCGGAACGAGGGTGATGATGAACTGCGCGGTAACGGCGTCGAAGGTCTCGTCCGGAAAGCCGAGGTGGGTGACGTCCATCACCTGCAGGCTCTTCACATGGGAGAGCCCTTTCTTCTCGACCTTGTCCTGGGCCCGGCGGAGCATGTCCTCCGACAGATCGACCCCATAGACCTCGGCGTGCCTGGGATAGTAGCCGAGGGACAGCCCCGTCCCGACACCGGCCTCCAGCACCTTGGGTCCGCAGGCCACGGCGGCATTCACCGCGGCGCGGGCGGCCGGTTCCGTCAGCTTGTCGTAGACGAGGTCATAGATCGGCGCCCAACGCGCATAAGCCTTGCGCATCAGGACGGTGGTCGCTCCATCCGTCATAAAGATCCCTTCGGTCGATGCCTCACGCCGCGGCGGGGGCGGCTTCGGCGAGAGTGCGAGCAATGGTGCCCCCGCCAAGCACGCGTGCCCGGGAAGCATCGCTCTCATAGATGACACAAGCTTGACCGGGAGACACCCCATCCTCCGCCGATAACAGCTCGACAATAGTGCCGGTTCCTGTGGATCGTAAGATGGCCGGACGCGGCTCGCGCGTGGAGCGGACGCGCACGGCCACCTCCATGCCGTTCTCGCCCAGGGCCTCGAGAGGCACGTCGCCGAGCCAGTTCACATCGGTGACGCGGATCAGGCGGGTGGCCAGGGCCTCCCGGGGGCCGACGACCACGCGGGCCTCCTTGGCATCGAGGCGAACGACATAGAGCGGCTCGCCCACGGACAGGCCGAGCCCCTTCCGCTGCCCGACCGTGTAGTGGATGATGCCCTCGTGGCGGCCGAGCACACGGCCGTCGAGATGGACGATCTCGCCGCCCTGCACGGCGCCCGGCTTGAGACGCTCGATCACGTCGCTGTAGCGCCCTTGCGTGACGAAGCAGATGTCCTGGCTGTCCGCCTTCTCCGCGACGGTGAGCCCGAATTCGCGCGCGAGATCGCGGGTCTTATCCTTGGGCAATTCGCCCAGGGGAAAGCGCAGCAGGTCGAGCTGCTCCGGCGTCGTCGCATAGAGGAAGTAGCTCTGATCCCGGTCCGGATCGGCCGCCCGGTGCAGCGCCCGGCGCCCATCCGGCAAGCGGCGGCTTGCCACGTAATGGCCGGTGGCGAGCACATCCGCGCCGAGTTCCCTGGCGGTCTCCAGGAGGTCGCGGAACTTGATGGAGCGGTTGCATTCGACGCAGGGGATCGGCGTCTCGCCCTCGAGATAGCTCTGGGTGAAGCGGTCGATCACCGCCTCCCGGAAGCGCGCCTCGTAATCGAGCACGTAATGCGGAATGCCGATGGCCTCCGCCACCCGGCGGGCATCGTAGATGTCCTGGCCGGCGCAGCAGGCGCCTTTGCGATGGGCGGCGGCACCGTGGTCGTAGAGCTGGAGCGTGATGCCGATGACATCATAGCCCTCGCGCTTGAGCAGGGCTGCGACGACGGACGAATCCACGCCGCCCGACATGGCGACGACGACACGGGTCTTCGAGGGATCGGTGGGAAGGTCGAGTGTGTTGAGCATGTTTCCGTCCAGAGGCGCCGTTCAAGGCGGCGCACAGGAGGGTGTGAAAGCCCTTCTATAGCGCATCGTGCGGAAAAGTGGACCCGGTTTTCGACGCTCAACGATGCGCCAGCCAGGAGTGGAGCATCGGATTGGATCCCAAAAATGCAAGGCCACTTTTGGGTCCGATGCTCTTGCGCCACAATTCTTAAAGGGAAAGTGCGCGGGAATAAGCCAACGTTAACGTTTATGGCTAAGCTTAGGCATTCTCGTAACCGCCTGATCGGGCTTAGGAAAACATTAAGTCCCGTCGCGTAGGTTCGAGCCTGTCAAAGGTCGTTGAATTTTTGTGTGAGCGTATCATGACCGAACCCCACCGCCCAAGGGTCAAGTATGTCATTGGGCCTGACGGCAGTCCCCTGACGATTGCCGACCTTCCTCCCTCCGGCACCCGCCGCTGGGTCATCCGCCGCAAGGCCGAAGTCGTCGCCGCCGTCCGCGGTGGTCTCTTAAGCCTCGAGGAAGCCTGTCAGCGCTACACGCTGACCACCGAAGAGTTCCTGAGCTGGCAGATGTCGATCGATCAGCATGGCCTGGCCGGCCTGCGCACCACCCGCATCCAGCAATATCGGCAATAGCTTTCCGACATCTCCGATGAAAAGGCGCTGCTCGACAACGAGCAGCGCCTTTTTCGTTAGAGGCGTCAAAACCGAGGGCAAAAGCGTGGCCGTTAAGACCTTTCTAACCATAAGATGAGCATAAACTCCTGAATCATTTCCCTTAAGGCAGGCTCACATCGTGCTTGGCATCCAGGATTCGTTGGAAAAGCAAGGATCAACCCAGGTGCATGCCGAAGCTGCAGATGCCCTGAGACGCGTCCTCATCGGCCGGACCATCGCCGATGTGGAGCGTCACCTCATCCTCGACACCCTCGCCTTCTGCTTCGGCAACCGGACCCATGCGGCGAGGATCCTGGGCATCTCGATCCGCACCCTGCGCAACAAGCTGAACGAATACATGGAAGCCGGCATTGCCGTGCCGGAGCCCGGGCAGAAGCCTGCTGCGGCCTGAACGGAGTTACAGCTTGCGCAACCAGAGGCTGGTCTCGTGCGCGCCCGGGACCAGCGGCAGCTCCGACAGGATGCCCGGGCCAAAAACGTCGGAACGATCCCGCGCCAGATAATGGCTGGCGAATGCCAATTCGTAGCCGCCGCCCTGCAGGAACGCGCCGGCGAGCAGCTGCTCGTTGTAGCCGCGCCAATCCCAGATCTTCGGATAGCCATAGGGCAGCGCGATGTCGTGGATGTGGACGAGCGTTCCGCCTGCGAGACGAGGCAGCACGTCGAGAAACAGGCGATCCACGTCGGTGCCGGGCATGGCGATATGGCTTGAATCGATGAACAGGATGTCTCCCGCCGCAAGAGCCTCGAACACACCTGGATCGGCATCCCGAAGCAGCACCTGCCGATGCTCCACCTCGAGCTTTCTCAAGCTCGCCCGCGGCGCGGGATCGATGCAGGTGATGCGGGTGGAAAGTGCCCCGTCCCGGACCGCCTGAGCCATGAAGCGGGTCGAGTGGCCGGAGCCGATCTCGACGATGCGCGCCGGCTTCTCCCGGCGGACGATGGCATAAGCCGCCGCCGCATCGAGCCGGGGGAACCAGCTCTGATCGAAGCGAGCAGGCCCCCTTCCCTGCAGGATCTGGCGGAGATCGCCGGCATGGCTCTCGATGGCCGCAAGCACCGATGAGAAGCGCGGCTGAGCCGCCTCGAACAGCGGCCGAAGCGCTGGGTAATCGAGCGGCTCGACGCTCTGCGCATAGCGATAGGGAATGAAGAAGCCGAGCCGTCTGACGCCGAGCAGCGTCGCAGCGCCGAAGCGCAGCCTTCGCCAGAAATGGCTCATTGATCGGACGAGGACAGGGGCGGCGGCGGCACGGTTCCCTCGGGCGCGGCGACCCGACCGCGCCAGGCTTGGGCGAGGCGCGCGCGCTCGAACATCAGCACGACCACAAGTGAGAGCCCGAAGGGGATCAGGAGATAGAACAGGCGGAAGATGATGAGCGCCGCCAACACGTCGGCCTTCGGGATGTCGGGCATCGCCGTCAGGAACACGAGCTCGAACACCCCGAGGCCGCCGGGAGCGTGGCTGACCAGAGCGGCGGAGAAGGAGGCCAGGAAGACGGCGAGCACGACGATGAAGCTCGGCTCGAGATGGGCCGGCAGCACGAAATAGATGATGCCCGCGGCGCCGAGAAGTTCGAGCGGCGCAGCGATCAGCTGGCGCACCATCACGGCGGGACGGGGATATTCCAGCTTGGCCTTGCGGATGACGAGCGGCGGCAGATGCAGGATGGAGCCGACCACATAGAGCGCGACGAAACCGAGCAGCAGCAGGCCGACGATGCGGGCCGTGGCCGGATTGGTCAGCATCGAGGGCAGAAGCTCCTCGAGCCGGTGCAGCAGGGTCGGATCGGCGACGAGAGCGATGCCGCCCAGCAGAATGGTGCCGAGTCCGAAGGTGAAGGAGCACAGGGCCACCAGCACCGCGATCTGGGGAGCGCCCAAGCCCTTCGACGTGTAGGCCCGATATCGCACCACCGCGCCGGAAAAGACCGAGGCGCCGATATTGTGCGACAGGGCATAGGTGGTGAACGAGGTGATGGAGACGAACAGCCACGAGATATGGTGCACGCCCAGATGCAGCAGGGCGATGCGGTCATACCAGGCCAGGGCGGCATAGGCGACCAGGGTGGAGAGGGCGGCAAGCGCGTAGCGGTGGGCCGGCACGGCGGTCAGACTGTCCCAGACATCGTCGAGGGACATGCCGCGCAATTCACGATAAAGAAGCCAGCCCGATATGACGACTGCCAGGAGCCCGATCACGGGCCAAATGAACTCACGCACATTCTTCATCGAGCCGGCAGCACTCCCTCATTCCCTCTTCTGTGCCTACAATCCCCTTGGTCCGCAAGGGGATATTGCCCTCACGCGGCATGACATAAGGTCCAATTCAGAAGGGCGGGGCGGTTGAGTGGTAGTCGGTCGTCCCGCCCGCTGCAACGGGAGGCGTGTCGGCGGGCGACAATCTGCGTGTTTCGCGTGATCGTGAGCAGCGATTTCGCGGCACCGTGAGCAACGATTTCAGAGGATCGTGAGCACCTTTTCGGAGGTGCCGGGAGCTTCGGCCGACAACTCAACCGGCTACGGGTGCCTCGTTCAACCCACGAGGAGGCCCGATGCCAACCCAGAGATTGTCGATGCGCCGGATCCGAGAAGTACTTCGTTTAAGACATGTCCAAGGCCTGACCGAGCGCGTCATCGCGCGCACGCTGGGGATCAGCAATGGCGTCGTTCATGGCTACCTGCGCCGCGCCCGTCTGGCAGGGCTGAGCTGGCCGCTGCCGGACGGGCTCGATGACGACGCGCTCGAACTCCTGCTGTTTCCGGCACCATCCTCGGCTCAGACCGATCGGCGCCCGGTCCCCGACTGGGTTTATGTCGAGAAGGAGCTGCGCCGGCGTGGCGTGACGCGCGTGCTGCTCTGGGAGGAATATCGCGCCGCCCATCCCGATGGCTTCGGCTACACCTGGTTCTGCACCACCTACGAGGCCTGGAAGGGGCGCGTTCGCCCAACAATGCGCCAGACCCACAGGGGCGGCGAGAAGGTGTTTGTCGATTTTGCCGGCGACACCATCGACGTCTTCGATCCGCTGACCGGCCAAGCCCATCCCATGAAGCTGTTCGTCGCCGCCATGGGCGCCTCCAACTACACCTATGCCGAGGCCTGCGCGAGCGAGAGCCTGCCGGACTGGATTGCCGTGCACGCCAACCTGTTTGCCTTCCTGGGCGGGGTTCCGAAGTTCGTGATCTGCGACAACCTCAAGGCGGCGGTGACCAATCCCGACCGCTACGATCCCGGCCTCAACCGCACCTATGCCGAGATGGCCGGCCATTACGGCACCGCCATTCTCGCGGCGCGGCCGAGACGCCCGAAGGATAAGGCCAAAGTTGAGGTCGCGGTCCAAATCGCCCAGCGCTGGATCCTGGCCCGGCTGCGCAACCATCGCTTCTTCGCGCTCGCCGAGCTCAATCGCGCCATTCGCAGCCTGGTCGTCGAACTCAACGCCCGCCAGATGCGCGGCTTCGGCTCCAGCCGGGCCGAACTCTTTGCCGAGATCGACCGGCCCCGGCTGGGAGCGCTGCCAGACGAGCCCTACGTCTTCGCCCGCTGGAAGCGCTGCCGCGTCGCGCCGGACTACCATGTCGAGGTCGACGGCCACTGGTACTCCGTGCCCTACCGCCTGATCCGGGAACTCGTCGACGTGCGCCTTGCCGGTGCGACGGTCGAGATCTTCCACAAGGGCCAGCGGGTCGCCAGCCATGCCCGGGCGCCGAACCGGCGCGGCCACACCACCGTTGCCGAGCATATGCCGAGCGCCCATCGCCGCCACGGCCAGTGGACCCCACGAGGCCTGATCGCCGCCGGTGAACGGATTGGGCCCTCCGTCGCGGCTTTCTTCGAGGCGGTGATCGCCGACCGTCCACATCCCGAGCAGGGCTTCCGCACCTGCCTCGGCATCCTGTCGCTGGCCAGGAGCTATGGCGACACCCGCGTCGAGGCCGCCTGCCGGCGCGGCCTCCTCATCAAGGCACGCTCCGTCGCCTCGATCCGGTCGATTCTCAAGAATGGCCTCGACCGCGCCGTCGTTGACGAGACGCCCGACCACGAACCCCTGCGCCACGGCAACATCCGCGGCCAGGGTTACTTCCACTGAACCCAGGAGACCCAACCGATGCTGACCCATCCCACCCATGAGCGCCTGATCGCGCTTGGCCTGACCGGCATGGCCAAAGCCTTCGAGGAGCAGCGACGATTGCCCGATCTCGACGCTCTGTCCTTTGAGGAGCGCATCGGGCTGTTGGTCGACCGCGAAGCGGCCGAGCGCGACACCAAGCGTCTCACCGCGCGGCTCAAGTTCGCGGCGCTGCGCCAGAACGCCTGCGTCGAGGACGTCGATTGGCGAACCCCGCGCGGCATCGATCGCGCGGTCTTTGCCCGGCTGGTTGTTGGCGACTGGATCGACCGGCATGAGAATGTGCTGATTACAGGGGCGGCCGGCCTCGGCAAGAGCTGGATCGCCTGCGCGCTCGGCCACAAGGCCTGCCGGGATAACCGCTCGGTGCTCTACCACCGCGTGCCGCGCCTGTTCGAGGCATTGGCGCTCGCGCGCGGCGACGGGCGCTATGGCCGCCTGCTCAAGGCCCTCGGTCGCGTACAGGTGCTGATCCTCGATGATTGGGGCTTGTCAGTGCTCACCGGGTCCGAGCGGCGCGATCTCCTGGAAATCCTCGACGATCGTCACGGCCGCTCATCGACCATCGTCACGAGCCAGGTTCCCGTGGACGCATGGCATGACCTGATTGGGGATCCCACTCTTGGAGACGCAATCTTGGATCGTCTTGTTCACAATGCCCACCGCCTTCAACTCGCCGGAGAAAGCATGAGAAAGCAGAACGCCAGAGCCCGCCCTCTTGACGGCGACCAAATCTCCTGACTCCATCACCCCATCGGTCGACGCGACCGCTCATGATCGCGTGAAATGCCTGCTCACGATCCCACGAAATGAGCGCTCACGATCCGCGAGATGCGCACGACAATCCCCTTATCAAGCCGGTTTCTCTCCCTTAGCATCCCGAAAGGTACGCGATGTCGGTATATGCGGCAGCAGCTCTCAACCTCGACGGCTATACCGACCTGCCGCCGGACAAGATCGCGACGATCGTCACCTATCTCGAGATGCGGGAACGCCCGTCCCTGTCTCCCGCTCCGGTGCCGCAGGGTTGGACGCTCCAGCGCATCGATGCGGACCTCGCGCGCTACCGGAGGCTGTTCCGGATGGTGGGCGAGCCATGGCTCTGGTTCAGCCGGGCCGTGATGCCCGACGACCGTCTCGCAGAGATCCTCGGCGATCCCGAGGTCGAGGCCTATGCCCTGAACGACGGACGTGCGGATGTCGGCCTGCTGGAACTCGACTTTCGGACGGAGGGTGAGGTGGAACTGGCCTTCCTTGGCCTCGTCCCAGGCTTCATCGGCCAAGGAGCCGGCCGCTTCCTGATGAACGAGGCCATCGCCCGCGCCTTCGCCCGGCCGATCCGGCGCTTCTTCGTCCATACCTGCACGCTCGATGCCCCGGGCGCCCTCGCCTTCTATCTCCGCTCGGGCTTTACGCCCTACAAGCGCGCGATCGAGGTGGCGGAGGATCCCCGCCTGCTCGGCTTCCTGCCGCGGGAATCGGCGCCCCATGTTCCGGTCCTCAAACCCCGGACATGAAAAAGGACGCGTCCCGGCGGACGCGCCCTTTCAAATCTCAAGACGTGTGCGGCGGATCAGGCGGTCGCGCGCACCGGGCGTCCGTGCCCGATCTGGCTGATCGCGGCATCCAGGGAGCGCTCGCGATCCTCGAGGCTCTCTGCCTTCTTCAGCTCCTCGAAGGCCTCGCCGAGCTCGGCCTTCGCGTCGTCGAGCTGGATATGGAGGTTTTGGGCCGAGAGGCGAAGGTTGTCCCGCCGCTGGGCAGCGGCGCGTGCATAGGTCGGGTAGGCAAAGTGGTTCGGGTCGGAGATGCCGGCCTTCTGCTCCTCCGCCGCGATTTCCCGGTCAAGGTCAGCCGCCATGCGGTCGAACTCGGCGATCATCATCTCGATCTGCGCCACCCGGCGACGCTTCTCGTCGACCTGAAAGCGCTTGAGGCGGATGAGCGTATCCCGCGACTTCATCTTGATTCAACTCCACACGTCGCTGTTGCAGTGCATCTCACGGATCGCTCAGTTACCCGCCAGACATGCGACACCTTCACCGACGGAAGTTGAGCTTTCCTTACCGGCTGCGACAAAAAATTTCCTATCCCCTTCAATCCCTCGCCCCGGGGCTCCCGCCGTCGAGCTTCGTAAACCTTTCGTTTACCGATTTCGTTAACACTGGCTCGGTCACGGGCATGGCTCCCTCGGATCCGCGTCCGGATACAGCTGAAACGCTTACGGAATAAGCTTTTGGGATGAAGTGAGGCGGTTCCCTATGGTTACCCAGAATCCACAGGATAATGGCCTTCGTCGGATGATCCGGCTGTCAAGCGCGTTAAGCGCTTGCATCCCAGAATCAGGGTTTGTTAACCATTCTGAATTAGCGTTTCGAATCAGTTCAAAAGAGCATCCGCCTCAGGCCCGGCGGCGGATGGACAGCCTCCCGCTGTTCACAAGCTCTCGGGCTAGGGCTGGGGATTGAACATGCGCGTACTTCTGATCGAAGACGACAGCGCGACTGCGCAAAGCATCGAACTGATGCTGAAGTCCGAGAACTTTAATATCTATACGACCGATCTCGGAGAAGAGGGCATCGACCTCGGCAAACTCTACGATTACGACATCATCCTTCTCGACCTGAACCTCCCCGACATGTCGGGCTACGAGGTTCTGCGGACGCTGCGCGTCGCGAAGGTGAAGACGCCGATCCTGATCCTCTCCGGCATGGCCGGCATCGAGGACAAGGTGAAGGGTCTCGGCTTCGGCGCCGACGACTACCTGACGAAGCCCTTCCACAAGGACGAGATGGTCGCCCGCATCCATGCGATCGTCCGCCGCTCCAAGGGGCACGCCCAGTCGGTCATCACCACCGGCGACCTGATCGTGAACCTCGACACCAAGACGGTCGAAGTCAGCGGCGCCCGCGTGCACCTGACGGGCAAGGAATACCAGATGCTGGAACTCCTTTCCCTGCGCAAGGGCACGACCCTGACCAAGGAGATGTTCCTCAACCACCTCTATGGCGGAATGGACGAGCCGGAGCTGAAGATTATCGACGTCTTCATCTGCAAGCTGCGTAAGAAGCTCGCCAACGCCTCGCAGGGCCGCAACTACATCGAGACCGTTTGGGGCCGCGGCTATGTGCTGCGCGAGCCCAGCGAGGTGGAAGAGCGCATCGCGATCTAAAAACCGCCCATCGGCAGTTTCAAAAAGCCCGGTCCCAGCCCGGGCTTTTTTCGTTGTCAGGCATGGAGGCCGTCATGAAAACCGTTCTGATGTCGTGGCAATTCTGGGCCTTGCTGTCGGCCACCTTCGCAGCTCTCACCGCCATCTTCGCCAAGATCGGCATCGAGCAGATCGATTCGGACGTGGCGACCTTCATCAGAACCGTGGTGATCCTCATCGTGCTCGGCGGGATTCTGCTCGGCAGCGGGCAATGGCAGCCGCCGACATCCATCTCGGGAAGAACCTATCTCTTCCTTGTCCTTTCAGGCCTCGCCACGGGCGCATCCTGGCTGTGCTACTTCAGAGCCTTGAAACTCGGCGACGCGGCACGCGTCGCGCCGCTCGACAAGCTGAGCGTCGTTTTCGTTGCCATACTCGGCGTTCTCTTTCTCGGGGAGAAGCTGTCGATGCCGAACTGGATCGGCATCGCGCTGATCGCCGCGGGCGCCGTTCTCGTCGCCTACAGAGCGTGATCAGGTGGTCACAGCCCGGATCGTCACCTCATCGCCTTCGATGCTGAACGCGATGCTCATGTTCGCGGCGCGGGCGATCATGCCGGCATAATAGATCTGGATGCCGTGAGCATCGACGGTGCCCGTCTCCGAGCTTCCGGCGAGCAGCGCCTCGGAATGGGCGGGAATACGCGCATTGAGGCCCTTCGACACGATGGTGAACACGCAGGATTCCGCCTCGCCGGTGACGGTCACTGCAATCGAGCCGCCGCGCGGGATGGCCGTGGTGGCGATCATGACCAGGTTGAGGAGAAGCTTCACCCGGTTCTTCGGGAACAGCAGCCGCGGCGAGGACCAGGAAAAGCTGATCTTGTCGTCGAGGAAAAGACCGCGGGCGACCTGCTCCGCGTCGCCGAGATCGATGGAGGCGCCGGCCGATCCGGCCGCGCCGAAGGCGAGGCGCGCGAATTGCAGACGGGCCGAGGCCTGCTTGGCGCTCTTCTGAATGAGGTCGAGCGCGAAATCGCGCATGGAAGCGTCGCTGTCGTCCTCGAGCACCTCCAGCCCGTTGACGATCGCACCGACCGGCGAGATCACGTCGTGGCAGACGCGCGAGCAGAGGAGAGCGGCGAGGTCGAGCGAATCGAGCGAGATCGTGGCCATGAGGGCTCCGGAAGCACCGTAAATTCGGCTATGTGTTCATGAAATCGAGATTTCGACGAGCACCAATACAGCCAAACAGGAAAGAGAACGTGAACCCGGATACCCGGCTACGGGTTCTTTGGAAAGCGGGCAAAAAGAGATCGACACTTCCCGGGGGAACGGGCACAAAGCCATGATGCGCTTCGCTGGTCAGAGTCCCGACGAGATCGCCCTGAAGCTTGCCGACATCGCCTGGGAGGCTGGGCGGGTTCTGCGCAGCATGGAAAACGCCTTTATCGACAAGCGTATCAAGAGCGACGGGTCCCCGACGACCGCTGCCGATCTGGCCGCGGAGGAACTCATCATCAAGCGTTTGGACGAAGCCTGGTCCGGCGTTCCGGTGGTCGCGGAAGAAACCTGCAGCTCGGCCGAGACGGAGGATTACTTTTTTCTCGTCGATCCCCTCGACGGCACCGGCGACTTCATCCACGGCACCGGTGAGTACAGCGTCAACATTGCCCTGATCCATGGCGACAGGCCCCTGGCGGCGGTCGTCGCCGCTCCGGCCATGGGATCGATCTGGACCGCGGGCACGACCGCCCGCGTGAGCGCGCTCCCGGCCGGTTCGGAGGCGACATTCGAATGGCGCGAGGCGAAGGTTCGGCCGGCCCCCGAGACGGATCTGGTGGCCCTGGTGAGTCGTCGGCATGGGGACATCGCCACTGAGGCCTGCCTCTCGGTCCTGTCGATCGGCACGCGGCGCATGACCTCCTCGGCCCTGAAATTCTGCCTCATCGCCTCAGGCGAGGCCGATGTCTATGTACGCTGCGGCCCGACCATGGAATGGGATACGGCGGCCGGCGACCATATTCTGACCCGAGCGGGCGGCAGCGTCGTAGGCCCCGGCGGCGCTCCCCTCACCTACGGCCACGAGGACCGCGGCTTCCGGAACGGCCCCTTCGCGGCGATCGGCGACGTCGCCCTCGCCCCCCGGCTCGACCTGCCCGTCGCAGCCTCGGCCGCCTGAGAGGCGATCCCTGACACCAACGCCCATCATGCTCTCGCCATGAAAAGGCATGACGTACAGACATTGTTAGGGTTGATGAACTTAAAGTTCGAACCTCGATAGCAGCCTTCCGGCCGGACATGGCCAGATTGCCCCCTGTCTCATGCGAGGAGATAGCCTATGCGCTCCCGATCCAAGATCATTGCCGCGGCCCTCTTTGCCGCCCTGTTCGGTGCCCTGCCCCTGGAGGCTTCCGCCCAAACCGTCCAGCGTGCCTATGCGGCCAATCCCGGCGGTCCGGAATCGTTCAATTCCAACGAACTGGTCGAGTCGGGGCATCAGTTCTTCGGCTCGGCCTCCCGCGGCATCGCGCTTGCCCTTCAGGAGGCTGTCCGGCGCTGGGGCGAGCCGAACGGCTACATCCTGGGCCAGGAGGCCTCCGGTGCCTTCTTCGGTGGATTGCGCTACGGCGAGGGCAAGCTCTTCACCCGCAATGCCGGCGACCGCCGCATCTTCTGGCAGGGCCCGTCCCTCGGCTTCGATGTGGGCGGCGACGGGGCACGGACCATGATGCTGGTCTACAACATGCCCTTCACCGACGCGCTCTATAAGCGCTTCGTCGGCATCGACGGCTCGGCCTATTTCATCGGCGGCTTCGGCGTCACGGCGGTTGCAGCGGACGAGATGATCGTGGTGCCGATCCGGGCCGGCGTCGGGGCGCGTCTCGGCGTCAATGTGGGCTATCTGAAATTCACCTCCGAGCCGACCTGGAACCCCTTCTAGCGACGCCTCTCCCGGCAAGCCTCGTCCAAGGCAGTGGAAACGGCCTGCGAATGCGCTACAACGGGCCGTCTGGAGCATAGGGCTCCGGAATGAGCATCGGATGGATCCCGAAAGTGGCCTCCACTTTCGGGTCCGAGGCTCTGGAAAGCTGCGCAGGCACAAGGCAAGGTGCTTGAGCGTTACCGATCAAGCACCTTGGAGTTGGCGTCCGCGTGGTCGAAACCATCATGATCTTCGCGCTGGGATTCGTCGCCGCATCCCTGATCGCGCTTCTCATCATCCCTGCCGTGAACGCCCGGGCCGAGCGCCTGGCGCGCCGCAGGGCCGAAGCCCTGTTTCCCCTGTCAATCTCGGAGCTGACGGCGGAGAAAGATCACCTGCGCGCCGAATTCGCCGTGCAGCAGCGCCGGATCGAGCGCAAGGTCGAGGAGGCGCTGACCGTCAAGCGAGAGAGCATGGAAGAGCTCGGCCGGCGGGCCATTCGCATCGAAGCCCTCGAGAGCACTCTCGCGGAGCGCGAGCGGCTGGTCCTCGAACTCGAGACCGCCCTGGCCGCCACCCAGACCCGGCTCGCGGCCGGCGAAACCGATCTGGGTCAGACACAGACCCATCTCGCCAGCGCGCGGGAAACCCTTGCCGCCCTCGAGAACGCCCACCGGGCCACCTTGAACGAATTGTCCAATACGCGCATGGAGCTCGATCTGGCGCAGAGCGAGCGCTCCAAGGTCAGGACGGAGCTTGTTCAGGCGGAAGAAAAAATTGCCCGCCTGGAGACGGATCTGGTCGATGCGGAACGGCAGGTGACGAGCGCGCTGGGCGATCTCGCCACCAAACGCATCATGGTCTCGGATCTCGAAACCCGCCTGATGACGCAGACCGCGCGGGGCAACGATTTCGAGCGCGCCCTGAACGAACGGCAGAGCGAATTGTCGGACGAGCGGTTACGCCTCGCCGAGCTGGCCAGACGCTTTGCCGCGGAACAGGAACGCAGCCTGACCCTCGAGCCGCGGATCCGCGAACTCGAAAGCGAGCGGGACGAGGCTCAAACCCGCCTCGGAAACCTTGAAGGTTCAGAGAGCCAGAACGACGAGCTTCGTCGTCAGATCTCCGAAGTGGCCACCCAGATCATGAAAAGCGGCGATGACCAGCCCGATGAAGGCAAATCCCGGGACAACAACAGGTCCCGTGAGGGCAAGCGGCGCCGTTCGGCTGGACGGTAGCCGTCCCGGCGAACCGGGATTACTTCGGAACGACCTGTTGATTGCCGCCCGGACTTCCCGGAGGACGGATGACCGGCGTCGAGTTGGGATCCGGCACGGGCGCGGGCACGGTGATGTCGGGCGTGGCGCTCTCCGGGGGCCGGATCACGCCGTCCGACCGCTCCAGCTTGTCGCTCAAGGTGTTGGTGGACCCCGTCTCAGACGGGCCGCTCGTCGTGCCGCCATCGGTATTGGGCTCGATCTTTTCCGCCGGCATCTGGTTAGGCGCCGGCATGTTAGGCGGCCGCTGCTGCAGCACTTCAGGGTTCTGCGCCAGCGCAGCGGTGCCAAGACCGGCTGCAAGGATCGTGGATAGGACCAGCACGCGCTTCATGGATCACTCCTTTGCGAAGGCAACGGGCGACCCGGAAGCGGGTTCCGGCAAAGCTATTCCGCAGCCATCGCCGGCGCGCTTGCCATCTGCAGGTAGAGCTGGCGCAACCTCGTCGTGATCGGGCCGGGCCTGCCGTCGGCAACGGGGCGTCCGTCGATGGACACCACCGGCAGCACGAAATTCGAGGCGCTGGTCAGGAAGGCTTCCCCCGCCTCATAGGCCTCCGCGACCGTGAATCGACGTTCCTCGAGGACAATCCCGCTTTCTTGCGAGAGCCGCAGGAGGGATTTGCGCGTGATCCCTGGCAGGATGGCCTGGGAGAGCGGGCGCACGACGATGCTCCCTGCTTTCGTGACAATGAAGGCACTCGACGAGCCTCCCTCCGTCACGAATCCGTCCTCGACCAGCCAAGCCTCCTGCGCTCCGGCCTCCTTGGCCGCCTGCTTGGCGAGAACCTGCGCGAGCAGGTTGATCGATTTGATATCCCGCCTCTGCCAGCGCAGATCCGGCACGGTGACCACGGCGATTCCCTTCTCCGCCGCCGGCGCATTCGCGATGGCCTTGGCCTGCGTGAACATCGCAACCGTGGGCTTGGCGTTCTCCGGAAAGAAGAAATCCCGTTCGGCAACGCCGCGGGTGACCTGGAAGTAGATGAAGCCCTCCGTCATGCCGTTTCGGCGCGCGAGTTCTTCCTGCAGGGCGGTCCACTCGGCCTTGGAATAAGGATTGGCGATGCGGACCTCGCCGAGCGAGCGCTCCAGGCGCTCGAGATGAGCCTCGTTGTCGATCAGGCGCCCGTCCAGCATCCCGACCCCTTCGTAGACTCCGTCGCCAAACAGGAAGCCGCGGTCCATGAAGGGCACCTTGGCCTCTTCGATCGGGAGAAAGGATCCATTCAGGAAGACGATGCGGGACATGCCAACTCCAAAGGCGTAACGCGATTCCACCAAGCTTAACCTATGGGCAGATGAACCGCTCGACCTATATCCCCGAGGGCACCTGCAGCCTTTCGAGGATAGGTATCGCCATCATGAGATCGACGCCACTTCTCATTTTGACAGCCCTGCCATTCCTGTTCATGACGGCGCCGGCAGCGGCCAGCTCCCTGCCGGCGGAAAGCTGGTTCAACCAGCAGGGCTATGTCGGGCCCGCGGGGGGCCGGATCATCGCCTGTCACGGCTATGGCTGCGTGCGCCGGATGCAGATTTCCGTCGACGGGACATGGCTGAGCCAGGCTAGGACCATCCTGCGGACGGGACAGGGGTCGCCTGACGCGGAACGCCGTGCCCTTGGCGATGTGGTCCGGTCCTATACGGCCTATCTGGCGGCGTCCTTCGGGGGAAAGCCGGACAGACCCGGCTCACCGCCCCAGATGTCTGGCGTCTACGGGCAGATGGATTGCCTGGACGAGACCGCGAACACGACGAGCCTGCTTCTGGTCCTGCAGGACCAGGGGCTTCTGACCCATCATGTGGTGGAATACCCGGAATCGCGCGGCTTCTTCCTCGATGGACGCTATCCGCATTTCACCGCTGTGATCGCCGAGAAACGGACAGGGGCGGAATGGGCGGTGGATCCGTGGGAGAAGGCCCCGGGTCAGAGGCCGGATATCCTGCCGCTCACGAAGTGGCGGCAGGATTCTTGATGAAATCAGCCAGAGCATCGGACCCAAAAGTGGATTCAACTTTTGGGATCCAATCCGATGCTCCTTCTTAGTTGGCGCATCGTTTTTCGCGGAAAACCGGATCCACTTTCCGCACGATGCGCTAAGCGATCTTATTTGAGGTGCTGCGCGAGATGCTTGTTCATCTCGAACATCGTCACCTTCGGCTTGCCGAAAATTGGCTTCAGCTTGTCGTCGGCGATGATCTCGCGCTTGTTCTCGGGATTCTGAAGGTTGTTCTTCTTGATGTAATCCCAGATCTTGCTCACGACCTCGCCACGCGGCAGCGGATCAGAGCCTACGATGGCGGCCAGTTCCTTGGACGGCTGCAAAGGCTTCTGAAGAGCATTGGGCTTGGAGCCGGCAGCCTTCTTAGCGGCAGGCTTGTCTGCAGCCTTCTTCGCACCGGCTTTTCCGTCTGTAGTCTTGGTCGGCATGTATTCCTCCGGGAATCGTATGGGAAAGCTTATCGACAGCCCTGTAGCCGGGCCCGAAAGCTCATTGACCGATCGTCGGTCGGGCATCCCGGAGAGACTTACCGGTACCCGGCCCCCTGACAGAAGGTCAATTCCGGCAGAGCTTATGTCCGTGCAACGCCGTCAGCAAGCCGGACTTCAGGAATTTAGGCGGTTTTCGGGAAGGGCAGAACCTTGGCAGGCTGTTCGACCGATGGCCGTGGGTTTTTGGCAACATGCCAAGCTCGCTTCGTCCGTTCTACCGCCGACTGGACATGTGACACGATCGACTCATTCGGGCAGGGCTTGGCCAGAAAGGCCGCGCCGGGAGGCAGATCGCCCTGAGACGGCCATTGCCGACCCGACATGATCAGGATCTCGGTCGCCGGCCAGGTCCGATGCACGCGGTGGGCAAGCTCGAAGCCACTGCACCCGAGGGGCATGTCCACATCCGTCAGGAGAACCTCAACCTGCAATCCCGCCTCCAGCAGAACCAGGGCCTCGGCCGCGTTGGCTGCCTCGACGACCTTGAAGCCGACGTCTTCGAGAAGATCTGAGATGAACAGGCGGATCAGGGGCTCGTCTTCGACGAGGAGGATCGTGGAAGGGTCGGACATCAACTGTCTTTGGCTCACTGAACAATGTCCGACAACGCCACCAAATCGGTTCGGTTCCAAGGAAAAACGAGTCATTTGCAATGCTATTTCATATGCCTGCCGGCGCTAGTCGTTTTTCGACATGGCGCACCAATCCCTCGGTGGCGATGTTCTTGAGCTTGGCCTCGATCTCGAAATCGGACCAGGACAGATGGCGCAACACCAGGTCGTTGACCGCCTCGTTCCACATGAGGTCCGAATGGGCGCGCAGATCCTTCGGCTTGATCCCTGCCGCCACCAGCACCTCGAAATCGGGAAGCGCCGCGATGTCCTGATCCGGCAGGAGATCCTCCCGGGAGACGCTGACATGGCTCACAGGCCGCACGCCGCGCCAGGAAGCGACGATGCGTCCGATCCGTGGATCGTCAGGCTCGATATATTCGCCCTTGCTCATGATCCAGTGATGGTGAAGGTCGAGAACGAGCGGCACCTCGTCGGCAAGGGGCAGAAGGTCGTCGAGACCGAAGCTGACCTCGTCATTCTCGACCGTGATCAGGTTTCGGGCCGTCTGGGACAGATGCTTGAGCCCGCTACGGATGCCCTCCGCTCCGACAGCCTTCGCGCCGCCATGAATGTTGACGTGCGCGCCATGCGGATGCCAGCCTCCGCCGAATCCCATGAGAGCCATAATCTCGGCGTGATACTCGAATTCCGCACGACCGTTCGCCGCGGCTGCGGGATTGGCCGAGGCGATCACGCAGAACTGGCTCGGATGCATACTGAGGCGGACATCCCCGTCACGGGCGATCTGTCCCAGGGCAGAAAGCTTCGTCTCGATGAGCCGGCGCAGATCGGGATCGCGGTAATAGTCGTGGCAGCCCGGATGCGTGTAGCCGGGGAGCAGATCGCTGGAAAGGCGGTGCAGGCGCTCGCGCTTCGGCCGGGTCGCTACATGCGCGATCTGGAGCCGGAACGCTTCCAGGTTATGCGCGACGACGGATGCGAGTTTGTCGTAGGCGGCGCTTGGTTCCAGACGGCCGAGATAGGTCATCGTCACCGTGCTCGTGTTCATCTCCCGCGCGGTCTGAGCGGAGCCGTCTTCGGGAATATATTTGCAGCAGAAGCCGAATCGCGAGTCTTGCATGATGAGGATGTTGTTTGCGGGGCAACGAGATTCTGCCCGATGCTCTAGCACAGCAATCGATTGCCTGCGATGTCTCCGACGGAATCAAGAAGTGCCTGCTCATCGTATGGCTTTGCGATGAAGGCGGCCTGCTGGAGCGGCCGGGGCAGATCGGACCGCTTGGAGGCCGACACGAAAACGAACGGGATCTGCCGTTCGATGAGCGCCTCGGCCACGCCGAAGCTCTTGCCGCCGACCACATCGATGTCGAGCAAGGCGCAATCGAAACCGTCATCGAGATGCCGATAGGCTTCGGACAGAGAACTCAGCGCATCGGGAACCTCGTGCCCCTCGGCCTCAAGGATCGCCTGCAAATCCAAAGCGATCATCGGATCGTCTTCCAGGATCAGAATGCGCACGCCAAACCCCTACTCGCTGGCCCAGTAGGCCAACTTCCCGAGCCGAAAAGCCTTTTGGAGAGCGGGAACTTTGTCCCAGCATGGAAGCAACCGGTTCATGGCCCCAGAGTTCCTGAAATTGGCTCGGCACATCGGAAGTTTGAGAATTCAGGGTTAACGCCATGCGGGCTGAGAAACGCCGCCGATAGAGCGCCGCCGCTTGAAACCGGCCCGCCCCATTCCTATCTCATGATCAACCTGGTGGCATGATTGTCCACATGATTGACCACCAGAAGCGGTCACGTTGCAGATCTGATGACGCCGGATGTACGCGCATCATTTTCGCCGTGGCCGTTGTTGTTTTTACTGTTGCCGATATTGGCTTCATGAAAAAAGAGCGCCGGCTTTCACCGGCGCTCTTTCTATTTGGCTGACCTCGGGGATCAGTGCCGGTTCGCATCTTTCTGGCCGCCGAACTCGCTGTCATGCCGGCTGAAGCGTGCATCGTCGCCGTTGAACGCCTCTTCGACATATTCACGGCCGCGATCGGCGGCTTCGCGGGCGTAGCGCACTCCCTGATTGCGAACCTCATCCGCCCATTCGCCGAACATCTCGTTCTCGCGTCGGGTGCGCGGCAGCAAGGCGCCCAGGAGCAGGCCGGCTGCCAGGCCGACGAGACCCACGACCATCGGATTCTCGGACACGTAGCTCTGAACGCCTCCGCGGGCATGGCCGAACGCGCTTGCAGAGCGGTTGCCCACATGAGCCGCACGACGGCGCTGGTTCTGATAGGCATCGGAGGCCCACTCGGACGCACGCCCATAAGTGTCCTGTGCCCATTCCGACGCGCCTTCATAGACATCCTCGGCCCGGTCGCGCACCTGCTCGGCAGCCTGCTGAGCCTTGCCGGTCAGGGAGTCGTCCTGACGTTGCGCATTCTGCGAGGACTGGCCTTTCTGCTGACCCTGGCTGCTCCCTGCTTGCGCGGATTTCTGATCGTGCGCATGCGGCATCGGGGCCTCGCCGATATTCCCGACGGACGTTCCTGCGGATACTTTGCCCGCGGTACCTGTCTCCGTTCCACTCTGCTTGTCATTGGCCGAACGGCCGGTCTCGTTCTTGTTATTCACCATGGAAAGCTCCTGTTCAATTCACTGAAATCGCTAAAAGCGGGGTGTCGTGCTGGGACTCTCGAAAAGCTCGTCGGAGCGCTGCAGCGGATCGGCCTGCGAGCCGTAAAGTCGCGAGTCTTCCATCTCCATCAAGAGGTGCTCCTCGGTGATGAGATCCTCATCGGCGGCGATCAGCCGTTTATGGGATCTGGATGGCGGTCGGCTGAGCCGGTGGGCGAGAAGGCCAATGCCCAACGCGATCAGCATCACGGGAACCGGATTGCGTTTGACCGTTTCCAGAACCCGGTCATAGAGCGGCCCATATTGACTGGTGCGCGCAGTGCCGAGCATGTCGTCGACGACACCCGAGACGGACATCTTGTCCTGCAGACGATCGATGGTCCGGTCGAGCTGGGCGCGGCTGCGCGCGATGTCCTGCTCCAGATCGTGCAAGCTCTGCGTCATCATGCACCTCTTTCCGACAGAACTTCCGCATCACGCTTGAGCGAGCGCATCGTTCTCTCCGGCGCAAGCGAGGACGATGTCATGGTGCTGCGGCCCCATAGCCCGAGTCCGATGGCGATCAGAGCCATGACGCCACCGACGATGAGCGCGGCCAGGGCCTCGGAATTGACGACCGTCGCCAGCCATTCGACAAGCGACTCGGTCAGCAGCATCAAGGCAGCGATGGCGAAGATTGCCGCCACGACCACCATGGCGAGGCCCAGGAAGAGAGTACGGATGTTCTGGGAAATCTCCGTACGGAAGAGAGTGAGTTCCTTCTGCGCGAGATCGGTCGATTCCCGCAGCGCCTCGCCGACGAGACCTTGGATGGTTTGGTTGTTGCCCTGCATGGCGGTCCCCACTAGGCGCCGGTCTGTGTGCGCGGGCGCTGCGCCTGGCGGACAGGGGCCCGTGCGCCGCGAGCCGCGGCGTGACCAGCGTCATCGTAGCGGAGATCTTCCGCCGTGCTCTTGATGAAGCGGGCGGCGAGGAATCCGACGGCGACCGATACGGCGGCCACGGTTGCCGGGCGACGGCGCACGACATCCTCGAATTCGTTGAAGAAATCGGCGAAGGTGCGCTCGCGGATCGATTCCGCCAGCTGCTCTAGGCCTTCGGCGGCGCTGTCGACGACGGCGCGGATGTTGGGGCGCTCGTCGAAGGACCGCGTGGACTCGCGCAGGGAATTCGCGAAGTCCGCGACCGATGCCGCGACATCGTCCTTGCGGCGGTCGGCATAATCGGTTGCCTGCTCACGCGCCGAATCGATGAAATAGCGGCTGCGCTCCACTGCGGCGCCGGCAATGTCGCCGACATCGCCTTTCAGCGCATCCCAATCCTCGTTGCCATTGTCCTGTTGGCTGTTGGTGTTCTGCTGTCCCACGCCCATGGTAGACCTCTCTTAATCGTGAGTGTCTAACCATTTAGAAGCGCGGCAGGTTCCGAACCTTCCCAGGGCCCAATGCTTTAGCACCGGACACGGTTCGCCGCCTCCCCCTCTAGCTCACCGAAGCGAGCCAATCGACCAGGTCGGCGACCTTCCTGCGGGCTTCGTCGTCCTTCAGCTTCAGGAACCCGCGGACAAGGCGGTCGCTTTCCGATCGCGTCAGAAATTCCGCCACGAGGCTGTCATCGGAGAACCCTCCCGCACGCAGCCCGGGGAGCCCTTCGAAGAAGAACTCGATGCTGACATCCAGGATCCCGGCGATGTGAAGCAGGCGGCTGGCGCCGATGCGGTTCACGCCTTTCTCGTATTTCTGAACTTGCTGGAAGGTAAGCCCCAAGGCGTCCGCGAGTTTTTCCTGGCTCATTCCAAGCATGAGCCGCCGCGCCCTGACGCGGCTGCCGATATGCCTGTCGACCTGGTTGGGAGACTTCTTTTGCAACCGCCGCTCCTGCTTTGCTCTGCCTTTTCCTATCTAGGCCATTTCTAAAACTTTTGGTAGTATATCTATAATATTTAACTAAAAGTTGTATTGACTGTGGAGATTTCCGTGAGCGGCAGCACCTTCGACCATGCAACGGAGGCCTTCGATTTCATCGATAGCCTCGATCACCTGGACAGCCCGGGTAAGGTCGTGGAAGCAGTCGCCAAAACGTTTTCCCTCTTCGGGTTCGAAAACTTCATCATTACTGGCCTGCCGAGCCCCAGGGAACGGTTCGAGCAAGTCGTTCTGCTGAAGAAATGGCCCAGGGGCTGGTTCGACATCTATGCTAGGGAAGACTATGTGCGCAGCGATCCCATCATCCGCCTCTGCAGGAATACGACCCAGCCTTTCGAATGGTCGGAAGCTCCCTACGATCGGGCAGGCGAGCCGAGAGCTGCCGAGATCATGGAGCGGGCGACGGATTTCAGGATGAAGGAAGGCTTCTGCCTGCCGATTCACGGCATCAACGGCTACGAGGCGTGCTTCTCCATGAGCGGCGTGGACCTCGACCTGTCATCCCGGACGAAGCCCGCCCTGCATCTGATGGCCATGTATGCCTTCGAGCGTGCCCGGGAATTGCTCAAGCCCAGTCTGCATGCCGGCTCCGGCCTCCTGACCCCACGGGAGCGCGAAGCCCTAATCTGGGCCGCCGCCGGAAAATCGGCCGCGGATACAGGCGAGATCTTGGGCATCACCGAGCGGACGGTGACCGCCCATATCGCGAGCGCCTGCCAGAAGCTCGACGCCGTCAACAAGACCCAGGCCGTGGCGCGAGCCCTGCAGTACAAGCTGATCGGCATATGATGCCGACCCTGTAACTTCCTACAATATCCGCCGTCACCCGGATGCGCGAGGATTGCCCCATCAATGGAAGATTGGGGATTGCGCAAGATGACCAGAATCCACGTTATCGATAGAACAAATCGAGATTCATACCAAGACATCTTGGATGAATACTTCCGCCTTAGATACGAAATATTCGTGAACGAGCGAGGATGGCGCGATCTACACCAGATCGACGGGCGCGAGATCGATGATTACGACAACGATGATGCGATCTACCTGCTCGCCCTCGATGGAGACCGGGTGGTCGGCGGGCAGCGGCTCTACCCGACCGTTCTGCCGCACATGCTGAGCGAGGTTTTCGGCCATATGGCACCGCGCGGCCTCCCAAAGGCGCAGCATGTTCTCGAGTGGACGCGCTATTTCGTCGTTAAGGAGAGACGGATGGGCCGAACCGATTGTCGGCTTCTCGCAGCCATTCAGCAATTCTGACTCGAGGAGGGGATTACGGAGGTTACGGCGGTCGTCGAGATGTGGTGGCTGCCCCGTTGGCACCAGGCCGGCTTCAAGGTCAAACCACTGGGCCTGCCCACCGTGATCGAGGGCCAGCCATGCATCGCGGCCTCGATCGAGATTTCGCAGCAAAGCCTGGACCGCGTCTGCGGCCTCGCAGGACTGCGCAGTTCCGCCCTTGTCCGCAACGCGCCGCTGCGCGGCCCTCTGAATCGGGTGCCCCATGTCGCTGCCTGACGAGAACCTTCCCCTCGCCTCCTTCGTCCAGGAAGAGATGATCGACCGCGCATCGCAATCCCTGGCACAATGTCTCGCGCAGCTTCCTCCGATCGTGCGCCTCAGGCTTCTCGCCTTCATGCATCTGGTCGAATTTCCGGACACGATGAAAGCCGCGCTCGAGATTACGCCATCCGGCTCCATGCGCCTGATCCTGGATACGGAGGTTGCGCCGGACAATGCACATTGCCATTGAGACCTCATGAAAAAGGCTCCGCGCCCATCGGGAGCGCGGAGCCTTTAAAGGGCAGACCGCTATCAGGCAGCCTTCGTATTCACGCGGGCCTCGGCCAGCTTGGTCAGGAGCAGATCGGTCTTCTTCTCCTCCTGAAGGTTCTGATCGAGGAGCTTTGCGGCATCGCGCATGCCCAGTTCCTCAGCCCAGGTCTTCAACGAGCCGTAACGGGTGATCTCGTAATGCTCGACGGCCTGCGCAGCGGCGAGAATGCCGGCATCGAGCGCCGCGCTGTCGGCGAAGTCTTCCATGACTTCCTTGCCTTCCTCGATGAGGCCGTTGATCGCCTCGCATTGCACGCCGCGGGCCGGCTTGCCGAGCATTTCGAATACTTTTTCCAGCCGTTCGATCTGGCCCTGCGTTTCTTCGAGATGAGTCTCGAAGGCCTGCTTCAGCTCTTCGGATTCGGCGTTCTTCGCCATCTTCGGCAGCGCCTTCAGGATCTGCTTCTCGGCGTAGAAAATGTCCTTCAGCGTATGAAGGAAGAGATCGTTCAGAGTTTTTTCGCTTGCTGGCATCGTGACAACTCCATGGTTGAAGCGTGGACTCAACGAAGGTCAAGCTTTGAGGTTCCTGCCCCGGTCACGCCTGCGTCGCGCGGAACAACCGGGCTTCGCGTCGCGTTCGCCAAAGCCAAGCAAGGAGAACCGAAGTGATGAACGGAGAGCCCAATCTCAGCACCGCCGAACGCGGGGTCTACATGCTCGTGGGCCTTGGCCTCGCCGCCGCGGCAGCCAAGCCGCGCCCGAACCCGCTGCTGAGCGTGCTCGCGCTCGCCGGCGGTTCTTATCTGGCTTGGCGCGGATATGTAGGCAATTGCCCGGTCAAGGCGGCTATCACGGGCGGCCACGACAGCGAACGCCTCGTCTATCGGGGCTGAACGGGAAACGGCCGCAGCAGCGCTGCGGCCTTTCCGTCTAGACGCGCGTGAGAACTCAGTAGGACGAAGTGGAACGGCGTCCGGCGATCAGGCCATAAATGAACAGAACGACGATGGCTCCGACGATGGCACCGATAAAACCTGCCCCCTCATCGGCACGATACCAGCCCAGAGCCTGACCGAGATAGGTGGCGATGACGGCACCCACGATGCCGAGAATGGTTGTCATGATGAAGCCGGACGGTTCGTTCCGGCCTGGCATGATCCATTTCGCGATCAAACCAGCCACGAAGCCGATAATGATGGTCCAGATAATGCTCATGATGCGGTCCCTGTCAGTGTGTTGCCTTCTCAAGGAACGCACAGCTTCGGCTAAGGTTGCGGCGGAAAGCTTTCCCAGCCCCGCTTTTTCATCATCTCGCCTCACTTGAGGCGGACCCTCCCGGCTCGCAACGGAGACAGATGTCATGAACTCTGCCGGAGAACACTGGAATTATGAGGCCGTGCAGGCCCTCCTGGCCCTCGCCAGAGAAGGCGTTCCTGTCTCGGTCATCAGCCTGAAGCTGAAACGCCCGGTCACCGAGGTTCGCGCCAAGCTCGACGACCTCGGCGTCACGCCAGCCGCAGAGGTTTGAACCTCGATACTCCAATGCAGAACCTCGATACTCCAATGCAATGGCCAGGGGCTGCTGCGCGTGAACGAGCAGCGTCGAACCTTGCCTGCATCGTCAATGTAAGGAGAAAATGGCGCGCCCGAAAGGATTCGAACCTCTGACCCCCAGATTCGTAGTCTGGTGCTCTATCCAGCTGAGCTACGGGCGCTTGGTCGGCAGGTCGCTCTTGGGAAGCAACGTTGGCCGAGGCCGGTGACATAGAGGGATCTGATCCGGTTGGCAAGCCTCTTCGTGCAGAAGATATGCGGAAAGCCTCACTTTGCCGCTGCGGGTGAAAGCCGGTCCGGAATGGTGATGCGGAAGCAGGTTTTTCCGTTGCCTTCGTCGAGGCTGATCGTTCCGCCATGAAGCTGGACGAGCTCCGCGGCGATGGGCAGGCCGAGGCCTGTCCCACCCTTCTGGGCCGAGCCCTGGAAGGGCGCGAAGAGGTTGGCCCTGGCCCGCTCGGGAATGCCGGGCCCGTTGTCCCGGATCAGGATGACCACGGAAGCGCCCTCCCGAGAGGCGGACACGTCGATCCGCGGCGTGCCCTCGGGAGATCCCGCCTGGCTCATCGCCTGGACGGCGTTGCGGACCACGTTGACGAGGACGCGAGAGAGCTGATCCGGGTCGGCATCGACCATCAGGTCATCCGACACCTGCGCCTCGAACGTAATTCCCACCTCCGGGGCCAGATCCGTCAGGTTCGACAATTCGTCGATCAGGGGCGCGAGGGGGATCATACGCCGCTGCGGCAGGGGCTCCGTCGCCCGGCCATAGGCAAGGGTGGTCTCGCAGAAGGCGATGGCACGGTCGAGGGTGCTGACGAGCCGGGGCGCGATGCGCTGCACGCTCTCGTCGCTGACCCGGTCGAGGCGGTCGGTGAGAAGCTGCGCCGTCGTGAGCATGTTGCGCAGCTCGTGATTGATCTTGCTCACCGCAAGGCCGAGCTGGGCCAGGCGCCGCTTCTGGCGCAGCTCATCGGCAAGGGTGGTCTCCATGCGGGCCAGCGCCTGTTCGGCAAGCCCGATCTCGTCGACCCGGTCGGTCGGCCGGATCACCCGCGAGGCATCCTCGGGGTTGCTGGAGAACTCCGCGATATTGCCGGTGAGCCGCCGCACGGGACGCACGATCACCCATTGCAGGGTGAGATAGACGAGGCTCGCTGTGATGGCGGAGATGAACAGGGACAGGAGCAGGAGGTTGCGCGAGAACTCGATCATGGCATGGCGCAGGGGGCGCTGATCGAGAATCATCTCGACGAACTCGACTCCCATGCCCGAACCGATGACCCGGATCGGCTTGTCGGCGGGATTGAACAGGACCTCCATGGCGTCCCGGGCCAGGGTCATCCACTGCGCGTCGCGCAGATCGACCGTCTTGCTCACTTCCGGCGGGACATCGCCTGCGGCCAGGAGGCTTCTGCGCCCTCCCCCCTTCAAGGCGATGGCCCTTGCGCCGACGCCCTGCAGAAGGCGCATTTCCAGCTCTTCCGACAGGGTTTCCTCAGGCGCCGCATCGAGAACCATGGCGGCGATCTGCGCCGCCGCCAGTCGGTCGTTGAGCCAGGTCAGCCGGAAATTGGCGACCGAGGGCACATAGATGAGCACCTCCGCGATCATCACGAAGAGCACGGTCAGCAGGAGCAGGCGCGCAGAGAGCCCGAACTGGCTCAGGATACGCCCTGAAAAGGTGGTCTGCTCTCGGCTCATTCCCGTTTCATCTCAGGCGGCGCAGTATGACACAAGCCATAACATTCCATCGCCGCACCCTCATCCCATGGGAAAGACACGGGAAGGCGCCCTCTTCATCCCTCTCCACCTCCCCGTCGGCGCCAATATCTGAGTGCGACCGGGACCAGCGCCAGAATTCCCAACATGGAGAGAGCAGCGGTCAGTTGGGGCGTCAACAGGCTCGCGGCGCTGAGTTCGATCGCGCAATCGCTCCGGCCGGCTGCGAGGCATTGGGTGCGGAGGGCCTCGTGCCGGGCGATGACCTCGTCCAGGCCCGATCCTGCGAACGCAAAGGCGAAGCAAATCGGCAGCATGCCGATCTGGGTCGCGAGCAGGAAAGGCCGCAGGCGCATACCGAAGAAGGCGGCGGCCAGATTCGTGAGCCAGAACGGCATGACGGGGATCAGACGCAAGGAGAGAAGGTAGAGGAACGCCTGACCCCGAAAACCCGCGGCAAGGTTCTGGATCCGGGGCCCCGACCGCGACAGCAGGGGCTGGCCGATGGAGGTGCGGGCGATCAGGAAAATGTTTGCTGCCCCCAAGGTCGCGGCAACGGCGGCGACAAGGCCGCCGAGCGCCCAGCCGAAGAGATAGCCGCTGAGGGTGATCAGAAAGGCCGAGACCGGCAGCGACAAGGTCGCCGCTGCCACATACACCGCGGCGAAGAGCCCGAGCATCCTCATCGGGTGGGCTTCGACGAGATCCTGAAGCCAGGCTTGGTAGCGAAGGAAGGTCTCGAAGCTCAGGGACCGATGCAGCCCAGTCGCGAAGACAGCTCCGACCGCAACCAGGAACAGGACGAGGGGCAGGACCCGCCAGGGCAGGCCGGTCTCCTTTGCGCGGGCGGGATTCGGTTGTGTCGCAGCCACGGATTCTCCTGAATCGGCGTGTTATGTAGTGCCCGGAAGATGTGCGCCCACCGTCCCGCTCAGAGGACGACGGGCGCCGGGCCGATTGCCGCATAAAGACCAGAGCGGCGTTGACTTTGCCCATCCGTTCCGTCATAAGCCCGCAAGCTGACAGCGCTCTTCTGGGGCGCTGATCGTTTTTTCGAGACAGTTTCGGGGGAAACCCCATTCAAACCAGACGGGCGCGAGCCTTCGAGCACCGCTGCCCCATTCGACCGGAGATGTGCCGTGAAGAGGACGTATCAACCGAGCAAGCTGGTTCGCAAGCGCCGCCACGGCTTCCGTGCGCGCATGGCGACCAAGGGTGGCCGCAAGGTCATTGCCGCTCGCCGCGCCCATGGCCGCAAGCGCCTTTCGGCGTAAGCAGCCTAGGATAGCCCGATGCGCGAGCCTCGCGCAGAGCTGAGCCTCGGGCGTCTGACGAAAAGACCTGACTTCGTCGCGGCGGCCTCTGGCCGCCGCTTTCATACCGAGCGGATGTCGGTCCAGGCTCGGCTGCGCGAGGGATCGGGCCTCGGCCTGCGCTTCGGCCTCACGGTGACGAAGCGAGTCGGCCACGCCACCGAGCGCAACCGGATCAAGCGCCGGCTCCGGGCCGCCATCCCCACGGCAGGCCGGGACTACGCCATGATCGATGCGGACGTCGTCATCATCGGACGGCGCGACATCCTCTCCGCCGACTTCGACGTCCTCATCGACGATCTTCGGCGCGCGCTGCGGGCGGTCACCAGGCCGAAAAGCGCGTCTCCGGCAGAGCGTACCAAACCTTCCTCACCTCCCTCCAACGGCGAGCGTCGCGGACATTCCCATGCGTGAAGATAACAAAAACCTCATCATCGCCATCGCCCTGTCGCTGGCGGTCTTGCTGGGCTGGCAATACTTCTTTGCGGCTCCCCAGGCCGAAAAGCAGCGGCAGGCCGCGCAGCAGGCGCAATCCACGCAGGTCAATCCCAACGCACCGAATCCGCCCGCAAGCCCGAGCCAAGCCGGTGGCGCCTCGCCCACCGTGCCGGGAACGGTTCCGAGCACGTCGTCGGCTCCAACTGTTCAGACTCGTGAGGCAGCCCTCGCCAGCTCGCCGCGCGTCGCCATCGACACTCCCTCCATCGCCGGCTCCATCAACCTGCGCGGCGGCCGCATCGACGACGTGTCCCTGAAGAACTACCGCGAGACCGTCGATCCCAAGAGCCCGATCATCGTGCTCCTGTCGCCCACCGGCGCCCAGAACCCCTATTACGCGGAGTTCGGCTGGATCGGCGCACAGGCGGGCAGCCTGCCGAACCAGAATACGGTGTGGACGGCCGACAAGACTTCTCTGACTCCCGGCAGCCCGGTCACCCTGACCTGGCAGAACGAGCAGGGTCTGGTCTTCCGCCGCACGATCTCGGTCGACGACAAGTTCATGTTCGCGGTGAAGGACGCGGTCGAGAACCGCGGCACGGCGCCCGTGACCCTGCAATCCTACAGCCTCGTCTCCCGCCACGGCCGCCCGGTCACCCTCGGCTATTACGTGCTGCACGAGGGCATGATCGGTGTTCTCGGCGACGAGGGCCTGCAGGAGGTCACCTACGCGAACCTCGACAAGAAGGAGCCGATCTCGGGCGGCAATACGGTCGGCCAGATCTGGAACTCGGTCACCGGCGGCTTCCTCGGCATCACCGACAAGTACTGGGCCGCTGCCGTCATTCCCGACCAAACGCAGCCTTTCCAGGGTTCCTTCACTTCGCAGCAGGGCCAGACGACCGATCGCACCTATCAGGCCACGATTGCCGGCGCATCGCAGACGCTTCAGCCCGGTGCCACGACCGAAGTGAACCAGCGCCTCTTTGCCGGCGCCAAGGAGGTCGCGACCGTCGATGCCTATCACGAGAGGTACAGCATCAAGAACTTCGATCTCCTGATCGACTGGGGCTGGTTCTACTTCATCACCAAGCCGCTCTTTAAGGTGCTCGACTTCTTCTTCCACCTGTTCGGCAATTTCGGCATCGCGATCCTGCTCGTCACGGTGCTGCTGAAGATCCTGTTCTTCCCGCTCGCCAACAAGTCCTACCGATCCATGGCGAAGATGAAGGCGGTGCAGCCGGAGATGGCCTCCATCCGCGAGCGCTATGCCGACGACAAGATGAAGCAGCAGCAGGCGCTGATGGAGCTCTACCGCAAGGAGAAGATCAACCCGGTCGCCGGCTGCTGGCCGGTGCTGATCCAGATCCCGGTGTTCTTCGCGCTCTACAAGGTGCTCTTCGTCACCATCGAGATGCGCCACGCGCCGTTCTTCGGCTGGATCCGCGACCTCGCCGCGCCCGATCCGACCACGATCTTCAACCTGTTCGGCCTCCTGCCTTTCAATCCGGGCGCGGTGCCGGTGGTCGGCCACTTCCTCATGCTCGGCGTTTGGCCGATCCTCATGGGCATCACCATGTGGCTGCAGATGAAGATGAACCCGGAGCCGCCGGATCCGGTGCAGAAGCAGGTCTTCGCCTGGATGCCGGTGATCTTCACCTTCATGCTGGGCTCGTTCCCCGCCGGCCTCGTGATCTACTGGGCCTGGAACAACCTGCTCTCCGTGACGCAACAGGCCTTCATCATGAGGCGCAACGGCGTGAAGATCGAGCTCTTCGACAACCTGCGCAAGACCTTCAGCCGCAAGACCAGCCCTGCCAAGAGCTGAGCGGAAGAAAACCGAACATGATCATCCCCGGGCCTCGTCCCGGGGATTTTCTTTTCGGCGCCGGTCTCCCTCGTCGCGATGTTCTCCCGCCTCTCCGCCTCTATATGAAGAAGGGTCGAGACAGAGCGGTGACAGGTCATGAGTGCCCCCGAGAACCGGCTGAAGCGGAGTTCGAGATCGGACATCCCACCCCGGGAGATCGAGTTGAAGCTGGAGCTCGCCTCCGGCACCGCCGACGACCTTCTCACCCATCCGGCCCTGTCCCATCTCCGCCCTCTGCCCGACCAGGGCGGACAGCTCCATGCGGTCTATTTCGACACCGAGGATCATGCCCTGCACCGGGAGGGCATCAGCCTGCGCATCCGGCACCGCAACGAATCTGCCATCCAGACCATCAAGGCCGAAGGCGCCAAAGGAAGCCTCGCCATGGACCGCAGCGAATGGGAAACCCCGGTCAATAACGAGCTCGACCTATCCGCGGCCGCCGGTACGCCTCTCGAATCGCTCGTGGCGGATGAGGCGATGCGGGAGAGCCTCAAGCCTGTCTTTACGGTCGACACGGACAGGAAGGCCTTCGAAGCGGAATTCGACGGCGCCCTGATCGAAGTCGCACTCGACCGGGCCAAGGCCTCCGGCAAGCAGCAGGAGGTCGCGTTTTCGGAGGTCGAGCTGGAACTGAGGCAAGGCAGCCCTGCCGCCCTCTTCGCCTTCGCACGCCGCCTGAGCGAAACCGTTCCCCTGCGCCTCTCGACGGTGGCGAAATCGGAGCGCGGCTACCGCCTCCTCGATGCGGCCTCCGTTCAGCCCTTCCGCGCGGAGCCGATCGCGCTTCCGAAGAACGCCACCTGCGCCGAGGCCTTCCAGATCATCGCGCGGTCCTGCCTGTCCCAGATGCTGCAAAACGAAGCCCTCGTGCGGCAGATTCAGGATCCCGCGGTCCTGCACCAGATGCGCGTGGGCCTGCGCCGTCTGCGGGCCGCTCTCTCCCTGTTCGGAAAGCAGCTGCTGACCGATCCTGAAAGCGCGGCGATCAAGGACGACCTCCGCTGGGCCGGGCAGGCCATGGGCACAGCCCGGGACCTCGATGTCCTCCTGGAGCGGGTCAGCTCCACGAAGGCCGAATACGACAAGACGCAGATCCGGAAGATCAAGCGGCACCGGAGCGAGGCCTACCGCGACCTGCTGGAAACCCTCGAATCGCGCCGGTTCATGGATGTCATTCTGAAGGCTGCCGCCTGGATCGAGGCCGGAACCTGGGCGACCTTGGACGAGCCCGACATGAAGCGGGCCCGTGAGCGCCCCGCGCGGGATTTCGTTTCCGACGAATTCTCCCGCCGCTTCAAGCGCATCCGCAAGAGCGGGAAGCGTCTGCGCAAGCGCAGCGAAGAGGAGCGCCACAAGCTGCGGATCCGCATCAAGAAGCTGCGCTACGGCACCGAGTTCTTCGCCTCGCTCTTCCCCTCCAGCAAGGCGCAGAAGCGCCGCAAGAGGCTCGCGGCCAACCTGGAGGACCTCCAGGAGGGGCTCGGCGAATTGCACGATCTGGCGGTCGGCAGCTCCCTCGTTCCCTCGCTCGTCGAGACCTCGCCCAAACGGGCGAAGCAGCGGCAAGCGAAGCTTCTCGACAAGAGCAAGTCGGCCATGAAATCCCTCTCCAAGACCGACCCGTTCTGGATTTGAGGCGCTCGAAGCCCGGCAGGAAAGCGACCCGGCGCCTTGAACAATGCGATCCGAGCGCCGATAAGAGCCCCATGACCGAGACAAGCCCCCCGAACCAGGACACCGACCCCTTCCTCGAGATCGGCCGCAAGCTCTTTGCGGGCGAAGCCGATTTCATATGGGCCGCCAACTCCCTGCAGAACCTGCCGCCCATGAGCAAGGTAGAGATCGCCTTTGCCGGACGCTCCAATGTGGGCAAGTCGAGCCTCGTCAATGCGTTGACCGGGCGCAACACGCTGGCCCGGACGTCGCACACGCCGGGCCGCACCCAGCAACTCAACTTCTTCAACGTCAACGACCGCTTCCATCTCGTCGACATGCCCGGATACGGCTTTGCTGCCGTTGAGAAGCAAAAAGTTCAGGCCTGGACGCAGCTGATCCACGATTATCTGCGCGGAAGGGCGAGCCTCGCCCGCGTCTATGTGCTCATTGATGCCCGCCACGGCATCAAGCCGGTGGACGAGACGGTGCTGGAGACCCTCGGCACGGCAGCCGTGTCCTATCAGGTCGTGCTGACCAAGGCGGACGAGCTGAAGCCGGGCGAGCTCGAGAAGCGCATGGCCGACACCCTGCAGAAGATCGCGAAGCGGGCCGCGGCCTTCCCGGAGATCCTGCCGACATCAAGCCGGACAGGGCATGGCATCCCGGAACTGCGCGCAGGAATCGCCAAGCTTCTGAGCGAAAGAGGAGCGGTATGAACCTTGCCGCCCGCCTCCTGCTTGTGCTCGCCTCCCTGTCGGGCCTCCTCGGCGTCGGCCTCTCCGCCGCCGAGGAGGCCCATGTCACGGGCGGCAACCTCGAGACGGCGGCGCAGTTCCTCCTGTTTCACGCCCCTGCCCTGCTCGCCCTCGTCGCCCTGATCGCCGCTGGAGCCATCCACCCCGTCCTCGCCCAGATCGCCGGCTATATGCTGGTTCTCGGGCTCGTCCTGTTCTGCGGCGACCTCTCCCGCCGCGCCTTCTCGGGAGTGGCGCTGTTTCCGAGGGCCGCGCCTTCGGGCGGCATTCTCCTCATGCTCGGGTGGCTGCTGGTGGGCATCTCCGCCGTTCTTCGCCTGAGAGCCTGAAGTCTCTGTTTGCAGCGGCCCCGCCTTCGGCTAGAAGGCAGGCCGTTTGAACCCGATCACCGCGCCGGAGCCGTTCATGTCCGATCCGTCCACGCCTCTCCCCGACGTTCATGTGCAGGCCGAGGTGCTTGTGCAGGCCTTGCCGCACATGCAGCGCTACGACCAGCAGGTGGTGGTGATCAAGTATGGCGGCCATGCCATGGGCGACCGGGCGGCGGCCGAGGATTTCGCCGAGGACGTGGTGCTGCTCGAGCAATCGGGCATCAAGCCCATCGTCGTGCATGGCGGCGGCCCGCAAATCGGCAAGATGCTTGAGAAGCTCGGCATCAAGTCCGAGTTCAAGGGCGGGCTTCGCGTGACGGATGCGGCCACCGTCGAGGTGGTGGAGATGGTGCTCGCCGGCTCCATCAACAAGCAGATCGTCGGCTGGATCGGCGCCGAGGGCGGCAAGGCGGTGGGCCTGTCCGGCAAGGACGGAAACATGGTCACCGCCCGCAAGGTGACCCGCACCGCGGTCGACCCGGATTCCAATATCGAGAAGGTGGTGGATTTAGGCTTCGTCGGCGAGCCGGAGCACGTGAACCGGGCCGTTCTGGACCAGGTGCTCCAGGCCGAGCTGATCCCGGTCCTCGCCCCCGTCGCGACGGGCCAGGACGCCCAGACCTACAACGTCAATGCGGATACCTTCGCAGGCGCCATCGCAGGCGCCATGACGGCCAAGCGCCTCCTGCTCCTCACCGACGTTCCGGGCGTTCTCGACAAGAACAAGAACCTCATCCCGGAGATGACGATCGAGGATTGCCGCCGCCTGATCGCCGACGGCACCATCACCGACGGCATGATCCCGAAGATCGAGACCTGCATCTATGCCCTGGAAAAGGGCGTCGAGGCCGTGGTCATCCTCGACGGCAAGGTGCCTCACGCGGTGCTGCTGGAGCTGTTCACCGACCACGGCGCGGGCACCCTGATCCGCAGGGGGTAGGGCTTCGCCCTTCACGGGACGCCCGAGAACGCCTATATTCAAGTCAGTGGGGCCGCACGGCCCCATTGTCGTCTTTGGGATCCATGAACGCCAAGCCAGCTTTTGAGAACCACCTGTCCGCCGCAGATTCCCGGGTCTTCTCCCATGTGGAGACGTGGGTCTTCGACCTCGACAACACGCTCTACCCGCACTCCTCGCGCATCTGGCCGCAGATCGACCAGCGCATCACGCTCTACATCACGAATCTGTTCGGCCTCGACGGGCTGTCCGCCCAGGCGCTGCAGAAGTATTTCTACCACAAATACGGCACGACCCTGCGCGCGCTGATCGACGAATACGATATCGATCCGACCGACTTCCTCGATTTCGCCCACGATATCGACCACACGGATATCGAGCTGAACCATAGCCTGGGCGAGGCCATCCAGCAGTTGCCCGGCCGCAAGCTCATCCTCACCAACGGTTCGCGCAAGCACGCGGAGAACGTGGCGAGGAAGATCGGCATCCTCGATCATTTCGAGGACGTGTTCGACATCGCCGCCTCGAACTTCGTGCCCAAGCCCGACCGGCGCGCCTACGAGATCTTTCTCGACAAGCACGGAGTCGAGCCTGCGCGTGCGGCCATGTTCGAGGACATCGCCAAGAACCTGTCCGTGCCGCACGAGCTCGGCATGACCACGACCCTGATCGTGCCGAAGACCCTCGACCCGTTCCGGGAAAGCTTCGAGCAGGAAGCCGTCAAGACACCGGAAATCGACTACATCACCAACGACCTTGCGGATTTCCTGCGCGCTTATGCGTTGCCGGCGAAGTGAAGCCTAGGCCAATTTTGCGCCCGTCATCACCGGCCTCGTGCCGGTGATCTCGATCAGGCAAGGCGCAGCGCTTTTCAGAAGCGGGATGGCCGGGACAAGCCCGGCCATGACAGTCATGATCGACTTTGAACCCAAAACAAAAATGGCCTCCTTGCGGAGGCCATTTCCGTTCCAATGAACGAAGAGCTTAAGCAGCCTTCGTGTTGATCTTGCTCTCGGCGATCCGGCTGAGCTTCTGATCCGTGGATTTTTCCTGATCCAGGATCTGGTGCAGCACGCCGGCGCAATCCTCGCGGCCGAGCTGTTTCGCCCAGGCCACGAGCGTGCCGTAGCGGGTGATCTCATAATGCTCCACCGCCTGAGCGGCGGCGAGCAGCGCGGCGTCGAGGACCTCCGGGTCGTCGATGTCGCCGGCGATCTCCTGGGCCTCGTCGATGATGCCGTCGATGGCCGGGCAGGTCACGCCCTTCGGATCGTGGCCGTGCATGCGGAACACCTGCTCGACCAGCTGGATCTGCTGCTGCGTCTCGCCGAGATGGGTCTGGAAGGCCTGCTTCAGCTGCGGATCGCTCGCCTTCTCGATCATTTCCGGCAGCGCCTTCGTGATCTGCTGCTCCGCGTAGTAGATGTCCTGCAGGGTATGGATGAAGAGATCATCCAACGACTTGATATCCTTCGAAAAAAGGCCCATGGCGCAATCCTTCCCGGGTTCTGAGAAAGCCAATGTACGAGTGCCATCAACTTGGCGCCTCGTTCAGCTTGGGAAGAACGTTGCCGGTGGGAGGCGGTTCCCGCCTAATCCACGGCTCTCAGATTCCGGCCCTGAAGGCGCAGCCATTCGGCTCTCGCCTCCGTTTCTCCCTCGTCGAATTCCAGGGTCTCGATCCTCTCGCCGCGCTTCACGATCTTGTCGGCGGAGACCCTGATCTGCGAGACATCCTCCTGCGCTTGGCGGAAATGCGCATCGAGCTTCGCCACGCGGGAATCGAGCCGGGTCACGTCCTCAAGCAGCTTCTGCACCTCGACCTGGATCACCCGCGCCTCCTCGCGGATGCGGGCATCGCGCACCAGTGCCTGCATGACCTGGATCGCCAGGGTCAGGAGGGACGGCGAAACGATGACGATGCGGGCGCGATGGGCCTTCTGCACCACGTCGTCGAAATGCTCCGCAAGATCGGCATAGATCGATTCCGCAGGCACGAAGAGCATGGCGATGTCCTGGGTTTCGCCGGGGATCAGGTATTTCTCCGCGATGTCCTTCACATGGACCAGCATGTCGTTGCGCACCCGCGCCGCCGCGTGGCCCCGTGCCTCGTCCCCCTTCGCTTCGCGAAAGAGCGTAAAACCTTCGAGCGGGAACTTGGCATCGATGACGAGCCCGCGCTCGTCGCCCGGCAGGCGCACGAGGCAGTCGGGCCGGGTGCGGTTGGACAGGGTCGCCTGGAAGGCGAAGGCATTGGCCGGCAGCCCGTCGCGGACGATCGCCTCCATCCGCCCCTGGCCATAGGCGCCACGGGTCTGCTTGTTCGACAGGATATCCTTGAGCCCCACGATCTCGCCGGTGAGGTTGGTGAGGTTCTGCTAAGCGGCATCGATCACGGCGAGCCGTTCGTTGAGCTTGGAGAGGTTCTCGCTCTGGTGGCGCGTGGAGGATTCGAGCCCCTGGCCGACCCGGTGCTGCAGCCCGTCGATCCGCTCCGAGATCATGCGGGCGAAATCGCTCTGGCGCGAGCCGAACACCTCGGCCATCGTCCGCATCCGCCCGGTCATCTCCGACTGGATCCGGGTGAGCTCCGCCACCCTGTCGTCCATCTCCCGCGCCCGCTCGTCGGCGATGGCGGATTCCAGCGCCCGCTCCCGGCGGGTGCGCAGAAGCAGGATCGTGACGAGGAACAGGAGGACGAGGCTTAACGCAGCCATTCCCATGACGGCCTGCCCCCAGGTCAGGGAGGTCTTGCCCAGGATCAGGACGATGTCGTTCATGGAGCGTCAGGTTCCGGTTAACGGATGCATCCGAACACAAGTGCCTCGTGCGGAAAAGTGGATTCCGCTTTTCCGCGAGAACGATGCACTCATGAATGATAGGCATCGGATTAGTCCCAAAAGTGGACCCACTTTTGGGTCCGATGCTAGAGACGAACGATTTGACCATCCTCAGCTAAGCCCTTATCTCCCGCGATCATGAGCATCAGACCCCTCGTCATCCTTCCCGATTCCAAGCTCCGCCTGATCTCCGAGCCCATCAAGGAGGTCACGAACGAGATTCGCCGGCTGGCGGACGACATGCTGGAAACCATGTACGACGCACCCGGCGTGGGCCTCGCCGCGATCCAGATCGGCATGCCTTTGCGCATGGTGACCATGGACGTGTCGAAATCCGAGGACGAGCACCAGCCTTTGGTGCTCATCAACCCGGAGATCGTCTGGGCCTCGGAGGAAAAGCGTACTTATGAGGAAGGCTGCCTGTCGATCCCCGAATATTACGAGGAGGTCGAGCGGCCGGACCGGGTGCGATTCCGCTACGTGAACCTGCAGGGAGAGACCGTCGAGCAGGATGCGGACGGGCTGCTCGCCACCTGCGTGCAGCACGAGATCGACCACCTGAACGGCGTCCTCTTCATCGACTACTTGTCGAAGCTCAAGCGCGACCGGGTGATGACCAAGTTCAAGAAGGCGGCCAGGCGCGAGGCCGGGGCATGAGCCTGCGCGTCGTCTTCATGGGCACGCCGGATTTCGCGGTGCCCACCCTTTCCGAGATCGTCGGCCAGGGCCACGACGTGGTCGCCGTCTACACCCGCGCGCCTGCCGCCGCCGGGCGCGGCATGGAGCTGAAGCCCTCCCCTGTTCATAAAATGGCGGACCGCTTCGGCCTGCCCGTGCTGACGCCGAAGACCCTGCGCACGGACGAGGCTGCCGATATCTTCCGCAGCCACGATGCCGATGTCGCCGTGGTGGTGGCCTACGGCATGCTGCTGCCGAAGGCGATCCTCGAGGCGCCGGAACTCGGCTGCCTCAACCTGCATGCCTCCCTGCTTCCGCGCTGGCGCGGCGCGGCTCCGATCCAGCGTGCGGTCATGGCCGGCGACAGGGAAAGCGGCGTCGCCGTCATGAAGATGGAAGAGGGCCTGGATACCGGCCCCGTCGCCATGGTCGAGCGTGTGGCGATCGCGCCGGACATGAATGCGGGCGAGCTGCACGATCGGCTGATGGTGCTCGGCGCCGACCTGATGGTGCGGGCGCTCGCCGCCCTGTCGCGCGGCGGCTTGGGCTTCACGCCCCAGCCCGAGGACGGCGTGACCTATGCCCACAAGATCAGGAACGAGGAAGCCCTGATCGACTGGTCGAAGCCGGCCCAAGCGATTCATGACCATATCCGCGGGCTCTCGCCCTTCCCCGGCGCCTATTTCACCGCCGATTTCGGCAAGGGCCAAGAGCGGGTGAAGGTGCTGCGGGCGACGCTGGCGGCAGGTTCGGGCGCCCCCGGGACACTTCTCGACAACAATGGTATAATTTCCTGTGGCGACGGGGCGATCCGTCTGGTCCAGGTTCAACGAGCCGGCAAGGGGCCCGTGGCCTTCGACGAATTTCTGCGCGGCGTGAGGCTTGGTCCGGGCGCCCGCTTCGGGTGATGCATGACGACGATCCGTCTGGAGGAATCCACAGACTGGCCGGCAATCTATGCCATCTACGACGCCGCCTTCGCCCAGACGGCGGAAGCCGACCTCGTCCGCGACATGGAAAGCGAGGGGGATCTGATCCTCTCGCTCCTGGCTTATGACGGGAAGCCGGCGGGACATATCGCCTATTCCCACTTGGCCCTGCATGAAACCCCTTCCGTGCGAGCCTGCGTGCTGGCGCCGCTGGCGGTCTCGCCCGCCTTCCAGAACCAGGGCGTCGGGACGGCCCTCGTCCGGCGGAGCCTGCAACGCCTGACGGATGACGGATACGATCTCGTCGTGGTCCTCGGGGAGCCGTCCTTCTATGGACGTTTCAGCTTCGATCCGAAGCTGGCGGAGCGCCTGAAAACCCCTTATGACGGACCCTATCTCCAGGCGCTTGCCCTTTCCGACACCGGAAAACGGGCCCATGGTCCGGTCGCCTATGCCCGGGCCTTTGCAGAGCTGAAATAGACATGCCTCGCTACAAGCTTGTCGTCGAATACGACGGCACGCCCTTCACCGGTTGGCAGCATCAGACCAACGGTCTCTCCGTTCAGCAGGCGGTGGAGGATGCCATCGCGCGCTTCGCCGGCACGGCCGTGCGGATCCATTGCGCCGGCCGCACGGATTCCGGCGTTCATGCCACGCATCAGGTCGTGCATGTGGATCTGGACAAGGAGTGGCGGCCGGATACGGTGCGGGACGCCACCAACGCGCATCTGAAGCCGGCCCCCGTCGCGATCCTCTCGGCGCAGATCGTGCCCGAGACGTTCAATGCGCGCATCTCCGCCGTGAAGCGGCACTACGTCTATCGCATCCTCAACCGCCGGGCGCCGCCGACGCTCGATGCGAGCCGGGTCTGGCACGTCGCCTGGGCGCTCGATGCCGAGGTCATGCACGAAGCCGCGCAGCTGCTGATCGGGCGGCACGACTTCACCACGTTCCGCGCGGCCGAATGCCAGGCCAACAGCCCGATCCGCACGCTCGACCGTCTCGATGTGGAGCGGATCGGCGAGGAGATCCGCATCTATGCCTCCGCCCGCTCGTTCCTGCACCATCAGGTGCGCTCGATGACGGGAACGCTGGAGCGGGCAGGTGCCGGGCGCTGGTCGGCGGAGGATGTGCGTGCAGCCCTCGACGCGCGAGACCGCAAGCGATGCGGCCCGATGGCCCCGCCGACGGGCCTCTACCTGATCGGCGTCGATTATCCGGATTAGCGCATCGCGCGGACCCAGAGGGCCACGTCAGTGAAAAGTGGATCCGGTTTTCCGCTCCGGCGATGCGCTCATCAAAGAAGCAGCATCGGATGGATCCCAAAAGTGGTGTCCAATTTTGGGGCCGATGCTCTACCCTAGCAGGCCCCGCATCGCGCTCGCCACGACCGCATTGAGCAAGATCCCGAACACGACGATGCCGAGCGCCGGGAGGCTCGCGAGGCCAAGGGTAGACTTGGTGGCGAACCATTGCAGCCGGACGACAATGATCGCGAAGGCGAGGCTGAACAGGCTGGCAAGCCCCGGAGGCGCCCAGCCTACGAGCATGAGCATGGCCGGCACCGAGAGCACCAGCATGCCGATCACCGATATCCAGTTCGTCACGATGACGAAGGGCACATAGGCCTTCTCCAGCCTAAACCACCGTGCGATCCAGATCATCGCCACTGGCAACACGACGAAGCCGGCCACGTGACCGAAAGCGACGACGATGTCGACCCAGACATTGTCGAGCAGGGAGCGATCGGGCTGGAGCAGGCCGAGGCGAAGGCGCTCGAAGGCGAGGGAAACCACGTAGGCCGGCAGGGTCAGCCAGAGCGCGGTGAAGGAGCGCCAGAAGCCCCTCTCGCTCATGTCGAAGGATTTGAGTCCCTCCGCCCTGCTGTTGAGCAGGTCGAGCGTTCCTCTGAACGAGCGGTTGACCTCATCAGCCGTGACGATCATGAGCGGCCCCTTCGTGGCAGGCGATTGCCCACGAAAATGGACGGAAGCTTCAAAACGTTCCGGCTATTCTTCGACTTTAGTCTAAATAGTCAAGCTCTTCGCTCGATTTCAGGCGGCGAAATAAGCGTCGAGCACTTTTCGGTAAATCGTTGCGAGCCGGTCCAGATCGGCCACGGCCACGCGTTCGTCGATCTGGTGCATGGTCTGCCCGACGAGGCCGAACTCGACCACCGGGCAGTCCTTCACAATGAAGCGAGCGTCCGATGTGCCGCCGGTCGTGGAGAGCTTCGGCTTCGCGCCGGTCTCGGCCTCGATGGCCTCGGCGATGAAGCTCACAAAGGCATTCGGAGGGGTAAGGAAGGCGACCGCGTTGGTCGGCTCGACCTTCAGAGTGTAGTGCACGGTGTTGCCGGCGGCCTCGCGCAGGCGGCGCTCGATCTCCGCCTCCAGGCTGTGCGGCGTCCAGAGATCGTTGAAGCGGATATTGAAGGTCGCCTTCGCCTCGGCCGGGATCACATTGGCCGCCGGATTGCCTACGTCGATCGTGGTCACCTCCAGGTTCGAGGCATCGAAATGATCCGTTCCCCGGTCGAGCGGCTCCCTCAGGAGCCCGTCGAGCAGGCGCATCATGCCAGGGATCGGATTGTCGGCGAGATGCGGATAGGCCACGTGTCCCTGCTTGCCCTCGACTACGATCCGACCCGTGAGCGACCCGCGCCGCCCGATCTTGATCATGTCGCCGAGCTGGTTCGGGTTCGTCGGCTCGCCGAGAATGCAATGGTCGAAGCGCTCGCCGCGGCCCTTCGCCCATTCGAGGAGTTTTACCGTGCCGTTGACCGCCGGCCCCTCCTCGTCCCCCGTGATCAGGAAGCCGATGGAGCCCTTGAAGTCCGGGTTGTCGCGGATGAAGGCGAGCGCCCCCGCCATCATGCAGGCGATGCCGCCCTTCATGTCCACGGCGCCGCGCCCATAGAGTTCGCCGCCATGGATCTCGCCGCCGAACGGATCGTATTGCCACCGGCTCACGTCGCCCGGCGGCACCACGTCCGTATGACCGGCGAACAGCATGTAGGGCTGCCCTGTGCCGTAGCGGGCATAGAGGTTCTCCACGTCCGGCGTGCCGGGCTCGGAGAAGACCGGACGATGGACCTCGAACCCCGCCCCCTTGAGAACGCTCTCGATGAAGGCAAGCGCGCCGCCCTCCTCCGGCGTCACGGAGGGGCAGCGCAGGAGCGACTGGGCGAGAAAGAGGGGCGAGGGTTCCATCGGATCAGTCGCGCAACAGCTCGTTGATCCCCGTCTTCGCCCGGGTCTGCGCATCGACGCGCTTAACGATAACGGCGCAATAGAGGGATGGGCCGGGGGTGCCGTCCGGGAGCGGCTTGCCAGGGAGCGAGCCGGGCACAACCACGGAATAGGGCGGCACGCGGCCGACGAAGACCTCGCCGGTGTTGCGGTCGATGATCTTGGTCGAGGCCGAGATGAACACGCCCATGGAGAGCACCGAGCCCTCGCCCACGATCACGCCTTCCACTACCTCGGAACGGGCACCGATGAAGCAATTGTCCTCGATGATGGTGGGACTGGCCTGGAGCGGCTCAAGCACGCCGCCGATGCCGACGCCGCCGGAGAGATGCACGTTCTTGCCGATCTGGGCGCAGGAACCGACGGTCGCCCAGGTGTCGACCATGGTGCCCTCGTCCACATAGGCGCCGAGATTGACGAAGGACGGCATCAGGATGACGCCGGGCGCGATATAGGCGCTGCGCCGCACGATGCAGTTCGGAACCGCACGGAAGCCGGCTTCGCGGAAGCGGTTCTCGCCCCAGCCGTCGAACTTGGAGGGCACCTTGTCCCACCACGTGGCCTCGCCCGGCCCGCCCTTGATGATGCTCATGTCGTTGAGGCGGAAAGACAGCAGCACGGCCTTCTTCAGCCACTCATGCACCTGCCACTCGCCGCCGACCTTCTCGGCCGCGCGTGCCTTGCCGGAATCGAGGAGGTTCATCGCCTCCTCCACGGCCTCGCGCACGGCTCCCGTGGTGGAGGGGGTCACATTGGCCCGGTCTTCCCAGGCGGCGTCGATGGTTCGGGACAGGTCAGCATTGGACATGGGCAACTCGGGGCAAGGATTTCGTTGCCGCCTGATTATCAACGGCGCATGCAGCTGTCACCTGCAAGACGTCCGATTCAGAACGACGTGCGCTGCCGGATCGCGGCGGAGAGCGTGCCCTCGTCGAGGTAGTCGAGTTCGCCGCCGACCGGCACGCCGTGGGCGAGCTTCGTCACCTTGATGGGCAGATGGGCGAGAAGCTCGGTGATGTAATGGGCCGTGGTCTGCCCGTCGACCGTGGCGTTGAGCGCCAGGATCGCTTCAGCGACGCCGGGCTCGGAGGCGCGGGCAACGAGACTGTCCAGGTTGAGATGCTCGGGCCGCACGCCGTCGAGCGGCGAGAGCACGCCGCCGAGCACGTGATATTTCGCATTGACCGCGCCGGAACGCTCCAGCGCCCAGAGATCGGACACGTCCTCGACCACCACGAGGATGGACGGATCGCGCTTGGCGTCCCGGCAGATGGTGCAGGGATCCTGCGTGTCGACATTGCCGCAGGACGAGCACACGACGATGCGCTCGTTGGCGATGCGCATGGCATCGCTCAACGGGTTGAGCAGCGTCTCGCGCTTCTTGATGAGATGCAAAGCCGCGCGCCGCGCCGAGCGCGGGCCCAAGCCCGGCAGGCGGGCGAGCAGCTGGATCAGGCGCTCGATCTCAGGTCCGGCAACGTGCTGGGCCATTTAGGATGCTCAGAACAGCTTCAGGCCCGGAGGCAGCGGCAGGCCCTTGGTGATGCTCTCCATGCGCTCCTGCGCGGCGCGCTCGGCCTTGCCGCGGGCATCGTTCATGGCGGCCACGATGAGATCCTCGAGGATCTCCTTCTCGTCCGGGTTCATGAGAGAAGGGTCGATAGCGATGGACTTGAGGCTGCCCTTGCCGGTCACCTTCACGGTCACCACACCGCCGCCGGACGTGCCGTCGACTTCGAGAGTGTCGAGCTCGGCCTGGGCGTCCTGCAGCTTCTGCTGCATCGCCTGAGCCTGCTTCATCAATCCCATGATGTCCTTCATGACCGTATCCTTGAATTAAAACAGATCGTCGTCGTCTTCGGCCTCGTGTGCCGCAGCCGCATCCTCTTCGCCGAGGATCTCGGTTTCCGCGTCCTCGCCGGGCTTCTCCGTGCGCTCGATCACGTTGACGATCTGTGCGCCGGGAAATTTCGACAGCACCGCCTGCACGAGCGGATGGTTGGCAGCACCCTCCTTGCGCTCGCGCTCGGCGGCGGCTGCCTTCTCGTGCAGCGTCTGCTGCCCCTCTTCCGAGGAGAGCGCGACCATCCAGCGTTCGCCGGTCCATTGCTGGAGTGCGCGGGTGAGGTCGTTGGCGATGGTGCGGCTGCCGCCCTCGATGAGGCTGAGCTCGATGCGGCCCTCCTCGAAGCGGACGAGGCGCACCTCCCGTTCGAGCTGCGCCTTCAGCACGATCTCACGCTTCTCGCCGGCCAAGGCCACCACGTCCTCGAAGCGGCGCAGGCGCATGGTCGGCTCAGGTGCCGCGGATTGCGGGCGCGGCTGCGGATGAGCCTGCGACGTCGCCAGCGCCATATTGCCGGAAGTGGCGGGGCCGGAAGGCCGCGGCGCGGGAGCGGACGGACCGCCCGAGGGCACCGGAGCGCCGTCTTTCAGCGCGCGCAGGGCCTCGTCCGGCGTCGGCAGATCGGCCGCATAGGCGAGACGCACGATAACCATCTCGGCCGCCGCAATCGGGCGGTTCGACGCCTGCACCTCGGGGATGCCTTTCAGAAGAATCTGCCAGGCGCGCGACAGGGTGCGCACGGACAATTTTTGGGCGTAATCCGTGCCGCGGGTCCGCTCGATCTCGGAGAGAGCGGGATCCCTCGCAGCTTCGGGGATCAGCTTGAGGCGGGTGACGATATGCGAGAAGGCGGCGAGATCGGAGAGGATCACAGCCGGGTCCGCGCCGGCATCGTATTGCGAGCGAAGGCCCGCGAAGGCCGCCGGCACGTCGCCGCGCATCACCGTCTCGAACAGGTCGATGACCTGCGTGCGGTCGGCAAGCCCCAGCATGTCGCGCACGGTGTCGGGCGTCACGAGGCCGGCGCCATGGGCGATGGCCTGATCCATCAGGGAGAGCGAATCGCGCGCCGAGCCTTCAGCCGCACGGGCGATGGCGGCGAGCGCTTCCTGGTCGGCCTGCACGCCTTCGGCATCGCAGATGCGGCCCAAATGCGCCACGAGCTTGTCCGCCTCGATGCGGCGCAGGTCGAAGCGCTGGCAGCGGGACAGGATCGTGACCGGCACTTTCCGGATCTCGGTGGTGGCGAAGATGAACTTCGCGTGCGGCGGCGGCTCCTCCAGCGTCTTCAGGAAGGCGTTGAACGCCTTCTCCGAGAGCATGTGGACCTCGTCGATGATGTAGACCTTGTAGCGGGCCGATACGGGAGAATAGCGGATGCCGTCGATGATCTGGCGGACGTCGTCGATGCCCGTATGCGAGGCGGCGTCCATCTCGAGCACGTCCACGTGGCGCGATTCCATGATTGCTTCGCAATGGACGCCGAGCTCGGGCATGTGGATGGTCGGCTTCCCGGAGCCGTCGGCCTTCTGGTAGTTCAGGCCGCGCGCCAGGATGCGGGCCGTCGTGGTCTTGCCGACGCCGCGGACGCCGGTGAGCATCCAGGCCTGCGGGATGCGGCCTGTCTCGAAGGCGTTCGAAAGGGTGCGCACCATCGCCTCCTGACCGATGAGGTCGTCGAAGGTCTTGGGGCGGTATTTGCGGGCAAGGACGCGGTAGGGAGAGGCCGGCGCCGTGGGGGCCGGCGCGGCGGGGAAGCCCGGCAGGGCCGGCTCGTCGTTCAGGGGCGTGCCGGCTGTGGTATCGTCCATCGACTGCAAGGCTTTGGAGAAACTTTTAAGGTGGGAGGCTGGACGAAGACCCGTTCGGTCTCGTTAGGGCTGCTTCCTTCCGGACCTGACCCGATTGGCGAGTGAGACGTCCCTCGCCAACCTCCCACCGGCTATATGGGCGGTTCGGCCGGGAAACGCAAGTTGGAAACAGTTATCCAGAGGCTGTCATCCCGGGGCTGCGTCAGCAGAACCCGGGATCGCCGGACGAGAATGGCGCCTTGTCCGGCCTGCGATCCCGGATCTCCGCTTCGCTTCGTCCGGGATGACGTATGAGCGAGGCTGACATCGCGCCGCAGGCTCGGTTACATAGCCCCATGACATTCCAGCTCGATTCCCGGCTCGACGCCGACACGATCCCCGTCGGCGACCTCGCCCTCTCATCCGTCCTGCTTCTGAACGACGCACGTTTTCCCTGGTTCGTGCTGGTTCCGCGCGTCGAGGGGGTGAGCGAGATCACCGATCTCTCGGAGGAGCAATCCGCCCAGCTGATGCAGGAGATCCGCATCGCTACCAAGGTGATGCTGGAGCTGTCCAAGCCCGACAAGGTGAACGTTGGCGCGCTGGGCAACATCGTGACGCAGCTCCATGTCCATGTGATCGGGCGCTTCCGCTCCGATCCGGCCTGGCCCGGCCCGGTCTGGGGCCACGGCACCCGGACGCCCTATCCCGACCATGCGGCAAGTGCCTTGATCGAGCGTGCCGCCACTCTCTTCGCATCGGCCTGACCCCATGACCCGACCCATCGCCTATATCTCGAACCCGCTCGTGCGCCACAGTGCCGAGCGGGATCCGGAGGCTCTCGCCAAGGCCTTGCACGATCCCCGCGCCGCCATGATCATCCTGGCCGGCGACCTGCCGATCCTCCGGGCCGGGGAGCCTGGGACGAGCCTGCATCCGGCCGCCATCCTGAGCCGCCTCCCCGCCCATCGGGAACAGATCTTCCTCGGGACGTTGGGAGAGCGCCCCGTCGTGGCGACCCTGGCGGAACCCGAGGCGGCCGAGCCGTTCCAGGACGACCCGGCTTTCGCGGTCGTGGACCTGCGCTCGATCGCCGTGCGCGGCCTCGTGCCGGCGGAGGAGCTCGGGATGCTCGCCATGGCGAAATCCCTGCTCGACTGGCACCGGCGCCACCGCTTCTGCGCCAATTGCGGCGCGCCGACGCAAGCGGCCCAGGCCGGGTTCCGGCGCGACTGCGCGTCCTGCGGCACCCAGCATTTTCCGCGCACCGACCCGGTGGTGATCATGCTGATCGTGCGCGGCGACAAATGCCTGATGGGCCGACAGCCGCGCTTTGCCGAGAGGATGTATTCCTGCCTCGCAGGCTTCCTGGAACCGGGCGAGACCATCGAGGACGCAGTGCGGCGCGAGACCTTCGAGGAGGCCGGCATCCGGGTCGGCGCGGTGCGCTACATGACCTCGCAGCCGTGGCCGTTTCCGTCGAACATCATGATCGGCTGCATCGGCGAGGCGCTCACCGACGAGATCCGCTTCGACGGCGAGGAGCTGGAGGATGCCCGCTGGTTCACGAAGGACGACATCCGGCAGATGCTGGCGGGCACCCACGCGCATTTCAACGCCCCCGTCCCGATCGCGATCGCCAACCACCTGATCCGGGAATGGGTGAAGGATTAAGCGCCTGAAGTGGATCATCCCGGCCGGAGCGGGCGATCCAGGATCGCTTGGCAAGTGGGGCGCGTGAACCTCGACACTGTCATTCCTGCGGAAGCGGGAATCCAGAAACGCTGACGGTGCCGATGGTCGAAGGTCGTGGTTATGGATCCCGGCCTTCGCCGGGATGACAGCGCTTTATTCTGAAAGCGATCCCGGATCTCACTCCGCTCGTCCGGGATGACGCTGTTGGTTTGCCTGTCAAACAGCCAGCACCTATGGGCCCGGAGCTTTGGGCTCCGAGCCTTTCAGGTATCGAGGGTGGCGCGAAGGGCGGCCCGGCTCGCTGATGCATGGTGATGATGGAAGAGCCGGGAGGCCGCTTCGCGCACGGCTTTTTTAGGCGGACAGGCGGTGCCGGCTCAGTGACTGCCCGAGGCGGCGACCGCAAGGTCAGCGGCGGCCTCGACCCAATCCCTAGTCAGCGGCGCACAGCCTGGGCCTCCCGTCGACAGGTTTGCGAGACCTGTCACGGGACCGTGCCTGCTCCCACACTGCGACGCCTCGCGAGCGCGCCCCTCGTCAGGAGCAGATCTTGCGCAAGGGTATAGCCGAGGCTGGGACTATTGTCAAGAACAAAGTGAGAACATAACGTTGCCCGCGCTCTTCCGCTCGCCCCTCTCGTCGCCCTCTCGTCACACTCCCACTGTCTTGGCCGGCCTTGTGCCGGCCATCCCGATATGGACGAGCGCGGCGCCTTTCGCATCGGGATCACCGGCACGAGGCCGGTGATGACGTGGGCGGGTGGCTTTGACGGTTCAGGATGGGGGTAGCCGCGACACTTGGTATGATGAGGCGGGTGGCAAGCCGTGTCATTCCCGGCCGGAGATGGCGCAGCCATCGGAGGGGAAGGGAATCCAGCGCAACGCCATGAATCCCCGTCCCTCGCCGGGGATGACACCTGGCGAACTCACACCCGCTGCGCCAGCGCGAACCGGTAGGCGATTTCGACGACGTTCTGGCCGCGCACGTCGAAGGTCTGCTCGGGTCCCGGCGTGCCGCCGAGCGTTTCGTAGAAGCGGCGTGCGGAGAGGTTATCCTTCAGCACCCACAGGCCGGCCGAGCCCAAGCCCTGGCCGCCGAGATGGTCGAAGACACCGGTCATGAGCCTGCGGCCGATACCCTGCCGCTTGACCCTGTCGAGCAGGTAGATCGCGAAGATTTCGGCCTCCGTGCCGAGCAGCTCAGCCGTTTCGCTCCGGATCGGCCCGCCGCTGGCGAAGCCGACGATCTCGCCGGCGCCGGTCTCGGCCACGAGCGTCTTGGCCCGCGGATCGGGCCTGGCGAATGCACCCTGCCACATCCGCATGCGCTCCTCGACCGACAGGCCGGCGAGCGCCTCGGGACTGAGAAAGTCCTTGTAGGATTCGCGCCAGCCCTGGACGTGGACCCGGGCGATGCCCTCCACGTCGGCCTCGACCGCCTCGCGGACGAGGATCGTCACTCGGCCGCTTCCCGGACTTTTTCCCGGAACGGGTCGGCCGCGTAGACGCCGAGGATGCGCAGCTCGCGGGAGAAGAACTCGAGCTCCTCCAGCGCGCGCCGCAGGCCCGCATCCTCCGGATGCCCGTCCACCTCGGCATAGAACTGCGTCGCGGTGAAATCGCCTTCCAGCATGTAGCTTTCGAGCTTGGTCATGTTGACGCCGTTGGTGGCGAAGCCGCCCAGCGCCTTGTAGAGCGCCGCCGGCAGGTTGCGGACGCGGAAGACGAAGGACGTCACGACCGGCTCCGGTCCGGCCGGCGCCCATTGCGGCGCCTTGGAGAGGATGACGAAGCGGGTGGTGTTGTGCGCCTCGTCCTCGACGTTCTCGGCCAGGATCCTCAGGCCGTAGATGTCGGCCGCCATGCGGGGCGAGAGCGACGCCCGGCTCGGATCCTTCCACTCCGCCACCTCGCGCGCGGAGCCTGCGGTGTCGCCGGCCACATGCGCCTTCAGCCCGAGCTTGCGGATGATCTTGCGGCACTGGCCCAGCGCATGGACGTGGCTGTAGACGTCCTTGACGGTGCCGAGATCGGCCTCGGGGATGGCCATCAGATGAAAGTGGATCGGCAGGAAATGCTCGCCGACGATGTGCAGCCCCGAGGTCGGCAGCAGATGGTGGATGTCGGCGACACGGCCCGCGATGGAGTTCTCGATCGGGATCATGGCGAGGCCCGCCGGGCCCTCGTTCACAGCGGCGAAAGCGTCCTCGAAGGTGGGACATGGCAGCACCTCCCAGTCGGGACGCGCCTCCAGGCAGGCCGTGTGGGAATTGGCGCCGAGCTCGCCTTGGAACGAAATGATCTTGCTCATGATGTCCTCCTAGCGCATCGTGCGGATCCAGAGGGCCGCGTCAGCGAAAAGTGGTCCAGGTTTTACGCCCTGAACGATGCGCTGTTCAAAGAAGGGGCATCGGATCGCTCCCAAAAGTGGAAGCCACTTTTGGGTCCGATGCCCTTGCCGCGATGATGTCGCGCGCCCTGTCCAGATCGTGGGGAGTATCGACGCCGAGGGGCACGTCGTCGACCAGCACCGCATCGATGCGCATGCCGGCCTCGAGCGCCCGCAGCTGCTCGAGCCTCTCGCGCATCTCCAGCGGCGAGGGTTTGAGGCCGACGAAACGCTGCAGCGCCCTGCGGCGATAGGCGTAGAGGCCGATGTGATGATAGAGCGGTCCGTCGCCGTAAGGCGCCGTCGCCCGGGTGAAATAGAGCGCGCGGAAGCGGCCGGGCGCGATGGGGCTGCCCACCATCTTCACCACGTTGGGATTGGTCTTCTCCTCCTCGCGCTCGATGATGGCGACGAGGGTCGCGATATCGACTTCCCGATCCGCGAGCGGGACGATGGAGGCGGCGACGGCCGCCGGATCGATGGTCGGCAGGTCGCCCTGCACGTTCACCACCACGTCGTGACGGCCTTCCGGATCGAGCTTTTCCACAGCCTCGAAGATGCGGTCGGAACCGGAGGCGTGATCGTCCCGGGTCATGACGGCGATGCCGCCTACAGCCGCGATGGCCTCGGCGATGGCCGGGGCATCGGTCGCCACCGCGACCGGGCCGATTCCGGCCTCGAGCGCCCGGCGCCAGACATGGACGATCATGGGCTCGCCTGCGATCTCGGCCAGGGGCTTGTTGGGCAGTCTGGTGGCGGCGAGGCGAGCGGGAATGAGGACGATGGGATCGGACATGACGCGGTTCGTTCAAGGAAAACTGCGCGTGCTTAGAGCATCGGACCCGAAAGGGGAATGCAATTTTGGATCGATCCGAAACTTCCCGCGAGCCGAAACCGCGCCCGTCGGCCCTAGGGCGGGAACGGGACCTTCGGGCGAGCTCGAGCGTTGCAAAGCCGTGCTGCGACCACGAGAACGGCGAAAACTCCGGAAAACCCCATTGTCAAAACCCCATCTCTACGGCTAAGCAACGCCCCTGTCGCGGGTGCATGCTCGCGGATCCGTTCTGCTGCCTGGTTTCGCCGGTTGTACGAAGGCGAGGAGAGCTTCACTGATGAATATCGAGACCAATAAGATCGCGGGCGCCGTTTTCGGCTCGCTCCTCTTCGTGGTCGGCGTCAACGTTATCGCCGGCGGTCTGTTTGCCCCTCACAAGCCCGCCGTCCCAGGTTATGACCTTCCGGCTCCGGAAGAGGCCGCCGCCGGCGGTGGCGCCGCTGCTGCCGCCCCCGCCGAGCCGCTTCCGGTCCTCCTGGCCAGTGCCGATCCGACCAAGGGTCAGGCCCAGGCCCGCAAATGCGCCTCCTGCCACACCTTCGAAAAGGGCGGGCCGAACAAGGTCGGACCGAACCTTTACGGCGTCGTCGGACGCCCCGTCGCCTCGCACGAGGGCTTCAACTACTCGGCGGGCATGAAGGCCCATGGCGGCAACTGGAGCTACGAGGCCCTGGACGCCTTCGTCCATAATCCTAAACAGGCGACTCCCGGCACCATCATGGCCTTTGCCGGCCTTGCCGGGGCTAAGGACCGCGCGGACCTGCTGGCCTATCTGCGGAGCCTTTCCGACAGCCCGGTCGCGTACCCGGCAGCCCAGTAAGACTCTTTGCAGCGATCACATTTCGGAAAGCCGGGCCTCAAGCCCGGCTTTTCTTTTAGGGCTCTTGCCCTTTTCCGCGTTATCCCTTGCGCTTGCCCCGTTACGCACAAAATCTACCCTAGTGCATCGAGCAGACCCGAAGGGCAACCGAACGATGTGCCAGTCTATAAAGAGAAGCATCGGATGGATCCCAAAAGTGGGCTCCACTTTTGGGTCCGATGCTTGAACGACAGACGCCTCGCCTTTCCAGGAGACGCCTTGTGATCCGCACCCTTCTGCCGAGCTTCCTCGCGGCCTGCCTCGCCTTCTCTCCCCTCGCAGCCCAGGAAGCGCCATGGCGGCACGGTTCGGCCCTGCTCGACGAGCCGAAATACCCGCAAGGCTTCCCGCATTTCGACTACGTCAATCCGAATGCCCCGAAGGGCGGGCTGGTCCGCTTAGGAGCGCTGGGCACCTTCGACAGCTTCAACGTCGTCGTCGCCGGCGTGAAAGGATCCCCCGAACAGGGACTCGGCCTGATCTACGAGACCCTGACCGCCTCCGCTCTCGACGAGCCGAGCGCTTCTTATGGCCTGCTCGCCGAATCCTTCACCTATCCGGAGGATTATTCCTCCGTCAGCTTCCGCCTGCGACCGGAGGCGCGCTGGCACGACGGCAGGCCGGTGACGGTCGATGACGTGATCTTCTCGTTCGAGAGCCTGAAGACCAACAGCCCCACCTACGCCTTCTATTATGCCAACGTCACCAAGGCCGAGAAAACCGGCGAGCGCGAGGTGAAGTTCACCTTCGACGAGAAGGGCAACCGCGAGCTGCCGCAGATCATGGGGCAGCTGATGGTGCTGCCGAAGCATTGGTGGGAGGGTACGGCGTCCGACGGGCGCAAGCGCGACATCACGCAGACCACCCTCGAGCCGCCGCTCGGCTCCGGCCCCTATCGCCTGAAGAATTTCGACGCCGGCCGCAACGCTTCCTACGAGCGCGTGAAGGATTACTGGGGCGAAAAGATCAACGTGAATGTCGGGCAGAACAATTTCGACGAGATCCGCTACGAATATTATCGCGACGCGACGGTGCTGCTCGAAGCCTTCAAGGCGGACCGTCTCGATTTCCGCACCGAGAACAGCGCCCGCAACTGGGCGACGGGATACGACTTCCCGGCCCGGCAGGAAGGCCGCGTGGTGCTCGAAGAGTTTTCCTTCCGCGCCACCGGCGTGATGCAGGCCTTCGTGCTCAACATGCGGCGCGACAAGTTCAAGGACCAGCGCGTCCGCCGCGCCTTCAACCTCGCCTTCCCCTTCGAGGAACTGAACAAGACGATCTTCTATGGCCTCTACGAGCGCCCCTCGAGCTATTTCTTCGGCCTCGACCTCGCCTCCTCGGGACTGCCCGAAGGACGCGAGCGCGAGATCCTCGAATCCATCCGCGACAAGGTTCCGGCATCGGTCTTCACGACCGCTTACAAGAACCCGGTCAACGATTCGCCCGAGACGATCCGCAACAACTTGCGCGAGGCCGACCGCCTGCTCAAGGAAGCCGGCTGGGAGGTGAAGAACGGCCGCCGCGTCAATGCGAAGGGCGATGTCCTGACCGTCGAGCTGCTCAGCAGCAGCCCGAACGAGGAGCGCGTGTTCCTGCCCTACAAGGCCTCGCTCGACCGCCTCGGCATCATGGCGTCGGTGCGCACCGTCGACGACGTTCAATACACCAACCGCACCCGCGCCTTCGACTTCGACATCGCCACGGGCTTGTGGCCGCAATCGATGTCGCCGGGTAACGAGCAGCGCGAGTTCTGGGGCTCGCAGGCGGCTTCGCGCGAGGGTTCGCGCAACCTGTCCGGCATCGCCGATCCCGGCGTCGATGCGCTGATCGACAAGGTCATCTATGCCAAGGACCGCGACGAGCTGGTTGCGGCGACGAAGGCGCTCGACCGCGTGCTCCTCGCCCACGACTACGTTGTTCCGCAATGGACCTCGCTGAAGCAGCGCACCGCGCGCTGGAACCGCTACAGCCATCCGGAGACCATGCCGCGCTACGGCGGCGCCGCCTTCCCGACGATCTGGTGGTTCGACGAGGCCAAGGCCGCCAAGACGGGGGCGCCGCGATGACGACCCTCAATCGCCGCGCCATCCTCAAGACCGGGGCGGCAACGGCCGCCCTGTCCGTTCTGCCGCGCATCGGCTTCGCGCAGGAGGGCGAGACCGAAACGCACGGCCTGTCGAGCTTCGGCGAGCTGAAATATCCGCCCGACTTCAAGCATTTCGATTACGTGAGTCCCGCCGCCCCGAAGGGCGGCACGCTGGCGATCCAGATCAAGCAGACGCTCGGCAACCAGAACTTCGATACGTTCAACACCCTCCACGTCTTCGTGCTGCGCGGGGACGGCGCCGCCGGCATGACCGGCACCTTCGACACGCTGATGACCGGCTCGGCTGACGAGCCGGATGCGCTCTATGGGCTCGTTGCGAAGAGCGTGCGCATCTCCGACGACAAGCTCACCTACCGCTTTTCCCTGCGCCCGGAAGCGCGCTTCCATGACGGGTCGAGGCTGACGGCGAAGGATGTGGCGTTCTCGCTGAACATCCTGAAGACCAAGGGGCATCCGAACTTCAGCCAGCTCCTGACCCAGATGGCCTCGGCCGAAGCGGAATCCGAGGATGTCCTGCGCGTGCAGTTCACGCCGCAGCGCAGCCGCGACCTGCATCTCATCATTGCCGGAATGCCGATCTTCTCCGAGCGCTACTGGCAGGGCAAGGATTTCGAGGCCTCGACGCTGGAGGCACCGCTCGGCTCCGGCGCCTACAAGGTCGGACGCTTCGAGGTCGGACGTTACATCGAGTTCGACCGTGTGCCCGATTACTGGGCCAAGGATCTGCCCGTGAATGTGGGCCAGAACAATTTCGGGCATATCCGCTACGAGTATTTCCGCGACCGCGTCGTGGCCTTCGAGGCGTTCAAGAACGGCACGCTCAACTACAACGAGGAATATACGTCGCGCATCTGGTCGACCGGCTACGATTTCCCGGCCATTCGCGACGGCAAGGTGAAGAAGGAAGAGATCTCGAGCGACGCGCCGGCCACGATCCAGGGCTGGTACTTCAACATGCGCCGCGACACCTTCAAGGATCCGCGTATCCGCGAAGCCATCGGTCTCGCCTTCGACTTCGAATGGACGAACGCGAACATCATGTTCGGCCTGTTCAAGCGCACGACCTCCTATTTCGAGAACAGCGACATGAAGGCTTTGGGCAAGCCTTCGCCGGAGGAAGTGGCGCTGCTGGAGCCGTTCCGCGGCAAGCTTCCCGCTTCCGTCTTCGATGATCCCGTCCTGCCGCCCGTCTCCGACGGCTCCGGCCAAGACCGGCGCCACCTGCGCCGCGCGGACGAACTTTTGCGCGAAGCCGGCTGCAAGCGCGAGGGCGGCACCTTGAGGCTGCCGAACGGGCAGCCGTTCCGGATCGAGTTCCTCGACTTCCAGCCCTCGCTGCAGCCGCACACCCAGCCCTTCCAGGCCAACCTGAAGCGTCTCGGCATCGATGCCTTCTCGCGCATCGTGGATGCGGCCCAGTACCAGCGCCGCATGGACGAATACGATTTCGACATGGCGAGCCGCAACCTCGTCGGCTCCTCCACGCCCGGCGACAGCCTGCGCATCGTCTACGGATCGGAGTCCGGCAAAAGGCCGGGCTCGCGCAACATTGCGGGGATCGACGATCCCACGGTGGATGCGCTGATCGACAAGATCGCCAACGCCAAGTCGCGCCAGGAGCTGAACATCGCCTGCCGTGCCCTGGACCGGGTTCTCCGTTCGGGCCATTATTGGGTGCCCATGTGGTATCGGGCCAGCGAATGGCTGGCCTATTGGGACCAGTTCTCGCGCCCCGCGACCAAGCCCCGCCTTGCCTCGGGTGCACCGGGAACCTGGTGGTACGATGCCGAGAAGGCGAAGCGGATCGGGAGAGGATAGGGCTTGGACACACCAATGACGACGGGCAGGGAGGCGGACATGCCGCGCCTGCTTCTGCGCCTCGAGGGCCTCGCTCTCTTCGTCCTGGCGACACTCGCCTTTGCCTATACGGGCCTCTCCTGGTGGCTCTATGCCCTCCTCTTCCTCGGCCCCGACTTGAGCTTTGCCGCCTATAAGGCCGGGCCGAAGCCGGGGGCTATCGTCTACAACGCTCTCCACTCCACCCTCGGGCCTGCGCTGCTGGCCGGATGGGGACTGGCGGCAAACGAGCCTCTCTGTCTCGGTCTCGCCGCGATCTGGGCGGCGCATATCGGGTTCGACCGCATGCTGGGCTACGGCTTGAAATACGCGTCCGGCTTCCACGACACCCATCTCGGCCGCATCGGCCGGCAAGCAGCAGGCGCCTGATGCTGGCCTATATCGCACGCCGCGTGCTTCTCATGATCCCCACGATCCTCGGGATCATGCTCATCTCCTTCGTGCTTGTGCAGTTCGCCCCCGGCGGCCCGGTGGAGCGCATCATCGCGCAGCTGCAGGGGCAGGATTCGGGCGCCTCCTCCCGTATCTCCGGCGGCGGAGGCGATTTCGGCGCGCAGAGCCCCGGTGGCGCAGGCGCGGGTGCCGGCGACACCTCCTCCCGCTATCGCGGCGCTCAAGGCCTCGACCCGCAATTCATCAAGCAGCTCGAAACCCAGTTCGGCTTCGACAAGCCGGCCTACGAGCGTTTCTTGAAGATGATCTGGGACTATGCCCGCTTCGATTTCGGCAAGAGCTACTTTCGCGACATCTCGGTGCTGGAGCTCATCAAGGAAAAGCTGCCGGTCTCGATCAGCCTCGGCCTCTGGATGACGCTGCTCTCCTACGCGATCTCGATCCCGCTCGGCATCAAGAAGGCGGTGCGGGACGGCTCCTCCTTCGACATCTGGACCTCGGCCGTCGTCATCATCGGCTATGCGATCCCGGGCTTCCTGTTCGCGATCCTCCTGATCGTGCTCTTCGCGGGCGGCTCGTTCTGGCAGGTCTTCCCCTTGCGCGGGCTGACCTCGGAAAACTGGGACTTCATGCCCTGGTACTGGCAGATCGCGGATTACTTCTGGCATCTCGTTCTGCCCATCACCGCCATGGCGCTCGGGGCGTTTGCCACCTCGACCCTGCTCACGAAGAATTCCTTCCTCGACGAGATCCGCAAGCAATATGTGCTCACCGCGCGCATGAAGGGCCTATCCGAGCGCCAGGTGCTCTACGGCCATGTGTTCCGCAATGCGATGCTGATCGTGATCGCCGGCTTCCCGGGAGCCTTCATCGGCGCCTTCTTCGCCGGCGCGCTTCTGATCGAGACGATCTTCTCCCTCGACGGGCTCGGCCTGCTCTCCTTCGAATCCATCGTCAACCGCGACTACCCCGTGGTCTTCGCGAACCTCTACATCTTCTCGCTCGTGGGCCTCGCGGTGAACCTGCTTTCCGACCTCACCTATACCTGGATCGATCCGCGGATCGACTTCGAGACCCGGGAGGCGTGAGATGATGCATCCATCACACCTCAGTGTCATTCCCGGCTGGAGCGAAGCGACGGGGAAGGGAATCCATAGCGCTCCTCAATTGCAAAAGGCACTGCCTCTTTCCCCTCCCCCCTTGTGGGGGAGGGTCAGGGAGGGGGGTGCTGGCGCAGACCTTCATCGGCTATCGCTTACACCCCCCTCTCCAGCTCTCCCCCACAAGGGGGGAGAGGGCCTGTCGCGACAGGCCCGCGCTTCGTTCATGGGGATCACCCGATGAACGAGGCCATTCCCGTCGTCTCGCCGGCCTCGTCGCCCGTCGCGCCGCCCCTGCCGAAGGAGGGCTTCATCAAGCTCTCGCCGCTCAACCGGCGGCGGTTTGCGAACTTCAAGGCCAACCGGCGCGGCTACTGGTCGTTCTGGATCTTCATGGTCCTGTTCGTGCTCAGCCTGTTCGCGGAGCTGATCGCCAACGACAAGCCGATCCTCGCCTCCTACAAGGGCGAGCTGCTCTACCCGGCCTTTGTCGATTATCCGGAAGAGAAATTCGGCGGCTTCCTGGCGCAGACCGATTACCGCGACCCGGTCATTTCCAAGGAGATCCAGGAGAACGGCTGGCTCATCTGGGCACCGATCCGCTTCTCGTACAGCACGCACAACCTCGACCTTCCCGTGCCCGCGCCCGCACCGCCGACCTGGATGCTCACCGACCAGCAGTGCAAGCCGATCGCGGAGCGCACAGGGGGCACGGGCTGCAACGACATCGAATGGAACTGGCTCGGCACCGACGACCAGGGCCGCGACGTGGTCGCGCGACTGATCTACGGCTTTCGCATCTCCGTGCTGTTCGGCCTGACGCTTGCCGGCATATCCTCCCTCATCGGCATCCTGGCAGGTGCTGTGCAGGGCTATTACGGCGGCTGGACGGACCTGCTGTTCCAGCGCTTCATCGAGATCTGGACCGCGATCCCCTCGCTCTATCTTCTCATCATCATCTCGGCGGTGATCACGCCGAGCTTCTTCGTGCTGCTCGGCATCCTGCTGCTGTTCTCCTGGGTCTCGCTCGTCGGCGTGGTGCGCGCCGAGTTCCTGCGCGCCAGGAACTTCGAATATGTGCGCGCCGCGCGCGCCTTGGGCCTGTCCAACCCCACCATCATGTTCAAGCACTTGCTGCCGAACGCGATGGTGGCGACGCTCACTTTCCTGCCCTTCATCATCAACGGCTCGATCACGACGCTCACCTCCCTCGACTTCCTCGGCTTCGGCCTGCCTCCAGGCTCGCCCTCGCTCGGCGAGCTGCTCGCCCAGGGCAAGGCCAACCTTCAGGCGCCATGGCTTGGGCTCTCCGGCTTCTTCGTGATCGCCATCATGCTCAGCCTCCTCATCTTCATCGGCGAAGCGGTGCGCGACGCCTTCGACCCGCGGAAGACGTTTCGATGAGCCTATGGTAGTGTTTCCTCGAGGTATCCCATGAACAAGATCGTCAGAGAGCATTACCCGGTCGATAAGCTGCCGGAGGATCTACGGGAGCTGCTCGATCCGTCGAAGCCCGTAACCCTGGTCATCGAGCAGGACGACGAGGCTGCCCGTCCTGATCCGAAGAGGGAATTCATGCGCTTCTTCGGCGCAGCCAAGGAGCGCAACACGTCCGCTACGGAAGCCGTCCGGCGCATTCGCACGCTGCGGGACGAGTGGGAATAACGAAGGTGGAGAGCGTCAAGGCCGCTTATCTCGATACCAATGCGATCATCCGTTTCATCGAGAGCGAAGATGACGGCTTGCTGCATGTGTTCGAGCAGGCGGCTGCCGGCCAGCTGCGATTGGTGACCAGCGAGCTGACGCTGGCCGAGGTTCTCGTCGGCCCGCTCAAGGATGGCGATGCGAGATTGGTCGAAATCTATGAGGGGTTTCTTGCGGGCGGTGCTGGTCTGGAGATCCGACCGATCGATCGCGCGGTCTTGCGCCAGAGTGCCGAAATTCGCGCGACTCTCGGCAACAAGGGAGCCGACGCCATCCACATAGCAACCGCTCTCCTGGCCGATTGCAGCATCTTATTGTCCTCCGATCAGCGCTTGAGGCTGCCGAGCAGCCTGACGCAGATCGGGCTGAATCACGTTCGCGATCACGACAGATGGCCATGACAGAACCCCTCCTCTCCGTTCAGGACCTTTCGGTCGCCTTCCGCCAGGGCGGAGGCGACATGCTGGCGGTGGACCGCGTCTCCTTCGACGTCATGCCAGGCGAGACGGTGGCGCTGGTGGGCGAGTCGGGATCCGGCAAGTCCGTCACCGCCCTCTCGGCACTCAAGCTCCTGCCCTACCCGTCCGCGCATCACCCGTCCGGCCGCATCCTGTTCAAGGGCAAGGATCTGATCGCCGCCGACGAGGACGAGATGCGGAAGGTTCGCGGCGACGACATCACCATGGTGTTCCAGGAGCCGATGACCTCGCTCAATCCGCTCCACACCATCGAGCGGCAGGTCGGCGAGATCCTGAAATTGCACCGCGGCCTGTCCGACCGCCAGGCCCGGGCCCGCACGCTCGAGCTTTTCGATCTCGTCGGCATCCGCGACGCGGAAAGCCGGCTCGGCGCCTATCCGCATCAGCTCTCGGGCGGCCAGCGCCAGCGCGTGATGATCGCCATGGCTCTCGCCAACGAGCCTGACCTCTTCATCGCCGACGAGCCGACCACGGCGCTCGACGTGACGGTGCAGGCGCAGATCCTGAAGCTGCTCGCCGAGTTGAAGAGCAGGCTCAACATGTCGATGCTCTTCATCACCCACGATCTCGGCATCGTGCGCAAGATCGCCGACCGCGTCTGCGTGATGCTGAAAGGCAAGATCGTCGAGCAGGGAACGGTCGCGGAGGTCTTCGGCAATCCGCAGCACGCTTACACGCGGCGGCTGCTTGCCGCCGAGCCGAAGGGCCGCGCCAATCCTGTCGCCAATGATGCACCGGTCATCGTCGATGCCGGGCCGATCAAGGTCTGGTTTCCGATCAAGCGCGGCTTCTTCCAGAAGACCGTCGGCCATGTGAAGGCGGTCGACGGCGTCTCGGTGCGGGTGCGCAGAGGCGAGACCGTGGGCGTCGTGGGCGAGTCCGGCTCCGGCAAGACGACGCTGGGCCTTGCCATCCTGCGCCTCGTGCAGTCGGAAGGACCCATCGTCTTTCTCGGCAACCGCATCGACGGGATGCGCTCGAACGAGATCCGCCCGATGCGCAAGAATCTGCAGGTGGTGTTCCAGGATCCCTACGGCTCGCTGTCGCCGCGCATGTCCGTGGCCGAGATCGTGGAAGAGGGCCTGCTCGTCCAGACCAAGGGCCTCTCTTATGCCCAGCGCCGCGATATAGTGGCCAAGGCGCTGCACGATGTCGGCCTCGACCCTGCCACCATGGACCGCTATCCGCATGAATTCTCCGGTGGCCAGCGCCAGCGCATCGCCATCGCCCGCGCCATGGCGCTGGAGCCGCAATTCATCATGCTCGACGAGCCGACATCGGCCCTCGACATGTCCGTGCAGGCGCAGATCGTGGAACTGCTGCGCGACCTGCAGAAGCGGCGCAACCTCGCCTATATGTTCATCAGCCACGACCTCAAGGTCGTGCGGGCACTCGCAAACCACGTGGTGGTGATGCAGAACGGCAAGATCGTGGAAGAGGGTTCGGCCGAGAGCATCTTCGCCGCCCCGCGCACCGACTACACCAAGGCGCTCTTCGCCGCCGCCTTCAATCTCGAAACGGCGGCGTCGAACGCGGTTCGGGAATAAGGCAACGCGCACCGACCATGCATTCGCACCACGATCCGGCAGGCCATCACGATCACGGGCATTCCCACGCTCCGCCGGAAGGCCACGGGCGCGCCTTCGCTATCGGCATCGCCCTCAACCTCGCCTTCGTCGCCATCGAGGCAGCCTACGGGTTCTGGGCCGATTCCATGGCCCTGCTCTCGGATGCCGGCCATAACCTGAGCGACGTGCTCGGCCTCGCCATCGCCTGGGGTGCGGCATTGCTCGCGAGGCGCAGCCCGACCGAGCGCTTCACCTACGGCCTGCGCTCGAGCTCGATCCTCGCAGCGCTCTTCAACGCCCTCCTCCTGCTGGTGGCGACGGGCGGCATCGTCTGGGAATCCGTCCAGCGCCTGATCGAGCCCGCTCCTGTTGCTGCCGGCACCATGATGATCGTCGCCGGAATCGGCATCGTCGTGAACGGCTTCACCGCCTTCCTGTTCACGAGCGGCCAACAGGATCTCAACATCCGCGGCGCCTTCCTGCACATGGTCGCCGATGCCGCCGTGTCCCTCGGCGTGGTTCTCGGCGGCCTCGCCATTCTCTGGACCGGCGCGAACTGGATCGACCCGGTTCTCAGCCTCGTCATCGCCGCCGTCATCGTCTGGGGCACCTGGGGATTGCTGCAGCAATCGCTCACCCTCTCGCTGCATGGCGTGCCCCGCAGCATCGCCATGCCGGAGGTGAGAAAAGCCCTCGAGCGGATGCCGGGCGTCGCCCGCGTCCACCACCTCCATGTCTGGGCGGTGAGCACGACCGAGACGGCGCTGACCGCCCATCTCGTCATGCCGGGGGGACATCCCGGCGACCGCTTCCTGGCCGAGGCGCAGCGGGAGCTGAAGGCCCATTTCGGCATCGGCCATTCGACCCTGCAGATCGAGATCCACAGGCCGGGATCTCACGACCACGGCCCCGACTGCCCCCTCGACGGGAACGACCATGAACATGGAGATCATGCCCATGAGGGGCACGATCATGGCGGACACCCTCATAATCACGGGCCATCGCACCTTTCGCCGCGATGACGTATCAGTCATGATTCTGTTGGTTTGAAGGATCCTTGCCGATGCCTCGCGCTCTTCTCATCGTGCTCGATTCCGTCGGTATCGGCGGCGCGGAGGATGCGTCTGCCTATGGCGATGCCGGCGCCGATACGCTCGGGCATATCGCGGAGGCCTGCGCCGCAGGGCGGGGCGACCGGGCTTCCTTACGCGAAGGGCCGCTTCGCCTGCCGAATATGGCAGCGCTCGGCCTCGGGCTTGCCTGCGAGGCCTCGACGGGGCGCATGCCGCCGAACCTCGCGCCGCAGGGTAAGCTGAATGGCGCCTGGGGCTACGGCGTCGAGACTTCCAAGGGCAAGGACACGCCTTCGGGCCATTGGGAGATCGCGGGCGTCCCCGTCACCTTCGACTGGGGCTATTTCCCCGACACGGTTCCGGCCTTTCCGAAGGAGCTGACGGCCGCCTTCATCGAGCGCGGCAATCTTCCCGGCATTCTCGCCGACAAGCATGCCTCCGGCACGACCGTCATCGACGAATACGGCGCGGAGCATATGCGCACCGGCAAGCCGATCTTCTACACCTCGGTCGACAGCGTGCTGCAGATCGCGGCGCACGAGGAGACGTTCGGGCTCGAGCGCCTCTACGAGCTGTGCCGCATCGGACGCGAGCTCTGCGACGCCTACAAGATCGGCCGCGTCATCGCGCGGCCCTTCATCGGCTCGCCCGAGACCGGCTTCAAGCGCACCGGCAACCGCAAGGATTTCGCCGTGCCGCCGCCGGCCGACACCATCCTCGACACGCTGACGAAGGCGGGCCGTTCCGTCGTCACGGTGGGCAAGATCGGCGACATCTTCGCCCATCGCTCGACGGGCCGGGAGATCAAGCCCAACGGCAACGATGCCTGCCTGTCGGCTGCCGTCGAGGCGCTGAAGGATCTGCCCGACGGCGGTTTCGTCTTTGCCAATCTAGTCGATTTCGACAGCGAGTTCGGCCACCGCCGCGACATCGCCGGCTATGCCGCCGCGCTGGAAGCCTTCGACAGGCGTATTCCGGAGATCGCGGCGGCGCTTCGGGACGGAGACCTCGTCATCATCACCGCCGACCACGGCAACGACCCCTCATGGCGCGGCACCGACCATACCCGCGAGCACGTGCCGATCCTGAGCTTCGGACGAGGCGTGCCGCAGGGCGCCATCGGGCGGCGGGAGAGCTTTGCCGATATCGGAGCGAGCGTTCTGGATCATTTGGGCGTGCCCCATGGCGGCAAGGGAGCCTCGTGGCTCTAGGAGCGCCGATTGCGCAGGCTGCGAGCCGTAATGGTCCGGGCCTCAAGCTTTGCAAGCCGTTTGATGGTAATCTGTCGGTGACAGGGATTTCGGGTTCATAGTCCCTCTATGGCTGACACGGCAAATACCGCCCACGTCATCATTCGGCCGCCGCTTGCATGGGGGCTCGCCGTCATTGCCGGGCTTGCGCTCAACTGGCTCCTACCCCTGCCGTTCCTGCCGGCCGACCTGCCGAAAGGCTTCCTCGGCGCATTGGTGTTCATCCTCGCGCTGGCGCTGCTCGCCTGGGCCATCGTGACGATGACCAGGGCCGGCTCGAACGTTCCCACCAACCGGCCGACCACCACCATCGTCGAGAGCGGGCCGTACCGCTTCACGCGCAACCCCATCTATCTCGGCATGGTCCTGGGCCTGATCGGCTTAGGCATCGCTTTCGACAATCTCTGGCTGCTGATCGCCTTGCTGCCCTTCGCGCTCGTCATCCGCTACGGCGTCGTGGCCCGAGAGGAAGCCTATCTCGAGCGCAAGTTCGGCGATGTCTATCGTGGCTACCGCTCGCGCGTACGGCGCTGGCTGTAGCGTCTCCGCCGACGCACCGTCCAGATAGCCACCTTGACCATTCCACCCATGGCACCAACCTTCGTCGCCCCTTCAGGCCAAGCTGCCGCACCCTACGCCCGCGCCATTGACGGCCCCGAAACTTTGGATCACTCTCCCATAGATCGTATGGAGGCTCTCCGACGATCGGTTGAGGGAGTCTTCCCGTTTTTGCGTGGAAGTCATTCATGAGCTCGCCTAACCGCTCGACCCATATCCGGCTCACCTCACACCCCGAGCCGAACACAGGCACCATCAAGCATCCGATCAAATGGGGGGCGAAGGACCCCAAAGAGCGCGGCCCGATCGTCGGCACCGTGACCAATCCGGCCGACCGCAACGTGATCGGCGCCCATGGCGGCTCCTATTCGCTCTACCGGGCGCTCGCCATCTCGGCCCGGGCGCTCAACCCGCTCGCCCGGCCAGACCTGCACAACACCCACCCGACCGCCGAGATCGGCCCGCATCCGCAATGGTTCGAACCGGGCAGGATCGTCTCCCTCGACCCCTGGGGCCATATGGTCGGCGAGGTCTACAAGAAGGAGATCGCCGGCGGCCTCGACATCCGTCCCTCGATCGCGGTGACCAAGGCACGCCTCAACATGCCCGAGATCCTCGGCGCCATGGGGGCGAAGCGCTTGCACGCCGATGGCGGCTTCCTGCATGACACGGGCGACATCTCGGTCACGAAGATCGCCGTCGATCCCGTCTGGCATCTGCCGGGCATCGCGCAGCGCTTCGGCTGCTCCGAGGGTGAATTGCGCCGCACCCTGTTCGAGCAGACGGGCGGCATGTTCCCCGAGCTCGTCACCCGGCCCGACATGAGCGTGTTCCTGCCGCCCATCGGCAACATCACGGTCTACGTGGTCGGCGACGTGTCGCGCCTGAGCGATCCGAAGACCCGCATCGCCTGCCGCGTCCACGACGAGTGCAACGGCTCAGACGTGTTCGGCTCCGACATCTGCACCTGCCGTCCCTATCTCGTGCACGGCATCGAGGAATGCGTGCGGGAAGCGCAAGGAGGCGGCGTCGGCGTCATCGCGTATAACCGCAAGGAAGGCCGCGCGCTTGGCGAGGTCACCAAGTTCCTCGTCTACAACGCGCGCAAGCGGCAGGAGGGCGGCGACCAGGCCTCCACCTATTTCGAGCGCACCGAATGCGTGGCGGGCGTGCAGGATGCGCGCTTCCAGCAGCTCATGCCCGACGTGCTGCACTGGCTCGGCATCCGCCGCATCGACCGGCTCATGTCCATGTCGAACATGAAGTACGATGCCATCACCGGCTCCGGCATCGAAGTGGTTGAGCGCGTGCCGATCCCGGCCGAACTGGTGCCGCAGGATGCGCAGGTGGAACTCGAGGCGAAGAAGGCCGCCGGCTACTACACGCCGGAGGGAGCGCCGGACGCATCCGACCTCGACCGCGTGAAGGGCCGCGACCTGGAGCGGTTCTGAAGCTTTTGCATTGCAAGCGGATGCCGGCTTGCCGTCGGCATCCGCTTCGTTTTTAACCTTGCCGCCAGACGGCCCGTCTTGCGAATGCCGGGCGTCCCCGACATTGTGCTATCGCATCTCCAACAGAGAGAACCGGAGCCCTGCGTGACCGACCAGCCTGACCTGTCTTCCGAGACGAAAGCGGCCTTGAGCCTCCTGTCCGCTGCCGCGGTGCGGGAGCGGTCGCATCAGCTTCTGCAGGCCGGTCTCGACGGTCGTCTCAAGCATTTCACGGTCGATCTCGACCGGCTCGAGCCCTGCGCCGACGAGGTCGTGACGACGATCCGGGAGGCCTATCCCTCTCTCGACATTCCGTTCCATGCCCGCTGGCGCCATTTCGCTGCCGGCGGCCATGACCGCTGGGACGCGGTGATGCACGGCGCCCCATGGGAAACGGCGGCCGACATGGCCCGCTCCGCCTTCGACCTCGCCATCGTCTCCGTGCTGCTCGATGCGGGCGCGGGCGCGCAATGGCGCTACGAGGAAGGCCGCACCGGCGAAATCTATATCCGCTCCGAGGGCCTGGCCGTGGCGAGCTTCGACATGTTCGTGAGCGGCGCCTTTTCGAGCAGGGCGGAGGACCCCTTCCGGGTCGATGCGGATGTGCTGATGACCCTGACGGCGGAGGATCTCGCCGAAGGCTTCCAGGTCTCTCCCGACAATCCGCTCGTCGGCCTCGAAGGCCGCGCGGCGCTTCTCAACCGCCTCGGCCGCGTCGTCGCGACGAACCCCGACATCTTCGGGCAGCATGACGATCCGAGGCCCGGCGGGCTCTTCGACGTCATCGCGGCCACCGCCGAAAACGACAGCATCAGGGCAACCGCGATCCTGGAGGCTCTGCTCACCCACCTCGGCCCGATCTGGCCGGGCCGCATCACCCTCGGCGGCACCGATCTCGGCGATGCCTGGCGCCACCCGCTCGTCGAGGCGCCGGATGCCACGAAGGGGCTCATTCCCTTCCACAAGCTGTCGCAGTGGCTCTCCTATTCCCTGATCGAGCCGCTCGAATGGGCAGGCTTCACCGTGGTCGAGATCGACGGGCTCACCGGCCTGCCCGAATACCGCAACGGCGGGCTTTTCCTCGACACCGGGGTGATCGCCCTGAAGGATCCGGCCGATGCCGCCAAAGCCCATGCTGTGGATTCGCAGCTCGTGGTGGAGTGGCGCGCCTTGACGGTGGCTCTTCTCGACCGCATTGCCGAACCGATCCGCGCAAAGCTAGGATTTGCCGCGGAGGATTTTCCCCTGGCCAAGGCGCTCGAAGGCGGCACCTGGGCGACGGGGCGGAGATTGGCGAAGGAGAAGCGCGGCGACGGCTCGCCCCCTCTCAGCGTGATCAGCGACGGGACAGTGTTTTAGATGAATCGGCTAACGACGATCAAAGAGGAAAAAAGCATGCAGGGCGTTACGGTGGTCGGTCATCCGCTGGTTCAGCACAAGCTGACCCTGATGCGGGACAAGGAGCGCTCGACGAAGGGCTTCCGCCAGCTCCTCAACGAGATCGGCATGCTGCTCTGCTACGAGGTCACCCGCGACCTGCCCATGGAGCGGATCGAAATCGAGACGCCGCTGACGACGATGGAAGGCGCGCAGATCGCCGGCAAGAAGCTGGTCTTCGCCCCCATCCTGCGCGCCGGCGTCGGCTTCCTCGACGGCATGCTGACCCTCGTGCCGGCGGCGCGCGTCGCTCATATCGGCCTCTATCGCGATCCGGAATCGCTCCAGGCCGTGGAATATTACTTCAAGGCCCCGTCCGATCTCGCCGACCGCATGGTGCTGGTGCTCGACCCGATGCTCGCGACTGCCAACTCCGCGGTGGCGGCCATCGACCGGCTCAAGGAGCGCGGCGCCAAGGACCTGCGCTTCGTTTGCCTGCTCGCCGCGCCCGAGGGCATCGAGAAACTGCGCGGCGCGCATCCGGACGTGCATATCTGGACCGCCTCCATCGACGAGCGCCTCAACGATCACGGCTATATCGTGCCGGGCCTCGGCGATGCCGGCGATCGCATGTACGGTACGCGCTGACCCGTCACTGAAGGATCATTCGCCTTGCGCTTCATCGTCGCCGATTGGGGAACGACCCGCTTCCGCGGTTATCTGCTCGAGAACGAAACCATCCTCGACCAGGTCTCGTCGAACGAAGGTGTTTCGGCTTTGCAGAAGGGCCAGCATCGCGACGTGTTCCTGCGCCAATGCGGACATTGGCTGAAGGCCGAGCCCGACGCGCCGGTGCTGCTGGTCGGCATGGTGGGAAGCCGCGAGGGCTGGGTCGAGGCGCCTTATGCCAACTGTCCTGCGGGCCCGGCGGAAATCGCCAAGGCCCTCGTGCCGGTGGATCTCGAGAGCGGCCGCAAGGGCTACATCATTCCCGGCCTGTTCTGCGAGCCCGCCCCGGGCGCCGCGGATGTGATGCGCGGCGAGGAGACGCTGGTTCTCGGCACCGGCATCGAGAACGGGCTGATCTGCGCCGCCGGCACGCATCCCAAATGGATCGAGATGAAGGACGGGCGCATCGCGCGCTTCGCCACCTACATGACCGGCGAGATGTATGCGCTCCTGCGCGAGCATTCGATGATCGGACGCCCGGCCACCGAGCCGCAGGACCCGAAGGGCTTCGACCTCGGCCTCGATGCCGCCGAGCGCAACAGCGGCAGCGAACGCGCCGGACTCCTGCACCTCCTGTTCAGCGCCCGCGCGGCGGTCGTCTCGCGGCGCATGGACAGCAGCCTGCTCGCTCCCTACCTGTCGGGCCTTCTCACGGGCGACGAGATCAACGGCGCACTCGCCCAGTTCGGCCGCCCCTCCTCCGTCACCATCCTCGCCGAGCAGGGCCGTGCCGATCTCTATGTCCATGCCCTGAAGCGTCACGGCATCGAGGCGGAGTTCAAGGTTCCGCAACAGGCGCTGATCGCAGGCCTCACGCGCATCGTGCGCCAGCATGCATTGGGATGACTGGCACGCGTCATCCCGGACGAGCGAAGCGAGATCCGGGATCGCATGTAGGATAGAGCGCTGTCATTCCGGGGCCGCGCAAGCGGAGCCCGGAATCCATAACCACGACCTTCGCCCGGTTCGGCACTGTCAGCGGTTATGGATTCCCGCCTGCGCGGGAATGACAATGTTGAGCTTCTTGCGCCTCATCCTGTTCACGATCCCGGATCGGCTGCGCCGTCCGGGATGACACGCTCTGCCTCAGCCCTTAAAACTGCCTGCAAACTCCTCCACTGGTAGGTCAATATTCATGCCCCATCCCCTCCTTGCCTCAGCGACCGACGCCTCGAAGCCGATCTGGCTCGTGACCGAAAAGACCTGGTCCGAGATTGCCGGAGGCCTGCCGCCCGTGGCGCAGGGCTTCGCGAAGGCGCAGGGGTTCGAGGGCAAGGCGGGGGGCCATTGCCTGCTGCCGGATGCGGACGGAAACCTCTACGGCGTCGCCTTCGGCCTCAACGGCGCCGATGCCAAACGCAACGATCCGTTCCTCGTCGGCAAGCTACCCACCCTGCTGCCCGAGGGCGTCTATCGCTTCGAGACCGAGGCGCCGGACCCGACGCTCGCCGCCCTCGCCTGGCTTCTGGGCAGCTACAGCTTCAACCGTTACCGCAAGCGCAGCGAGAAATCCGTTCGCCTCGTGACGCCGAAGGGCGTTGATGCCGAGGAAGTCTCGCATATCGTGAATGCGGTCATCGCAAGCCGCGATCTCATCAACACGCCGACGAGCGATCTCGGGCCCGACGGCATCGAGGCGGCGGCGCGCGCGCTGGCGGAGCGGCACGGCGCCTCCTTCACCAGCATCGTCGGCGAGGATCTGCTGACGCAGAACTTTCCGATGATCCACGCGGTCGGCCGCGCCTCGGCCACGCCGCCACGCCTTATCGATTTCACCTGGGGCAAGGCGGATGCGCCGCGCGTCACCCTCGTGGGCAAGGGTGTCGCCTTCGACACCGGCGGCCTCGACATCAAGCCCGCCTCCTCCATGCTGCTCATGCGCAAGGACATGGGCGGCGCGGCGGCAACCCTCGCGCTCGCCTCCATGATCATGGACGCGAAGCTGCCCGTGCGTCTGCGCGTGCTGATTCCGGCCGTCGAGAACTCCATCTCCAGCAACGCCTTCCGTCCCGGCGACATTCTCTCCAGTCGCAAGGGCATCTCGGTCGAGATCGGCAACACGGATGCGGAAGGACGGCTCATCCTGGGCGACGCCCTGGCGCTCGCCGACGAGGAAAGCCCCGATCTCATCGTCGATTTCGCCACCCTCACCGGTGCGGCCCGCGTGGCGCTCGGCCCCGAGCTGCCGCCCTTCTACACCGATGACGACGCGCTTGCCGCCGACATCGCCCGGCACGGTTTGGCTGAGAACGATCCGGTCTGGCGCATGCCGCTCTGGTATCCCTACCAGAGCCAGCTCGATTCCAAGTTCGCCGACATGAACAACACCGGCGGGCCCATGGGCGGCTCCATCACCGCGGCCCTGTTCCTGCGCCGCTTCGTCGAGGCGGCCAAGGCCCATGTGCATTTCGACATCTTCGCCTGGAACAGCTCGACCAAGCCTGCCCGCCCCGAAGGCGGCGAGGTCCAGGCCGCGCGCCTGATGTATGCTCTCCTCAAGGAACGCTACGGTGCCTGACCGATGGCGGAAACGCCTCGGAGAGGGTAGACAACAGCATGATCGTTCAGGAACCACCCCTATGAGCTTCGACCGCCGCATCACCCCCATTCGAGCCGATCTCGCCGACGAGCGCCTGCGCGGGCAGATCGAGGTCGAGCGGTTCACGGCCGGAACGCTGAAACGCGTCGTTGCCTCCTTCTCGCCCCTGCACCGCCATCCTTCCCGCGAAGCGCCGGTCGATACGCAGGCGATCTTCGGGGAAAGCGTGACCGTCTATGACGAGCACGAGGGCTGGGCCTGGGTGCAGCTCAACGACGACGGCTATGTCGGTTACCTGCCGAGCGAAGCCCTGGGCGAGCCAGGAGCGGAGCCGACGCACAGGGTGCGCGCGATCCGGACCTTCATCTATCCGGGCCCGAACCTGAAGCTGCCCTATCGGGATTACCTGACCCTGAACGCGAGGGTCACTGTCACGGCAACCGAAGGCGACTATGCCCGGCTCGCCACCGGCGGTTGGGTCTATGCCCCGCATCTGGCAGGCCTCGATGCGTTCGAGGCGGATTATGTGAGCGTCGCAAAGCGCTTCCTGCACACGCCCTATCTCTGGGGCGGCAAGACGAGCCTCGGCGTCGATTGCTCGGGGCTGGCGCAGACGGCGCTAATGGCCGCCGGCATCGCGGCGCCGCGCGACAGCGACATGCAGGAGCGCGCGCTGGGGACATCGGTCGACGTCACGCCGGCCTTGAGCGGCTTGCGACGCGGCGATCTCGTGTTCTGGAAGGGCCATGTCGGCCTGATGATGGACGCGTCAAACTTCATCCACGCCACCGGCCACAGCATGACCGTGATGATCGAGCCTCTGGCAATCGCCGAAGAGCGCATCCGCCGCACGAGCTACGGGCCGATCAGCGCGATCAAGCGGTTGGGATGAACTGCACTGTCATTCCGGACGGAGCGCAGCGGAGATCCGGAATCGCTGGACGAGTGTAATGCCTTTCACCTCTCCTTGAGGGAGAGGTCGCGCCGGAGGCGCAGGTGAGGGTTACAGCTTTATCCGGAAAGGACACTGGAGCATCGGACACAAAAGCGGGTCCACTTTTCACTGGCGTGGCCCTTCGGGTCGCTGACGCGGCCCTCCGGGTCCGCACGATGCGCTGGCTGGAACTCTCGCAATCGATCAAGGCGGATCCCTTCGAACCGGCGCCCAAAAGACCGAAGCGATCCCGCGCTTGGAACTGCCTAGCTTGAACCAGCGTTTTGTCCTGCGCAGCTCAATTCCAGGTGACCCTTGATCCGTGCCTTCCTCTACGATGCCGACGGCCATGACCAGGAGGTCGACCTCAACGCGCAATGCATCGCCGAGCTCAATGAACGAAGCCTGCTGTGGATCGACGTCCAGGGGCGCGAACGTGGGGAGATGGAGCAGCTTGTCGGCCTCTTCTCTCTCGACCGAGGCTCGCTGCGGGAGCTGCTGAACCCGCAGGAGGCGCTCTATCTCGACAATTACGGTGAGTACTTTCAGTTCGACGTCATCGGGCTTGCCGACGCAGCGGAAGGGAATGGCGAGCGGGCGCTCACCAAGCGGCACCCGGAGCATCTGGAATTTCTGGTCGGACCGCGGTGGATTGTCACCGTGCACGAGGGTGAGCTTCCGTTCCTGCAAGCCTTTCGCGACCAGAACAAGGGCGAAACCCTGATCGGAGCGCTCAGCCCGCCGGCGCTGGCGGCTTCGCTCCTCGACTGGCACCTGACCACTTACTTCGAGGCGGTAACGGAGCTTGAGGCGCTTCTCGATCGCCTCGACGAGGCGCTGCTGGGCGGCTCTGGTCGCAGAAGTCTTCTGGCCGGCGTGGTTGCCACGCGGCGGCGTGTCTCGGAGCTGCGGCATCTGCTCGCCGTGCAGCGACCCGTGTTCTACGGGCTCTCCCGTCCCGACTTTGCCCAGGTCGTCGAATCCGATGCGGCAGCTCATTACCGATCCCTCGAGCGACGTTACGAGCGGGCGGTCGATGCGGTTGACCATGCGCGTGAGCTGGTGAACGGCTCGTTCGATCTTTTTACGACCCGCACCGCGGAGGCCACGAACGACCTCGTCCGTCGCCTGACCTTCATCACCATGATGCTGGGCGTCGCGGGCGCCGTTGCGGGCATCTTCGGAATGAACTTCGAAACACCCTACACCCAGACGGGCGTTCCCGGGTTCTGGGCCGTGCTTGGAGGCCTGACCGTCTTCATCGTGGCGGCGATCGTCATCGCCCGGCGCAGGGCTTGGATCTGAACCAGCCGAGACAGGTCAAGGGACGTCTCCGCCAGGGTATGCGTCCGTTTAACTGTCCGACGCTCTAACCCCTCACCCCAACCCCCTCCCTCAAGGGGAGGGAGACCAGCGTTTCATCCTGTACCCGATCCCGGATCGGCTTTCGCCGTCCGGGATGACATGCTTCCCTCAATACCCCCGCTTCCGGTCGACCGCATTCTCGAACGCCTCCCCCGCCTCATACCGGCGGATCTGCTGCGCGATGTAGCGGGCCGTCGCTTCCGGCTCGCTCGTCGCCGAATTGTGCGGAGTGACCGTGACGCGCGGGTGGGTCCAGAGCGGCGAGCCTTTCGGCAGCGGCTCGGTCTCGAACACGTCGAGGGTGGCTGCCTGCAAGGTGCCGTCGTCGAGGCAGGAGAGGATGTCCGCCTCCACCTGCAGCTTGCCGCGTCCCGCATTGATCAGGACCGGCCCGCCGAGCGCGCCGCCCCGCGCGAGTTTCTGGAACAGGGAGCGGTTGAGGATTCCTTGCGTGTCCGGCGTGAGCGGCATGAGAGCGATGAGGATGTCGGTGCGGTTGAGGAACGGCGTCAGGCCTTCCTCCCCCGCATAGACCTCGAATCCTTCGACGGATTTCGGCGTGCGGCTCCAGCCGGCGACGTCGAAGCCCATCGTTTTCAGCTTGCGGGCGGAATCCTGACCCAGCACGCCGAAGCCCATGATGCCGATGCGCACATCGCCTGCGATGGGCGGCGCACGGTCGGGTCGCCAGCGCTTCGCCTTCTGATCCTCGTCGAAGCGGCGCTGATCGCGCAGGTGCATGAGGCAGTGCAGCACCATGTACTCGCTCATGCGATGGGTGAGATCGTCCTGCGCCACGCGCACGATCGGCACATCCGGCAGATCGGGATAGCTCATCAGATGATCGACGCCGGCGCCGAGCGAGAAGAGCGCTTCGAGATTGGGCAGGCCGGAGAGGCTTCCCGGCTTCGGACCCCAGGTGGCCACATAGCGGATGGCGGATCTGTCGAAATCCTCGCCCAGCACGACGATGTCGCGATCGGGCAGGTGCCGCCGGAAGCGCTCGACCCAGGGCTGCGTCTCCCAGGTGACGGCAACGAGAAGGCTCATGCTTTGGCCTCGATCCGTTCGAGAACGCTCGGCGCGGATGCGGCCGGCGCATCGCCGATGCGATAGGATTCGCGCACGGTGCGCGCTGCCGCCTCCGCCTCCTTCTCGCTGCGCGCATGCACGATGGCGAGCGGACGCGAGGCATCGACCGTGTCGCCGACGGAGGCGAGAGCCGTGAGGCCGACGGCGTGATCGATCGGATCCTGCGCACGCGTGCGGCCGCCGCCGAGCGCAACGACCGCAACACCGACATGGCGCGTGGCGATGCTCTGCACGATGCCCGAACGCTCCGCATGAACCGGACGGATCACGGGTGCCGCCGGCAGATATTTTTCAGAGTTCGCGACGAAATCGGCGGGACCGCCGAGCGCTGCCACCATATGCTGGAAAACTTCCGCCGCCTTGCCAGAAGAAATCGCGTGCTCGATCTTCGCCCGCGCCTCCTCGATGGTGGTGGCGAGCTTGCCGAGCAGCAGCATCTCGGCGGAAAGTTCCACCGTCACCTCGTGGAAGCGCTTCTCGCGACGGCGCCCTGTGAGGTAGTCCACGGCATAGGCCATCTCGACCGCGTTGCCGGCGGCGGAGGCGAGCGGTTCATCCATGTTGGTGAGAACCGCAGCCGTCGGGAGGCCGGCGCCGTTGGCGACGAGCACGAGGCTCTCGGCGAGCTTGCGCGCGTCGTCGGCGTTGTCCATGAAAGCGCCCGAACCGACCTTCACGTCCATCACGAGGCCGTCGAGGCCGGCGGCGAGCTTCTTCGACAGGATGGAAGCGGTGATGAGATCGATCGATTCCACCGTCGCCGTCACGTCGCGGATGGCATAGAGGCGCTTGTCGGCGGGAGCGAGATCGGAGGTCTGCCCGATGATGGCGCAGCCGACCTCCCGCGTCACGCGGCGAAAGGTTTCGATGTCCGGCTGCGTGACGTAGCCCGGGATGGAATCGAACTTGTCGAGGGTGCCGCCCGTATGGCCGAGGCCGCGTCCCGAGATCATCGGCACGAAGCCGCCGCAGGCCGCGACGGCGGGACCGAGCGGGAGGCTTACCGTATCGCCGACGCCGCCGGTCGAATGCTTGTCGAGCACCGGTCCGGGCAGGTCCCATGTGAGCACCGTGCCCGAATTCACCATGGCGCGCGTGAGCGCCACGCGCTCCGGCACGGTGAGGCCCTGGAAGAAGATCGCCATGGCGAAGGAGGCCGCCTGACCTTCCGTGACATGGCCTGCGGTCAATCCCTCGATGAAGTGCTCGATATGCTCGGCATCGAGCGTGCCGCCGTCGCGCTTGTGGCGGATGATTTCCTGCGGAAGACGGACCATGTCAGTAAGCCCCGGTAGCGGCTGCGCCGGTCCGGCCTTCGATGGCGGCGATCAGCGCGTCGTAGACGCTGCTCGCGCCGATGCGGAACGTCTTCGGCGTGGCCCAGCCCGGCCCCATGATGCGGTCGGCGAGATCGAGATAGATCTTCGCATCGGCCAATGTGCGAATGCCGCCGGAGGGCTTGAGACCGACGGGCCTGCCCGACGCCTTGATGGCGTCGAGCATGATCTCGGCCGCTTCCGGCGTTGCGGAAACCGGCGTCTTGCCGGTGGAGGTCTTGATGAAATCGGCACCCGCTTCGATGGCGATGCGGCTCGCCGCATCGATGAGCTTCGGATCCTGCAATTCGCCGGTTTCCAGAATGACCTTGAGCAGGCGATCCCCGTCGACGAGGTCGCGCACGGCTTCCACCATCTCGACGGCAACCGCACGATCGCCGCGACGCAGAGCGTTGTAGGGCAAAACGAGATCGATTTCGTTGGCGCCATCGGAGAGTGCTTCCTGCGTATCGTCCGTGACGCGGCTCACATCCTCGCCGCCGGCGGGAAAGTTCACCACCGTCGCGATGCGCACCGGCGAGCCTTTGAGGTTCGCCTGCGCCCGCTTCACGAATTGCGGCCACACGCACACGGCAGCCACAGGCCCGCGCGGATCGAGCGCTTTCTTGCACAACGCGTCGATGGCCTGATCGGAGCAGGTTTCGTTAAGATCGGTGAGGTCGAGACTGCGCAGGGCGCGCACGGCGATCTGCTCATCAGACATGGGACAGCTCCGCAACGAAGGACCGGATGAGAGTCTTGAATTTTTCAGAGGCTTCCGCCGCCGTGTCCTTGGTCTCCTGATGCGAGGGCGACGCGCCCTCGATGCCGGCGGCAAGGTTGGTGACGACGGAAATCGCGGCGACCTTCAGGCCGTAATAGCGCGCGAGGATCACCTCGGGCACCGTCGACATGCCGACGAGATCGCCGCCGAGTGTCTGCACCATCCGGATCTCGGCCGGCGTCTCGAAGCTCGGGCCCGAGAGCCAGGCATAGACGCCTTCCGGCAATGCGATGCCGCTTTTCTTCGCCGCCCGCTGCAGCACCTGGCGCAGATCCGGATCGTAGGCATCGGTGAGCGAAACGAACCGGCCTTCGGTATGATCGCGCAGCAGCGGATTGGCGCCCGACAGGTTGAGGTGATCGTTGATCGCAACGAGGCTGCCGGGACGGATGTCGGCGCGCACGGAGCCTGCCGCATTGGTGGCGACGAAGACCGGAACGCCGAGCGCCTGCACGAAGGCCACGGGCAGGCGCATCGCGCCTGCATCGCCCGTCTCGTAGTAATGCGCGCGGCCCTGGAACAGCAGCACGCGCTTGCCTTCGAGCGTGCCGGCGACAAGCTTGCCCGCATGGCCGGAGACGCCGCTTTTCGGGAAATGCGGAATGTCGGCATAGGCGAGGCTCACCGCATCGCCCACCTCGTCGACGAGGGGCCCAAGCCCCGTGCCGAGCACGAAGGCCGCATCGAAACGGCCGTCGAAGCCGCGGCTGCGCACGAACTCGGCAGCCTCCTGAATCATCTGTTGCATCGTCATCGCTTCAGGCCTGAAAAGCAGGCCTTCCTTCCATCGTAAAAGTGGTCGGACCGGCCTAGCGGTCCGTCAGGTTGTCGGGTCCGAAGGAGAAGGGCAGCAGCTCGTCGAGGGTGAAGCTCTTCCGGATGCCTTCGGGGCCGGCGATATGGATCGGCGTGTCGGGTGACGCGAATTCGCGGATGCGCTGGCGGCAGCCGCCGCAGGGCGTGACGAGATGCTCGCCATCGCCCATCACCACGATCTGCGCGATGCGGCCTGCGCCGCCCGCGATCATGGCCGAGATGGCGCCGGCCTCCGCGCAGGCGCCGACGGGATAGGCGGCGTTCTCCACGTTGCAGCCGGTGAAGACCTGGCCGTCCGTGGTGGCGATCGCAGCGCCGACCTTGAAGCGGGAATAAGGCGCATAGGCCTTGGCCTGGATCGCCCTGGCCGCCTCGAACAAGGTGTCGAGCGAGGGCATGCTCAACGCTCCTTCACATAGGGCACGCCGGCGGCACGCGGCGGGATCGCCTTGCCGATGACGCCCGCGAGCAGGATCACGGTCATAAGATAGGGCAGCGCCTGGATCGCCTGTACCGGCACCTCGCCGATTCCCGGCAGCGAGAGGCCCTGGAGCTGGTTGGCGCTGGCATCGAGCAGGCCGAAGAGGAAGCAGGCGCCGAGCGCCGGCCAGGCTCGCCACTTGGCGAAGATCAAGGCGGCGAGCGCGATGAAGCCGCGGCCCGCGGTCATGTTGGGCAGGAAGCCTGCCGCCTGGCCGACCGAGAGATAGGCGCCGGCCAGCCCGCACAGCACGCCGGCGATGATGACCGCGGTGTAGCGCAGGCCCGCCACGGAAATGCCGGCGGTGTCGACCGCGGCCGGGTTCTCGCCGACCGCACGCAGGCGCAGCCCGAAGCGGGTGCGGCCGAGGACGAACCAGGTGACCGGCACGGCCAGCAGCACCACGTAGACCAGGGCCGAGTGTCCGAAGAGCACGGCTTCGAAGCGCTGATCGCCCTCGAGCGGCGGCGTGCGCCCGCCCTGCCCGTACCAGGCATTGCCGACGATCGCGGTCAGGCCCGCGGCCAGCATGTTGATGGCCACACCCGAGACGATCTGATTGCCGCGCTGGCTGATGGAGGCGAAGCCGTGAACGAGCCCGAAGGCGACGGATGCCAGGATGCCGGCGAGAAGGCCGAGCCAGGCCGAGCCGAAGGCATAGGCGCCGGCGGCGCCGGCGAAGGCCGCCACCAGCATCTTGCCCTCCAGCCCGATATCCACCACGCCGGAGCGCTCGGACCAGAGACCGGCAAGGCAGGCGGCGAGCAGCGGGATCGAGAGCCGCAGGGCCGAGTCGAAGATCGTGACGAGAATGCCGAGATCCATGGTCTCACGCCCTCGCCAGCTTCTGGCGCGCAAAGAGATGCGCCACCGCGCGGCGGAACAGCCCGTCGAGCGCGCCGGCAAACAGGATGATGATGCCGCCGATGACCACCACCATGTCGCGGGTGATCGCCGGCTGCTCGAAGGCGAGCTCAGCGCCGCCCTGATAGAGAATACCGAAGAGCAGCGACGCCAGGATGATGCCCACGGGATGTGCGCGCCCCATGAGCGCCACGGCGATGCCGACGAAGCCGTAGCCGGAGGTGAATTCGAGCAGCAGGCGGTGCTGGTAGCCTATGAGCTCGTTGACCGCGAGGCCGCCTGCCAGCGCGCCGGAAAGCAGCATGGCGATGATGGTGATGCGCGCCGGGGAGATGCCGGCATAGACCGCCGCACTCGGGTTCGACCCGACGACGCGGATCGCATAGCCGAGGCGCGAGCGGTAGATGAGAAGCCAGACGAAATAGGATGCCGCCAGCGCCAGCACCAGTGTGAGGTTGAGCTGCGAGGCCGGGATCTCGATGCCGATGGCGCCGAAGACCTCGTGGATGAACGGGATCCGCGCCTGATCCGGGAAGGCTCGCGTTTCCGGGTTCATGGATTGCGGCTCGCGCAGCACGTTCACGAGCAGGTAGACGATCAGCACGCTGGCGAGCCAGTTGAACATGATCGTGGTGATCACGATGTGGCTGCCGCGCTTGGCCTGCAGATAGCCGGGCACCGCGGCCCAGGCGGCGCCGAAGGCGGCAGCGCCTAGGATGCCGAGGGGGATGAGCAGGAAGCCCGGCAGGAAGGTGAGATTGTTGACGACGAGCGCGACGCCGAGGCCCGCCAGCGTCGCCTGACCCTCGCCGCCGATATTGAACAGCCCGGCGTGATAGGCGACCGCGACGGCGAGGCCGACGAAGATGAAATCCGTCATGTAGAACAGGGTGAAGCCGAGGCCCTCCCCGGTGCCGAGGCTGCCCTGGATCAGGTAGCGCGTCGCAGAGAGCGGATTCTCGCCGATGCCGAGCACCACGAGGCCGGCGACGAGAAACGCCGCCACCACGGAGACGGCGGGAACGAGAACCGTATCGGCCCATCGGGGCAGGTCGAGAGGCGCGCTCACTTTTGGGTATCCGGCAGGAACATGTGGCCCTGTTCGTCGAGGGGAAAAGACGGATTCCAGGCGACTTCCCAGAGATGTCCGTCGGGATCGGCGAAATAGCCCGAATAGCCGCCCCAGAAAACATCCTGCAGCGGCTTGACGGGACGCGCGCCCGCTTTGACCGCAAGCGCATAGACCTCGTCGGCCTCTTCTTTCGAGCGCGCATTGTAGGCGAGCGTGATGGCGGCAAAGCCCGTGGGCTTGTCCTCGACGCCGGCATCCTTGGCAAGATCGGCACGGCCGAAGAGACCGAGTGCGAGGCCATTCGCCTGGAAGAACGCGACACCGGGCTGACTGGCCGAGGAGGCCTTCCAGCCCCAGGCTTCGTAGAAGGCACGGGATTTCGCAAGGTCGGCCACGCCGAGCGTGACGAGGGTCAATCGCGGCTGCATCAGGCTGCCTCGTCGGTGACGCCGGCCATGAGCAGGCCGAGATCCTGCTCGTTGGTCTCGGAGGCCCTGCGCTCGCCGGTGATCTTGCCGCCGCACATGGTGAGAATGCGGTCGGAAAGATTCATGATCTCGTCGAGCTCCACCGAGACGAGCAGGATCGCGACGCCGGCATCGCGTAAGCTGATCAGGCGGCGGTGGATGAACTCGATGGCGCCGATATCGACGCCGCGCGTGGGCTGGCCGACGAGCAGCACCTTGGGATGGCGCTCGATCTCGCGGGCGAGCACGATCTTCTGCTGGTTGCCGCCGGAAAACTTCGACGATTTCAGCCGCGGCGCCACTGGGCGCACATCGTACTGCTCCATCTTCTTCGTAAGATCGGCGATCAGGCGGTCATGGTCGAGGATCGGCCCGCGGCCGAGCTGCGGTTCGTCGCTGAAGCCGAGGATCGCGCTCTCGAAGGCCGGGAAGGCCGGCACAAGCCCCATGCGCAGCCGGTCTTCCGGCACATGAAGCAGGCCGAGCTGGCGCATGCGATGCGGGTTGTGCTCCGAGGAGGAAATGGTCCGCCCCTCGAGGCGGAGCGAGCCGAGCATGGGCTGGCGCATGCCGGCGATGGCTTCCAGCAATTCGCTCTGTCCGTTGCCGGCAACGCCAGCGATGCCGACGATCTCGCCCGCACGAACCGCGAAGGAGACATTGGCCACCCGCAGCACGCCGCGCGCATCGACGACGGAGAGGTTGTCGATCTCCAGCAGCGGCGCGCCGGGAATCTTCTCGGCCTTCTCGACACGCAGGAGCACGCGCCGTCCCACCATCAGCTCCGCCAGTTCCGGCGGCGCGGTGTCGGCCGTCTCGAGGGTCGCCACCATCTCGCCGCGGCGCATGACCGAGACGCGATCCGTGATCGCCATGATCTCGCGCAGCTTGTGGGTGATGAGAATGACGGTCTTGCCCTGCTCCTTGAGCGAGCGAAGCAGCTCGAACAGCGCATCGGCCTCAGGCGGGGTGAGCACGGCGGTGGGCTCGTCGAGAATGAGGATATCCGCGCCGCGATAGAGCGCTTTCAGGATTTCGACGCGCTGCTGCAGGCCGACGGAGAGATCGCCGACGGTCGCATCCGCGTCGATCTCGAGCCCGTAATCCTTTGCCAGCCGCGCGAGCTCCGCGCGCGCCTTCGCTTCGCCGACGCGCAGCATGGCGCCGCCTTCTGCGCCGAGCATCACGTTGTCGACGACGCTTAAGGGCTCCACGAGCATGAAGTGCTGGTGCACCATGCCGATGCCGGCATGGATGGCATCGTTCGGAGAGCGAATGGTAATCGGCTTGCCGTTGACACGGATCTCGCCGGAATCGGCCTCGTAGAAGCCGTACAGGATCGACATGAGGGTCGATTTGCCCGCACCGTTCTCACCGACGATACCGTGGATCGTCCCGCGCTCCACGCTTAAGGACACATCCTTGTTGGCGTGAACGGTGCCGAAGCTCTTGTTGATGGCAATGAGTTCAATGGCTGGGGACATCGGCCTCAAACACTCTGCCGGCAAAGACTGAGACGCCGGATCTTATCGGATAAACAAGGCGCAGTCGAAAAAAGGGATCCGGCCGCAGGCCTTGGCAGACCTGCGGCCGGAATGGCCTAACTTACATCGGGCACTTGGAGTCCGACATGTAGTCGTGCACCTTGATGGTGCCGGACTTGATGTCGGCAGCGGCCTTGTCGGCGGCAGCCTTCATGTCGGCGGTCACGAGCGACTTGTTGTTGTCGTCGAGCGCCCAGGCGACGCCGTCTTCCTTGAGGCCGAGCACCGCAACGCCGGCCTTGAAGGTGCCCTTCTTGGCCTGATCGAAGGCGTTGTAGGTGGCGACGTCGACGCGCTTGACCATGGAGGTCAGCACCTTGCCCGGATGCATGCCGTTCTGGTTCGAGTCGACGCCGATGCCGAGCTTGCCCGCATCGGCGGCCGCGCGCAGCACGCCCACGCCGGTGCCGCCGGCCGCATGGTAGACCACGTCGGCGCCGCGATCGATCTGGCCCTTGGCAAGCTCGCCGCCCTTCACCGGATCGTTCCAGGCCGCGCCCGTGGTGCCGGTCATGTTCTGGAACACCTCGGCGTCCTTCTTGGCGTATTTCACGCCCTGGACGTAGCCGCAGGCGAACTTGCGGATGAGCGGGATGTCCATGCCGCCGACGAAGCCGACCTTGCCGGACTTGGAGGCCTGGGCCGCCAGGAGGCCGACCAGGAACGAGCCCTCATGCTCCTTGAACACGATGGATTCCACGTTCGGCTTCTCGACTACGGCATCGATGATCGCGAACTGGGTCTTCGGGAATTCCTCGGCGACCTTCTTCAGCGCGGTCTCCTGGGAGAAGCCCACGGCCACGATCGGCGAGAAGCCGTCGCGGGCGAAGCGGCGCAGGGCCTGCTCGCGCTGGGAATCGTTCTGAGGCTCGAAATCGCGGTATTCGGTGCCGGTGTCCTTCTTGAACTTCTCCGCGCCCATATGGACGCCTTCGTTGAAGGACTTGTCGAACTTGCCGCCGAGATCGTAGACGACTGCGGGCTTGAAGGCGGCCTGCTGCGCGAAGGCAGCGGTGGCGGAAATGGCGAGGCCCGCGAGCGCGAGGCCGAACTTGGTGACTGTCATCGGCTTTGTTCCCTGTTAGACGCCGGCTTGCTGCCGGTTGCCCCATGACGATGGCACGGCAAGGGTCACGACGCCAAGGCCTCTGTCAAGGCAGCATGTTATTTCCTTCAAGGAATGGTTGATAGCTAAACCCTTTCCAGCGCATCGTGGGACCCGCCGGGCCGCGCCAGTGAAAAGTGGTGCCGGTTTTGCCCACGAACGATGCGCCGCTTAAGGGGCTGAGCATCGGATGGATCCCGAAAGGTGTGCCCAGTTTTGGGTCCGATGCTCTAAGGTCACGCCATGCCTCTATCACCGGACGAAATCGACCGTTATGCCCGCCACCTCGTTCTCAAGGATGTGGGCGGCCCCGGCCAGCAGAAGCTTAAACGCGCTCGCGTCCTCGTGATCGGCGCCGGGGGCCTCGGCGCGCCGCTGATCCAGTATCTCGCCGCGGCCGGGATCGGCACCATCGGCATCGTGGACGACGATGCGGTGAGCCTCTCGAATTTGCAGCGGCAGGTGATCCACGGCACGCCCGATCTCGGCCGCCCCAAGGTGGAGAGCGCAGCGGAGGCGATCGGGCGTCTCAATCCGCACGTGATCGTCGAGCCTCACCTCTTGCGGCTGACGGTCGGGAATGCGCGAGACCTCATTCGCAGCTACGACGTCGTCGCCGACGGATCGGACAATTTCGACACCCGCTATGCGGTCTCGGATGCCTGCTTCTTCGAGAGAAAACCTCTGGTGACGGCGGCGCTCGGGCAGTTCGACGGCTCGCTCACCACGATCCGGGCGCATGAGACCGGCCCAGACGGCCGGCCGAACCCGACCTATCGCTGCCTCTTCCCCTCCCCGCCCCCGCCGGGCGCGATCCCCACCTGCGCGGAAGCCGGCGTCCTCGGCGCGCTCGCCGGCGTCATGGGCAGCCTGATGGCGATGGAGGTTATCCGCGAGATCGTCGGCTTCGGCGAGAGCCTCGTGGGGCGTCTGCTGATGGTGGACGCGCTTTCGATGCGGTTCGACACGGTGCGGTACGAATGGGACGAGGGGAATTTGTTGAGTGGGATATCACAAGCGTCATCCCGGACGGAGCGCAGCGAAGATCCGGGATCGTCTGGGAATTTCGCAAATGGCTGAAGCCTTCTACGTCTATATTCTAGCAACCCGGAAGGACGGGCCGCTCTATGTCGGCATCACGAGCGATCTTCCTAAACGTGTGTTCGAACACAAGACTCACGCCATTCCAGGGTTCACGGCCCGCTACAATGTCGATCGACTGGTTTACTTCGAGGTCTTTGAAGATCCGGTGACAGCTATTTCCCGTGAAAAGCAGCTCAAGAAATGGCGCCGCGCCTGGAAAGTTGAGCTGATCGAACGTGACAACCCAGAATGGCGGGACTTGGCGGAGGAATTCATCCCCTGAATTCCAAACGTCATCCCGGACGCGGCGCAGCCGCGATCCGGGATCGTAAGACGCTTGAAGCGCGATATTCTGAAGACGATCCCGGGTTCCGCTGCGCGGCCCCGGGATGACGCTTGCGGCTAGGAGCGCAACACCGCACCCGTCTTCTTCGACACCTCGCCGACGATCTTGGCTGAGACGGCCTCGATCTCCACGTCGGTAAGCGTCTTCTCCGTGGGCTGCAGGGTCACGGCGATGGCCACCGACTTCTTGTCCGGGTCGATGCCGGTGCCCTCGTAGATGTCGAACACGTCGACGCCGACGATGAGCTGGCGCTCGGCCCCTTGCGCCGCCTTCACGATGTCGCCCGCTGCCACGTTGCGGCCGACCACGAAGGCGAAGTCGCGGGTGAGCGGCTGGAAGTCAGGCAGGTTCAGCTTCGGCTTCATCTTGGTCGGCTTCGCCTTGGGCGGCGGGAGCGCGTCGAGATTGAGCTCGAAGGCCACCAGCGGGCCCTTCAGGTCGAGCGCTTTGAGCACCTTCGGATGAACCTCGCCGAAAGCGCCGACCACGTTCTTCGGACCGAACTGCAGCGTGCCCGAGCGGCCGGGATGGAACCAGGCCGGTCCGCCGGCCACGATCTGGAGACCGCCGGCGGGAATGCCGAGCGCCGCCAGCAACGCCACCACGTCGGTCTTGGCATCGAAGGCATCGACGCTCTTGGCCCCGCCGTTCCAGTGACGGCCGACGCCCTCGGTCCGTGCCGTGCCGCGACGGACGGCGGCAGCCTTGATCGACTGGCCTTCCGGCTCGTCCGAGGCGAAGGTCTGGCCAACCTCGAAGAGGGCGACGTCGCCGAGCCCACGATCCGCATTGCGCTGGGCCGCCTTCAGCAGTCCCGGCAGCAGGCTCGGGCGCATGTCCGAGAGCTCGGACGCAATCGGGTTGGCGAGCGCCAGGCGGCCATCGCCGCCGCCGAACAGCTCCGCCTCCTCCTTCGAGATGAAGGACCAGGTGACGGCCTCCACCAGCCCGCGCACGGCGAGCGAGCGGCGCGCCAGGCGGGTGCGCTTCTGGATCAGGGTGAGGATGGGCTTTGCCACCGCGTCTTCGAGGCGCGGCAGAGGCTTGGGCAGGATACGGTCGACGCCGGCGATGCGGATCACCTCCTCGACGAGATCCGCCTTGCCCTCGATATCCGGACGCCAGGACGGCACTGTCACGCTCACGCGCTCGCCCGAGCCCTGAATCTGGAAGCCGAGCTTCTTCAGGATCCCTTCGGATTCCGCAGGCGATACGTCGAGACCCGACAGGCGAGGAACCTCGCTCCAGGGGAAGTCGACGACGAGCGTTTCCTGCGGGATCTGTCCCGCGAGCGTGGCTTCGCTCGCTTCGCCGCCGCACAGGTCGATCACCAGCTTGGTGGCCATGTCGAGACCAGGCAACGTGAAGGCCGGATCGACGCCGCGCTCGAAACGGTAGCGCGCGTCGGTGATGATGCCGAGCTTGCGGCCGGTCTGCGCGATGTTCAGCGGATCCCAGAGCGCCGATTCGATCAGCACGTCGGTCGTGGTCTCGTCGCAGCCCGAATGCTCGCCGCCCATGATGCCGCCGATGGATTCGACGCCGCTCTCATCCGCGATCACCACGATGCTCGGATCGAGCTTGTAGGTGCGGGTGTCGAGCGCCAGCACCTCCTCGCCCTCCTTCGCCCGGCGCACGGTGAGGTTGCCCTTCACCTTCTTCGCATCGAAGACGTGGAGCGGACGGCCGCGGTCGAAGGTCATGTAGTTGGTGATGTCGACGAGCGCGTTGATGGGGCGAAGGCCGATGCCGAGCAGGCGGCGCTGCATCCATTCCGGCGAAGGACCGTTCTTCACGCCGCGCACGAGACGCAGCGCGAAGGCGGGGCACAGCTTCCCGTCCTCGATCGTCACCGAAACCGGGCACGCGCCGTTCGCCGCAACCGCGGGCACCTCGTCGCCCTTGAGCGTGCCGAGGCCGGCCGCAGCCAGATCGCGGGCGATGCCGTGGATCGAGGTGCAGTCGGGACGGTTCGGCGTGAGGTTGATCTCGATCACCGGATCGTCGAGGCCGGCATAAGTCGCGTAGGGCTGGCCGACCGGCGCATCGGCCGGGAGATCGATGATGCCGTCATGATCGTCGGAGATCTCAAGTTCAGAACCCGAGCACAGCATGCCCGCGCTCTCGACGCCGCGGATGGTGCCGATGCCGAGCGTGATGTTCTTGCCCGGAATATAGGTGCCCGGGGGAGCGAACACGCTCTTCATGCCGGTGCGGGCATTCGGGGCGCCGCAGACCACCTGGATCGGCGTGCCGCTGCCGGTATCGACCATGCACACGCGCAGGCGATCGGCATTGGGGTGCTGCTCGGCCGAGATCACATAGGCGACCGTATAAGGCGCAAAGGTCTTCGTCTTGTCCTCGACCCCTTCGACCTCGAGGCCGATCCGGGTGAGCGTCTCGACGATCTCGTCGAGGGAGGCCGAGGTGTCGAGGTGATCCTTGAGCCAGGAGAGGGTGAATTTCATGACACTGTTCCTTGAGTGTCATCCCGGACTGGCAAGGCCAGATCCGGGATCGTGATCCGAATGGGGTGCTTCACTTGTCTTGCGATCCCGGCTCTTCGCGATGCTTCGGCCGGGATGACACTTAGGACGTCAACCCGCTCACAAGGCTCGGGATGTCGAGCGGGCGGAAGCCGTAATGGTTCAGCCAGCGGACATCGGCCTCGAAGAAGGGGCGCAGATCCGGCATGCCGTATTTGAGCATGGCGATGCGGTCGATCCCCATGCCCCAGGCAAAGCCCTGGTATTCGTCCGGGTCGAGCCCGCAATTGCGCAGCACGTTCGGGTGGACCATGCCGCAGCCCAGGATCTCGAGCCAGTCGGTGCCCTCGCCGAAACGGATCTCGCCGCCCTTGCGCGAGCACTGGATGTCGACCTCGGCGGAGGGTTCCGTGAAGGGGAAGAAGGACGGGCGGAAGCGCATCTTCACCTGCTCGACCTCGAAGAAGGCCTTGCAGAACTCCTCCAGCACCCACTTCATGTGCGCGATGTTGGCCTGCTTGTCGATGACGAGGCCTTCGACCTGGTGGAACATCGGCGTGTGGGTCTGGTCCGAGTCGTGCCGGTAGGTGCGGCCCGGGATGATCACCCGGATCGGCGGCGCCTTGGACGTCATCGTGCGGATCTGGACCGGCGAGGTGTGCGTGCGCAGCACCTTGCGCTCGCCCTTTTCGTCGGGGGCGAGGAAGAAGGTGTCGTGCATCTCGCGGGCCGGATGGCCCTCGGGGAAGTTGAGCGCCGTGAAATTGAGGTAGTCGGTCTCGATGTCCGGCCCCTCGGCCACGGAGAAGCCCATATCGGCGAAGATCGCCGTCAGCTCCTCGATCACCTGGCTGATCGGGTGGAGCCGGCCGCGGGCCTCGGGCGCCTCGGGCACAGGCAGCGTCACGTCGATGCGCTCGGCTGCGAGCCTCGCTTCGAGGGCTGCTTCCGCGAGCGTGTCCTTCTTGGCCGCGATCGCGCCCTGCACCTTGTCGCGCAGGCCGTTGATGAGCGGGCCGCGCTCTTTCCGCTCCTCCGGCGTCATCGCGCCGAGGGTCTTCAGGAGGTCGGAGACGGAGCCCTTCTTGCCGAGCGCCGAGACGCGCACGGATTCCAGGGCCGCTTCGTCGCCGGCGGCATCGACCTGGGTGAGCAGGTCACGTTCGAGTTGATTGAGATCGGTCATCGGTCCCTTGCCAGATGCAAGCGCTTTGAGTGAAGCGCGGCGCGGGAACCGTCAAGTCTTCCGAGCCGCGAGGGAGCAGCCGACAGCTTATTTCAGCCGTCAACGCGGATGGTCTCGGAGAAGGGGGAGTAAGGCGGTGCGGCTGAAACACAGCCGCACCGAAGCTGGTCTATCCGATCAAGCGGCCTGCTGCGGCAGGGACGCCTTGGCGCGCTCCACATAGGCGGCGAAGGCCGCCGGCTCGTGGATGGCCATCTCGGACAGGACCTTGCGATCGACCTCGACCCCAGCCTTGCCGAGACCGTCGATAAATCGCGAATAGGTCAGGCCGTGCTCGCGGACAGCGGCGTTGAGGCGCTGGATCCAGAGAGCGCGGAAGGTGCGCTTCTTGTTCTTACGGTCGCGATAAGCATATTGCATGCTCTTCTCGACCGCCTGCTTGGCGATGCGGATGGTGCTCTTGCGGCGGCCGTAGAAACCTTTGGCGGCCTTCAGAACCTTCTTGTGCTTGGCATGGGCGGTAACGCCCCGTTTGACGCGGGCCATTTAAAAAACTCCTTCAAAATCCGGGATTTGGGGAAGACCGCCTTAGCCGTTGGGCAGGAAGTACTTCTTCACGTTGTACGCATCGCCCTCGAACAGGGTCGTCGTGCCGCGCAGATTGCGGATCTGCTTGTTGGTCCGCTTGATCATCCCGTGGCGCTTGCCGGCCTGGGCGTAAACGACCTTGCCGGTGCCAGTGATCTTGAAGCGCTTTTTCGCGCCAGACTTCGTCTTCAGCTTGGGCATTTGGCTCTCCTGTGGTCAGGCCTGGGGAGCGGCGTGAGCCGCACCTTGGCCTTTTCATTGCTGCATTGAGCAAAACGAACCGCCACGGCAGCCCTAACAGCCGGGCGGTTCAATGAAGGGCGGCTTATGACAGAAGGTCGCCCAAAAAGCAATGGCCGCCGGTCTCCCAGCGGCCATGAATTTCACTGTCGGCGGAACCGCTTAACGCGGCGCCAGGACCATGACGACCTGGCGGCCTTCGAAGTTCGGCTCCATCTCGACCTTGGCGAGATCGCCCACATCGGCCTTGACCCGGTCCAAAACCTTCAGGCCCAGGGACTGGTGCGCCATTTCGCGGCCACGGAAGCGCAGGGTGATCTTCACCTTGTTGCCTTCCTCGAAGAAACCCTTCATCGCCTTCATCTTGACCTCGTAATCGTGGTCATCGATGCCGGGACGCAGCTTGATTTCCTTGACCTCGACCGTCTTCTGCTTCTTGCGCGCCTCGGCGGCCTTCTTCTGCTCGAGAAAGCGGAATTTGCCGTAGTCGAGGATCTTACAGACGGGAGGGGTGGCGTTCGGCGAGATCTCCACGAGATCGAGGCCCGCATCTTCGGCAACCTTGAGGGCATCGAAGAAGGGCATCACGCCCCGGTTCTGCCCTGCATCGTCGATCAGCTGCACTTCGCGAACACCGCGAATGTCTCGGTTGGCGCGCGGTCCGTCCTTCTGCGGCACCGGCATGGCTCTCATTGGTCTGCGAATGGCTCGTATCTCCTGTTAAGGGCTAGGCCGAGGATTGGAGATCCCCAGGGGATCCCTGCTAGGTAGGCTCAGCCTTGCCACGAATGAATCGACATTTCGCGCAAAAGCGCGGGAAGTCAACTTGTTCTATGGGTAAAACGGCCCTCGAGAAGGGCCGAATACACGTCGAGGGTGCTCGAAACCATGCGATCGAGCGAGAAATGACGCTCCACATGCGCCCTCGCCCGAGCGCCCAAGGCGATTCTTGCACTCGCGCCCAGGTTCAATGCTGCGCCAAGCGCCTCGGCGAGCGCATCGGCGTCGCCGGCCGGGATGCGCCAGCCCGTCCGTTCGTGCGGCAGCACGGCCGGCGGGGAGAGAACGGTCTCCGGCACTGCGCCGAGATCGGAGACGACGACCGGGGTTCCCATGGCCTGGGCCTCCACCGCCGAACGGCCGAAGGCCTCGGGCTCGGTCGAAGGCACGGTGACGACGGAGGCCGCCAGGAAGGCCGCCGGCATGTCGGTGCAATGGCCGACCCGGCGCACGATTCCCTTGAGCTTCCTCGCCTCGATCAGGCTGTCGAGATCCTTCACGTAGGAATCCCGCCCCTGGGGGTCGCCGGCCAGGATATAGGCGACGTCGGCGAGGCCCGCATCGCGCAGCTTGGCCGCCGCTTCGATCAGCACTTTCTGGCCTTTCCAGCCGGTCAGGCGGGCGGCGAGCAGCACCACGCGTTCGTGCGGCGCCACATCCCAGGCCTTGCGCAGGGCCTCGATCCGCTCCGGGGCGACCGCACCGGGAGAGAAGACGGCAAAGTCCGTACCGCGATGGATCACGCGGATCCGCTCGCCGGATTGAGGATAGACCGACCGGATCAATTCGCCCGTGTACTCGGAATTGGCGATGACCGCGTCGCCCCTCGCCATCACCGAGTTGTAGAGCACCTTGACCGAGGAGCGGCCGGAATAGCTGCCGTGATAGGTGGTGACGAAAGGAATGTTGAGGGAGCGGGAAGCCCCCAGCCCCACCCAGGCCGGCGCCCGCGAGCGCGCATGCACGAGAGACACCCGCTCGTTGTAGCAGATGCGTGCGAGCTTGCGCACGTTGAGCAGCATGGAGAACGGGTTCTTGGTCGCCGCCGGAAAGGGAATCCAGATGCCGCCCTTGGTCTGGAGCTCACCGACGAGACGCCCGCCCTCGGTCGCGACCAGCGCCCGGGCGCCGGCATGGACCAGGCCCTCGGCGATGTCGACGGTGGTGCGCTCCGCCCCGCCCGCCTCGAGTTCGGGGACGATCTGAAGAACCGTCCGGCCCGCCAGCGGGTGGACATGAGACGACGGAAAAGCCGTCCCTCCGCCAGGTCGCGATGAAAAACTCACAGAAGTCAGAGCCTTCTCAAAAGAATCGTCCAAAAGAATCGTCTAGAACGCTTGCTTCAAAGCAGTTGAGGATGAGTTAACCATGCCGCAAAGCGTCACGGTCGGCCAGGATGCCCGCCCCATCGCCGTGCTGTCCAGGGAGGGCAAAGGCCCGCCGGTCGTCTGGCTCGGCGGCTTCAAGTCCGACATGCGGGCGACCAAGGCCACCGCCATCGACGAGTGGGCGGAAGCGAACGGCCGCGCCTTCCTCCGCTTCGACTACAGCGGCCACGGCGAGTCGGGCGGCGCCTTCGAGGACGGGACGATTTCCCGCTGGCTCGAAGATGCGCTGACCGTGATCGAGCGGTTTGTGAAGGAGCGTCCCATCTTCGTCGGTTCGTCCATGGGCGGCTGGGTCAGCCTTCTCGCGGCCCGGCATCTCATGGAGACGCGGCCCGACATCGCGCCGGCCGGGATCGTCCTCATCGCCCCGGCCGTGGACATGACCGAGCGGCTGATGTGGGAGCGCTTCCCCGAGGAGCTGCGGCGCAGCGTGCAGGTGACCGGGGTCTATCACCGCCCCTCGGCCTATTCGGACGATCCCTACCCGATCACCTGGAAGCTGATCGAGGATGGAAGGCGCCACCTGCTCCTCGGGCAGCCTATCAAGACCGGCTGCCCAGTTCACATCCTGCAGGGCATGGAGGATCCCGACGTGCCCTGGAGCCATGCGCTGCAGCTTGTGGAGCACCTGCCGGGAGACAGCGTCTCGCTCACCCTGATCAAGGACGGCGATCACCGCCTCTCACGGCCGGAGGACATCGAACGCCTGATCGCGGCGGTGGCGGCAGTTGCCTAGAGGAGAGGTGGTCAGCCTAATGCAAGCTCACCGTGGTCAGGTCATGCGCCCAGGCATTGGCGACCGCGGCGTCGCGGTTGTCGGTCAGCAGGATGGGCTCGCCGCTGGCGGATACGAGCGCGAAGAGCTGCATGCCCGGCTGAAGCTTCGGCGCCTGCGGGAACAGCCGGGCGACCTCGTCGGCCTCCATCGGCTTCACATAGGCCATCTCGCCCAGGCCCAGACTCGCCAGCTCGGTCACATCGACGACCGGCTCAGCGTAGTTTTTGATATCGAAGTTCATAGACTTCTCCTTATCGAGCGGATGCCGTCACACCTTGTCCGGGGCGCTTATGTCGATTTTGCGGACGATCCGCTCCGGCTCGGGCCGGACGAGATCGATCGACAGAAGACCGTTGGACAGGTCCGCGCCCATCACCTCCATGCCGTCGACAAGGAGGAAGGTGCGCTGGAACTGACGGGCGGCGATGCCGCGATGAAGGAAGTGCCTTGTCTTGTCATCGGACTGGCGTCCCCGGATGACGAGCTGGCTCTCCTCCAGGGTCACCTCGAGCTGGTCCCGGGTGAATCCGGCAACGGCCAGGGTGATGCGGAGGCGTTCCGGGGCGTTCTCGGTGCGGGCCAGGCGCTCGATATTGTAGGGCGGATAACCGTCCCCTGCGGCTTTGGAGACTCGGTCGAGCGCCTGCTCGATCTCATCGAAGCCTAACAGAAACGGGTGCCCGAAGGGCGACTGACGCGACATGTTCGAAGCCCAAGGTTAGAGGCACTTCGGTGATCCCGGGCCCGCATCCGCGGCACCCGGATGGCTCCGGACAGGAGCCGTTGTCAGCAATATGGTTATGGTGTCCTGCCCCATCAAGACCCTCTGCCGGGAGGCCCGGGCAGGGGCCGTTTTACGGTGAATTCCGGCGCGGAGGCGGGTCAGACGCGCTCCCGCCACCAGGCGACCTGCTCGGCCACGCGCACAGGCGAGGTGCCGCCGAAGCTCGTCCGGGAGCGGACGGAATTCTCGACCCCCAGCACGTCGTAGATGCCCTGGTGGATCTTCGGTTCGACCGCTTGCATGGCCTCGAGCGGCAGCTCCTCCAGGCTGCAGCCACGCTTCTCGGCCTCCGAGACGATGCGCCCGGTGATGTGGTGGGCATCGCGGAAGGGGATGTTGAGGCTGCGCACGAGCCAGTCGGCGAGATCGGTCGCCGTCGAGAAGCCGGCCCCGGCCACCGCCGCCATGCGCTCCGGCACGGGCTCCAGGTCCTTGATCATGCCGGTCGTCGCGGCGAGCACGATCTCGATGGTGTCGGCGGCGTCGAAGAGCTGCTCCTTGTCCTCCTGCATGTCCTTGGAATACGCGAGCGGCAGGCCCTTCATGACGGTGAGCAGCGAGACCAGCGAGCCGATCACGCGGCCGGTCTTGCCGCGCACCAGCTCGGCGGCGTCCGGGTTGCGCTTCTGCGGCATCATGCTGGAGCCGGTGGTCCAGCGGTCGGGCAGGCGGACGAAGCCGAAGGGGGCTGACATCCAGATGATAATTTCTTCCGCAAGACGTGACAGATGCACGGCGCAGATGGAAGCCGCTGCCATGAACTCGAGCAGGCTGTCCCGGTCGGAGACGGTATCGAGCGAATTCCGGGTCGGGCCGTCGAAGCCCATCGCCTTGGCGGTCATGTGCCGATCGATGGGGAAAGACGTGCCGGCGAGCGCGCCGGCGCCCAGCGGGCATTCGTTGAGGCGCTTGCGGGAATCGCGGAAGCGGCTGCGGTCGCGGCCGAACATCTCCACATAGGCCATGAGGTGGTGCCCGAAGGTCACCGGCTGGGCGCTCTGGAGATGGGTGAAGCCCGGCATGACGGTGGCGGCATGAGCCTCCGCCTTGTCGAGCAGCGCCTTGATCAGGTTCGTGAGCTGCTCGTCGGTCCGGTCATGGGCCTCGCGCACCCAGAGGCGGGCATCGGTGGCGACCTGGTCGTTGCGGCTGCGGGCGGTGTGGAGGCGCGCCGCCGGATCGCCGGCGATCTCGCGTAGCCTGCTCTCCACGTTCATGTGGATGTCTTCGAGCGCCTTCGAGAAGGTGAACGAGCCGGACTCGATCTCGCCGAGCACCCGCTGGAGGCCCTGGTGGATGGCGTCCCGATCGCTCTCGGCGATGATCCCCTGCTTGGCCAGCATGGTGCTGTGGGCGATGGAGCCCTGGATGTCCTGGGAGGCCAGCCGCTTGTCGAAGTCGATGGAGGCGTTGATGGCTTCCATGGGCGCGCTGGGCGAGGACGAGAACCGTCCGCCCCACATGGTGTTGGCACCCGGTTTCTTGGCTTCTTCCGACACTGTGCTTCATCCGTTCGAGAGGGTCGCCGAGCCTTTGCCACAGTTTTCCGTCCAAGGCCAATCCGGATCGCCGCCCATGCCCTCCCTTTGGGCAGCCTGCGCATTGTTTGCCAGTTTAAAACCACTTGCTGGACTCGACAGCTTTTGTGTGATTTGCATTCATGTTGGCGCAACAAAAAGCGCTTTGAGCGCTGTAAGGGAATGGCCATGACGCGACTTCCAAAATTTCTCCTATCCGCAGCCATGGTTGCCACCATGGCGACCTCTTTCTCCGCCGTGATGGCGGCAACGCCGGCGGACACCCTCGTCCAGGCCTGGCAGAGCGACGACATCATCTCCCTCGACCCGGCCGAGGTGTTCGAGTTCAGCGCGTCCGAGATCATCGGCAACACCTATGAGCGCCTGATCTCCTACGACATCAAGGACGTGTCCAAGATCTCCGGACAGGTGGCCGAGTCCTGGACCGTCTCGCCCGACGGCAAGACCTATACGTTCAAGATCAAGCCCAACCGCAAGTTCGCCTCGGGCAATCCGATCACGGCCGAAGACGTGGTGTATTCGCTCCACCGCGCCGTGGCGCTCGACAAGTCCCCGGCCTTCATCCTGGGCCAGTTCGGCCTGACGAAGGACAACGTGAAGGACAAGGTCAAGCAGACCGGCCCGCTCGAGATGACCTTCGAGGTCGACAAGGCCTACGCGCCGACCCTGGTTCTCTACTGCCTCGGCAACTCGGTCGCTTCGATCGTCGACAAGAAGCTTCTGGTTCAGAACGAGAAGGACGGCGACTTCGGCTATAACTGGCTCAAGACCAAGTATGCCGGCTCCGGCCCCTACGTCATGCGCGACTGGAAGGCCAATGAGGTCCTCGTCCTCGAGCGCAACCCGAACTACGAGAAGAAGACCCCTCTCGCCCGCGTGATCTTCCGCCACATCAAGGAAACCGCGAGCCAGCGCCTTCTGCTCGAGAAGGGCGACATCGACGTGGCCCGCAACCTGAATCCGGAAGAGATCGCCGCGGTGTCCAAGAACGCGGACGTCAAGATCCAGAGCGGCCCCAAGGGCACGGTCTATTATCTCGGCCTGAACCAGAAGAACCCGAACCTGGCCAAGCCCGAGGTTCGTCAGGCCCTGAAGTATCTCGTCGACTATTCGGCGATCGCCGACACGATCATGAAGAGCAAGGGCGACGTTCACCAGAACTTCCTGCCCAAGGGCTTCCTCGGCGCCGAGACCACGACCCCCTACAAGCTCGACGTCGCCAAGGCGAAGGAGCTTCTGGCCAAGGCCGGCCTGAAGGACGGCTTCTCGGTGACCATGGACACCCGCTCCACCGCCGAGATCACCGGCATCGCGCAGGCGATGCAGCAGACCTTCGCGCAGGCCGGCATCAAGCTCGAGATCCTGCCGATGGATTCCAAGCAGGCGCTCACCAAGTACCGCGCCCGCCAGCACGACATCTATATCGGCAACTGGGGCTCGGACTACCAGGACCCGAACTCCAACGCCGACACCTTCGCGGCCAACGACGACAACTCGGACAATGCGAAGGCAAAGCCCCTCGCATGGCGCAATGCCTGGGATCCGGGCCCGCTGACGGCCAAGACCCGCGCCGCCGTGATGGAGCGTGACGCCGAGAAGCGCGCAGCCATGTACAAGGAACTGCAGAAGTCGGTTCTCGACGACGGCCCGTTCGTGATCTTCCTGCAGCAGACGGAAGTCGCTGCCGTGCGCAAGAACGTGAGCGACTTCGTTCTCGGCCCGTCCTTCAGCGACAACGACGTGTCACAGGCCAAGAAGAACTGACATCTCGATGGTTTCAGCAGTCATGAACGGGGGCGGAGGGCACGGCAGTGCCCTCCGCTCCTTCCTTAAGAAAGTCGCCCAGTTCGTCATCGTACTGGCGACGACCCTCCTCGGCCTTGTCGCCGTCACCTTCTTCATCGGCCGCGTCGTTCCCATTGACCCCGTCATCGCCGTCGTCGGCGACCGGGCGCCGGCCCATGTCTACGAGCGCGTCCGCACCGAGCTCGGCCTCGACCGGCCGCTGATCGAGCAGTTCGTCATCTACGTGAAGAAGGCCGCCACCGGCGATTTCGGCAATTCGGTGCTCACCACCAATCCGGTGATGACCGACATCGTCAACGTCTTCCCGGCGACGCTGGAGCTTGCCACCCTCGGCACCCTGATCGGCGTGCTCGTCGGCATCCCGCTCGGCGTTCTCGCCGCGGTGAAGCGCGGCACCCTGATCGACCAGTTCGTGCGCGTGCTCGGCCTCGTGGGCTATTCGGTGCCGATCTTCTGGCTCGGCCTGATGGGCCTCCTGCTGTTCTACGCCAAGCTCGGCTGGGTGGCGGGTCCCGGGCGCCTCGACGTGACCTATTCCTATCTCTACACGCCGGTCACCGGCATCGTGCTGCTCGACACCGCCATGCAGGGCCAGTGGGACGCGTTCTGGGACGCGGTTTCGCATGTCCTCCTGCCGGCCTGCCTGCTCGGATATTTCTCGCTCGCCTATATCAGCCGCATGACGCGCTCCTTCATGCTCAACGAGCTGGCGCAGGAATACGTGATCGCGGCGCGGGTGAAGGGCCTGTCCGAGATGCGCGTGATCTGGCGCCATGCCCTGCGCAATGCGGCCGTTCCTCTCGTGACGGTGATCGCCCTTTCCTATGCCAACCTGCTCGAAGGCTCCGTGCTCACCGAGACGGTGTTTGCATGGCCGGGGCTCGGTCAGTACATCACCAATTCCCTGCAGAACGCGGACATGAACGCGGTGCTCGGCGGGACCCTCGTGATCGGGACCGTCTTCGTGCTGCTCAACCTCGTCTCCGACCTGCTCTATCGTCTGCTCGATCCGAGGACCCGCTGATGGCCGGCAGCCCTCTTGCTGAACAACCCGCAGGCCTTCGGGCCTGGCTGCTCTCCGCAGAGCCGCATTCCCGCTGGCAGGCGCGGCTCGGCCGCTTCTATCTCGGCTGGCGCGCCTTCTCCCGCAATCCGCTCGCGGTCGTCGGCCTCGGCATCGTCATCCTGCTGATCCTGCTGGCGGTGTTTGCCGATTTCATCGCGCCCTATTCGCCTGTCGTCGGCGGAGACCTGCGCACGCAGCGCCTCCTGCCGCCGAGCGAGACCTTCTGGTTCGGCACGGACGACCAGGCGCGGGACATCTTCTCCCGCGTGGTCTACGGCTCGCGGATCACGCTCTTCGTCGTGGTGCTGGTGGCGCTGATCGCAACGCCCATCGGTCTCCTGGTCGGCACCGTCTCCGGCTATCTCGGCGGCTGGGTCGATACCGTGCTAATGCGGATCACCGACATCTTTCTCGCCTTCCCCCGCCTCGTCCTGGCGCTGGCCTTCGTGGCGGCTTTAGGCCCCGGCATCGAGAATGCCATCATCGCCATCGCGATCACCTCCTGGCCGCCTTATGCCCGCATCGCCCGCGCCGAGACGCTGATGATCCGCAACAGCGATTTCATCGCGGCCGTGAAGCTGCAGGGCGCATCGACGCCGCGCATCATCCTCGGCCACGTGGTGCCGCTCTGCCTCTCATCCCTCATCGTGCGCGTGACGCTCGACATGGCCGGCATCATCCTCACCGCGGCGGGCCTCGGCTTCCTCGGTCTCGGCGCACAGCCGCCGATGCCGGAATGGGGCGCCATGGTCGCCACCGGCCGCAACTATCTCATCGACCAATGGTGGGTCGCCGCCATGCCGGGCCTGGCCATCTTCGTGGTGAGCCTCGGCTTCAACCTGCTCGGCGACGGCCTGCGCGACGTTCTCGATCCGAAGGCTGCCAAATGATGAAGCCGCTTCTCGACGTCGAAGACCTGCGCGTCCGCTTCCACCTGCGCACGGGCATCGTGGAAGCCGTGCGCGGCGTGTCCTTCCAGCTCGGCCGCGAGCGCCTCGGCATCGTGGGTGAGTCGGGCTCCGGCAAGTCGCAGACGGGCCGCGCCATTCTCGGCCTCACCCCTCCCCCCGGCGAGGTGACGGCCAAGCGCCTCGCCTTCGACGGGATCGACCTGCTCACCGCCTCGAACCGGACGTTACGCACCTTGCGCGGCGGGCGCATCAGCATGGTGATGCAGGACCCGAAATATTCGCTGAACCCGGTCATGACCATCGGCGAGCAGATCATCGAGGCCTATCAGGCCCATGCCAAGGCCAGCCGCAGCGAGGCTCGCGACAAGGCGCTCGCGATGCTGGAGGCCGTGAAGATGCGCGATCCGCAGCGCGTCTTCGCGCTCTATCCGCACGAGGTGTCGGGCGGCATGGGCCAGCGCGCCATGATCGCCATGATGCTGGTGACGGATCCCGACCTGCTCATCGCCGACGAGCCGACCTCGGCGCTCGACGTGACGGTCTCGATGGAGGTGCTGCGCATTCTCGACGAGCTCGTCACCGAGCGCGGCATGGGTCTGATCTTCATCTCGCACGATCTCAAGCTCGTCTCGTCCTTCTGCGACCGTGTGCTGGTGATGTATGCGGGCCACGTGGTCGAGGAGCTCGAGGCCAAGAACCTGCGGGACGCGCAGCATCCCTATACGCAGGGCCTAATGCGCTGCCTGCCGACGCTGGTGGACGACGTTCGCCCGCTCCCCACCCTGAACCGCGACCCCGCATGGGCATTGTGACTTGGGCGCTGTAACGATGCTCGATATCCAGAAACTTCAAGTCGTCTACGGCACGGGCCGCCTCAGGGTCGATGCGGTCAAGGACGTGAGCTTCCATGTGGAGCCGGGCGCTGCCTATGGGCTCGTCGGCGAATCCGGCTCCGGCAAGTCGACGGTTTTGCGCGCCTTCTGCGGCCTGGCACCGGTCAGCGGCGGGCGCGTCCTCGTCGACGGGAAGGAAGTCACCACGCCGCGGACGAAGGCCTTCTACCGCACCGTGCAGATGGTCTTCCAGGACCCCTACGCCTCGCTCCATCCGCGACACACGGTCGACCGCACGCTCTCCGAGCCGCTCGCGATCCATGGCGAGAAGAATAATGCGGAGGCGCGCATCCTGCAGGCTTTGCGCGAGGTGGGTCTCGGCCCCTCCTTCCGCTTCCGCTACCCGCACCAATTGTCCGGCGGCCAGCGCCAGCGCATCGCCATCGCCCGCGCGCTCATCCTGCGCCCGAAGGTGCTGCTGCTCGACGAGCCGACCTCCGCGCTCGACGCCTCCGTTCAGGCGGAGATCCTGAACCTGCTCGACGATCTGCGCCGCAATCTCGGGCTGACCTATATCCTCGTCAGCCACGACCTCGCCGTCGTCGCCCATCTGTGCGAGCGGCTGCTCGTCATGCGCCATGGCGAGGCGGTCGAGGAAACCACCGCCGAGGCCTTGCGCTCGGGCGCGGCGTCGAACGAGTATACCCAGTCGCTGATCCAGGCGAGCCAGGGCTACTCCCGTGCCGCCAGGCAGCCGGATGCGGCGCTGGCCGGTTGAACACCTTATTTTACTTCTAACCGCTTGATGTGAACCGATGCCCCATTCTTCGCTTATGCCCGTTTTCGATGGTCACAACGATGTCCTGCTGCGCCTGATGCGCGGCAAGATCCCGCCGGAGCAGGCCTTCCTGGAGGGCGACAATATCGGGCACCTCGACTGGCCGCGCATGAAGCAGGGCGGCTTCGTCGGAGGCTTCTTCGCGGTCTATGTGCCGTCAGAGAGCGCGGGCGTCGATATCGACACGCTCATGACGCATACGCAATACGACGTGCCCCTGCCCTCAGCCCTGCCGCTGGCCTCGAGCCAGCAGGTCACGCTGCATATGGCAGCACTCCTCATGCGCATCGAGCGGGCCTCGAAGGGCGAGGTGAAGATCTGCCGCAATGCGGCCGACATCCGCCACTGCATCGACACGGGCAAGCTCGCCGCCATCCTGCATATCGAGGGCGCCGAGGGCATCGATCCGGACCTTTACATGCTCGACGTGCTCTACGAGGCGGGCTTACGCTCCATCGGCCCGGTCTGGAGCCGCCCCAACACCTTCGGCCACGGCGTGCCGTTCCGCTATCCCGCGACGCCGGACACAGGCCCCGGCCTCACCGACCGCGGCTTCGAGCTGGTGCGCGCCTGCAACCGCCTCAAGATCATGCTCGACCTCTCGCATCTGAACGAGAAGGGTTTTTGGGAGGTGGCACGCCTCTCCGATGCGCCGCTCGTCGCGACCCATTCCAATGCGTGGGAGATCTGCCGGCATTCGCGCAACCTCACGGACAGGCAGCTTGCCGCGATCCGCGAGAGCCGCGGCATGGTGGGCGTGAACTTCGCCACCTCCTTCATCCGCCCCGACGGCCAGCGCAACGACGACACGCCGCTGGAGGAGATGATCCGCCACATGGATCACCTGATCGAGCATGTGGGCATCGACGGCGTCGGCCTCGGCTCCGATTTCGACGGCGCGACGATTCCCGCCGAGATCGGCGACGTCACCGGCCTGCCGCGTCTCGTCGACGCCATGCGCCGCCATGGCTACGACGAAGCGACCCTGCGCAAGCTCTGCTACGAGAACTGGGTGAACGTGCTGGAGCGCACCTGGGGGCGGTAAATCCAGTTTAAGTCAATCTCAAACCTCATCCTGAGGAGGATTGCATGAGCAATCCGTCTCGAAGGAGGATCCAGCGCACACTGGAATCTCCTTCGAGACGCAGCCTGACGGCTGCTCCTCAGGATGAGGGCTGGGTTCTATTTAGGTTTCACCGCTCCGCCTTCGCCGTCAGCGCGAAGACGCTCGCGATGACGCCGACGCCGAGCATCAGCAGCAGGCTCACCGCATTGATCGCCGGCGACGCGCCCTCGCGCATCTGGCCGTACATGGCGATCGGAAGGGGCGATTCGGAGCCGACGAGCATCAGGGTCGTGTTGAAGTTCTCGAACGACATCAGGAGCGCCACGAGCCCTGCGCCGATGAGCGCCGGGCGCAGGAACGGCAACGTCACCGTGCGCAGCACCCGCGCGCGGCTGGCGCCGAGATCGAAGGCGGCCTCCTCCAGCGAACGGTCGAACTTGCGCAGGCGCGCGGCGATGATCAGCGTCGCAATCGTCAGGATGAAGGAGAGCTGCCCGAGCACCACGAGCGGCAGGCCGGGCCTCAAGAGGTCGAGATCGGTCTGAAGCCAGTCCTCGAGCCCGTTCGCCACGCGCGAGAAGAAGGCGAGGATCGAGATGCCGAGCACCACGCCGGGGATGACGAGGGGCCAGAGCATCATCATGGCGAGAAGAGTCTTGCCGCGAAACTCCGCCCGCTCCAGCACCCAGGCATTCACGGTGCCGATGAGCACGGCGAGCAGCGCCACGGGGATCGCTACCTTGAAGCTGTTGCCGATGCTGCTCAGCCAGATCGGGTCCATCAGCACGCCAGGCTTGCCGAGGACGGCGCCGGTGCCGGTGAACCATTCGAGCGTGAAGCCGCGCCAGGGTGGCGAGGGAAACTGGCTCGCGTTGAAGGCGAAGATCGCCACGACCAGGAGCGGCGCGAACAGGAAGAGGTAGAACGCCGCGATGTAGAGCTTCCAGGTGAAGGACGGTCGGTTCATGGCGATCTCAAGCCTGCTTCAAGGTGGTGCCGAGGTTCTGGCCGGTGAGGCGCAGGCCCAGCCACACGATGGCGGAAGAGAGCAACAGGAGCAGCATGCCGAAGGCCGCACCCTGCGGCCAGTTGAAGCGCGTGATGAACTGCGCGTAGATCTGCTCGGTGAACCACAAGCCGTTCTTGCCCCCGAGCAGCACCGGCGTCGCGAAATTGCCGATCGTGAGCATGAACACGATGATCGAGCCGGCGACGATGCCGGGCATGGCATGGGGAATGACGATGCGGCGCAAAACGGTCCAGCGGCTGCCGCCGAGATCGTATCCGGCCTCGACCACGGCGGGCTCCAGGCTCTCCAGCGCATTGGCGAGCGGCACGATCATGAAGAGAAGCCCGCCATAGACGAGGCCGAGGATCACCGCGCCATCGTTGTAGAGAAGCTCGACCGGCTGGCTCGCAAGCCCCACCGCGCGCAAGGCATAGGAGATCACGCCGGTCTCGCGCAGAAGGATCATCCAGCCGAGCGTGCGAACCAGTTCCGACACCCAGAACGGCAGCAGGCAGAGCAGCAGCAGCATCGCCTTCAGCCGGCCCTGCGCCACACGGGCGATGTAAAGCGCGATGGGAAAGGCGAGCACGAGGGTGAGCGCCGTCACCAGGATCGACATGAAGGCCGTGCGCGCGAAGGTGCGCCAATAGAGCGGCTCGGTGAAGAACTCGAGATAGTTGCCGAAACCGAAGGCATAGACCCGCGGCGCCACGCGCTCGCTGAAGGAGAGGATCAGGATCTCCACATGCGGCAGCACGATGAGGAGCCCGAGCCACAGGATCGCGGGAGCGAGCAGCAGGAAAAGCGTGAGGCGCAGCGCGGGTTTTGCGTTCATGCGGCAAAGACCTTCATCGCATCCGCCGTCCAGCCCACATGGACCGGCGCGCCGACCTCGATGCCCGCGAGCGGCCCGGCCTGGGGCAGCACGGCGCGCACGGGCTGGTCGAAGCCCGCCGTGTCGATGAGCAGGCTAGACGCGGCGCCGTCGAACAGCACGGCGGAGACGCGGCCTTCGAAACGGTTCGGCAGGCTGGCGAGCGAGGATTGATCCTGCGCCAGCGCCACGGCCTCGGGACGCACGAAGGCGAGCGCCTGCGCGGCACCGCTCCCCTGCCCCTGCACAACCGCTCCCGAGGCAAGGCGCACGGCGACGGCTCCATCGGCAGCCGATGCGGCCTGCCCCTGCCAGCGATTGGTCTCGCCGACGAAACTTGCGACGAAGGGCGTCGCCGGGCTGTGATAGAGCTCGCGCGGACTTCCCACCTGCTCGAACCGGCCCTGGTTCATCACGGCGATGCGGTCGGACATCACAAGGGCCTCGGACTGGTCGTGCGTGATGTAGGCGAAGGTGGTGTTGAACGTGCCCTGCAGCTGCTTGAGCTCGATCTTCATATGCTCGCGCAGCTTGAGATCGAGCGCGCCGAGCGGCTCGTCGAGGAGCACGAGGGTGGGCTCGAGCACGAGGCAGCGGGCGATGGCCACGCGCTGGCGCTGGCCGCCGGACAACGCGGTCACGCGCCGGTCGCCAAAACCTTTCAGGCCGACGCGCTCCAGCATGCGGCCCGCGCGCTCCTCGGCCTCCGCGCGGGAAACGCCGCGGCAGGTGAGCCCATAGGCCACGTTCTCGCCGACGCTCATCATGGGAAAGAGCGCAAGGCTCTGGAACACCATGTTGACCGGGCGCCTGTTCGCCGGAACGCCGATCATTGACTGGCCGCGGATGCGGATATCGCCGGAGGTCGGATGCTCGAACCCGGCGATCATGCGCATCAGGGTGGTCTTGCCGCAGCCGGAGGGCCCGAGGATCGAGAAGAACTCGCCCGGCGCGACGCTGAACGTCACGTCGTCGACGGCCGCGTGGCTGCCGAAACGCTTGATGACGTTGACGATGTCGAGATCGGTGGCGGGGTGGGTGGAATTTGCCATGACGCTGCCAACAGAAGCTGCCGATACAAAAAGTCATCCCCCGGACAGGCCGGGGGATGACGATACACCACAATCAGGTTTTACGAACCGGCCTTCAGGCGGTCGAGAACCTTGCCCTCGATCTCCTCGAGGCCCGCCGGCACCGCCGGATACCACTTGATGTTGTCGATGGCGGCCTTCGGGAAGCTCTCGGCGAACTGGTCCTTCAGCTTGCCCTGCATGAGCTTGTCGGCGCCGTTGGAAGCCGTGAAGTTGCCGGCGGCTGCGGCAACTTTTGCCGCGATCTCCGGACGCATGTTGAAGTTGATCCACTTGTAGGCGGCGTCGTCGTTGCGGCCCTTGGCGGGAATCGCGAAGGTGTCGACCCAGCCCAGCGCGCCGGACTTGGGCGCGATGAACTTCATGTCCGGGTTCTCGGCGTTGAGCTTCCAGCCGCCCGTATCCCAGGCCATGGCGGCGACGATCTCGCCGGAACGCACGGCGTTGAGGAGCTGATCGGAACCCTCCCAGAAGAACTTCACGTTCTTCTTGCACTCGGCGAGCTTGGCGCCGACCTTGTCCATCAGCGCGGCATAGGCCTTCGCATCGCCATAGGCAGCGAAGGGATCCATGCCGTTGGCGAAGGCAAACGCAATCAGCGCCGGACGCTTGGCGCGGAAGCTGGCCTTGCCGGTGACGGCAGGACCGCAGAGGTCGTTGTAGTCGGCGACGTTCGGCGCAGCCTTGGTGTTCACGACGAGACCGTCCGTGCCCCAGATATGCGGAACGCCATAGACCTTGCCGTCGGTGGTGGTGTTCTTCTTGGTCGCTTCCAGCATGGAGGCGATGAACTGGTCGGACTTGAGCTTGGACAGATCGAGCGGCTTGTAGATGCCGAACTCCGCCTGCGGGCCGGCGATGCGGTCCTGGCTCGGCTGAGCGAGATCGAAGCCCGCGCCTTGCGTGGCGCGCAGCTTGGAGATCATCTCCTCGTTGTTCGACGTCGTCACCTCGACCTCGATGCCGGTCTCCTTCGTGAAGTCGGCGACGACATCGGCCGGTGCGTAGCCGGACCAGGTCAGGAGCCGCAGCTTCTCGGCGGCCTCGGCCGAGCCGACGATCATGAGAGCGGCGAGGGCCGTAGCCAGCTTCAGGCTGGCGCGTTTGGTCAACATCTTAAGTCCTCCAGTGTGGCTGGGCTTTTACCCATGTTCCCCAGTTGCAAAACTATATGACAGTGAAACGACACGCCAGAGGATTCGGAGCCGGCTTAGGATATGACGTAGCGGCTGACAGGGGCTTCCCGCCCGGTTATGGATAAGCTCCCTTCTGAAGCCGAGCCTCTTCATGCGCAGTTTCTACCCCGAAATAGAACCCTACGATCACGGCATGCTCGATGTCGGCGACGGACACCACGTCTATTGGGAATTGTGCGGCAACCCGAACGGCAAACCCGTGGTTTTCCTTCATGGCGGCCCAGGCGGCGGCTGCGCGCCGGCTCAGCGCCGGCTGTTCGATCCGGACAAGTACCGCATCCTGCTCTTCGATCAGCGCGGCTGCGGCCGCTCGAAGCCCTATGCGAGCCTCGAAGCCAACACCACCTGGCACCTCGTGGCCGATATCGAGCGCCTGCGCGAAATGATCGGTGTGGACAAGTGGATGGTGTTCGGCGGCTCCTGGGGCTCGACCCTGGCGCTGGCCTATGCCCAGACCCATCCCGAGCGCGTCACCGAGCTCGTGCTGCGCGGCATCTTCACCTTACGTCGCTCGGAGCTGCTCTGGTACTACCAGGAGGGCGCCTCCTGGATCTTCCCGGACAAATGGGAGGGCTTCCTCGCCCCGATCCCGGAGGAAGAGCGCGGCGACCTGATGGCGGCCTATCGCAGGCGCCTGATCGATCCGGATCCTGCCGTCCAGGCGAGGGCCGCGCGGGCCTGGAGCCTGTGGGAAGGCGAGACGATCACGCTCCTCCACAACCAGGGCTACAGCGACCAGTTCGGCGACGAGCATTACGCCATCGCGTTCGCCCGGATCGAGAACCACTATTTCGTCAACGAGGGCTGGTTCGAGGAGGGGCAGCTGATCCGCAACGCCCATCGCCTGAAAAACATTCCCGGCGTGATCATCCAGGGCCGCTACGACATCGCCACTCCGCCGAAATCCGCGTGGGATCTGCACAGGGCCTGGCCCGAGGCGCAGTTCATCATGGTGCCGGATGCAGGCCACGCGGTCAGCGAGCCCGGCATCACGCATCACCTCATCGAGGCGACGGACGCTTTTGCGAGGGAGTAGCGCTTTTCGTCATCCCGGATCGGCTGACGCCGTACGGGATGACGAGAGTGGCGCTTGAACCTGAACACTGTCATTCCCGCGCAGGCGGGAATCCATAACCGCTGACAATGCCGAACCGGGCGAAGGTCGTGGTTATGGATCCCGGGCTCCGCTGCGCGGCCCCGGGATGACAGTGCACTATTCTGTAAGCGATCCTGGATCTTCGCTGCGCTTCGTCCGGGATAACGCTCGAAAAAGAACTACTCCGCGGTCCAGCCGCCATCCATCGACAGGTTGGCACCCGTGATCTGGCTCGCCGCATCCGAGCAAAGGAACACCGCGAGAGCCGCCACCTGATCGACGGTCACGAATTGCTTGGTGGGCTGCGCCTCAAGGAGCACGTCGTGCATCACCTGCTCACGGGTCATGTTGCGCGCCTTCATGGTGTCGGGAATCTGCCGCTCGACGAGCGGCGTCCAGACATAGCCGGGGCTGATGCAGTTCGCCGTGACGCCGTGCGTCGCCACTTCCAGCGCCACGGTCTTGGTCAGGCCCGCGATGCCGTGCTTGGCGGCCACATAGGCCGACTTGAACGGCGAGGCGACGAGGGAATGGGCCGAGGCCGTGTTGATGATGCGGCCCCATCCGCGCGCCTTCATGCCCGCCACCGCCGCGCGGGTCGCATGGAAGGCGGAGGACAGGTTGATGGCGATGATCTGGTCCCATTTCTCGACCGGAAAGTCCTCGATCGGCGAGACGAACTGGATGCCCGCATTGTTGACGAGGATATCGACGCTGCCGAAGGTCTTTTCGCCGAGACGCACCATCTCCTCGATTTCCTGCGGCTTGGTCATGTCAGCTGGCGAATAGATCGCCTTGACCCCGAACTCGCTCTCGATCCCGGCGCGGATCTTCTCGATCTCGCCCGCATCGCCGAAGCCATTGAGGACGACGTTGGCCCCTTCCTTTGCGAAGGCAAGGGCGATGGCATGGCCGATGCCGCTGGTCGAGCCGGTCACGACGGCCGTCTTGGATGTCAAAGTCATGATCTAATCCCCTGATGCCTGGCCCCAGGCCCCCTCTCACGCTGCCATAACACGAAGGGCGCCGCGAAGGTGAGTCTATCAAAAAGAAGTAGGGGCAGCCGGGTGCCAGGGACCGACCTCACCTGCTCTTCATGCATGGCGCGATGCGGGAGGGCCCGTTGCCGGATCTCCGACAATGTGAGATTTGAGGGTCTGAGGCCGTTTCCGGAATGCCAACAGGTTCATCGTGCCGACACCGAAGATCCTTCCCTGCGGCGACAGCGCCGTGACCATCGAGTTCGGCGACAGGATCGATCCGGACATCAACGGCATGGTCCTGGCGCTCGACGACATCATTCGGGCCCGCGCACCGGCCGGCCTGCTCGAGACGGTTCCCACCTATCGCTCGCTGACCGTTCAGTTCGACCCGGTCGAAACCGATTACGAGGCCCTGATCCGGCTCGTGAACGAGGAGACGAAGGATCTGGCGCCGCGCAAGGCCGTCGGCCGGCGCTGGCGCGTGCCGGTGGTCTATGGCGGCGAATACGGGAGCGACCTCGAGGACGTGGCGGAAACCCACGGGATGACGCCTGCCCAAGTGATCGAGATCCACTCGTCGGCTATCTACCGCATCTACATGATCGGCTTCCTGCCGGGCTTCACCTATCTCGGCGGGCTCGACAAGCGGATCGCCACCTCCCGAAGGGTCCAGCCCCGCGCCAAGATTCCCTCCGGAACGATCATGATCGGCGGGGAGCAGGCCGGCATCGCGCCAATGGATATGCCGAGCGGCTGGCACAACCTCGGCCTGACGCCTGTCAGGCCCTATGCGCCGGAGCGCGATCCGATTTTCCTATTCGCCGCCGGCGACGAGATCGTCTTCGAGCCCGTCGACGCATCGCGCTGGGATGCGCTGGAGAAGGCGGCGCGCGCCGGTGAGCCGGTCGCCGAGGAGATGCGTCCATGACGGATCTTTTGGTGAAATCCTGCGGGCCGATGACCACCCTGCAGGATCGCGGCCGCCTCGGCTATCAGGGCTTCGGCGTCTCTCCCTCCGGCGCCATGGACCGCCGGGCGCTGGCGATGGCGAACGTGCTGGTGGGCAATGCTCCCGAGACGGGGGCCATCGAGTTCATGAATCTTGGCGGCTCCTTCATCTGCGAAGGCGGCGATCTCCATATCGCCCTCGTCGGTGCCGGCATCGCCATGAGCATCGACGGAGCGCCGGTCCCGCCCCAGACCTCCGCGATCCTGAAAGAAGGGCAGGTTCTCGACGTCGGCCATCCGCGCACGGGCACCTTCGCCTATCTCGCCATCGCCGGCGGCTTTGCCGTCGAGCCGCAGCTCGGAAGCCTGTCGTTTCATCTGCGCTCCCGCCTCGGCGGCCTCGACGGAGCCGCCCTCAGAGCGGGAGACCGCCTGCCCTGCCGGGCCTCGGGCGAGGAGCGCGAGCCGATGCAGCTTGCCGTGCAGCCGCCGGAGGAGGATGGCGCCATCCGCGTGATGATGGGTCCGCAGGCCGATTATTTCACGCCGGAAACTATTTATTTGTTCCTGGAAAATGATTTCACCGTCAGCGCGCTAGCAGACCGGATGGGATTCCAGCTCACCGGGCCGCGTCTCGAGCATGCGAAGGGCTTCAACATCGTCTCGGACGGCATCGTCGACGGCCATATCCAGGTGCCGGGCAGCGGCCAGCCCATCGTGCTCATGCGCGATCGGCAGACGGCGGGCGGATACCCGAAGATCGCCACCGTGATCAGCGCCGATCTCGGCCGCTTCGCGCAGCTGCGTCCGGGTACGGCCTTGCGTTTCAAAGCAGTGGAACGGGACGAGGCCGTCGCGGCGGCGCGGCGACTGAAGGACTGGATCGCCGCCCTGCCGTCGCAGCTTACGCCCGTCCGTTTCAATCTCACGACCGAGCATCTCTTGAGCCGCAACCTGATCGGCGGCACCGTCGACGCGTTCGCTCCCACGCCGCACGAATGAAAAAGGCGCCGCTGCCGCGGCGCCCTCACCCGTTCTATTTCTTCTTCGTCTTGACGCCGCTGTCCTCGGCACGGTCCGGCGCCCCAGCGGCTTTCGCCTCGCGACGGCGCGCGTGCAGGATCCACTCGGTATAGCCGTTGGGCTGCTCGCGCCCCTTGAAGATCAGGTCGCAGGCGGCGTTCCAGGCCGGGCCTTCGAATTTCGGCGCCATGGGACGATAAAGCGAATCGCCCGCATTCTGCCGGTCTACCACCTCCGCCATGCGGCGCAGGGTCTGCATCACCTGATCGTCCGAGACGATGCCGTGGCGCAGCCAGTTGGCGAGGTGCTGGCTCGAGATGCGCAAGGTCGCGCGGTCCTCCATCAGGCCCACATCGTGGATGTCCGGCACCTTGGAGCAGCCGACGCCCTGGTCGACCCAGCGCACCACATAGCCGAGAATGCCCTGGCAGTTGTTGTCGAGCTCCTGCTGCACCGCATCCGGCGCCCAGTTCGACTGCGAGACCGGAATGGTCAGGATGTCGGAGAGCTTCGCCCGCTCACGGCTCATCAGCTCCTCCTGCCGGGCCGGCACGTTGACCTGATGGTAATGCAGCGCATGCAGCGTCGCAGCGGTGGGCGACGGCACCCAGGCGGTGTTGGCGCCGGATTGCGGGTGACCGACCTTCTGAGCCAGCATGTCGGCCATCCTGTCGGGCGCCGCCCACATGCCCTTGCCGATCTGCGCCTTGCCCGGCAGGCCGCAGAGCAGGCCCACATCCACGTTGTTGTCCTCGTAGGCCTTGATCCACGCGGTCGACCGCATGTCGTTCTTGCGGACCATGGGGCCGGCTTCCATCGAGGTATGGATCTCATCGCCGGTGCGGTCGAGGAAGCCGGTGTTGATGAACACGATGCGCTCGGCCGCCGCCCGGATGCAGGCCTTGAGATTGACGGAGGTGCGCCGCTCCTCGTCCATGATGCCCATCTTGAGGGTGTTGCGGGCAAGCCCCAGCATGTCCTCGACGGCACCGAAGAGATCGTTGGCGAAGGCGACCTCGTCCGGCCCGTGCATCTTGGGCTTCACGATATAGACCGAGCCGGCGCGGCTGTTGCGCAGCGGGCCCTGACCTTTCAGGTCATGGATCGCGATCAGCGAGGTGATGGCGGCATCGAGAATGGTCTCGGGGATCTCCCGGCCTTCCTCGTCGAGCACCGCATCGGTGAACATGTGGTGGCCCACATTGCGGACCAGCATGAGGCTGCGTCCATGCAGGCGCAGCTCGCCGCCGTTCGGCATAGTGTAGACCCGGTCCGGGTTGAGGCGGCGCTCGACCGTGCGGCCGCCCTTCTCGAAGCTCTCGGCCAGATCGCCCCGCATCAGCCCGAGCCAGGTGCGGTAGATCTGAACCTTGTCGTCGGCATCCACCGCCGCGACCGAGTCCTCCAGGTCCATGATGGTCGAGACGGCCGATTCCATCACCAGATCGGCGATGCCGGCCGGATCCTCGGCGCCAATCGGGTGCGAGCGGTCGATCCTGATGTCGAGATGCAGGTTGTTGTGGCGCAGCAGCACGGAGGACGGGCTCGCCGCATCGCCCTGATAGCCGACGAAGCGCGCCGGATCGCTGAGGCCGGTCTCGGTGCCGTCGCGAAGCGTGACGACGAGCGTCCCGCCCTGGACCGCGTAGGACGCCGCATCCTCATGGCTGCCGCCTGCGAGGGGAGCGGCCTCGTCCAGCACGGCGCGGGCATGCTCCACCACCTTGGCTCCGCGCGCCTTGTTGTAGCCGCCCGAGCGGCCGGCGCCGTCCTCCTCGGAGATGGCGTCGGTGCCGTAGAGCGCGTCGTAGAGGCTGCCCCAGCGGGCATTGGCGGCATTGAGCGCATAGCGGGCATTCGACACCGGCACCACGAGCTGCGGACCGGCGATGCGGGCGATCTCGTCGTCCACGTGCTGCGTCTGGACCGAAAAATCCTCCGGCTCGGGCAGCACATAGCCGATATCGCGCAGGAACTGCTCGTACTTGGCCTGGTCGAAAGCCTTGCCCGCCAGGCCGCGGTGATACTCGTCGATCTGGCCCTGGATCTTGTCGCGGACGGCGAGCAGCTCCCGGTCGCGCGGCGCGAAGTCCCTCACGAGCCCGGCCAATCCCTCCCAGAAGGCAGCGCTCGATAGCCCCGTCCCGGCGATCGCCTCCCGCTCGATGAAATCGTGAAGAACCGGTGCAACTTGGAGGCCGTTCGTCTGGACGCGCGTCATCGTTCCCGCTTTCGGTAGCTAAAAGGCTCTGGCCTTAGCTTAAGGCGCCGCGACTAAAAATGAAGATCGCCGCCGTTTCCAGGAGAAAATGAGCGAACGATCGGCCGCTCCCCTGCGCTTAAGACGAAGGCCCCGCCATTCGGGGTGGCCTCATGCAACAAAAAAGCCGCCTGAAACGGCGGCTGTTTTTCTGAGATTTGGTGGAGCCAGGCGGGATCGAACCGCCGACCTCTTGCATGCCATGCAAGCGCTCTCCCAGCTGAGCTATGGCCCCATTTGAACCGCGGCGTTTGGGGCACCGCGGCTTTGTCTGTCGAAGCAGAGGCGTCTCTATAGTCGCCTCTTTTGCGAGGTTCAAGCCTCTTCGTCGTCTTCCAGATCGCTGTCGATCAGGTCCGACACGTCGTCGTCGCCTTCCTCCTCGTCCTCGAGGAAGGTGTCGTCGTCGGCGACTTCGTCGCCCACGTCGATATCGTCGTCGGTCGGGACGTCCTTCTCGTTCTCGCCTGCCTCGACCTCGTCGAGGGACACCATCTCCGGCCCGGTCGCTTCGAGCTCGGTCTCATCGTCATCGGCGGGGGCGGCAGCGCGGGCAACCACGGGTGCCGCGACGCGGCTCATGGCCACTGCCACGGCCTGGAAGACGGTGCCGCATTTCGGGCAGACCGCCGGGTCCTTGCTGAGATCGTAGAATTTTGCGCCGCAGCTCATGCACTGGCGCTTCAAGCCGAGTTCCGGTTTGGCCACGGGGTGATTGCCTTTGGAAGTGAATGGTTGGGAAGGCTCCGTTAGTCGTGAGGGCATGCCTTGTCAAATAGGAAATTGCAAGAGAGGTCCGCACCGGCGCCAGCTTGCGCGTGACGGCGGGAAAAGCCCGTGTTAGGAGCCCGGCTTCGGAAGAAGTCGCCAAGGAACCCGAGCAAGGACCCCCGAAAATGTCGCATGCGCACGGAACGCCGTCACCGGTCGCCAGCAGGCCTGGAACAGCCCTGAAGGGGCGCCTCCGCGTTCCGGGCGACAAGTCGATTTCGCACCGTTCCATGATTTTCGGACTGCTCTCCATCGGCGAGACCCGGGTCGACGGCCTCTTGGAGGGCGACGACGTGCTGCGCACGGCCGAGGCCTGCCGGGCGCTCGGCGCCACCATCACCCGCGAGGCTCCCGGCCGCTGGCGCATCGTCGGCGTCGGCATCGGCGGGCTGACTGAGCCCAAGGACGTTCTCGATTTCGGCAATGCGGGCACCGGCTCCCGCCTCATGATGGGCGTGGCAGGCAGCCACCCGATCACCTCGACCTTCGACGGCGACGCCTCCCTGCGCAAGCGCCCCATGCGGCGGATCGTCGATCCGCTCGTCAAGATGGGCGTCACCGTGGTCAGCGAGGCCGAGGGCGGACGGGTGCCTCTCACCCTGCGCGGCCCGAAGGAGACGATCCCGATCACCTACGAGACACCTGCCGCCTCCGCCCAGATCAAGTCGGCGATCCTGCTCGCCGGCCTTAACTCTCCCGGAAAAACCACCGTCATCGAGCGCGAGGCGACCCGCGACCATACGGAGCGGATGCTGCGCCACTTCGGCGCCAGCGTCGAGGTCGCCCCCCACGGCGCCGACGGCCGCGCCATCACCCTGCAGGGCCAGCCGGAGCTGCGCGGCACCGACATCGTGGTGCCGACCGACCCCTCCTCCGCCGCCTTCCCCCTGGTGGCGGCCCTGATCACCCCGGGCTCGGACGTGGTGATCGAGGGGGTGATGATGAACCCCCTGCGCACCGGCCTCATCACGACCCTGATCGAGATGGGCGCCTCCATCGAGCGCCTGAACGAGCGCGACGAGGGCGGCGAGACGGTCGCGGACCTGCGCGTCCGCCACAGCAAGCTCACCGGCGTGACGGTTCCGCATGCCCGCGCCCCTTCCATGATCGACGAATACCCGATCCTGGCGGTCGCAGCCTCCTTTGCCCAGGGAACCACCCGGATGCAGGGTCTCCACGAACTGCGCGTGAAGGAATCCGATCGCCTCGCCGCCGTGGCCGCGGGTCTCGCGGAGGCAGGCGTCGCGCACGAGATTGAAGGAGACGACCTCCTCGTTCACGGCTCGAACGGCAAGGTTCGCGGGGGCGGGCGGCCGGTCGCGACCCATCTCGACCACCGCATCGCCATGGCGTTCCTGGTCATGGGCCTGGCGACGGCCGAGCCGATGACGGTCGATGACGGCGCCATGATCGCGACGAGCTTCCCCTCCTTCATCCCGCTCATGCGGGAGCTCGGCGCGACGATCCAGGATTGAGCCGCCCATGATCATCGCCATCGACGGTCCCGCCGCCTCGGGCAAGGGCACCCTGGGCAAGCGCCTCGCCGAGCATTACGGCTTCGCTCATCTCGATACCGGCCTGCTCTACCGGGCCGTCGCCCGCGTGCTCATGGACCGGGACATCCCGCTCGCCGACCGGGACGCCGCGGCAGAGGTGGCGCAGAACCTGGACGTCAGCCATCTGGACGACGATTCCCGCCTCCGGGGCGCCGCCATGGGCGAGGCCGCCTCGGTGGTGTCGGCCTACCAGCCGGTGCGGGACGCGCTTCTCGCCTTCCAGCGCCAGTTCGCCATGCAGGAACCAGGCGCCGTGCTCGACGGGCGGGACATCGGAACGGTGGTCTGCCCGGACGCGCAAGTGAAGCTCTTCATCACCGCGGCCCCCGAGGAACGGGCCCGGCGCCGGCACCGGGAGCTGCTGAGCCGGGGCGAGCGGCCCGAATACGAGATCATCCTCGTGGATATCCGCCGCCGCGACGAGCGCGACATGAACCGGAGCACGGCACCGCTGAAGGCCGCGGCCGACGCCATCACCCTCGACACCACGCACCTGGACGCCGACGGCGCCTTCCGCGCCGCGCTCGATCTTGTGGAGGGTCGGCGCTCCTAATCCCTCTGGTCCCAGAGGCTCCTTGCCTTAGTTTCAGAAGCTGGCACACTTCCCAGACCTATCCGGCTCCCGGCAAGGAGACTCCGATGGTTCGTTCCGGCTTCACCCGTTTTGCCGCAGGGCTGGCCTGTCTGTGGGCGCTGACAGTCGCGCCGGCCCTGGCCCAAGTCCCGACCGAGACAGAGGTCGATCTCGCCCTCGTCGTCGCCGTCGACATCTCCTTTTCCATGGATACGGACGAGCAGGCCCTGCAGCGGGAAGGCTTCGCGCAGGCCTTCCGCTCCAAGCTGGTCCACGACGCCATCCGCGGCGGCATGCTGGGCAGGATCGCCGTGACCTACATGGAATGGGCCGGCTCCCCGGACCAGAAGGTGATCGTCCCCTGGACCGTTCTCGACAATTCCGAGAGCCTGATGGCCTTCGCCGACAGGATCGCCTCGACGCCTCTGCGCCGCGCGCAGCGGACCTCGATCTCCAGCGCCATCGATTTCAGCGTGAAGCTCCTGGAGGACAGCGGCCTCAGCGCGACCCGGCAAGTGATCGACGTTTCCGGCGACGGCCCCAACAACCAAGGCCGGCTCGTCATCGAAGCCCGCGATGCCGCCATCAAGAAGGGCATCATCATCAACGGTTTGCCGATCATGCTGCGCCAGCCCGGCTATCTCGACATCCCGGACCTCGACATCTATTACAAGGACTGCGTGATCGGCGGCCAAGGCTCGTTCACCGTTCCGGTTCGGGAACGCGATCAGTTCATCGAGGCCATCAAGACCAAGATCCTGCTCGAGGTTGCGAACCTGGTGCCCGAGCAGCCGCTGATCCGCCGTATTCAGGCCCCTCCACGCACCAACTGCATGGCCGGCGAGATGCAGTGGCGTGACCGCTGGAGCAATTGAGCTGTTCTTCCCATGAAGCAGATGACTTTGGCGCTCGTGGCTCACGACGCCAAGAAGGACGACATGGCCGCCTTCGTGGCCAAGTATGAGAACGACATCCGCCCCTTCACGCTGTTTGCCACCGGCACCACCGGCGGACGGGTGATGGAGCGTTGCCCCGCGCTCTCCGTGACGCGCCTGAAGAGCGGCCCGCTCGGCGGCGACCAGCAGATCGGCGCGATGATCGCGGAGGGAAAGATCGCTGTTCTGTTCTTCTTCGTCGACCCGCTTTCCCCGCATCCGCACGACGTCGACGTGAAGGCGCTGATGCGCCTTGCGCTCGTCTACAACATCCCGATGGCATTGAACCCAGCAACGGCCGAGCGGCTGATCGAGTCGTTTCGGGATTAGAAGGTCCACTTTCCACGTCCTCAAACCTCATCCTGAGAGTCTGATTCATAAATCTCGCCCTCATCCTGAGGAGGTCACGCAGTGACCGTCGGCGGCCCTCAGGATGAGGGCTTGGGGGCCAAATACTGGGCCCGACACTCAGGATGAGGTTGAGCACCCCGGAAGACGGTTTTGCGGGCTGAGGCTTTGCGTTGCGAGTGTTCTACGTCCCCCGCGGCTTCGCACGCCGCGTCGGCGGGGCGGCGAGCGGATCCTCCGGCCAGGGGTGCTTCGGATATTGCCCGCGCATATCGGCCCGTACCGCCGCCCAGGAGCCGCGCCAGAAGCCCGGCAGGTCGCGGGTGATCTGGATCGGGCGATGGGCCGGCGAGAGCAGGTGCAGGATCAGCGGCGCCCGCCCGGCAGCGATAGTGGGGTGCTTGTCGAGCCCGAACAGCTCCTGCACCCGCACGGCGAGGACGGGCCCTTCTTCCGCGCCGTAATCGACCGGGATCTGCGATCCGGTCGGGACCTCGACATGGGTCGGCGCCTCCGCATCGAGACGTCGCTGCAGGTTCCAAGGCAGGAGGCCGCGCAGAGCCTCGCTCAAGAGATCGGAGCCGATCTCGCCGAGGCCGCTTTTCCCGACGAGGTGAGGCGCCAGCCAGTCCCCGGCTGTTCGGGACAGGTTTTCGTCAGAGAGGTCCGGCCATTCCTCGCCTTCGGCCTTGCGAAGAAACATCACGCGCTCGCGCCACTGCGCCAGGGCCTTCGACCAGGGCAGAACGTCGAGCCCGAGCGAGACGAGACCTTCAGCAAGCGCGCGCGCGGCCTCCTCGGTCGCCGGCACCTTCAGCGGGCGCTCGTTCAGGGCGAGCGCCCCGAGGCGCCGGACACCGCGCGCCCGCAGGGCCCGCGCCTGCCGGTCGAAGGCGATCTCGTCGCGCTGCTCGATGGCCTCCGCGAACAGCACTTCGATCTCGTCGGGCGAGATGGCGGCGGCGGCGAGAATGCGCGCCGAGGCGGCTCCGCCTACAATTTCGGCAATGGCGAGATAGGGCTCCTTCGCCAGCCGCTCATGCGCTTCGAGCGAGGCGCCGCGTCCATTGGCCATGAGATAATCGCCCGGCTTGCCGCGCGCCTTGGCGAGGCGGTCGGGATAGGCGAGGGTCAGCAGCGCGCCGACGGAACGCAGCTCGCCCTTCACGGAGCCGTTGCTCCCCTTGGCCCAGCCCTCCGCCATGCGCCGCATGTCCTGCGCCCTGCCCGACCGGTCGCGACGGAAGCGCTCGACGCGGTCGGACAGATCCACCGCATCGCCGCCGAGGCCGCGCTCGACGAGAACGGCGGCCACATCCGCCGCATCGCGGGCCTGCCCGCTCTCGCCCGCCTGCAGCACCATGCGCGCCAGCCGCGGCGGCAGGGGCAGATCGCGCAGGCGGCGGCCCATCTCCGTGATGCGCCCCTCGCCGTCGAGCCCGCCGAGCTGCCGCAGCAGCGCCCTCGCCTCCTTGAGGGCGGGAGCCGGCGGCGGATCGAGGAAGGCGAGTGAGGTCGGATCGGCGACGCCCCAGGCGGCACAGTCGAGCAGGAGGGGGCTGAGATCGGCCGACAGAATTTCCGGGCGAGCGAAGGGCTCGAGCGCGCCGGTCGAGGCCTCTTCCCAGAGGCGGTAGCAGACGCCAGGCTCCGTGCGGCCGGCGCGGCCGCGCCGCTGATCGGCGGCGGCGCGCGAGACGCGCACGGTTTCCAGCCGTGTCAGGCCGATATTCGGCTCGAAGACCGGCACGCGGGAGAGACCGGAATCGATGACGACGCGCACGCCCTCGATGGTGAGCGAGGTTTCGGCGATGGAGGTAGAGAGCACCACCTTGCGCCGCCCGGGCTTCGCCGGGCTTACCGCCAGATCCTGCTCGCCGCGCTCCAGGGCGCCGTAGAGCGGCGCGAGGTCGATGGCGGGATCGGCGATGCGCTCGCGCAAAAGGCCTTCGACCCTGCGGATCTCCCCCTGCCCCGGCAGGAAGACCAGGACGGAGCCGCTCTCGGCTCGCAGGGCGCGCGTGACCGCATCCGCTACCTGCTCGTCGATGCGGCGGTTTGGGTCGCGCCCGAGATAGCGGGTCTCGACCGGATAAGCCCGGCCTTCGGATTCGATGACGGGCGCCTCGCCGAGCAGCCTGGCGACCCGCGCCCCGTCGAGGGTCGCGGACATGACGAGGAGGCGCAGATCCTCACGCAGGCCGCCTTGCGCATCGAGCGCCAGCGCGAGGCCGAGATCCGCATCGAGGGAGCGCTCGTGGAACTCGTCGAAGAGAACGGCGGCGATGCCGTCGAGCGAGGGATCGTCGAGGATCATGCGGGCGAACACGCCCTCGGTCACGACCTCGACGCGGGTTTTGCGGCTGATCTTGGAGCCGAGGCGAACGCGCAGGCCCACCGTCTCGCCGACGGCCTCGCCGAGCGTCTGCGCCATGCGCGCGGCCGCAGCGCGGGCCGCGAGCCGACGAGGCTCCAGCACGATGATCTTCGCCCCGTTCGCCCAGGGCTCGTCGAGCAGCACCAGCGGCACCCGGGTGGTCTTGCCGGCGCCGGGCGGCGCCACGAGCACCGCGTTCGGCCGCCCGCGCAGGCTCGCCGTCAGGTCGTCGAGGACCGCATCGATGGGAAGGGGGCTGTCGAAAGCGCGCATGCCGCGTGATGGCTCAAGCCGGGGGAGAGAGCAAGGGCGCTGCACTCTCTACACCGCCATTCCCCGGCCGGAGCGCGGCGAAGGGGGAGGGAATCCATTGAACCGCTCACGCTATGGATCCTCTTCCCGGCCTCCGGCCACCGGGGATGACACCCACCACGTCATCGCCGGGCTCGTCCCGGCCATCCCGGTTGGAAAGGCTCGGCGCTTCTCGGATCGGGATCACCGGCACAAGGCCGGTGACGACGTGGGTAGTATTCAAGATGTGGGTTGGTTTCAAACCGGAAACCCGTACCCCCGCAGCTCCGCGGCGAGGTCGATCGGTTCGACGCAATGGATCGCGTGCATGCCCACCTTGCGGGCCCCTTCCACATTGGCCTTCGAATCGTCGATGAAGACGCAATCCTCCGCTTCGAGGCCATAGCGGTCGAGGAGCAGTCGGTAGATGGCAGGATCGGGCTTCAGGAGACGCTCGTCGCCCGAGACGACGATGCCGTCGAAGCCCGAGAGGAACGGGTATCGCTCCTGCGACAGGGCGAATTTGGGGCTGGAGAAATTCGTGATGCAATAATTCGGCACGCCCGCCTCGCGCAGGCGCTGCAGCAGGACGACATGGTCCTCGAACACGCCTGAGACGGTCTCGTCCCAGCGCTCGTGGAAGGCGCGGATCTTCGGCTCGTGCGTCGGATGATCCTTCACGAGGAGAGCGACCGCCTCGTCCCAGTCGCGGCCCCGGTCCTGCTCCAGATTCCAGTCAGGCGTGCAGACATTGCCGAGGAACCACTCCATCTGCTCCTCGTCGTCGAAGATGCGGCGGTAGAGATGGCGCGGGTCCCAGCGCAGCAGGACATTGCCGACATCGAACACGACGGTGGTAGGCTTACCCATAATCGACGCACTTTCTTCTTTATCCGGCGCAAGGATTTATCCGGATGAGGGCTCTTCCACACCTCTCGGAATGGACAGGCTGTCGTCGGAGTTGGACACTCCGACGACTCTCTCCGATCACCCGCCGATATTGTAGGCGGCGAGCGCCGCCATGTTGACGATGTCGTTGTCGGTGGCGCCGAGGGAGACGATCTGGACCGGCTTGTCGAGGCCGACCACGAGCGGGCCGAGCACCATCGCGCCGCCGAGCTCCTGCAGCATCTTGGTGGAGATCGACGCTGAGTGGAAAGCCGGCATGACGAGCACGTTCGCCGGTTCTTTGAGGCGGCAGAACGGATATTGCGCCATCACGTCCCGGTTGAGCGCCACGTCGGCCGACATCTCGCCGTCATATTCGAAATCGACGCGCAGGTCGTCGAGGATCTCGACCGCCTGCTGGATCTTCTCCGCGCGCTCCGCCTTCGGATGGCCGAAGGTGGAGAATGACAAGAGCGCCACGCGCGGCTCGTAGCCGAGGCGGCGCGCGACGCCGGCGGATTCGATCGCGATCTCCGCGAGTTCCTGCGCGCTCGGCATCTCGTGGATCGCCGTATCCGCCACCAGGACCGTGCGGCCGCGGGCAAGGCACAGGGAGACGCCGATGACACGATGGCCGGGCTTGGCATCGATCACATGCCGGACATCGGCGAGGGCCGTGGAATAGTTTCGCGTCGCGCCGGTCACCATGGCATCCGCATCGCCGAGCGCCACCATGGAGGCGCCGAAATGGTTGCGGTCCTGGTTGATCATGCGCTGGCAGTCGCGGAACAGATAGCCGCTGCGCTGCAGCCGCTCGTAGAGGAACTGCGCATAGGTCGCGTTGCGGTGGGACAGGCGCGCATTGTGGATCTCGATGCCTTCGCGGCCTTCGAGCTCGATGCCGGCCTGGTTCGCCGTCTCGTGAATGCGGTCCTCGCGTCCGACGAGGATGGCCTTGCCCAGACCCTGGTTGACGAAGGACAGGGCGGCGCGGATCACCTGCTCTTCCTCGCCCTCGGCGAAGACCACGCGCTTCGGGAACTTGCGCACGCGCTCGAAGATGCGGTTGAGCGTGCCGGCGACCGGATCGCGCCGGGCGGAGAGCTGCGCCTTGTAGGCGCGCATGTCGACGATGGGCCGGCGCGCGACGACCGTATCCATGGCGGCCTTCGCCACCGCCATCGGGATCGTGTGGATCAGGCGCGGATCGAAGGGCACGGGGATGATGTATTCGCGCCCGAAGCGCGGACGCGTGCCCTGATAGGCCGCGGCGACCTCGTCGGGCACGTCCTCGCGGGCGAGCTCCGCCAGCGCCTGGGCTGCCGCGATCTTCATCTCCATGTTGATCGTGGTCGCCTGAACGTCGAGCGCGCCGCGGAAGATGTAGGGAAAGCCCAGAACGTTGTTGACCTGATTCGGGTAGTCGGAGCGTCCGGTGGCGATGATCACGTCGTCACGGATGCGGGCCACCTCTTCCGGCGTGATTTCGGGATCGGGATTGGCCATGGCGAAGATGATCGGGTTCGGCGCCATCGAGCGTATCATCTCGTCCGTGAATGCGCCCTTCGCCGAGAGGCCGAACACCGCATCCGCGCCGTTGAGGGCATCCGCCAGGGTGCGGGCGCTGGTATTGGCCGCATGGGCGGATTTCCACTGGTTCATGCCTTCGGTGCGACCCTGGTAGATCGCGCCCTTGGTGTCGCAGAGAATGACGTTGTTCGGGGCAAAGCCCATGGCCTTGAGAAGCTCGGTGCAAGCGATGCCGGCAGCACCCGCGCCGTTCACCACGAGCTTGGTCTTCGCCATGTCGCGGCCGGTCAGGTGCAGGGCGTTGATGAGGCCGGCCGCCGCGATGATCGCCGTTCCGTGCTGGTCGTCATGGAAGACGGGAATGTCCATGAGCTCCCGCAGGCGCTCCTCGATGATGAAGCATTCCGGCGCCTTGATGTCCTCGAGGTTGATGCCGCCGAAGGAGGGCCCGAGATAGCGCACGCAGTTGATGAAGGCGTCCGCATCCTCCGTGTCGACCTCAAGATCGATGGAATCCACATCGGCAAAGCGCTTGAAGAGAACCGCTTTCCCCTCCATCACCGGCTTCGAGGCGAGCGCGCCGAGATTGCCGAGACCGAGGATCGCGGTGCCGTTCGAGATCACCGCGACCATGTTGGACCGGGTGGTGTAGTCGAAGGCCAAGGACGGGTTCTCGGCGATCGCCAGCACCGGCACCGCGACGCCCGGCGAATAGGCCAGCGACAGATCGCGCTGGGTCGCCATGGGCTTGGTCGGCACGACTTCGAGCTTGCCGGGGCGGCCATGGGCGTGGAACTGCAGCGCCTCCTGGTCGGTGAAGGTCGGGCGTTTGCGGCGGGTCGGGCGCTGATCGTCTGTCATGGGATATGGTTTCTTTTTTGGTGCGGGGCGTTTCCAGAGGGGGATGCGACCTTAAGGCATAGGTGGCGCGCTCCTCAAGACTTGTCCACATCCGCCCTTCGGACCTTATGACAAGGATGAAAGGGCTCTCCGGCTTTGCTACACAGGGCAGATGTCGTTCCAAGCCGCCTACAAGCCCCCCGAGACAGCCCCGTCGAATGCCGCCCCTGCCCCCGTGCAGGAGGCCCGCGTGACGCCGATGATGGCGCAATACGTGGAGATCAAGGCCGCCAATCCGGACAGCCTGCTGTTCTACCGGATGGGTGACTTCTACGAATTGTTCTTCGAGGACGCGGAAATCGCGAGCCGGGCGCTCGGAATCGTGCTCACCAAGCGGGGGAAGCACCAGGGGCAGGACATTCCCATGTGCGGCGTGCCTGTGGAACGGGCCGACGACTACCTGCAGCGCCTGATCGGCCTCGGCCATCGGGTCGCCGTGTGCGAGCAGACCGAGGATCCCGCGGAAGCGAAGAAACGAGGCCCCAAATCCGTCGTGCGCCGCGACGTGGTGCGCCTCGTCACCCCGGGCACGATCACCGAGGAGCGCCTGCTGGAGCCGGGCCGGGCCAATTACCTGCTCGCCATCGCCCGCCGCCGCGTCTCCGATACGCAATTCTGCTACGGGCTCGCGGCCGTCGACATATCCACAGGTCATTTTGCCCTGAGCGAGACGGACGGAACCGGCCTTTCCGCCGAGATCGCCCGCTTCGAGCCGCGCGAGATCCTGGTGCCGGACGTGATCCACGACGATCCGGACCTGAGAAGCTTCTGGCAGGAGACGAAGGCCTCGATCACGCCGCTCCCCCGCGAAGGCCTCGATCCGGCTTCCGCCGAGCGGCGGCTAAAAGGTTATTTCGGGGTCGCGACCCTCGACGCCTTCGGCGCCTTCAGCCCGGCCGAGATCACAGCGGCCGGCAGCGCGCTCTTCTACATCGAGAAGACGCAGATCGACAGCCGTCCGACGCTCAACCCGCCCTCCCGCGACACCTCCGGCGCGGCGCTTGCCATCGATGCGGCGACCCGCGCCAACCTGGAACTCACCCGGACCCTGGCCGGGGAGCGGGCAGGCAGCCTGCTCGCCACCATCGATTGCACGGTGACGCCGGGCGGCGCGCGGCTCCTCGCCGAGCGGCTCGCCGGCCCCCTCACCCATCCGGACCGCATCCGCGACCGGCAGGATTCCGTCGCGGCGCTCGTCGAGAACAACGACCTGCGCGACCGGCTGCGGCGCATCCTCAAGCGCTCGCCCGATCTGGCGCGCGCCCTCTCCCGCCTCAGCCTCGGACGCGGCGGCCCGCGGGATCTCGCCTGCGTGCGCGACGGCCTGTTCGCCGCGCGCGAGCTCGGGCTCGAACTCGCCATCGCCCCCGATCTGCCGCGGGAACTGCGCGAGGCCGCGCAATGCCTGCAGGGCCTGCGCACGGATGTTGCCGACAGGCTCGCGTCCGCCCTTGCCGACGAGCTGCCTCTCTTGAAGCGCGATGGCGGCTTCATGCGAGCAGGCTTCGATCCCAACCTCGACGAGCTGCGCGAGCTGCAGCAGGATTCGCGCCGCTTCATCGCGGCGCTGCAGAGCCGCTACGCGACGGAGACCGGCTGCCGCACCTTGCGCGTCAAGCACAACCACATGATCGGCTATTTCGTCGAGGTGCCGCAGAATGTGGGCGAGGATCTGCTGAAGGAACCTTGGAAGGACACCTTCGTCCATCGCCAGACCATGGCGGGCGCCATGCGCTTCTCGACCATGGAACTCGGCGAGCTCGAATCGAAGATCGCCTCCGCCGCCGACCGGGCGCTGAAGATCGAACTCGCCCTCTTCGACGAGATGGTGCAGGCCCTTCTCGATCTCGCTGCCGACGTCGCCGCTGCGGCTGAGGCCATCGCCGTGATCGACGTGTCCGCATCGCTTGCCGATCTCGCCATGCGTCTCGACTGGACGCGGCCGGTCGTCGACACGGGCCTCGCCTTCACCGTCAAGGGCGGCCGCCATCCGGTGGTCGAGGCCGCACTCAAGCGCGAGGGCGTGCCCTTCATCGCCAACGACTCGGATCTCTCCGGCAAGGATTCCGGGCACATCCTCCTGATCACCGGCCCGAACATGGGCGGTAAATCGACCTATCTGCGCCAGAACGCGCTCATCGTCGTGCTGGCGCAGATGGGCTCCTACGTTCCGGCGAAAGAGGCCCATCTCGGCATCGTCGACCGGCTCTTCTCCCGCGTGGGCGCCGCCGACGATTTGGCACGGGGCCGCTCGACCTTCATGGTCGAGATGGTCGAGACCGCCGCCATCCTCAATCAGGCCACCGCCCGCTCGCTCGTGATCCTCGACGAGATCGGCCGCGGTACGGCTACCTTCGACGGCCTCTCCATCGCCTGGGCCGCCATCGAGCATCTGCACGAGGCGAACCGCTGCCGCGCCCTCTTCGCCACCCACTTCCACGAGCTGACGGCGCTCGCCGAACGAATGGCGCGGATCTCGAACGCGACCCTGAAAGTGACCGAATGGAACGGCGAGGTCGTCTTCCTGCACGAGGTCGTGCCCGGCGCCGCGGACCGCTCCTACGGCCTTCAGGTGGCGCGGCTTGCCGGTCTTCCGGTGCCGGTCGTGGAGCGGGCGAAGACGATTCTGAGCGAGCTGGAGAAGTCGGATCGCGAGGCTCCGAAGCGCGCGCTCGTCGACGATCTGCCGCTATTCTCCGTCAGCAAGCGCCAGGATCCCGCACCTGCTTCGAAGCCGGATGTCTTGCGGGAGGCGCTCGATGCGCTCGATCCGGACCAGATGACGCCGCGCGAAGCGCTCGATGCGCTCTACCGCCTCAAGGCGCAGAGATAGCCGGAACCGATCAGGAGACCTTGGGACTACGCTCCCTGTGCGTCGCGCCGAAAGGGAGGAAGGTCACCGTTCGCTCGTTCTGCGGTTCGCGCGGCTGACCAGCCGTCACATAGGCAAGCGCCTCTCGGACGCCGCGTTCGGTATAGGGCTTGGCGATCACGCCCCAGGCTCCTCCGAAATCCTCCGGGATGCGCTTGGCATTGGCCGTCATGAACAGCACAGTGACCTGATGCTGCGCCGTCAGCTGACGCGCCACGTCCACGCCGGTCGGCCCATCGGCGAGATGGATGTCGACGAAGGCGAGATCAGGTTTTGCCTCCTGGCCGAGGGCAAGTGCGTCCTTCGAGGAGGAGGCGATGCCGACGACGTCATGACCGAGATCCTGCAGCAGGCTTTCAAGCTCGAGCGCGATCAGGATTTCATCCTCTACGAGGAGGACGCGCAAACGCTTCTCGCTACTCAAACCGTGTCTCCTCCGCATCGATGGGCAACAGGATCTCCGCGCGTGTACCTGGCTCCATATCGCGCCAAGTCAACCGCCCCTCCAACTGATGGACCAACATTGTCATCAGGGTTTTCCCGAAGCTTCCCTCCGGCGGGGGAGCATGGTCGAGGCCGACGCCATCGTCCTCGACCGCAATTGCGAGGCCGTTGTCGATCCGCCCGATGGCGATCGTCAATCGTCCCCGCCGCTCGTCCGGGAAGGCATGCTTGACGGCATTGCCGATCGCCTCGTTGAGGACAAGCGCCAGGGCCGCCGCCTTGGACGCAGGAACAGCGAGGGGCTGAATGTCCAACGAGAGCTCGACCTGGCCCGCCGGCAGCGCCAGGATGAGTTCTTCCGCAAGTTCGACCGTAAAATCCCGGATGCTGAACCATCCGGCGTCGTCGGAGGCATCGAGAAGCCGATGGGCCGCAGCGAGAGCGCCGACGCGCTCGGCGACCTCCTGCAGCACCTTGCGCGCCTCGGGGCTCGGGAGGCGGCGCGCCTTCAGGAGCACGAGGGAGGCTGTCATCTGGAGGCTGTTCTTGACCCGGTGCTCGACCTCGCGGAGGAGCACCGTTTTCCGCTCGAGCTGGTCCTCCAAAAGGCGCTGAGCCTGCTTCCTGACGCTGACGTCGCTCAGCATCACGGTGAACAGGCGGTTGCGCCCCGCGTCATCGAGAACGGGGCTGACCGTGAGCGCGCCCCAGAAGGAGGAGCCGTTCCTGCGATGGCAGAGGATCTCGGCGTCGTGCCCTTCGCCGGCGTTCAGGGACGCGTCCATTGCGTCCAAGACCTCGCGATCCGCATGCTCGCCGGCAATCGAGCGCCAGCTTCGACCCAGAACCTCGCTATTGGAGGAGCCCGACAGGCGCAGGAAAGCCTCGTTCGCAAAGACGATGAAATGCTCTTGCCCACGGGGCGCAAGCAGGAGGAAGGGCATGCGCAGGGAGCGGAAACTCGCCTCGAAGGAGGCAATCGAGTCGGTCTGGTCCAAGTCCAGAACCTGTGTATGCGACAGCATCGCGATCTCTGAAAGCATCAGGATCTTATCGGCGCTGCGCGCGTGGTCGTCTCAGGTCGATGGAATTGCCCCAAGCCATGAACAGCCCCTTCCAGAACAGGTCTTCGCGAGAGTTGTTATCGTCCGGCTTCCCCGATGCAGTGGGACTCAACGCGGGTATTGATGACGGGGTTCCGACCGGCGATCGGGGATCTCCCGCAAAAGAATAAGTAATGCTATCGCATTGCAAAGGGCCACGCTAAACTCGAAATCTCCTCGAAATCTCTTGGGGAGAGTGAGCGGGGGATCTCAGCCGGATGGTCACGCGCGTTTCCACTGTTGCGTTCGAGGGGATCGAGGCGCGGACGGTCGATGTGCAGTTGCAGATTTCGCCGGGCGCGGTCGTCTTCATGATCGTCGGCCTGCCGGACAAGGCCGTGGCGGAATCCCGCGAGCGGGTCCGCTCCGCCCTGATCGCCTCGGGCCTCGCCCTGCCGGCGAAGCGCATCACGGTCAACCTCGCCCCGGCCGACCTGCCGAAGGAGGGGTCGCATTACGATCTGCCCATCGCGCTCGGGGTCATGGCGGCCATCGGGGCGATCCCCGCCGATGCGCTCCACGGCTTCACGGTGCTGGGCGAGCTCGCGCTCGACGGATCGATCACCCCGGTCGCCGGCGTGCTTCCCGCCGCCATGGCGGCCTATGAGCGCGGGAACGGCCTGATCTGCCCCGAAGCCTGCGGCTCGGAAGCTGCCTGGGCCAGCAGCGACATCGAGATCCTGGCGCCGCGCTCGCTGATCCAGCTCGCCAACCATTTCAAGGGCACGCAGGTGCTGGCGCGGCCGGAACCCGCCATCGTGCCGCCCTCCACCACCCTGCCCGACCTGCGCGACATCAAGGGCCAGGAAAGCGCCAAGCGCACCCTCGAGATCGCCGCTGCCGGCGCCCACAACCTTCTCATGAACGGCCCGCCCGGCGCCGGCAAGTCGATGCTGGCGCAGCGCCTGCCCTCGATCCTGCCGCCGCTCTCACCCCGCGAACTGCTGGAGGTGTCGATGGTCCAATCGGTGGCGGGGCTTCTTGCGGACGGCGCCCTCTCCAACCGTCGCCCGTTCCGGGCTCCGCATCATTCCGCTTCCATGGCGGCGCTCGTGGGCGGCGGGCTCAATGCCCGGCCGGGCGAGGCTTCGCTCGCCCATCACGGCGTGCTGTTCCTGGACGAGCTGCCGGAATTCCAGCCCCAGGTTCTCGATTCGCTCCGCCAGCCCCTGGAGGCCGGCGAGATCCTGATCGCCCGCGCCAATCAACGGGTCACCTATCCGGCCCGCTTCCAGCTCGTCGCCGCCATGAATCCCTGCCGCTGCGGGCAGGCCACCGAGCCCGGCTATGTCTGCCGTCGCCAGCCGAACGAGCGCTGCATCGCGCAGTACAAGGCGCGCCTGTCCGCGCCGCTTCTCGACCGCATCGATCTCGCCATCGACGTGCCGGCCGTCACAGCCTCGGACCTGATCCTGCCGGCGCCGGCCGAGGGATCGAAAGAGGTCGCGGCGAGAGTCGCCCGGGCCCGGGAGCGGCAGGCGAGACGCTACGCAGCCCTGAAGCTCGACGGCATCGCCACCAATGCCGCCTGCCCGCCGGCGCTCCTGGAGGAGGTGGCGCAGCCCGATTCGGAGGGCCTGACCCTTATCCGCGACGCCGCCAACGCCATGCGCCTTTCCGCCCGCGGTTTCCATCGCGTGCTGAAGGTCGGGCGCACGCTCGCCGATCTCGACGGCGAAGAGCATGTGCGGCGCATCCACATCGCCGAGGCCCTGTCCTATCGCGCCCATGCGGACAGGCGCCCAGCCGCAGCTTAAGTGCGGAGCAGCACCGTCGAAGCCTTCTCGCGGCAGCATGGGACGGCCTCGATATTTTCCCCCGGGACATTTATGTTTTCTGTCACAAAACAGTTTGAAACGGGCCCTATGTCATGACTGAGGTGGAGAGGCGAAACGCCCCGCCCGGCATTGGAGACGAGACCCCATGAGGCTGCCATGAACGGTTTCCCGTCGAACGAGGCGATAACCGCTCCAGCGGGCTCACGCCTCCATGCTCTCGGCAAGTTCATCCCCGGTGCGGACCGGCCCGTCCGCGATTACGGCAGCCTCGATCCCGTGCTCGGTCGGATCGGATCCCTCGAAGTGCGTCTGGCGACCACCGCCAAGGAAATCCGCCGGGCGCAGCGCCTGCGCTTCAAGGTGTTCTACGACGAGATGTCGGCCTCGCCCCAAGGCGCCGCCCTGATCTCGCGCCGCGACGTCGACACATACGACGCCATCTGCGACCATCTTCTCGTCCTCGATCACGACGTCAAGCCGAAGCCTTTCCGCAATGCCAAGCCGAAGGTGGTCGGCACCTACAGGCTTCTGCGCCAAGACGTGGCGAACCGCCATGGCGGCTTCTACACGCGCGGCGAATACGACATCGCTCCCCTGCTCCGGGCTCATCCCGATCTGCGTTTCCTGGAACTCGGCCGTTCCTGCGTGCTCAAGCCCTATCGGAACAAGCGTACGGTGGAGCTGCTCTGGCATGGGATCTGGACTTACGTGCTGCACCACCGCATCGACGTCATGATCGGCTGCGCCAGCCTGGAGGGCACGCAGCCGCAGCAACTGGCGCTGCCCCTGAGCTTCCTGCATCATTACGCGGCCGCGCCCACCGAGTGGCAGGCGCGTGCCCTGCCGGGTCGTTTCACGGCGATGGATATTCTCCCTAAGGACGCGGTCGATCCCAAGGCGGCCCTCCATGCCCTGCCGCCGATGATCAAGGGCTACCTGCGCCTCGGCGCCACCTTCGGAACGGGCGCCGTGATCGACCGGCAGTTCGGCACCACGGACGTGCTGGTAGTGCTGCCGGTCTCGGCAATCAACCCGCGCTATATCGACCATTTCGGGCTGGCGGCGAACCGTCACGCGGCGTATGGCGAGAGCCGAGCCAAGCCCTCCTCCCCCTTGTGGGGAGGAGTTGGAGGTGGGGGTGTGAGCGCTACGCTTCTCCAGTTCAGCTGTGAGGCTGCCGGCATCTCACTTCTTCCCGGTGGGGAGAGGTGAGCAGGCGCCTCACCTTGATAGGCATCGCTCACACCCCCACCCTTGATCCCTCCCCACAAGGGGGAGGGAAAATGCGCCTGCGCCTCTGAGCGGAGAATTCCGATCCAGCGTTGACTAGGCCAGTGCCCGAATGGGCGCCTTAGCCCGGCGCCACTCCTCGCGCACGTCCGGATCGGTCTCCTTCTCCATCCGCTCCTCGGCATGTCGCGCAACGGTCTCGGGCGGCAGCAGACGTCCGACGGCCCAGGCAGCCATGGCGCGAACGAGCGGCGAGGCATCGTCGAGCAGGCGCACCGCCTCCCCGGCCAGTCCGACATCGCCCGCGTTTCCAATGGCGACGAGCACGTTGCGGATGAAGCGGTCGCGCCCGGTGCGCTTGATCGGGGTGCCGGAAAAGCGCGCACGGAAAGCGGGATCGTCGAGCCGGGCGAGTTCCGCCAGCGGCAGCGAAGCGAGATCCTCGCGCTGCACGAGGCGCGCCTCGCGTCCGGCCTGCGCGAACTTGTTCCAGGGGCAGACCGCGAGGCAATCGTCGCAGCCGAAGATGCGGTTGCCGATGCCGGGGCGCAGTTCGGCCGGGATATGCCCCTTGTGCTCGATGGTGAGATACGAGATGCAGCGCCGCGCATCGAGCCGGTAGGGCGCGGGAAAGGCGTTCGTCGGGCAGATGTCAAGGCAGCGCCGGCACGAACCGCAATGATCGCGCTCCGGCTCGTCGGCCGGCAGTTCCGCCGTGGTGAAGATCGCGCCGAGAAACAGCCAGTTGCCGAACTCGCGCGAGACGATCACCGTGTGCTTGCCCTGCCAGCCGAGGCCTGCGGCTTCGGCAAGCGGCTTCTCCATCACCGGCGCCGTGTCGACGAAGACCTTTACGTCGGACGAGGCCCTGGAGGCGAGAAAGCCCGCCACCTCCTTGAGCTTGCCCTTGATCACATCGTGGTAGTCGCGGTTGCGGGCATAGACCGAGATGTAGCCGCAATCCGTCCGCTCCAGCTCGGCCAGCGGGTTCTCGGCAGGACCGTAATTCAGCCCGAGCAGGATGACGCTGCGCACCTCCGGCCAGAGGGTGCGGGGATCGGCGCGGCGTTCCGCCGTCTCGGCCATCCAATCCATGGAACCGTGATGGCCGGCCTCGATCCAGGTCTTGAGGCGCTCGGGCGCCAGTGGAATCGCGTCGGGCCGGGCGATGCGGACGATCTCGAAGCCGAGCGCCTTGGCGCGCGCGACGAAGGCGCGTTTCAGCTCCTCGCTCTCTAAAAGTCCAGGTCGTCGTATTGGCCCGCCGGCGCCATCCCCGGCACCCGGTCCGCGAGGAGCGCGCGAAAGGACGGCCGGGACTTGATCCTGGCGTACCAATGTTTCGCTGTTTCGTCCTCGTCCCATGGCACGTCGCCGAGATAATCCACCACCGACAGATGGGCCGCCGCCGCCAGATCCGCATAGGTCATCTGGTCGCCGGCGAGCCAATTCCGCTTGGAAATCAGAAAGCCGATATATTTGAGGTGGTATCGCACATTGGTCCGGGCTGCGCGAATCGCGCCCATGTCCGGCGGACCGCCACCCATTTCGATGGGCATGAACCGCTTGTAGATCTTTTCCGTGGCAAGATAATCCGAGACCTCGCCGTGAAACTTGACCAGGAACCAGTCGAGCAGGCGGCGCACCTCGACCCGCTGCGGCAGGGCCTGAGGCAGAAAGCGCCGGTCCCTCAAATCCTCGCCGCGCGTTTCGTCGAGGTACTCCGCCAGCCCCAGGGGTCCTGCCACCGCAAGGCCGTTATCGTCGACGAAGAGCGGCAACTGGCCGGCCGGGTTGATTTCCAGAAAGGGGATGCGCCGAATCCAGGGCTTTTCCTCGACCACATCCGGCTCGAGACCGAGCTCCGCGAAAACAAGGCGCGCGAACCGCGACTGCGGGCAAAAAGGGTAGGAATGCAGGATGGCCATGAAATTATGCAGACGCGAAACAGAGGGCGAGAATAAGGCCGTGCTTCGTTAAGGGTTGGTAAGGAATTTTGGTGAATCTCATGTCTGTGATGCAGAAGGCCGGCGCAGGCAACGCAAACCTCGCTTGACAGACGTGAGCCGCTCCCGCATCTGGCGCCGTTTTCAGGATTTTCAACGATGTCGCAACTTATCGAGGCGCTCTTTCTCGGCCTCATCGAAGGCCTGACGGAGTTCCTTCCGGTCTCCTCGACGGGGCATCTGCTCCTGGTCGGCCATTTCCTCGGCTTCGAGTCGACCGGCAAGACCTTCGAGGTCCTGATCCAGCTCGGCGCGATCCTCGCCATCCTGTCGGTCTACTTCAACAAGCTGTGGTCGATCGCAAAGGCGCTGCCCTACGATCCGATGGCGCGCCATTTCGTCGTCGGCGTTCTCGTCGCCTTCCTGCCTGCCGCCATCATCGGCGCGGCTCTGCACGGCTTCATCAAGGACGTGCTCTTCAATCCCTGGATCGTCTGCGCGACGCTGATCGTCGGCGGCTTCGTGCTCCTCGCCATCGACCGCATGCCGCTCGAGGCGACGAAGACCGACGCGACGCGCTTTCCGCTCTCGATGTATTTCAAGATCGGCCTCATCCAATGCGTGGCGATGGTCCCCGGCGTCTCCCGTTCGGGCGCCACCATCGTCGGCGCCATGCTGATGGGAGCCTCGAAGCGCGCAGCGGCGGAGTTCTCGTTCTTCCTCGCCATGCCCACCATGGCCGGCGCCTTCGCCTATGACCTGCTGAAGAACTACAAGTTCCTCTCCGCCAACGACGCCGCGATCATCGTCGCCGGCTTCCTCTCCGCCTTCGTCGCGGCGCTGCTCGTCGTGAAGCTGCTGCTCGACTACGTCTCCCGGCACGGCTTCACGCCCTTCGCCTATTGGCGCATCCTCGTCGGCGCCGCGGGCCTCGCGGGCCTGATCGTCTACGGCTGATCCATGCCTTCACGCGACGAAAGCCTCGCAATCGTCCTGTCCCTTGCGGTCGCTCTGCTGATCGTAGTTCTTGCCGTGATCGCGGGTACACATGCCGGGCCGCAGCCCACGACGGAGGGCGGGCCTCCCGATCCCGCCTGCGTCGAGTGGACCGACAGCTGCGTGGTCTGCGCCCGAACCCCAGAGGGCCTCGCCTGCTCGACGCCGGGGATTGCGTGCACGCGAGCGGCGCCGCGCTGCCTGAGGCGATAAGTTCTCGTCGCATTTCCCAGGGCGTCATCCCGGACGGAGCGACAGCGGAGATCCGGGATCGTTCAACGAGTGCAGCGCGATCAGCCCTCCAGCCCTCATGGAGGGAGGGGACACCCGCGCTATATCCGTTTTGCGATCCCGGATCGGCTTCGCCGTCCGGGATGACGGAATAGAACCTACGGAATCGTCTTGTCCGGATAGCGGCACAGATCGTTGATCGGGCAGCGCCAGCATTCGGGACGGCGCGCCTTGCAGATGTAGCGGCCGTGCAGGATGAGCCAGTGGTGGGCGTGGAGAAGGTACTCGTCCGGGACCAGCGCCTCGAGCGCAACCTGCGTGTCGAGCGGCGTTAGGGTGATGGCGAGCGGGATGCGGTTCGTGACGCGGAAGATATGCGTGTCGACGGCGATGCGCGGGATCTTGAAAGCGATGTTGACCACGACGCTGGCGGTCTTTCGCCCGACGCCCGGCAGGGTCTCCAGGACCTCGACGGAGTTCGGCACCTTGCCGCCGAACTCCTCCACCAGCCGCCTCGCGGTCGCGATCACGTTCTTCGCCTTGGTGTTGAAGAAGTTCAGCGTCCTGATGTGCTGGCGCAGCCCCTCCTCGCCGAGGTCGAGCATTCGTTGCGGCGTATCCGCGATGGGAAACAGGCTCCGCGTCGCCTTGTTGACGCCGACATCGGTCGATTGTGCGGAGAGTGCCACGGCGACGAGGAGCGTGTAGGCATTGGTGTGCTCGAGCTCGCCCTTGGGCTCCGGCTCGGCCGCATGGAAACGGCGGAAGATCTCGATTACCGTCGCCCGGTCGACCGGCTTCGGCGTGCGGGCGCGCACCGCCCTGCCCACGGCCTTCGCCGGAACGGCGGGCTTCGATTTGGGGGGCGCCTTGGGGGGCGCCTTGGGCTTGGAAGTGCGGCGGGGGGATGGCTTCAGATCGGACATTTATGCGTTATACTTGAGCGATGACGAGCGGCAAGGCGACATTGGGCGGGATCGACCGGTTCGAGCAGCCGGTTTTCTCGGCCGTCATCCGTCCGCACCGGTCGCTGAGCCTGCGCGGCTTCAGGATCCTCATGGTGCTGGTCTGCCTCGTCTCCGTGGCAGCGAGCCTCCCCTTCCTGATCATGGGCTTCTGGCCCGTCGCCGGCTTCTTCGGCCTCGATTTCCTCGGCCTCTACATCGCCTTCCGCGTCAGCTACCGCCAGGGCGAGGCCTTCGAACTCCTGGAGCTGACGCCGATCCGGCTCCTGTTCCGCAAGGTGAGTCCCAGGGGCGACGTCCAGGACTGGCAGTTCAACCCCCTCTGGACCCGGCTCGACCGCGAGGTCGACGACGAGTACGGGATGCAGGAGCTGTCCCTCACCTCCCGCAACGAGCATGTGGTGATCGCCCGCGACCTCTCCCCGCCGGAACGCGAGACCCTGGCGGAAGCCCTCAGCCGGGCCCTGGCGGATGTGAAGCGGGGTCATTAGACAAAACTCCAGCACCGTGGGGCCCGGAGCTTTGGGCTCCGAGCCTGTGGTGAGAGCGAGGGTGGCGCGAAGGGCGGCCCGGCTCGATGATGCATGGTGATGATGGAAGAGCCGGGAGGCCGCTTCGCGCACGGCTTTTTTAGGCGGACAGGCGGTGCCGGTTCGGCGACTGCCCGAGGCGGGAACCGCAAGGTCAGCGGCGGCCTCGACCCAATCCCTATTCAGCGGCACACAGCCTGGGCCTCCCGTCGACAGGGGTGCGAGACCTGTCACGGGACCGTGCCTGCTCCCACACTGCGACGCCTCGCGAGCGCGCCCCTCGTGCAGGAGCAGATCTTAGGCAAGGGTATAGCCGAGGTTGCCATCCCTGTCAAGAACAAAGTGAGAACATAACGTTGCCCGCGCTCCTCCGCTCACCCCCTCTCGTCACCCTCTCGTCACCCTCTCGTCACACTCCCACTGTCATGGCCGGCCTTGTGCCGGCCATCCCGATACGGAAGAGCGCACCGCCTCAACTAATCGAGATCACCGGCACAGGGCCGGTGATGACGTGGTGCGTGTGATAACCCGGTCGGGGGCATGAAGGACGGTGTCATTCCCGGCCGGAGCGCAGCGGAGGGGAAGGGAATCCATCAAACCGCTGAGCGCGCGGATGGATCCCCTTCCCTCGCTTCGCTCGCCGGGGATGACATCGGCTCCGCTCTCACCCACTTCCACACGGGGGGATCGCCACAGGAATCGGGTGTCGCCTCTCCACCGGGCTCGCTAGGATGGCTCTCAATCAAGGATGAAAGTCATGCTCGATACATTGCGCGACATCACCATCGACCCGGGCGCCTTCACGGTGCCGGACGAGCCGCATTCGGATTACGAGCGGGTGCGCCGGATCATCGCGTTCATCTCGGAGCGCTGGCGCGAGCAGCCTTCGCTGGAGGCGATCGCGGACCATGTGGGGCTCTCCACCACCCATGTGCACCACCTTTTCCGGCGCTGGGCGGGCCTGAGCCCGAAGGCCTTCCTGCAGGCGCTGACCCTCGACAATGCCAAGGCGTTGCTCGCCGATTCCGCGAGCGTGCTCGATGCCACCTACGAGGTCGGCCTCTCCGGCCCGGCCCGGCTGCACGACCTCTTCGTCACCCACGAGGCCATGACGCCGGGCGACTACAAGGCGGCGGGCGCAGGCCTCGTCATGCGCTACGGCTTCCACCCCTCCCCCTTCGGCGAGGCGGTGCTGATCGCGACCGACCGCGGCCTTGCCGGCCTCGGCTTCGTCGATGACGGCGACCGGCAGGCGGCGCTCGCGGATCTCACCCGCCGCTGGCCCAAGGCCGAATACGTAGAGGACGAGGCCGCCACCGCGCCGCTCGCGAAGCGCGTCTTCAACCCGTCGCAATGGCAGGCGGAGCAGCCCCTGCGGGTCGTGCTGATCGGCACCGATTTCGAGGTCCGGGTCTGGCAGACCCTGCTGCGGATCCCACGCGACCGGGCCACCACCTATTCGGACATCGCCCGCCATATCGGCAAGCCCGCCGCCTGCCGGGCGGTCGGTGCGGCGGTGGGCAAGAACCCGGTCTCCTTCGTCGTCCCCTGCCACCGGGTGCTCGGCCGGTCCGGCGCGCTGACCGGCTACCACTGGGGCCTGACCCGCAAGCAGGCCATCCTGGGCTGGGAGGCTGGACGGAAAGCGGCCTAAGGAGCGCTTCCGGTTCCGACGAGTCCGAGCCGCAGCTTGAGGAGGGATGCGGCGCCGGGCGGCAGGATGGCGCATTGGGTGACGTGGAACACGCTGTTGTCGACCCTCTGATAGGACCGGCCGCACCAATGGCCGCCGTTCGTTTCACCGCTATCGCCGCTCAGCGCCCGGTACTGGATCGTGTAGCCCGGCACCTCGACCCATTCCCCATCGACGAGCATGCGCACGCCGGTCGGCGTCACGCGATAGCGCGCCGGCCGGCAATCCTTGTCGTCGCAACAGCTGTTGCCCCACGAATCCGTCAGATGCGAGTAGATGTCGTGGGCTTCGGTCGGATGGCAGAGCGCCACCGCAACGACGACTGAGGAGAGGAGAAGCTTAAGGGCCATGACCACTTCCGCGCGGGACGAGTCAGGGGCGCTCGTGAGAGCGTCGAGGGAACGCGACGAGGTCTCATTCTAACCCAGGCAGACACCGTCGGCACCCGGAAATACGGGGCATCCGCATCGCCGATTGTGAGCCGGGAGGTCCATGGATCTGCTACAGGCGCCAGGCGACGTGTGCTAAACTCCCGTCCGCAACGGAGGATCTGCGGATCCTGTGACGGGAGGGCGCCATCATGAAATGGCCGGTCCATCTCATCTCTGGCATGCTGGTTGCGTTTTCACTGCAAGATCCCGGACAGGCAGACGAGCTGCACGATGCGGTCATCGCCGGGAAAGCGGACGCCGTCGAAGCCCTGCTCATCGCCGGCGCCGACGTCAACGCGCCCGGGGACCTCGGATCGCCGCTCCATCTGGCCGCGTTCGACGGCAATGTCGAAATAGCCAGGCTCCTGATCGCCAAACAGGCTGACGTGAACGCGCGTCATGAGGCAGACGGCGCCCGCCCCTTGCATGTCGCCGCCAACTACAACCATGCAACCCTCGCGGCCCTGCTCCTGGACAATGGCGCCGAAATCGACGCCCGCGATGCGACCGCGCGAACCCCTTTGTTCGTGGCGGCGAGATTGGGCCATGTCGACACGGCGAGGCTGCTGCTGGCCAGAGGAGCCGACGTCAATGCGCGGAGTGCCAGTCAAATCACCCCCCTGCATCAGGCCATCGTGAACGACAAGATCGACATGCTCGGGCTGCTTCTCGACGCCCGCCCCGATCTTGAGGCCGCAAACCAGAACGGCGAGACGCCGCTGCATGTGGCGGCCTGGGTCGGCTCGCTGCGCGCGATAGAGCTTCTCGTGGCGAAGGGCGCCAAGCTGCAATCGCGCCGGTCGGACGGTCTGACGCCCATGCTGGAGGCCCAGGGCAGCCAGCATCCGGAAGCCGCGGACCTCCTCCGGCGGCTCGGAGCGACGGAATAGGACGCTAATCCGGCTCTTCCGGATATTGACGGGCGCTCTCCGGGATGATCACGCCGGTGAGCTTGCGGGAGGTCCAGATATGGATCGCGCCCGTCAGGTCGACCGGTTCGTCGAGGGAGCCGCCCTTGACGCTGACCTCGTCCTCCCGGTCCCTGTCCCCGTGCCAGACGCGCGATCCGCAGGCCGGGCAGAAGAAGCAGGCGAGAGTCCCTCCGGAATCGGTCATGCGGGTCCAATGCTCGAGCCGGCCCGAGACGAGCCGGACATCGGCGCTTCGGGCCATCGCGGAGATCCCGAAGGCCGAGGCCGACTGCTTCTGGCACTCCCGGCAATGGCAGACATAGATTGCGTGAGGAGGGGCTGCGAGCTCGTAGCGCACCTGGCCGCATTGGCAGCCGCCCTTGAGGGAATATTTCTCCTGTGGGGGTTCCATGACCTTCCCTTTTGCCGGGGCTGCATCGAGCGCAGCGCCGCCAGAGAGGACGGCCCCGCGGACGAAAAGTTTCAGCGGCCAAGCTGGGAAACCGCCTCCATGGCAGAAGTGCAACATATGCCCGATCGGACGAATTGCCCCAATCTAGCCCTCACGTTCGTCTTGCACCCCTCAAAACCCCTTCTTATATCAGCGCCAGCACGGGGCATGGCTCGGTTTGAGGCGGTCCCGGCATTTTTGTCAGCAACATCCAGTAAGCCATGGGCCGGGCTGCTTTTAGGGCCCGGCGGTCTGCTTGAAAGTGAGGGATCCCGCCATGGGTAAGGTCATCGGTATCGACCTCGGCACTACCAATTCCTGCGTCGCTGTCATGGAAGGCACGACGCCCAAAGTCATCGAAAACGCGGAAGGCGCGCGGACGACCCCGTCCATCGTGGCCTTCACGGACGAAGGCGAGCGCCTCGTCGGCCAGCCGGCCAAGCGTCAGGCGGTCACGAACCCGTCGCGCACCTTCTTCGCCATCAAGCGCCTGATCGGGCGCACCTTCGACGATCCCATGACCAAGAAGGACATGGGCCTCGTTCCCTATCACATCATCAAGGGTCCGAACGGCGACGCCTGGGTCGAGGCCGACGGCAAGCAGTATTCGCCCTCGCAGATCTCCGCCTTCACCCTTCAGAAGATGAAGGAGACCGCCGAGTCCTATCTCGGGCAGCCGGTCACCCAGGCCGTCATCACGGTTCCGGCCTACTTTAACGACGCCCAGCGCCAGGCTACCAAGGACGCCGGCAAGATCGCCGGCCTCGAGGTCCTGCGCATCATCAACGAGCCGACCGCTGCGGCCCTGGCCTACGGCCTGGACAAGAAGCAGACCGGCATGATCGCGGTCTACGATCTGGGCGGCGGCACCTTCGACGTGTCGGTGCTCGAGATCGGCGACGGCGTGTTCGAGGTGAAGTCGACGAACGGCGACACCTTCCTCGGTGGCGAGGACTTCGACATGCGCCTCGTCGAGTACCTGGCGGCCGAGTTCAAGAAGGAGCAGGGCATCGACCTGACCAAGGACAAGCTCGCCCTGCAGCGCCTGAAGGAAGCGGCCGAGAAGGCCAAGATCGAGCTCTCCTCCGCCTCGCAGACCGAGATCAACCTGCCCTACATCACGGCGGATGCCTCCGGTCCGAAGCACCTGGCGCTCAAGCTCTCGCGCGCCAAGTTCGAGCAGCTCGTCGACGATCTCGTGCAGAAGACGATCGAGCCCTGCCGCAAGGCCCTCAAGGATGCCGGCATCTCCGCCGGCGACATCGACGAGGTGGTCCTGGTCGGCGGCATGACCCGCATGCCCAAGATCCAGGAGGTCGTGAAGACCTTCTTCGGCAAGGAGCCCCACAAGGGCGTCAACCCGGATGAGGTCGTGGCCATCGGCGCGGCGATCCAGGCCGGCGTGCTCCAGGGCGACGTGAAGGACGTCCTGCTTCTCGACGTGACCCCGCTCTCGCTCGGCATCGAGACGCTCGGCGGCGTGTTCACCCGTCTGATCGATCGCAACACGACGATCCCGACCAAGAAGAGCCAGGTGTTCTCGACCGCGGAAGACAACCAGAACGCGGTCACCATCCGCGTCTTCCAGGGCGAGCGCGAAATGGCGGCGGACAACAAGCTGCTCGGTCAGTTCGACCTCATGGGCATCCCGCCGGCACCGCGCGGAGTGCCGCAGATCGAGGTGACCTTCGACATCGACGCGAACGGCATCGTGAACGTCACGGCGAAGGACAAGGCGACCGCCAAGGAGCACCAGATCCGCATCCAGGCCTCAGGTGGTCTCTCCGACGCCGACATCGACAAGATGGTCAAGGACGCCGAGGCGCACGCCGAGGAAGACAAGAAGCGCCGCGAGCTCGTCGAGGCCAAGAACCAGGGCGAGAGCCTGATCCATGCCACGGAGAAGTCGCTCGCCGATTACGGCGACAAGGTCTCCGAATCCGACAGGCAGGGCATCACGACCGCCATCGACGCCCTCCGTCAGGCTCTTGCGGCTGAGGATTCCGAGGTCGTCAAGGCCCGCACCACGGACCTGATGCAGGCTTCCATGAAGCTGGGCGAGGCTATGTATGCCGCGCAGGCGGCTACCGGCGAAGGCGGCGAGCAGGCTCCTGAAGGCGAGGCTGCCCAGAAGGACGACGTCATCGACGCCGACTTCCAGGAAGTCGACGAGGGCGACAAGAAGAAGCGCGCTTAAACCGCATGACCGCTCTTTGAGGAATTCGGCACCCGGTTTGATGCCCGGGTGCCGTTTTCATGAATGGCCGAAAGGCTGGCACCAACAATGATGGACGTACCGCCCGATATCCGCGATGCTTTGGCTAAAGATGCCGAGGCCCGCCGCGTCTTCGACAAGCTGCTCCCTTCTCACCAGCATGAGTGTCTGCGCTGGATCGAGGAGGCGAAGAGGCGAGAGACGCGATCGAAACGGATCGGCGGCATGATGGAGCGGCTAACCGCTCCGAGGGGCGCCTGATATGTCGAAGCGCGATTACTACGAGGTTCTCGGCGTCTCGAAGACCGCGACCGATGCGGAGATGAAATCCGCCTTCCGCAAGCTCGCGATGCAATATCATCCGGACCGCAACCCGGGCGATCACGAGGCGGAGGTCAAGTTCAAGGAACTCAACGAAGCCTACCAGACCCTCTCCGACGGCCAGAAGCGCGCGGCCTATGACCGCTTCGGCCATGCGGCCTTCGCCAATGGCGGACCGGGCGGTGCAGGGCCGGGCTTCGGCGGCGACTTCTCCGACTTCATGTCGGACATCTTCGAGAATTTCTTCGGCGATGCCACCGGACGCGGCGGGCGCGGTCGGAGCACCGGCGGGCGCGAGCGCGGCGCCGACATGCGCTACAACCTCGAGATCTCCCTCGACGAGGCCTTCCACGGCAAGACCGCCGAACTCAAGATCCCGACCTCCATCACCTGTGAGGCGTGCTCCGGTTCCGGCGCGAAGCCGGGCTCGAAGCCCAAGGCCTGCCCCACCTGCGGCGGCGCCGGGCGCGTGCGGGCGACGCAAGGGTTCTTCTCCATCGAACGCACCTGCCCGAACTGCCATGGGCGCGGCGAGGTGATCGACGATCCGTGCGGCTCCTGCGGCGGCGCCGGCCGGGTCACCCGCGAGCGCACGCTGTCCGTCAACATCCCGGCAGGCGTCGAGGACGGCACGCGCATCCGGCTCGCCGGCGAAGGCGAGGCCGGCCTGCGCGGCGGACCCGCGGGCGATCTCTACATCTTCCTGTCGATCAAGGCCCACCCCTTCTTCCAGCGCGACGGGGCGGACCTGTTCTGCCGCGTGCCGATCTCCATGGTCACGGCGGCGCTGGGGGGCGAGTTCAGTGTTCCGACGCTCAGCGGCACCGACGCCCTCGTGAAGGTGCCCGAGGGCACCCAGACCGGCAAGCAGTTCCGCCTCAGGGGCAAGGGCATGCCGGTGCTGCGTTCCAGGGACGTGGGCGACCTCTACATCCAGGTTGTTGTGGAAACCCCGCAGAAGCTCACCAAGCGCCAGCGCGAGCTCCTGACGGAGTTCGACCAGGAGTGCTCGAAGGAGAATCACCCGGAAAGTTCCGGCTTCTTCTCGCGTTTCCGGGAGTTTATCGACGGGCTCGGTGGATCAACTTAACTTGACGGTCGTTTTCTTTGGGTTCTAAACAGCCAATGTGATCCGCCGCGCAAGGGGCCTCCTCAGTGCATCAGTCGTTTCAACGGCCAACCGCCCGGAAACTTCCCCTCAAGAAGGATCGCTTCGCCGACGAAGCCCGTTTCCTGAGGTCCTGGCTCGAGCGGCCGCTTGTCATGGGCGCGGTCACGCCCTCCGGCAAGATCCTGGCGCGGACCATGGCATCCTTCGTGGATCCGCGCATCCCGGGCCCCGTCATCGAGCTTGGCCCCGGCACGGGACCTGTCACCGATGCCCTGATCCGGCGCGGCGTGGCGCAGGACCGGCTCGTCCTGATCGAATACAATCCCGAATTCTGCCAGCTCCTGAAGCGCCGCTTCCCGAAGGCGACCATCGTCCAGGGCGATGCCTACGATCTCAAGGAGACGCTCTCGGGCATCCTCCAGGAACCGGCCGCGGCCACCGTATCGAGCCTGCCGCTCTTCACCAAGCCCATGGACCAGCGCCTCGACCTTCTGGAGATGGCGCAGGAGCTGATGCATCCGGGCGCGCCCTTCATCCAGTTCACCTATGCGGTGGTGCCCCCGATCCCGGCGCGCTCCAAGAGCTATAAGGCTCGGGCCTCCAACCGGATCTGGCGCAACCTGCCCCCGGCCCGCGTGTGGGTCTACAACAAGGTCAATCATCCATGAGCGCTGCGATGTCTCTCCCGACGAATCCCGTCCCGACCGGAGACATTCGCGACAAGCTCATCATCGGCCTCGACGTTCCCTCCGTGGAGGAAGCGCGTTCCGTCGTCACCCGCATCGGCGATGCCGGCACCTTCTACAAGATCGGCTACCAACTGGCCTATGCCGGCGGCTTCGGATTCGCCCGCGAACTGATCGGCCAGGGCAAGAAGGTCTTCCTCGACCTCAAGCTCCACGATATCGGCAATACCGTCGAGGCGGGCGTGCGCTCGGTGGCGAGGCTCGGCGCAACCTTCCTCACCGTCCACGCCTATCCCCAGACTATGCGCGCAGCCGTCGCCGGAAAAGCAGGCACGAACCTGAAGATCCTCGCGGTGACGGTGCTCACGTCCTATGACGACAACGACCTCGTCGAGGCGGGCTATGTACCGGTTCCGGCGGCAGAGCTCGTCGCCCGCCGAGCCGGACAGGCGCGCGACCTCGGCATCGACGGCATCGTCTGCGCCGCGACGGAAGCGGAGCGCGTGCGCGCCATCCTCGGGCCGGACCGCCTGATCGTCACCCCCGGCATCCGCCCGGCGGGAGCGGATGCCGGCGACCAGAAGCGCATCGTCACACCAGCGGAAGGCATCCGTCTCGGCGCCAACCATCTCGTGGTGGCCCGGCCCATCGTGAAGGCCGCCGATCCCAGGGCGGCGGTGGAAGCCATCGTGCGCGAGATCGCTCAAGCATCGTAAACCTAAAGTCAACACGGCGTTTTCCCCTCCCCCTTGTGGGGAGGGCCAGGGTGGGGGTGCCAGCGCCAGACGTTCATAGGCTATCGCCCACACCCCCACCTCCAACTCCTCCCCACAAGGGGGAGGAGGGTTTCCTTCCACGACATAAGAGGAGCGCTCCATGCCCAAAGGCTATGTCATTGCCCGCGTCACCGTCACCAATCCCGAGGCTTACGCGGAATACGCCAAGGGCGCGACGGAGGCGATCCGCCAGTATGGCGGCCGGCCGCTGGTACGCGGCGGAGCCTACGAGGCGCTCGAAGGCGAGGCGCGCCCGCGCAACGTGGTGATCGAGTTCGACTCCGTCGAGCAGGCCCGCACCTATTATAACTCGCCGGAATATCAGGCCGCCAAGGCCAAGCGCGAGGGCGCCTGCGTCGCCGAATTCGTGCTGGTGGAAGGAGCGTAAGCGATGAAGGGCTATTGGATCGGCCGCGTCGACGTCTCGAACCCCGACGCCTATCAGAATTACGTGAAGGCCAATGCCGTCCCCTTCGCCAAATACGGCGCCCGCTTCCTGGTGCGCGGCGGCACGTATCGCGTGGCCGAAGGCGGCGCACGCGCCCGCAACGTGGTGATCGAGTTTCCGTCCTATCAGGCGGCCTTGGAATGCTGGGACTCGCCCGAGTACCAGGCCGCGAAGGCCGAGCGCGACGGCCACGCGGTCGCCGACATCATCATCATCGAAGGCTATGAAGGGCCGCAGCCGGGTTGACGTGCGCCCTTCCCCTCTCCCCTCTGCGGGAGAGGGTGGCCCTCGCGTCAGCGAGGGTCGGGAGAGGGCCGCGCTCAATCGTCGAACGCCCCCTCTCCCGGCTCACTTCGTTCGCCACCCTCCCCCGCAAAGGGGGGAGGGTTAAGGCGGCCTCCGCGCTTCTCAGCGGCACCTCGAGCCGCTATACCCTGACCCCGTAACAACAGGAGAGCGGCATGAGCGAGATGCGACTCGTCGTGGTGGGGGCAGCCGGACGCATGGGGCGCATGCTCATCAAAGCCGTGGCCGAGACCGAGGGCTGCACCCTCGTCGGCGCCATCGAGCGGGAGGGCTCCTCCGCGCTCGGTCACGATGCCGGGCTGCTCGCCGGAACCGGCCTGCTCGACGTGGACGTGACCGACGATCCGCTGCCCGTCTTCGCCCAGGCCGACGGGGTGCTCGACTTCACGGCGCCTGCCGCCACCACGGCCTTCGCGGCGCTTGCCGCCCAGGCCCGCATCGTCCACGTGATCGGCACCACCGGCCTGCAGGAGGCCGATTTCACCAAGCTGGAGGCGGCCGCGCGCCATGCGCGCATCGTCCAGTCCGGCAACATGTCGCTCGGCGTCAACCTGCTCGCGGGCCTCGTGCGCAAGGTAGCGGCGACCCTCGGAGAAGACTTCGACATCGAGATCCTCGAGATGCACCACCGCATGAAGGTGGATGCGCCATCCGGCACTGCGCTCCTCCTCGGCGAGGCGGCGGCGGAAGGCCGCAAGATCTCTCTGAAGGACCGCTCCGTGCGCAGCCGCGACGGGCATACCGGCGCGCGCAATCCCGGCGATATCGGCTTTGCGACGCTTCGCGGCGGCACCGTGGTCGGCGAGCATTCGGTGATTTTTGCGGGCGCCGGCGAGCGCCTGGAACTGGCGCATCGCGCCGAGGACCGGAGCATCTTCGCCCGCGGCGCAGTCAAGGCCGCCCTCTGGGGCTTCGACAAGAAGCCCGGCTATTACACCATGGCCGATGTTCTCGGCCTCGACCGGCTCTGACTTTTTCTTCCCTCCCCTTGCGGGGAGGGATGGAGGGTGGGGGTCGGAAAGTCGGAACGCTGCGGCTAGTAATTGAAACCATCAGTCAATACAGCCCCTGACTCTCAACCTCGCTTACCTGGTCGAACCACCCCCACCCCTACCCCTCCCCGCAAGGGGGAGGGAAGCGAAACGGAGACGCTGAGACATGAACCGCCTTCTTGTGCTTGCCCGCCACGGCCAGAGCGAATGGAACCTGAAGAACCTGTTCACCGGCTGGAAGGATCCGGGGCTCACCGATCTCGGCATCGAGGAGGCACGCAATGCCGGCCGTCGCCTGAAGGAAATGGGCGTGCAGTTCGATGTCGCCTTCACCTCCGACCTCGGGCGGGCCCAACGCACCTGCAAGCTGATCCTGGAAGAGATCGGCCAGCCGGGTCTGAAGACCATCGCGGACCAGGCCTTGAACGAGCGCGATTACGGCGATCTGTCGGGTCTCAACAAGGACGATGCCCGCGCCCGCTGGGGCGAGGAGCAGGTCCATGTCTGGCGCCGCTCCTACGACGTGCCGCCTCCCGGCGGCGAAAGCTTGAAGGATACCGTCGCCCGCGTGCTGCCCTACTACATCCGCGAGATCCTGCCCCGAGTGATGCGCGGCGAGCGCGTGCTGGTCGCCGCCCACGGCAATTCGCTGCGCGCCCTCGTGATGGTGCTCGACGGCCTCACCTCCGAGACCATCCCGAGCCTCGAGCTCGCGACCGGCATCCCGCTGGTATACGACCTCAACGACGACACCACCGTCGCCAGCAAGAAGGTGCTGGAGGGTTAGGAGGCATTACGGCCTTGTCGCACCTCATACGTCATGGCCGGGCTTGTCCCGGCCATCCCAATGCTGAAGGGCGTTGCGCGTCTCCGAATCGAGATCACCGGCACGAGGCCGGTGATGACGTCGAGAGATGGCAGGCGCCACATTAATCCCATGTCTCCCATCACCCTCGCCCCCGGCCTCACCTACCATCCCGATTACCTCGACCGTCCGGCGCAGGAGCAGCTGCTCCGGAGCCTGCGCGAGATCACGCGTCAGGCACCGCTCTTCACGCCGCGCATGCCGCGCACCGGAAAACCGTTCTCCGTGCGCATGACCAATTGCGGGCGGCTCGGCTGGGTGTCGGACGTGGAGGGTTATCGCTACCAGCCGGCGCATCCCGAGACCGGCGAGCCCTGGCCCGCCATGCCAAGCCAAGTGCTGCGCGCCTGGGAGGACCTGAGCGGCTATCCGCATCCGGCCGATGCCTGCCTGATCAATTTCTACGAGCCCACGGCCCGCATGGGGCTGCACCAGGACAAGGACGAGGAGGAGTTCGCGGCCCCCGTCGTTTCGCTCTCCCTCGGCGACACGGCGCTCTTCCGCTATGGCGGCGTGGAGCGCAAGGACCCGACGCGCTCGATCAGGCTCCGTTCCGGTGACGCGATCGTGTTCGGCGGGCCGGCACGGCTGATCTATCATGGCATCGACCGGCTGAACGCGGGAAGCTCGGACCTGCTGCCGCAGGGCGGGCGCCTCAATCTCACCTTGCGCAAGGTGGGAAAGCCGCTCTAGCCTCATACTATGAAATTCGGAGGGGCCTCCATGAAAGCTTTTGCAGCCGCCGCCTTGGGCCTCGTCCTGTCGGTGCAGGCTGGCTTCGCGGCCGAGCCGGTTTTCCCGCCCGCCTCGCGGATCGGCCTCGTGCCGCCGGAGGAGATGACGGTGTCGAAGCGGTTCAGCGGCTTCGAGAACCCGGAGAAGGCCGCGGCCATCAACTTCGTGGAAATGCCCGCCGATGCCTATCAGCCGCTGGTGAACGGGCTGACCAAGGACGCCCTGAAGCGCCAGGGCATGAGCGAGACCTCGCGCGAGAACCTGAAGATCGGCACGCGGACGGGAATCTTGATCGGCGGCACCATGACCGGGCCGGGGGCGGGCCGCAAATGGGTGATGGCGGTCAAGGACTCGGGCGTCACCGCGCTCATCATCGCGCAGGTGCGCGGCGGGGGAGACGGCTACAGCGAAGCGCAGATGCGCGATGCCCTGAAAAGCATCGCGTTGCGCGGTCCCGTCTCCATCGAGGAGCAGGTCTCCGCCCTGCCCTTCCGGCTCGGCGACATGGCCGGCTTCCGCCCGGTGCGGGTGATGTCGGGCAACTCGGTCCTGTTCACCGATGGGCCGCAGGACATCGTCAAGGCCGTGGAGCAGCCCATGTTCATCGTGGCGGCCTCGCTCAATGTGCCGGTCCCGCCGGCCGAACGGCGCGGCCAATTCGCCCATGCGGCCCTGAACTCGAACCAGATCCTCAAGGACATCAAGGTCGAGCGCTCGGAATCCTTCCGCTTCAAGGGCCAGGACTGGCACGAGATCGTCGCCAAGGCGGTCGAGGTGGAATCGGGCCAGCCGATCATCGTGATGCAGACCATCCGTTTCGAGCCCGACCGCTACGTGCGCATGGTGGGCCTCTCCCGGGTCGAGCAGCGCGACCGGAACCTGCCACGCTTCCGCAACGTCATCGATGGGATCGATCTCAGTCCCTAATCCCTTGCCTAGTCCCGTGCCGGGAAGGCCGGCAGCGACCAGCCGCGCAGGATGGCGAGCGCCCGCAGCGTGAAGGCGGCCGCGAAGCCGGCGGCAGCGCAGAGGAAGGCATCGAGCCCGGTCGCCAGGAGGGCGACCATGACGGCAGCGCCCAGGGCGGCGGCCGTGACGTAGATCTCCTGACGCAGCACGAGGGGCGTCGTTCCGGCAAAAATATCGCGGATGATGCCGCCGAAGGTGGCGGTGGTGGTGCCGAGCGCGACGGCGGAGAGAAGCGGAACGCCTGCCGCGAGCGCCTTGCCGGTGCCCGTGACGGCGAAGAGGGCCAACCCTAAGGCATCGGCCCAGAGAAGAAGCCGCCCCCGGCGGCCGCCTTCGATCATGGCGACCCTCCTGGGGCCGAGGGCGAAGACGAGCTCCGCCACGATCAGACAGACGAGCACGTCAGTCGGGTCCCCGACCCAGAAAACGGGCCGTGTGCCGATCAGAAGGTCCCGGATAGTGCCGCCGCCGACCCCGGTGAGCGTGGCGAGAAGGGCGAACCCGAACGGGTCCATGCCCTTGCGCGCCGCCATCAGCGCGCCGGACAGGGCGAAGACGGCAACGCCGATGGATTCGAAGGGGATGTTTTGAAGGAAGGTCACTTCTGGCCTGCATGGGCCGGCGGCACCGCCATTTTCCCTCCCCCTTGCGGGGAGGGATGAAGGGTGGGGGTGGTGCGACCGGGTGAGAGATCGACAGGTCGGCACTGTAGCGACGTCGCGCTTCCCTCACCAGAGCCAGAGGCTCGACTTTGCGACCCCCATCCCTACCCCTCCCCGCAAGGGGGAGGGAAAGGTACGGAGGCTAGTTTCTTACGACGCCGCCGAGGGGTTATCCGCCGCCTCGGAGCCGTTGCCGTTGGCAGGCGCCTTCGGACCGCCGCGGGAGACGCCGACCAGGGCCGGGCGCAGCACGCGGTCGCCGATCACGTAGCCGGACTGGACCACCTGCAGCACGGTGCCGTTGGGCACCTCCGCATTGGGGATCTCGAACATCGCCTGATGCAGGTTCGGATCGAATTTCTGGCCCTGAGGGTCGAGCTGCTTGACCCCGTGGCGCTCCAGGTTCTTCAAAAGGTCGCGCTCGGTGAGGTCGATGCCTTCGATCAGGCCCTTGAAGGAGCCTTCGGCGGTGCTGCGATCCTCCTCCGGCACGCTCTCGATGGCGCGGCGGACATTGTCGGCCACGTTGAGCATGTCGCGGGCGAAATTGGTCACGGCATAGGTGCGGGCATCGGTGATCTCGCGTGCCGTCCGGCGGCGAAGATTCTCCATGTCCGCCATCAGGCGCAGAAGCTTGTCCTTGAGATCGGCCTTCTCGGCCTCGAGAGCGGCGATCGGATCCGCTTCGGCAGCTGCCGCCGGGGCGGCATCATTGGCGGGCTCGGCCGTCTGGGCCACGTTCGGGTTTTCCGTGTCGTTCGGATTCATGGTCGACCAACTAAGATGGGATGAGAAAGGTTTCGGCTCATATCAGGTCCCTTGCGCCACAAATCAAGCGCTGCGGCGCTGGAGAGGCTCGGTTTCCTCCGCCTTGAACACCTCGAGAAGGGTCCGGGTGATGGTGGCCTGGCGGCCGACATGGGTGACTTTCGTGCCCGTCAGGTCGGTTACGTAGAACACGTCCACCGCCTTCTCGCCGAAGGTGACGATGTGGGCCGAGGCGATGTTGAGGTTGAGCTTGCCGAGAGCCGTCGTGAGGTCATAGAGCAGGCCCGGCCGGTCGAGCCCGGACACCTCGATCACGGTCTGGCGGCTCGACAGCGAGTTGTCGATGGCGACCTCCGGCGGCACGTGGAAGGCCTTCGAGCGCTCCTTCGCCGGGCGCTTGCCGTCGACGAGGTCGGCGATCTTCACCTCCCCCTTGAGCGCCTGCTCGATCGCCTTGGCGACCCGCCCGGCCCGGCGCAGCTCGTCCTCGTCCCGATCGAAGGCGCGGGACAGCACGATGGTGTCGAGCGCCATCCCGTCGGTCGTGGTGAAGATCTGCGCATCGACGATGTTGCCGCCCGAGGCCGCGCAGGCGCCGGTGATGATGGCGAGCAGGCGGGGATGGTCAGGCGACAGGATGGTGAATTCGGTGACCCCGCGGAACTGATCCGTCTCGTAGGTCGTCCGGACCGTGTGCCCGGCCCTGTCCGTTTCCCGGAGCAGCCGGGCCTGGTTCGCCCGGCGGGTCTCGTCGGTCTTGAGCCAGTAGCCGGGCGTGTGGCGGGCGGCATAGGCCTCGAATTCCGCGTCGGTCCAGTCGGGCAGCTCGGCGCGCAGCCGCTCCTGTGCGATGCGCACCCGCTCCGAGCGGGCGAGATCCACGGCCCCGCCGCCGAGAAACACCTCAGTCTCCTGGTAGAGATTGCGCAGGAGCTGACCCTTCCAGCCGGTCCAGGTGCCGGGGCCGACCGCCTTGATGTCGGCGATGGTGAGCACGAGCAGGAGCTTCAGACGCTCCATGGTCTGCACCACCTCGGCGAAGCTCTTGATGGTGGCAGGATCCGAGAGATCGCGGCTCTGGGCCGTGTTCGACATGAGCAGGTGATATTGCACGAGCCACGCCACCGTCTCGGTTTCCGCCTCGGTGAGGCCGAAGCGCGGTCCGAGCTTGCGGGCGATAGCGGCACCGGCCGTCGAATGATCCTCCGGCCGGCCCTTGGCGATATCGTGCAGGAAGACGGCGACGTAGAGCGCGCGTCGGTTGCGGATGGTCGGGAAGATCTTGTTCGCCAGCGGATGCTCGCTCTCGAGCTGGCCCGCCTCGATCTCGGTCAGCACGCCGACCGAGCGGATCAGGTGCTCGTCCACCGTGTAATGGTGATACATGTTGAACTGCATCATGGCGACGATGCGGCCGAAATCCGGGATGAGGCGCCCGAGCAATCCGGTCTCGTTCATCCGCCGCAGCACCACCTCCGGCGCGTTGCGGGAGGTGATGATCTCGAGAAAGAGCTTGTTCGCCTCCGGGTCGTTGCGCAGGTTGGGGCCGATGAGCCGCAGCGAGCGGGTGGCGAGCCGCGTCGCGTCGGGATGGATCGCGAGGTTGTGCCGGTCGGCGAGCCAGAACAGGCGGATCAGGTTGACCGGGTCGCGCTCGAAGGCTTCGTCGCAGGCGACGTTGAGACGGTTGTTGTCGACGGTGAAGTCGTCGCCCACCAGCGCCCCGCCGCGCTGGCGGCGGAAGCGGCCAAACATGCGGTCGAGCATCGGGCGGCGCTTGGTCTGGCGCGCCTCGAGCTCGGCGCAGACGATGGCCGTGAGGTCGCCGACATCCTTTGCGATGAGAAAGTACGCCTTCATGAAGCGCTCGACGGCGGACAATCCGCCGCGCGGCGCGTAGCCGATGCGCTCGGCGATGCTGCGCTGCAGGTCGAAGGTCAGGCGCTCCTCGGCGCGGCCGGTGGCGAAATGCATGTGGCAGCGCACGCGCCACAGAAACTCCTCGCAGCGCGAGAACAGGTTGAACTCGCCTTGCGTGAAGAGTCCCGCCTTCACCAGCTCCTTGGGCTCCTTCACCCGGTAGACGTATTTGGCGATCCAGAACAGCGTGTTGAGGTCGCGCAGGCCGCCCTTGCCGTCCTTCACGTTCGGCTCGACGAGGTAGCGCGAAGCGCCGGCCTTGGCGACGCGGGCGTCACGCTCCTTGAGCTTGGCGTCCACGAATTCCGCCGCTGAGGTCGCGACGATTTCCTGCTCGAAGCGCTTCTCCAGGTTGTCGAAGAGCTCCCGGTCGCCGAAGAGAAAGCGCGCTTCGAGCAGGGAGGTGCGGATCGTCATGTCCCCATGCGCCTCGCGCAGGCATTCCTCGACCGAGCGGGTCGCGTGGCCGACCTTCAGCTTGAGGTCCCACAGCACGTAGAGCATCGCCTCGACGACGCTCTCGCCCCAGGCGGTCTGCTTGTAGGGCAGCAGGAACAGGAGATCGACATCCGAGCCCGGCGCCAGGGTCCCGCGCCCGTAGCCGCCGGTCGCCGCCACGGCGAGACGCTCGCCGGAGGAGGGGTTGGCCGCCGGATAGAGATGCCGGACCACCGCGTCGTGGACGATGCGCACCAGCTCGTCCATCCGGTCGCAGAAATAGCGGGCGCAGACGAGGCCGTTATTGCTCTCGAGAAGCTTCCCTTGAGCCTCCCGGTGCGCCTCTTCGAGGAGATTCTTCAGCTCGGGCACGAGCTTGGCGCGCAAGTCCGCGGCATCGCGGATCGGCTGGGAACCGAGGCTTTTCAGGACGCTCTTGGCACTATGGGCTGGCATGGAACAACCGTCTGCGAGGAACAGTTTTGACTTATACTCGATAAGCCCTCCACCCAAGGGCGGAGTGGCATTATGAGCCGAAACCGATCGAGCGTTCTTTATAGAAGATAGAGTTTGACATAAAAAACGCATGGTTCTATAAACCGGACACGCGCCGATTTGAGCATGCAGATTGCGGGCGCGAAACAAGTGCAGCTAAAGCGCCGGGCGCCTCGAACGATGCTCCCATGCGCCAAACATGGGACGAAACAATGAGCCTGACCCGCCGCCTCCTCATCGCCGCTTCTCTCGCCACCGGCCTTGCCTCCCTCGCCACCGCCGCCTCGGCGCAGGTGAAGGAAATCCGCATCGATTACGCCACCTACAACCCGGTCAGCCTCGTCCTGAAGGACAAGGGCTTCCTGGAGAAGGAGCTCGAAAAGGACGGCATCAAGGTCCGCTGGGTACAGTCGCTCGGCTCCAACAAGGCGCTCGAATTCCTCAATGCGGGCTCGATCGATTTCGGCTCCACCGCCGGCGCCGCCGCCCTGATCGGCAAGATCAACGGCAACCCGATCAAGTCGATCTACGTCTATTCCCGCCCCGAATGGACGGCGCTCGTGACCCGCAAGGACACCGGCATCACCAAGGTCGAGGACCTGAAGGGCAAGCGCGTCGCCGTGACCCGCGGCACCGATCCGCACATCTTCCTCGTGCGCGCCCTGCAGGAGGCCAAGCTCACCGAGAAGGACGTGAAGCTCGTTCTGCTCCAGCATCCTGACGGCCGCACGGCGCTCGAGCGCGGCGACGTCGATGCGTGGGCCGGCCTCGACCCGCTGATGGCGGCCGCCGAAGTGGAAAGCGGCGCGCAGCTGTTCTACCGCAACGCCGGCGCCAACACCTGGGGCGTGCTCAACGTTTCGGAATCCTTCGCCAAGGACAATCCGGCTCTCGTCGAGCGCGTGCTCAAGGCCTATGAGGAAGCCCGCAAGTACTCGCTCGCCAACAAGGACGACCTGAAGAAGACGCTGGTCACCTACACGAAGCTGTCCGATGCGGTGATCGAGCGCCAGCTCGAGCGCACGGAGCTCACGCATTCCTCGATCGGCCAGCCGCAGACCGACACGATCCTCGCCGCGGGTCTCGCCCTGCAGCAGGCCGGCGTCATCACTCCCGAGACCAATGTGCGCGCCGCCGTCGATTCCCTCATCGACCGCCGCTTCGCCACCGCATCGCGCTGATGTCTTCATCGCGGGAGAGCGCCGTGACAGGCAACGCTGTAAGCAACGCCTGGTCCTCCCATGAGGGTGCCGCCGCTCTCGCGGCCCCTGACTTAACCGAGAAGCGACGCGCCTTCGACTGGCGCATCCTTCTCGGCTTTTTATTGCCCATCGCCATCGCCTTCCTCTGGGAGGCCGTCGTCTCGCTCGGCCTTGCGGAAGGGCGCCTTGTGCCGCCGCCGAGCCGCATCATCGCGACGCTCTGGGGCCTCGCGGAAACCGGCGAATTGTGGACCCATGCCTGGATGACGCTCTGGCGCGTTCTCGTCGGATTCGTCACCGGGGCCGTTGCGGGAATCGCGCTCGGCGCGCTTTCCGGTTCCAGCCAGACCATGCGGCGTCTGCTCGATCCGACGCTGCAGGCTCTGCGCGCCATTCCCTCCATCGCCTGGGTGCCGCTGTTCATTCTCTGGCTCGGCATCTTCGAAGCCTCGAAAGTGGCGCTCATCGCCGTCGGCGTGTTCTTCCCCGTTTATCTCGGCATCGCGGGCGCGATCCTCTCCGTCGACCGCAAGCTCGTCGAAGTCGGCCATGTGTTCCGTCTCTCGCGCGTCCAGCTCGCCCGGCGCATCCTGCTGCCGGCGGTTCTGCCGGAGGCCGTGATCGCCCTGCGCTCGGGCCTCGGCCTCGGCTTCATGTTCGTGGTCGCCGCCGAATTCATGGGCGCATCGGAAGGCCTCGGCTATCTGCTCGTCGACGGCCAGCAGATGGGCAAGCCCGACCAGATCCTCGCCGCCATCATCGCCTTCGCGCTCCTCGGCAAGACCGCCGACAGCCTGCTCGTCGCCGGCACCAAGCCGCTCGTGCGCTGGCAGGACACCGTGCGGGAGCGGTTGTGATGCAACTTTCAACCAAAGGCCGGACCACCAGCAATCCTCATCCTGAGGAGCCGCATAGCGGCGTCTCGAAGGACGAGGGTTGCGTGTTCAGTGCACGCTGGACCCTCCTTCGAGACGGTGCTTCGCACCTCCTCAGGATGAGGTCGGTGTATCGTGCGCGAGGTCATTAGATGCTTTTCCTCGAACACCTCTCAAAGACCTATGCCGACGGCACGCGGGCGCTCTCCGATATTAATCTCACCGTGCAGGAAGGCGAGATCGTCTCGCTGATCGGCGGCTCGGGCTGCGGCAAGACCACGCTCTTACGCCTCGTCGCCGGCCTCGATCGGGAAAGCGCTGGGCGTATCCGCCTCGACGGCGAGGTGCTGTCGGGCCCTCATCCGGACGTGGGCATCGTGTTCCAGGAGCCGCGCCTGCTGCCCTGGCTGTCGGTTTTCGACAACATCGCCTTCGGCCTCGACGGCGTGAGCGCTTCGGAACGAAAGGCGCGCGTTTCGCATGCGCTCGACAAGATCGGATTGTCCGAGCATGCGGACCGCTGGCCGCGCGATCTCTCGGGCGGCCAGCAGCAGCGCGTCTCCATCGCGCGCGCTTTCGTCACCAACCCGAAGGTGCTCCTTCTCGACGAGCCGTTCTCGGCGCTCGATGCCTTCACCCGCGCCAGCCTGCACGAGCACCTGCTCGGGCTGTGGGAAGAAACGCGCCCGACCGTGGTGCTCGTCACGCACGACGTGCAGGAGGCGGTGACGCTCGCGGATCGTGCCGTCGTGATGCAGCCGAAACCCGGCCGCATCTTCGATGAACTGCCGCTCACGCTGTCGCGTCCGCGCGACAAGACGGGCCTTCCCTTCGAGACCTCCGTGCGCCGCGTCTTGACGGCGCTCGACCATTCCCTCAAAGCACCTCAGCAGCAGCCCCAGCGCGAACGCGATAGGCAAGCCGCCGCGCTGTGGTGGTAAACTCGACCCAAGGACGAAAATCATGGATGCGACCGCGCTTCGCGCCCTTCAGGCGCCGTTGAAGGACCAGTACCGCAGCGACCCGGACTCCGCCGTCATCACCCTGAAGGCGCAGGGCACGCTCGATGACCAGCACATCGCCTGCAAGGTCGAGGCCGGCCGCGCGCTCGCGGTCGCGGGCCTGCACCCCGCCACCGGCGGATCCGGCGCGGAGCTGTGCTCCGGCGACATGCTGCTCGAAGCGCTCGTCGCCTGCGCCGGCGTGACCTTGAAAGCGGTGGCGACCGCGCTTGAAATCGATCTGCGCCATGGCGCCGTGAAGGCGGAAGGCGACCTCGATTTCCGCGGCACGCTGGGCGTCGACAAGACCGCGCCCGTGGGCTTCAGGAACATCCGCCTCTCCTTCGAGGTCGACACCGATGCGCCGCAGGAAAAGGTCGACCAGCTGCTCAAGCTCACCGAGCGCTACTGCGTCGTGTTCCAGAGCCTCAATAACAAGCCGGAGCTGAGTGCGACCCTGACGCGCAAGTAGGGTTGCTGCTTCGCACTGCCGTCATCCTGATGGCTTGGCCAATTCTCTCACCTCATCCTGAGGAGCAGACGTAAGTCTGCGTCTCGAAGGAGGATCCAGTGCGCGCTGGAACCTCCTTCGAGACGGTTGCTGCGCGACCTCCTCAGGATGAGGGCCAAGGATGGCTTTTCCCTCGGCGATGACGTGGGGGATGCCAAGGGTAAGGTTGAGGAAGCGGAGATGTTTCTAGTTCCCAGCCACCAAGGTTCGCGGTGCGCCGCTGATCGCGACCGCGGTGCCGCCGCGGATTTCCTGCACGGTGAGCGAGCGGCTGTTGGTGCCGTCCGGGTTGAAGCGGAAGACGCCGTCGGCGCCGGCGAAGCCCGCCGGATTGGTGAGCATGGCCTCGCTGAATCCCTGCACGCCCTGCATCCGCGCCAGGGCGGCGGCGAGCGTTACCGCATCATAGGACAGCGTCGCAAGACGGATCGGATCGGTGTTGAAGCGCGCGCGGTAGCGTTCGGCGAAGGCCTCGAAGCCGCGGTTGTCGGGCGTTGCGAACCAGCCGCCCTGCAGTGCGGGAAGCCCGAGGACGCGCGGCTCGTTCCACACGCCCGTGCCGAGGGGCTTGACGCGCATCGGATCGAAGCCCGCAACCTGCAGCGCCTGCGCGACGGCGGGAAGGCCGTCGCCGTTGTCGGGCACGAACAGCGCATCGGCCTGGGGCGCTGCGCCGCCGATGATAGGGGCGATGCGCTGCACGCCGACCTGCGGCTGCCCCGGCGGATAATGCTCGAGCGCGACGATGCGGATGCCCTGCCGCGACGCCGCCTGCTGCAGCCGCGCCTCGGCCACGCGACCGTATTGCGTCTCCGGGATCAGGGCAGCGATGGAGCGCCGGCCTTGGGACGCTGCGAAGGAGACGATGCGGTCGACCTCCTCCTGCACGAGGAAGCTCAGGAGATAGACGCCCTGGCTGGCGACGCCCGCATCGGACGAGAAGCCGATGACGGCTCTGCCGCGCTCGCGCGCCACCTGCCCCGCCGCCTGGACGGAACCGGCAAAGAGCGGGCCGACGATGAGCTCGGCGCCCTCCGCCAAGGCCTGCTGCGCGGCCGCCTGCGCGCCTTCCGGCGTGCCGAGATCGTCCTTCACGAGGAGGGTGATGTCGGAGCCCTGGGATTCGCCGAGCGCCAGTTCGGCGGCGTTGCGCATGCTCTGCGCCACCACGGCCCCCTGCCCCGCCCCGGTCATGGGCAGGATCAGGGCGACCTTGACGGGTCCTGAGCTGATGCGGATTTCGCCACCGAGCGGCGCGCCCGGCGGTGGCCCCGCAGCGTAAGCTGGCTCGGCCGATGCCGGAGCGGAAACGGGCTGGCTTGCCTTGCGTGGTGGCGACAGCCGGCTCGATCCGACGCATCCGGCGAGGGCGAGCGACCCGGCCAGAACTGCAACCCATGCAACGCGGCCCGCAGGCCACGCGGCTGTACTCGACCCTACGCGCGCCATCTCCACCCCCTTTGGAAACAGCTTCAGTCACCGCGCAGCGTGACAGCAAAAAGTAAACATTGTTTCCAATGCAGGATTTCAGGCTCGACAACCCGGCTTTTGCAGGGATGGCCTTCATGCGACAGTGACCGACGATGAGCCAGAGAATCGACAACCGGACCAAGCGGCGCGAGCCGACCGAACGGACCGCCACTTTCACCGCCTTCGGCCTTGCTGCCGAAGCCAAGCCCCTCACGCCCGGCCTCTATGTGGTCGCGACCCCCATCGGCAACCTGCAGGATGTGTCGTTCCGCGCGCTGAACGTGCTTGCCGCCGCCGATGCGGTCCTGGCCGAGGACACACGGGTGACGAAGACGCTGCTCGCCCATTACGGCATCACCACGCCGCTCGTCTCCTATCACGAGCATTCCAACGATGCCGTGCGCGAACGCATGGTCCACCGGATTAAGGAAGGGCAGGCCTTGGCCCTGGTCTCGGACGCGGGCACGCCGCTCGTGTCGGATCCCGGCTACAGGCTCGTGCAGGCGGCGATCGAGGAAGGCTTGCCCGTCACCCCGATCCCCGGCCCCTCCGCCGTGCTCACCGCGCTCGTCGCCTCGGGCCTGCCCACCGACCGCTTCTTCTTCGAAGGCTTCCTGCCGCCGAAGAGCGCCGCGCGCCGCACGCGGCTGGCCGAGATCGGCGCGATCCCCGGCACGCTCATGCTGTTCGAGGGCCCGCACCGCCTGCCCGAAATGCTGGCGGACGCCGCCGACGTGCTCGGCGAGCGGCAGGCCGTGGTGGCGCGCGAGCTCACCAAGATGTTCGAGACGATCCGGCGCGGTCCCCTGCCGGAACTGGCGCGGCAATTCGCCGAGGAAGGTCCGCCGAAGGGCGAGATCGTGGTGCTGATTGGCGAAGCGACGAAGGCGATGCATGCGGCGGAGGCCGATGCGGCCCTCAACGGCAGGCTCGAAGCGGCGCTGAAGAACCACTCGATCAAGGACGCCGCGGCGCTCGTCGCAGCCGAACTCGACCTGCCCAAGCGCGAGGTCTATGCCCGCGCTTTGATCCTCGCGAAAAAGGACGCATGAAGAGCGCGCTTGAACGCCGCCGCGCGACTTTTCAGCGCGGCCATCGCGCCGAATGGGTCGCGCTGCTGTTTCTCGTGATGAAAGGCTATCGCCCGCTGGCACGCCGCTATGCGTCCTCCGGCGGCGAGATCGACCTGATCGTCATGCGCGGCGACACCATCGCCTTCGTCGAGGTGAAGGCGCGCGGGCTCATGGACAATGCCCTCATCGCCATCACCGCCCGCAAGCGCCAGCGCTTCTCCCGCACCGCACGCGCCTGGCTCTCGCGCAACGATTGGGCCGCGACCAAGACATGGCGCGCCGACGCGGTGTTCATCGCACGGAGACGATGGCCGCAGCACATCGTGAGCGCATTCGAGCTGGAGATGCAGTGAGGGGCTGCAGCAGCCCATTGTCATTCCGGGGCGGCTCGTAGAGCCGAGCCCGGAATCCATAAACACGACAGTGATCGAGAATGGCGCTTCTGATGCCGCTACATTCTTCTTGCAACGTTAGCGGTTATGGATTCCGGGCTCCGCTTACGCGGCCCCGGAAAGACAGTGGAGAATGCGGAAAGCGCCCTGGCCTCATGCTCCTTAAGCCGCCATCCGGTGCCGGTCTGCGACCGCCTCGCGGATATGCCGCGCCAGTTCCTGCACGACGTGGCTGCCGCCGTCGCGCGGCAGGTAGAGATTGACCATGAAGGGCGGAAGCGACGGCAGGCCGGATTCAGGGCCCAGCACCTCGAAGCCGTTCGGAATGGTCGAGGCCATCCACGCCATCACCGCGATGTCGGCGGCAACCGTCGCCACCTGAGCCGACGTGTTCGTGACCTCCGAGACCGAGCGCCATTCGATGCCGGCCTTCTGCAGCACCTCGCGGATCGGGGCGCGGAAGGCGCAGTCGGAGCAGCCGATGGAGACCGGCAGCGGACGCTGGCGCGCCGCATCGCCGCCGCGGGCGCCGACCCAGACGAGACGGTCCATGACGAGGTTCTCGCCATCGGCATCGCAGGCCATCTCGGTGGCGAGCACCACATCGACCTTGCCGCCATAGAGCTTCGAGCGGAGCGATGCGCTGGAGCCGCTGTTGAGCGAGATCTGCACGCGCGGGTAGCGGCGCGCGAAATCCTTGAGAAAGGTCGGCAGATAGGTGGTGATGATGTCGCTCGGGATGCCGAGCCGCACCTCACCCTCGAATTCCGGCGTGGTCATCTCGGTCCAGATTTCGTCATTCAAGGCCAGCATCCTTTTCGCCCGCCCGAAAAGGCGCTCGCCGGCGGTCGTGAGCTTCATGCCGCGCCGGTCGCGGGTGATGAGTTCCTCGCCGAGCGTCTCCTCGAGCCGCTTGATCTGCTGGCTCACGGCGGCCTGGGTCAGGTTGAGAACGCCGGTCGCGGCGGTCATTCCGCCGGCATCCACCACTGCCACGAAAGCCCTGAGAAGGCTGACATCGAGATTGCGTGCCATGGTCGGCCTCAATAAGTGATCGTTATTCTCAATATAATGAACATTCGTTTCACTTATGCAAGGCCTAGGCCCATCATCTTCTCATCGAACAAGAGGAGATGAGCCATGACCGCCTATTCCACCACCTGCGATTGGACCTCCGAGAAGCCGGCGCCCAAGAACTCGCGCATCAGGAGCTTCTTCGCGTCGCTCATGCATGAGATCGAGATCCGCCGGGCCCTGCGCGAGGTCGGCACCCTCGACGAGGCGGCCCTGCACGATATCGGCATCAGCCACGGCAACATCGAGGACGCCGTCCGCTGCGGCCGGCACTGAGTGCTAGGTCTTGGGTGCGAAGACAGTCACGGCCGCCGGCCGGATCGAGAAATGGGCGGGCGTCTGGGTCACGATCTCGCCATCCGCATTGACGGGCCTCGGCCTGCGCGTGCGAATGTCGAACTCCTGGGCCCGGACCGCCCGCACCTCTTCCCAGGCGCCATGCTGACCGTAGCGGAACGAGCGCGCCATCAGGGCGAGCTTCCAGGCGCGATCCAGCTCCAGGCTGTAGAGATCGAGATGCTGGTCGTCGATGGCCGCATCCTTTTCCACCGCATTGCCGCCGCCGTAGAAGCGCCCGTTGCCGACCGCAATCTGCAGGGTCCGCACGTGCACGGTTTCGGTGTCGCTGGCGATCGTCGCCCGGAATGGCTTTGCGTGTGCCAGAACGTTCAGGGCCACCAGGGCATAGCCGAGGCGCCCCCATCGGCGCTTGATGTCCCGCGTCAGCTTCTGCGCCAATTCCGCCGAGAGCCCGAGGCTCGCCACGTTGAAGAACGGCTCGCCATTGACGATGCCGAGATCGATCCTGCGGGTGATGCCATCGGCGATGACATCGGCGGCGCCATCGAGATCGAAGGGAATGCCGAGCGTTCGCGCAAGGTCGTTGGCCGTGCCCATCGGCAGGATCCCCAAGGGCAATCCCGCTTCGATGACGCCGAAGGCCGCCGCATTGATGGTGCCGTCGCCGCCCCCGACGATGGCGCAATCCACGTCCCTCGCATGCTCCACGATGAGCGGCGACAGGTCCTCCCGCCGGCCGCAATCTAGATGAACGGGCTCGATGCCATGATCCTTCAGGCGCTCCATGGCGATGTCGCACTGGGCGGCGCCGCTGCGGCTCTTGGTGTTGACGATCAGAAGGGCGCGGCGTGGCATGAAGCATCACATGGAAAAGCTTGAGGGGATCCGCAAGGGGCGGAGCGTAAGCGGGGCTGTTCGACAACACCGATCCCCTGCTTTCGTTCATTCGGGCGAGCCGAAGAGTTGCCATCCTGCCTTTTCAGGCCAATAACCCTGCTTCCCTAGAGCATTTTTCGGCGAAGTGGATCCGGTTCGCCGTCAAAAAATGCGGCAACCCAAAGTAAAGAGATGATTCCATGGCAATGGAAGCAGCTCCAGGAGGCCCGACCCATGACCCTCACCGTCGCGATCCAGATGGATCATATCCGCAGCATCAAGATCGCCGGCGATACGGGCTTTGCGCTGCTCCTCGAAGCCCAGCGGCGGGGGCATCGGGTGCTGCACTACACGCCGGACCGCCTGTCCCTGCGCGACGGCCAGGTGATCGCCATGGCGGAGACCATCGAGGCCCGCGACGTGGAGGGCGATCACTTCACCGTGGGCACGCCCGAGCGGATCGATCTGTCGACGGTGGATGCGGTGCTCATGCGCCAGGATCCGCCCTTCGATCTCGCCTACATCACCGCGACCCATTTCCTGGAGCGCATCCATCCGAAAACGCTCGTGGTCAACGATCCGACCCATGTGCGCAACGCGCCGGAAAAGATCTTCGTCACCAAGTTCCCGCACCTGATGCCGCCGACGCTGATCTCCCGCGACAAGGAGGAGATCGAGGAGTTCCGGCGCGAGCACGGCGAAGTGGTGATGAAGCCGCTCTACGGCCATGGCGGCGCCAGCGTGTTCAAGGTCGGGCGCGAGGACCCTAATTTCGGCTCGCTCTACGACCTGTTCGCTAACCTGTTCCGCGAGCCATGGGTGATCCAGCGCTTCCTGCCGAAGATCACGGAAGGCGACAAGCGCATCATCCTCATCGACGGCGAGGCGGCGGGCGCTATCAACCGCGTGCCGGCAGCGAATGACATCCGTTCCAACATGGTGCGCGGCGGCGCCGCGAAACCTACGGACCTGACGCCGCGCGAGCGCGAGATCTGCGAGACCATCGGCCCGGATCTCAAGCGCATGGGCCTCATTCTGGTGGGCATCGACGTGATCGACGGCAACCTCACCGAGATCAACGTGACGGCGCCGACAGGCGTTCGCGCCATCAAGCGCCTCGGCGGGCCGGATCTGGCGGTGACGGTGTGGGACGTGATCGAGGGCAAGATCAGGAAGTAGCTACGACGTCATCCGGACGCCGCAGGTGATCCGAGTTCCCGTAAAGAGCTTGGTGCGTGAACCTCAACGCTGTCATCCCCGCGAAGGCGGGGATCCATAACCGCTGACGGTCCCAAACTGGTCGAAGGTCGTGGTTATGGATCCCGGGCTCCGCTACGCGGCCCCGGAATGACATTGGCGTATTTAAGCCGCCAGTTCCGCGATCACCGCATTGAGCACCGGAAAGCCCTTGGGCGTCACCGCGAGGCGGGAGCCGTCGACCTGGATCAGGCCTTCCTCTTCGAGGATCCGTAAGCCGCGTTGATTGAGCGACTTGCCCGTGAACGCCTCGAAGCGGCGCGGATCGACGCCCTCCTTCAGACGCAACCCCATGAGCAGGAACTCGTCGCCCTCGGCCTCCGAGGTCAGAACCTCCTCGTCGATGATTCCGTGTCCCTCGCGCTCCACGAGCCCTAGCCACGTTTCCGGATGCTTCTCCGTCGCGGTGGCAAGGCGCGCATTGCCCGTCACCAGACGGCCATGGGCGCCCGGGCCGATGCCGGCATATTCGCCATAGCGCCAGTAGAGCAGGTTGTGGCGCGATTCAGCGCCGGGCCTGGCATGATTGGAAATCTCGTAGGACGGCAGCCCGTGCTTCTCGCAGGTTTCCTGCGTGATGTCGTAGAGCGCACGGCCCGTCTCCTCGTCCGGTACGGTGATCTTGCCGGCATCGTAGAGACGCTGGAACCAGGTGCCGGGCTCGATGGTGAGCTGGTAGAGCGAGAGGTGCTCGACCGCGTGGGCGATCGCCCGCTCCAGCTCCGCGCCCCATGCTTGGGGCGTCTGATCCGGACGGGCGTAGATCAGGTCGAAGGAGTAGCGCTCGAAGATGGAGGCCGCGATCTTCACCGCGCCCAGAGCCTCGTCGACGGAATGCATGCGGCCTAGGCGCTTCAGGTCGGGATCGTTGAGCGCCTGGACGCCGAGCGACACGCGATTGATGCCGGCCGCCCGGTAGCCGCGAAAGCGCTCGGCCTCGACGCTGGTGGGATTGGCCTCAAGGGTGACTTCGGCGTTGGGATCGATGGCCCAGGCGCCGCCGACGGCATCGAGGATCGCGCCCACGGTCTCCGGCTTCATGAGCGAGGGCGTGCCGCCGCCGAAAAAGATGCTCGTGACCGTCCGCCCCGGAATGCGCGCGGCCGTATGGGCGATCTCGCGCCGGAAGGCGGCGAGAAACCGCTCCTGGTCCACCGGCTGGTGGCGGACATGGCTGTTGAAGTCGCAATAGGGACATTTGGAGGCGCAGAACGGCCAATGGACATAGATTCCAAAGCCCACATCGCGCGTCGGATGATCGATCATGAGGCGTATATGGCAGGTCGAAGGGGGAACGTCACGGGTGGCGATGTCGCGATTCAAGCTTCCCTCCACCTTGCGGGGAGGGATTGAGGGTGGGGGTCGTAAAGTCGGAGCGCTGTGCTTTGTAGCTCTCTCGACGTCATCACCGGCCTTGTGCCGGTGATCTCGATTAAGAAAAGCGCTGAGCTCCACCGTATTGGGATGGCCGGCACAAGGCCGGTGATGACGTAGCGGGTATGACGGGACGGACTCGCCCCGTCATACCACCCCCACCCCTGCCTCTGCCCGCAAGGGGGAGGGAAACGGCGCTCAAAATTTTCCGGATCTCTCCCCTCACGTGGTTGTTCACTCCTATGGAGCCATCGGTTCTGGCTTCCGCAGCGGCGGGGACTTAAGATCGCTGGGTAGAGCAGTAGGAATCCACCATGCGGCATTGGCGCGGCCCGTTCGACCGGCAGGGCTATCACCACGGCAATCTGAAGGAGGCGCTGATCGAGGCGGCGCAGCGCTTCATTGCCGAGCGCGGGATCGGCGGGTTCACCCTGGCCGATGCGGCCAAGCTCGTGGGCGTCACCCCGGCTGCGCTCTACCGCCATTTCCGCGGCCGCGACGCCCTGGTGGCCGAGGTCGCCTTCCGCGGCTATGACGAGCTCGCCAAGCGCCTCGGGCGGGCCCTGCAAGGCGAAGGCACCGCCCTCGAGCGCTTCACCCGCATGGGCGAGGCCTATCTCGCCTTCGCCGAGCAGGAGCCGGGCTTCTACGCTGCCATGTTCTCGGCGAAGCCCGCCGAGAGCGAGGCCTCCTGCGGGCCGTTCTGGGCCAAGGCTGTGGAAAGCGGGGGCAAGCCTGCCGGCACCGCCTTCGACTTCCTGGTAAAGGCCCTTTCGGAAACCTTCCCGGAGGGTTTTCAGAACGTCGACGTACGCTTCATCGCCATCGAGGTCTGGGCCCTCTCCCACGGGATCGCCACCCTCGATGCCGCCGGACAGTTGCCGAAAGGCCCTGGCCTGCCGGACAAGTACGAACTCCTGCGCGCCGGCGTCCTCGCCCTCGTTCATGGCGCCCTGAAAGGCAAAGCGTAGGCTTCGTCCGATTTTTCGCAGCCTCTCTCTTGAAAGCGCCAAAATCGATCCGCATGTTAATGTTGTTAGCATTAACATAGGACCCATCTCGATGTCTGATACTGCCTCCGCCGCCTGGAATGCGGGCCCGCACGCGGGTCCCTGGAACCAGGGCGCTCACCGCCGCTGCGGGCGCAAGCCCGGCCGCGGACTGGAGATCGCCGGCATCATCCTGGGCTTCATCTTCGTCTGGCCGCTCGCTCTGGCCTATCTGGTGTGGAAAATGTGTGGATATCCGAAATACGACGAGGCCAAGGCCTTCCTGAATGAGACCTTCGGCCGGGCCAAGGACGACCTCTTCCGATCCCGCGGCCCCGCCGGCTTCGGCTTCGCCAGCACCGGCAACGCGGCTTTCGACGATTATCGCCGCAGCGAGCTCGAGCGCCTCGAGGAAGAGCGCCGCAAGCTCGACGAGGAAGCCCGCGACTTCCGCAACTTCGTCGAGGAGCTGAAGCGGGCCAAGGACCGCGAGGAGTTCGACGCCTACATGGCCAAGCGCCGCAGCGCCGGCAACGGTACGGCGAACGCCTGATCGGCCTCATAAGCCAAGCGGAGCGCCCTTCGGGGCGCTCTTTTCTTTTGAGGGGCTTTTCTCACTGTCATTCCGGGGCGCGCCTTTGGCGCGAGCCCGGAATCCATAACCACGACGTGTCAGGAATCGACGATCAGCGTCGTGTCCGCTTCTGCGGTGTTAGCGGTTATGGATTCCAGGCCCCGCTGCGCGGCCCCGGAATGACAGTAGCGAGTTCATCCCTTCTTCAGACACCCCGCCGCGAGCTTCACGAAGGCCCGCGCCCGATGCGAGAGGCCGGAGGGCTCCGGCTTCGACCAGTCGATGCCGTGCTTCTCGTCCGAGGAGATTTCGCCGAAGGTCTCAGCAAAGCCGTCGGGCTGGAACATGGGATCGTAGCCAAAACCCTTGTCGCCGCGCGGCGGCCAGACCACCTCGCCGAAGATGCGGCCTTCGAACAGCTCCTCGTGCCCGTCGGGCCAGGCGATGACGAGGGCGGAGACGAAATGGGCTTTGGAATCCGTCGCCTCGCGCTTGTCGAGCTCGCGCTTCACCCGTTCCATGGCGGCGTAAAAATCCCGCTTCGGCCCGGCCCAATCGGCCGTGAACAGGCCCGGCGCGCCGTCGAGCGCATGGACGCAGAGCCCGGAATCGTCCGAGAGCGCCGGCAGCCCCGTGGCCTTGGCGGCGGCATGCGCCTTGATGGCGGCATTCTCGGCGAACATGTGGCCCGTCTCGTCGGGCACGGGCAGGCCGAGCGCGCCGGCCGACACCGCCTCCACCCCGAACGGCGCCAGCAGCTCCTGCATCTCGCGCAGCTTGCCGGCATTGTGGGTGGCGATCACGACCTTACCGGTCAGGGGACGATGCATATCAAATTCTCCAGGCAAACAATGTCATTCCCGGCCGAAGCGCAGCGGAGGGGAAGGGAATCGACCCGCATGCTCGGCGTTACGGATCCCCTCCCGGCCTTCGGCCGCCGGGGATGACATAAAGGGCCGTGCCTTAAGCCACGGCCTTCTTCTGCAGATCGACGAGCTGCGCCACGCCCGCCTTGGCAAGACGCAGGAGGTTCAGGAATTCCTCTTCCGAGAACGGCTTGCCCTCGGCGGTGCCCTGGACCTCGACGATGCCGCCCGAGCCGGTGATCACGAAGTTGGCGTCGGTCTCGGCGGCGGAATCCTCGGCGTAGTCGAGGTCGAGCACCGGCTTGCCCTGGTAGATGCCGCAGGAGATCGCGGCGACGGGCTCGCGCAGCGGGTTGATCGAGATGATCGAGCGGTTCTGCATCCAGGTGAAGCACTCGTGCAGGGCCACCCAGGCGCCGGTGATGGAAGCGGTGCGGGTGCCGCCATCGGCCTGGATCACGTCACAATCGACCACGATCTGCTTCTCGCCGATGGCGGGCAGGTTGACGACAGCGCGGAGCGAGCGGCCGATCAGGCGCTGGATCTCCTGCGTGCGGCCCGAAGGTTTGCCGGAATTGACCTCGCGGCGGGTGCGCTCGTGGGTGGCGCGGGGCAGCATGGAATATTCCGCCGTCACCCAGCCACGGCCGGTGCCGCGCAACCACGGCGGGCCTTTTTCCTCGAGCGAGGCGGTGCAGATCACCTTGGTGTTGCCGAAGGAGACGAGGCAGGAGCCTTCCGCATAGCGCGCAACCCCGCGTTCCAGGGTCACGGGACGCAGTTCGTCGGGGGCGCGGTTGGACGGGCGCATGGCGGGTTTCTCCTTGAGGACTTAGTGATTCCACGCCTGTTTGGAGCGCCGCGGCTCTTTGCGCAAGGGTCAAGCCTTGCCTAAAGGCCCGCTGACCCGCACATAATGCTGACCTGCAGGGTCCTATTGTCGAAAGAGCGTAGAACGCGTCGGATGCATGCAACCGGTTCCTTTTCCCACCTGTCGGAAGCCCGCGCCATCGCGGAGCTGAACGACCGCTCCCGGGAAATCTTCCGCCAGATCGTCGAGAGCTATCTGACGACCGGCGAGCCCGTGGGCTCGCGCCATCTCTCGCGCATCCTGCCCATGGCGCTCTCCCCCGCCTCGATCCGCAACGTGATGGCCGATCTCGAGGCGGCGGGGCTGATCTTCGCACCCCATACCAGCGCCGGGCGCCTGCCGACGGAAACGGGCCTGCGCTTCTTCGTCGATGCCATGATGGAGATCGGCGACGTCACCTCCGACGAGCGCGCGCGCATCGAGGCGCAGATGCGGGCCGCTGCCTCCGGCCACACCCTGGAAACGGCCCTGGCCGAAGCCTCGGCCATGCTGTCGGGCGTTTCGCGCGGGGCCGGCGTGGTCGTGACCTCGAAGTCCAATGCGCGCCTCAAGCATATCGAATTCGTGCGGCTCGATCCGGCCCGCGCTCTGGTGGTGCTCGTCTCCGAGGACGGCTCGGTGGAGAACCGCCTCCTCGACCTGCCGGCCGGCCTTCCGGCAGGCGCCCTGGTGGAGGCCGGCAACTTCCTCAACGCCCGCATCCAGGGCAAGACGCTCGGCGACATCAAGCGCGAGGTCGTGGCGCGCCGCGGCGACATGGAGCGCGAGCTCGATGTCCTCACCGCCCGGCTCGTCGAGGCAGGGCTTGCCACCACGGCAGGTCCCGCGGATTCCCGCCAGCTCATCGTGCGCGGCCAGGCCAATCTCCTCGACGATTTGAAGGCGGTCGAGGACCTGGAGCGCATCCGCCTGCTCTTCTCCGATCTCGAGACCCAGACCGACGTGATCGACCTCCTGAGCCGGGCCGAGGGCGGCGAAGGCGTGCGCATCTTCATCGGCTCGGAGAACAAGCTGTTCTCGCTCTCCGGCTCCTCGATGATCGCGGCTCCGTTCCGCAACGGCAGCCAGAAGATCGTCGGCGTTCTCGGCGTGATCGGCCCAACGCGCCTGAACTATGCCCGGATCGTGCCGATGGTGGACTACACCGCCAAGGTGATCTCGCGCATCCTGGAACAGGGCCGATAGGGCCCCGCTTCACGACATAAAGCCGCGATATAAGGAAACCATCTCACGCTCAGGCGTTAAGCCTCCTGTCCGCGAAAGCGGCCTCTATTCCCATCGATTCAGGAGGTTTCCTTGAAGACCTTGAAGATTCTCGCCACAACCGGCCTCGTGATGCTCGGCACCGTCGGCCTTGCGCAGGCTCAGACCAGCGGCACACCCGGCTCGCTCTTCCCGAATGCCGCTCCGCACGAGATTCAGACGATCAACGGCGTTCCCTGCCGCACCATTCTCGACCGAGAGAGCAACCAGCGCATTCCGGTGCAATGCGCTGTTCCGTCCGGGATGGTCGGCATGGATCCGATGACCACCGGCAGCGTTCTCGTCGCTCCTCGCGCCGGGGCGCCCGTCGCCGGAACGCCGGCCTCCGCCTTCCCGACCGAAATCCGCATGTTCAACGGCGTTCCGTGCCGCACCGTCCTGGTCCAGGGCACCGATCAGCGCGTTCCCGTGGAGTGCGCCCGCTAAGCTCGTTCTGAGGTCTGCCTCGTAAAGCGCGACTTCCTCTCCTCCCCTCAAGCCTCGGGCTTGCCCGAGACTTGTCTTTGACCTGCCGCAAGTTGGGAACACCCGACTTGCGGTGGGGAGGAGTTGGAGGTGGGGGTGTGAGCGATAGCCTATGAAGGTTGGGCGCCTACACCCCCACCCTTTATCCCTCCCCACAAGGGGGAGGGAGAAGGCGCCTGAGCCTCTCAACGAATGACGAGCCACCCTCTCCTCTTCCTGCTTCTCCGCTTCCCTCACCCAGCCGGCGACCTGCGCGACACCGGCCTCCCTTGGCTTTGGGGGGCTGCCCTGCTATTGCGGCCTGACCATTCTTATATTTGAAGAATTATGACCGCACGCACCTTCGACAACATCCGCAACTTCTCCATCGTGGCCCATATCGACCACGGCAAGTCGACGCTCGCCGATCGCCTGATCCAGGCGACGGGGGCGCTCTCCGCCCGCGAGATGACGGAGCAGGTGCTCGACAACATGGATATCGAGCGCGAGCGCGGCATCACCATCAAGGCGCAGACCGTGCGCCTGGAATACAAGGCCGAGGACGGCAAGACCTATATCCTGAACCTGATGGACACCCCCGGCCACGTGGACTTCGCCTACGAGGTCTCGCGCTCGCTAGCCGCCTGCGAAGGCTCGCTGCTGGTGGTCGATGCGAGCCAGGGCGTGGAGGCGCAGACGCTCGCCAACGTCTATCAGGCCATCGACGCCAACCACGAGATCGTCCCCGTCCTCAACAAGATCGACCTGCCCGCCGCCGATCCGGACCGGATCAAGGAGCAGATCGAGGAGGTGATCGGCATCGATGCCTCGGAGGCCGTGCCGATCTCGGCCAAGACCGGCCTCAACATCGAGGGCGTGCTGGAGGCCATCGTCAAGAAACTCCCGCCGCCCAAGGGCGACCCGAACGCGCCGCTCAAAGCCCTGCTCGTCGATTCCTGGTACGACGCCTATCTCGGCGTCGTCGTGCTCGTGCGCATCGTCGACGGCACCATGAAGAAGGGCCAGACCATCAAGATGATGGGCACCGGCGCTGCCTACGGCCTCGACCGCGTCGGCGTGTTCTCGCCGAAGATGCAGGAAATGGCCCAGCTCGGCCCCGGCGAAGTCGGCTTCTTCACCGCCTCGATCAAGGAAGTGGCCGATACCCGCGTCGGCGACACGATCACCGACGAGCGCAAGCCCACGGCGCAGGCGCTGCCCGGCTTCAAGCCCGTGCAGCCGGTGGTGTTCTGCGGCCTCTTCCCGGTCGACGCCGCCGATTTCGAGAACCTGCGCGGCGCCATGGGCAAACTGCGCCTCAACGATGCGAGCTTCTCCTACGAGATGGAAACCTCGGCCGCGCTCGGCTTCGGCTTCCGCTGCGGCTTCCTCGGCCTGCTGCATCTCGAGATCATCCAGGAGCGCCTGGAGCGCGAGTTCAATCTCGACCTCATCTCGACCGCGCCTTCGGTGGTGTACCATCTCAAGCTGCGCGACGGCACGACCATGGAGTTGCACAACCCGGCCGACATGCCGGATGTGATGAAGATCGAAACCATCGAGGAGCCGTGGATCCGCGCCACTATCCTCACGCCCGACGATTATCTCGGCGCCGTGCTCAAGCTCTGCCAGGATCGGCGCGGCGTCCAGATCGACCTCAACTATGTCGGCAAGCGAGCCATGGTGGTCTATGACCTGCCGCTCAACGAGGTGGTGTTCGACTTCTACGACCGGCTGAAATCCGTCTCGAAGGGCTACGCTTCCTTCGACTACCACATCTCAGACTATCGCGAGGGCGACCTCGTGAAGATGTCGGTGCTGGTGAACGGCGAGCCGGTGGACGCGCTCTCGATGCTGGTGCACCGCGACCGCGCCGAAGGCCGTGGCCGCGCCATGTGCGAGAAGCTGAAGGAACTGATCCCGCCGCACATGTTCCAGATCCCGGTGCAGGCGGCCATCGGCGGCAAGATCATCGCCCGCGAGACCATCCGTGCGCTGCGCAAGGATGTGACCGCCAAGTGCTACGGCGGCGACGCTTCCCGCAAGCGCAAGCTGCTCGACAAGCAGAAGGAAGGCAAGAAGCGGATGCGCCAATACGGCAAGGTCGACATCCCGCAGGAAGCCTTCATCGCGGCATTGAAGATGGATACCTGATCCAGACCATCTGACAGGATTTACAAGGCCCAGCTCGCGAGCTGGGCCTTTTCTTTTGTTGTCGCACCGCAACAATAAACCCTGGAACATCCCCCTGCCCCCTGAGTTCAACCCAGGCACGGGGCTCGAAGTCCTCCATGGTCGAATGCCTGCAGAACGGCCCTGTCCGAGGCCGGGCTTCTGCATGTTCACATCACCCGGATGGCCCCGTCGACCGCATATCCGAACCACAGGATCTCGCGTCACAGGAGAGCCCATGTCTTCGTCCCTGCGGACCACGCTGCCGACCCTTTTCGCGCTTCTTCTCGGCTATGCCCTCATGCAGGTCGGAAACACCCTGCAAGGCACGCTGCTCAGCGTGCGCGGGAGCATCGAGCAGTTCACGCCGACGGAGATCGGCGCCGTGGGCGCCGCGTTCTGGGCCGGCATCGTCCTCGGTTCGCTCTATGCCGGGCGCGTGATCCAGCAGGTGGGGCATACGCGCACTTTCGCAGCGCTGGCGGCCGTGGCTGCATCGACCGCGCTGCTGCACCTGCTCGTGATCAGTCCGGCCGTATGGATCGCGGCGCGCGGGCTGACCGGCTTCTGCTTCGCGGGCCTGTTCATCGTCGTCGAAAGCTGGCTCAACGCCTCCGCCAGCGCACAGACGCGCGGGCAGGTCCTCAGCGTCTACGGGATGACCGGTCTCGTCGCCGGGATCGGCGGGCAGATGCTGCTGCCCACGGGCGATCCCTATGGCTACAAGCTGTTCTGCTTCGTCGCCATCCTGATCTCGCTTGCCCTGGTGCCTCCGGCCCTGTCGCGGGCGAGTGCGCCGGTTCATGCGGTGAGCGACACGAAGATCAACCTGATGCAGCTCTACCGGCAATCGCCCTTCGGCGTGGTGGCAGCGGTTCTGTGCGGCATCACCACCAGCTCGTTCTTCGCGCTCGGGCCGATCTGGGCGCAGGAGCGCGGATTGGACACGGCGGAGATCGCCCTCTTCATGACCTTCGGCACGCTCGGCGGCTTTCTCACCACCTGGCCCCTGGGCTGGCTCTCCGACCGCATGGATCGCCGCCATGTGATCGTCGGCACCGCTGCCATGGCGGCGGCGATCATGCTCGCGCTCATCCACTTCGTGCCGCTCACGGTGCCGGTTTGGCTCGTCTTCGTCTACGTGAGCATTTTCGGCGGCAGCGTCATCCCCACCTACAGCATCGTCACGGCGCATGTGAACGACATGGTCAGGCCCGGCGAGTTCGTGGCCGCGGCGGGCGGTCTGCTGATCTTGTTGGGCGTCGGCGCCACCATCGGTCCCGTGATCGCCGGCATGGCCATGACGCAGTTCGGACGCCTCGGACTTCTCTATGTGGTCATCGTCGCCCAGGCTCTGATGGCGATCTGGGGCGCCTATCGCAGCCTGCAGCGCGCTTCGCCTCCAACGGAGGAAAAGGAGACCTTCGTTCCCGAGCCGACGATCCCCGTGGGCACACGGCTGGAGGCGTCCTAGAGCATAGAGCCTACACGACGAGCGATTGTGCGCCGTCGATCCACACCGGCGTGCCGGTGATGTGGCGCGCGCGGTCGGAGGCGAGGAAGAGCACGAGTTCCGCCACCTCATCGCTCGTTCCGGGGATGTCGTCGGTGAGCGGAATCCGGTCCTCGTTGAAGTCGGCGACTCCCGCTTCCTGCGTGTGCCGCTTCTCCGTATTGTCCGTGATCGCCGTGTCGATCTTGCCGGGGCAGACCGCGTTCACGCGGATCCTGTGCTTGGCGAGTTCGACCGCCAGCATCTGCACCATCGCCACCTGCCCGGCCTTGGTGGCGGAATAGGCCGTCGCGCCAGCGCTCGTGAAGGTGCGGGTTCCATTGATCGAGGCGGTGACCATGATCGAGCCGCCCTCCTTCTTGAGATGCGGCACGGCGTGATGAAGCGTGAGATAGGTGCCGCGCAGGTTGATGGCGATGGTGCGGTCCCACTCGGCCGGCTGCAGCTCGTCGATGGGAGCCCAGACGCCGTTGATGCCGGCATTGGCGAAGACGATGTCGAGCCTGCCATAGGCCTGCACGAGATCGGCCACGGCTTGCCTCATCTGCCCGTCATCCGCCACGTCGGCGACGAGCGGGATCGCCTTGCCGCCGGCCCGCTCGATCTCATCGGCGGTCTCGCGGATCTCGGCTTCCGTGCGGCTCAGCACGCCGACCGCAGCGCCCTCGCGCGCGAAGAGCAGGGCCGCCGCCTTGCCGATGCCCGATCCCGCGCCGGTGACGAGCGCGACCTTGCCTTGCAGTTCCATGGCTTTGCCTTTCCTTGGGTTCTGTTCCTGAATCGGAGGTCGGACCGCTGCTTCCCGTTGCCTCAGGCGATCCCGATGCGCCGTCCCGCGGAATCGACCACGGGCTCGCCGTCCTCCTTCGTGAACTCTCCTTGCTGCGGCGGCAGGAGGTCGAGCACGGTTTCGGACGGGCGGCAGAGCCTGACGCCGAGCGGTGTGACCACGATGGGGCGCTCGATCAGGATCGGGTGCTCCATCATCGCATCGAGCAGCCTCTCATCGCTCAATGCGGGATCGTCGAGCCCGAGCTCGTGAAAGGGCGTGCCCTTCTTTCGCATCACCTCACGAACGTCGACGCCCATGCGCTCGATCAGCTGGCGCAGGAGCAGGCGCGTCGGCGGGGATTTGAGATACTCGACGATATGCGGCTCGATCCCCGCATTGCGAATGAGGCCGAGGGTGTTGCGCGAGGTTCCGCATTGCGGATTGTGGTAGATGATCACGTCCATGGCAGATCCTCGAAAGGCAGATGAGGGCGGCTTTCTTCATGCCACCGGGCTTGCTGAAAGGCCATTGCCTGCCTCTCTAAATCAGCCCTGGCAGGACGCCCTGCCCTGTACCCGCAGCCGCGCGAGCACCCGCGCGGCAAGAGCGTCGTAGGCCTCTCGCGTTTCGACGCCGGAGAGGGAAAGTTCGAGCACCCATGCGTTCGAGAGCGGCACGATCAGCGTTTCGACCGTCATGGCGTGAGAGGCCATCGGCAGATTGGCGTCGACCCAGGTCGCGGACCAGCGGGTCGCACCGGCATCGGTGGACTGGGACACCGATTGTGCGGGACGCCCGAGCAGATCCTCATAATCCTGCTGGAGGGCAGCGGCATCGCGGCTGGCGAGATCGGGTTGAGGCAGGGCGCTCAGCTCCTCCGCCGAGCGCAGACCGAGTGCGAGGGACGCATCCGAGCGCACGGCCTTCAGGCCCCCTTCGGTCCGCCGCCATTCTTCCGGCAGGGACAGCGAGAAGCAGAGGTCGGGCGCAGCCTTGCCGGTCACCAGCGTCTGCTGTGCGGCGGCGTTGAAGCGCGCCTCGATGGCTTGGTTCGGAACGCTCGCATCGAGCGGATCGCTGGATGCATGCGCAAGGGAGGCTCCGGCAAGTCCTGCCAGAACAATGGCCCCGCGCGGCCATGCCCTCCACCCCGTCATGCTGTGCACCATGGCCTCCAGCGAACCCTCATATCCATGGCAACGCAGGCGAAGCGCAACGGTTGCCTGTTAAAGCCACGCTTTTGCGTCGGCTAGCGACCGCAAGCCGACGACGGCAACAAAAAGGCGGGTTTGGGCTCGCCTCTCCTTTGTCCGTCACCCGCGGGCGCGGGCGCGGATCATGAAGGTGTCGTAGGCGTATTCGGCCACCTGGAACCAGAGATATTCCTCGCTCCGGAACGCCTTGTAGCTGTCGTAGAGCTTCTTGAAGTCGGCATTCTTGGCCGAGAGATCGTCATAGATCTCGTTGGCCGCCTTATAGGCCGCTTCCATGATCTCCTGCGAGAACGGGCGCAGCTGTGCGCCGTTGCCGATCAGGTTGCGCAGGGCTGCCGGATTCTTGGCGTCGTACTTGGCCTGTGTGTCCACGTTGACGTAGCCCGCCGCCGCTTGGATCGCCGCCTGGTAGCTCTTCGGCAGCTCGTTCCATTTCTGCAGGTTGATGAAGAAATGGATCGCAGGCCCGCCCTCCCAGAAGCCGGGATAGTAGTAGTACGGCGCGACCTTGTTCAGCCCGAGCTTGTCGTCGTCGTAAGGTGCGACCCATTCGGCGGCATCGATGGTGCCGCGCTCGAGCGACGGATAGAGATCGCCGCCGGCGATCTGCTGCGGCACCACGCCGAGCTTCTGCACGATCTGGCCGGCGAGACCCGCGATGCGCATCTTCAGGCCCTGAAGGTCCTGGACGGTCTTGATCTCCTTCCGGAACCATCCGCCCATCTGGGCACCGGTGTTTCCGGCCGGCAGCGCGTAGACATTATGCTTGGCATAGAATTCGTTCAGCAGAGCCGTGCCGTTGCCGTGATAGAGCCACGCATTGGTCTGACGGGAATTGAGGCCGAAGGGCAGATTGGTGCCGATCGCGAAGGTCGGATCCTTGCCGACATAGTAGTATGAGCAGGTATGGCCCATCTCCACCGTTCCGCCCGCGATGGCATCGAGCGCCTGGGGCGTGCCGACGATCTCGCCGGGCGCGAATGTCTGGATCTGGAACTTGCCGTCGGTGGCCTCGGACACGAGCTTGGCGAAGGTTTCGCCACCGCCGAACAGGGTGTCGAGAGATTTCGGGAAGGCCGATGTCAGGCGCCAGCGAACTTCAGGATTCGACTGCGCGATGGCAGGCTTGGCGAGGGTTCCTGCGGCTGTGCCGAGGGCGGCGGCGTGAAGAAAAGCGCGGCGTTTCATGAGCGTCCCTTTCATCGTTTACGTTTCAAGGCGCGCATGAGACAGAAAGTTTCGGCGAGGCGCATTCAAACGAACAGTTGAGACGCTCCTATAGCCCTCCATGTGGAAGAAGGGAGATCTTCCGAAGCAGGGAGTTCATGCATTCAGTGCATGCGTCGTCGGCCCCGAAGCAGCGGGCGGAGCCGGATGACAACCGTCGTATGGGCTTGCGGGCGAGCGCGTCAGAAGATCAGTTCACCTGCTCCCCAGGCCAGGAGGATCAGGATGAGGAAGCCGAGGAGAAAAAGGCCGAACAGGATCTTGGCGAGGGTCTTCGCTCCCGAGGCGACACCGGTGAAGCCGAGAGCACCGGCGACCAGCGACACGACAAGAAAGATCAGGGCCCATTTCAGCATGCCTGCACCTCTATCGAAACGGTTCAGCTACGGGACATAAGCGCTCAAGCTTGATCCAGTTCCGAAACCATCCGCAGGATAGCGGAGTGCGGGTCAGATGACGACGGTGATCTTTTCCGCCGCCCGCGTCAGGGCGGTGTAGAGCCAGCGGCTGCGGTGCTCGCGGAAAGCATAGGATTCATCGAAGAGCACGAGATCGTCCCATTGAGACCCTTGAGCCTTGTGCACAGTCAGCGCATAGCCGTAGGTGAACTCGTCCGATTCCTTTCGCAGGACGAAGGGCACTTCCTCCTCGGTTCCCTCGAAGAAGGCCTTGTGCACCGACACGTCCACCGACCGGCGGCGGGCATCGTCGTCGGGCACCACGTCCATGCGGATGAAGTCGTTGCGGATGCCGCGCAGGGCCTGGATCGTCCAGGTGCCGCCGTTGAGCAGGCCCTTGGTCTTGTCGTTGCGCAGGCACACCAGCTTCTCGCCTGCCGCCGGCATGGGATCGCGGTAACCGTTCAGTTCGCGCAGGCGCGTGTTGTAGAGCCGCCTCGTCTTGTTGAGGCCGACGAGCACCTGGTCGGCCGCCATGACGGCGGCAGCATCGATCTCGCGGCGGCGGATGATGCGGCTCTCGCCGTAGCTGCCGGTCTCCAGGCGGCCGCCCTCGCGCACCATCATCGACAGGTGGATGATGGGATTGTCCTTGGCCTGACGATGCACCTCCGTGAGCATCACGTCGGGCTCGCCTTCGGTAAAGAAGCCGCCGCCCTTCACCGGCGGCAGCTGGGCCGGATCGCCGAGCACCAGCACCGGCTGGCCGAAGGACAGGAGATCGCGCCCGAGCTCCTCGTCCACCATGGAGCATTCGTCGATGACGATGAGGTCGGCCTTCGACGCCGGGCTCTGGCGGTTGAGGACGAATTGCGGCCCGTTCTCATCCGATTCCCGCGAGCGGTAGATCATCGAGTGGATGGTGGATGCATCCGGGCAACCCTTGGTGCGCAGCACGAGGGCGGCCTTGCCGGTATAGGCGCCGAACGCGACGTCGCCGTCCACCGTCTCGGCGATGTGCTTGGCGAGAGTCGTCTTGCCGGTGCCGGCATAGCCGAAGAGACGGAACACCGGACGGTCACCGCGGCGGAGCCAATCGGCGACGGACTTCAGGGCGGCATCCTGTTGTGGCGACCAGGTCATGCGGGCTTCGCCTCGCGGTGCAGGGAATAGAGAAGGCCGACGATGATGCAGAAGCTGCCGAGGAAGACGTAAGGGTCGAGCGGCTCGCCGTAGAACTGCCAGCCGACGAAGGCGATTAGCGGGATGCGCATGAAGTCCAGCGGCACGACCATCGTCGCATCGCCCCACCGGTAGGCGTTGGTCAGGCAGTAATGGGAGAGCAGGCCGCCGAGACAGATGCCGCCGAACGGCACGATATGCGACGGCTGAACCTGAAGCCAGAACGCCCGGCTCACCCCCAACAGGTTCATGGGCAGCTGCAGCAGGTTCATGAAGAACAGGATCGAGAAGGTGCTCTCCGTCATCGTGAGGCGCTTGGTCATGATGGCCACGAGAGCGAAGCAGAATGCGACGCCGAGCATGAGGAAACTGGCCGGCTGCAAGGTTTCCATGCCCGGGCGGAGGATGATGAGAATCCCGATGAAACCAAGGACGACGGCGACGAGACGCCCTCTCGTCATCGTCTCGTTGAGAAGCGGAATCGCCAGCAGCGCAACCCAGGCCGGCGTGGTGAATTCGAGTGCGAAGACGGTCGCGAGCGGCAGAAGCGTGAGGCCGAAGGCCCATCCGTCCGTCGCGGCAAAATGGATCACGTTGCGCGCAAGGTGGAGCTTGAAACGCCTCGGCTTCAGCCCCGGCCGCAGCTCCGGCTTGACGAACGCGAGAGCGAGCAGGATCAGGACGCCGGCGGCATTGCGGACGGCCAGCATCTCGAAGATCGAGAACGTGGGTGCAAGAGCGCGCACCGCGATGGCGGTGGCGGAGAAGGCGAGGAGAGCGCCGCTCATCCAGAGGACGACGGCGAGGATGCTGCGATGGGGCACGGCGGACCAGACGATGTGAATGCCTCTTCCGATTACCCTGCCTCTTCCACCGCGTGAAGCCTTCATCGTCATCGCAGGCGCAGCGGCGAAGGCGCACAGGATGGATGAACCGCGACGAAGCCGTCGATCTTCGCTCGATCGCGACTCGCTCACGCGTGATTCTTGACTCGTCCGACCGCTCGAAGCCCGCTTTGAGGGTCCGAGAGCCAAAATTTTTTCGACTCGCGCGAGGGAGATTTCTGGAGGGCAGAAAACCGCATTCCGACCTCTCCAACTGGATAGGATTCTCGCTGCGATGTTGAACTTGTTTGAAGACGCTCGAATACTCACAAGGAAGCAAGCATCATCTTTACAATCCCGCTAAGTCATTAATAAACAAATCATTTTCAGAGAGTCGATTGCAGGGATTCAACACATGCTCCAATCGCGATGCGCCTGAGGGAGAGACTCTAACTGCCTCATCTTGAACCCGATCTCGCGACTCAGACCTGCAAGCGGAGAGCGTCGTCGCGATTGAAATATCCACAGAAAAAGTGAGCGCTCTACTGTCTACACTTTCCGATATTCGGAACCCGCTTGGTATAACGACGTTGCCTTCGAAGCGTGACGGTTGCACGCGAAGGCCCTTGAAGGAGGCGGCAATGCCGACAGACACCAAGAACCCGCTGACGATGTTGTTCACGGGTGATACCGGTGCGACCAGCACCAAGAAGACCGCGAAGAAGAGCAGCGCTCGCCGCTCGTCGACCGCGAAGAAGAGCTCGAAGTCCTCTTCCGCCAAGAAAGCCGGAACGAAGACCGCAGCGAAGTCGGCCTCGCGGTCGGCCGTGAAGAAGAGCACCGCCAAGAAGGCCACGGCCAAGAAGGCGACTGCGAAGAAGACGGCCGCAAAGAAGACCACCGCCAAATCGGCGACCCGGTCCTCCGCGAAATCGGCAGCGAAGAAGACCACTGCCCGGAAGACAGCTGCTAAGAAGACCACTGCCAAGAAGACGGCAGCCAAGAAGACTTCGGCCAGGTCGGCCGCCAAGAAGTCCTCTGCGCGCAAGACTTCGGCGCGTTCCGCTGCTTCCCGCTCCACCGCCAAGAAGACTGCATCCCGCAGCTCCAGCCGCGGTGCCGTGAAGGCTTCGGCCTCCAGGGCTCGCAGCGCTTCCAAGACCACGAAGCGCGCCGCAGCCGCTTCGAGCCGGACCTCGGCAACGAAGAAGTCGGGCAAGGTCGCCAAGCGGTCTTCATCGAAGAGCGCTCGCAAGAGCCCCTCGAAGAAGCGCTGAGACCGCCATGCCGCAAGCGCCGGGATTGGAGCGATCCTTTCATCGGCGCATGCGCATAAAAAAATCGCCCGGCGAAAGCCGGGCGATTTTGCTTTTGAGGGGTTGGGCGGTTACCGGCCCGTGCTCATCGGGTCGCTGTCGCCCCAATAGGGAGTGGCGTTGTAGTAGCGGTGGACATGCTCCTCCCACTCCCGGTCGTAGGACGCATCATGCCCCTCCGCGCTGCGGCGTGGAGCGCCCCGCAGCTGATCTTCGGACAGGTTCAGCTCATAGGCGTCCAGCTCGACATTGTACTTCAGGACGCCCCAGGGCAGCGTGTAGTACTCCTCGCCAAGCCCCATGAAGCCACCGAAGCTCATGACCGCATAGGCGACCTTGCCGGACCGCTTCTCGATCATGACGCGCTCGATCGTGCCGATCTTCTCGCCGTCGGAGCGGCGCACCGGCGTTCCCTCGACCTTGTCGCTGGCGATCAGGCTGTGGGTTTCGCGGACGTCGCCGCTTTGTGCCGTCGTCTGCATAGTCTCGCTCCTTCCTCTGTCAGGATCCTACGGCAACGCACGTGCGGAAAAGGCGGTTCCTCGACCGGCATACCAAGGATTTCCAGGATTCCGGCAGATCCGCCAAGCGCTGCCATAGGAACCCCCTCCGGACCGTCACGTTGATCCACGTTTCGTGAAGACCTGAGGAATGGGAAGGAGAGTGCCATGGCGGTTCGGCAGAAGCCGGTCGAGGAACAGGTGATCGTGATCACCGGCGCATCCAGCGGCATCGGCCTCGCGACGGCGCATGCGTTCCGCTCGCGGGGGGTGAAAGGACTGGTTCTCGTCGCGCGCAATGAGGAGGCCTTGCGCAGCATCGCCGAGGAACTCAGCGGCGGCCGTACATGCGCGATCGCTGTTACCGCGGATGTCAGCCGGCGCGAGGATCTGGAACGGGTCGCCCGCACGGCCATCGACACCTTCGGCGGCTTCGACACCTGGGTGAACGACGCCGCCGTGGCCCTCTATGGCAACGTCGCCGAGATCCCGATCGAGGATCAGCGGCAGCTCTTCGAGGTGAACTACTGGGGCGTCGTCAACGGCTCGATGATCGCGGCGGATCATCTGCGCCATCGCGGCGGCACGATCGTCAATGTGGGCAGCGTCCTCTCCGAGCGCGCCATGATCCTGCAGACCCAATACTCGGCCTCCAAGCATGCGGTGAAGGCCTTCACCGACGGTCTGCGCATGGAGCTCGAGAGCCAGGAGGCTCCCGTCGCCGTCACGCTCGTCAAACCCTCGTCCATCGACACGCCCTATGTGGAACATGCCCGCAACTATCTCGATCGGGAGACCGCCGTTCCGCCGCCCGCCTACGATCCGCATCTCGTCGCAAAGGCGATCGTCTTCGCGGCCGAGCACCGGCGCCGGGAGATCACGATCGGGCTCAGTGGCTGGGTCATCGGCGCGATGGGCAAGGTCGCGCCCCGTCTCGTGGACAAGGCCATGGAATGGACGGGTCATGGCTCGCAGACGACGGACCATCCGGAGCGTCCGGGGATGCGCGACAACCTCTATCAGGCGCGTGAGGATGGCGACATCTATTCGTCCCTGCCCGGCGAGCCGCGCAAGACGAGCCTGCTGCTCGAGGCGCAGCTCCATCCCTTCGTATCGGCTGCGATCCTGGCAGGCATCGCCGCAGGCGTCGCAGCTTTGTTCGTCGCACCGCTGATGGGCGCTCGCCGTCCGCGCAGGCCACCCAGGCGCCGGCCGGTTCCGCGCTACCAGCGCACCGTGCGGCACAGCGGCAACGGCCACGACAAGCGCGTCCTGGGGCCAGGGCATGTGAGTCAGCGCAGTGCACGCGAAGGCCGTCCGCAACTCAGGCATTGAGGATGCAGGGAGGGGCCGCTGGCCCCTCCTCCTTCGAGAGCGACAAGATGGCCGCAGCGGATGCGTTTCGAACTTGGCGGATGCTCCTCTTTGAAGAGCGCATCGTTCGGGGCGGACCCAGAGGGCCGCGTCAGCGAAAACCGGATCCACTTTTCCGCACGATGCGCTAGCCTTTGCCACATGAACGCGATTCGTACTCTCGCCGTCACCCTTGCTCTTCTCACCGGCGGCACCGCGACCGCCCAGGACAAGGGCACGCTCGATCCGAAACCTCTGCCGCCTCTGGCCAATCCAGGCGATCCGAGACTTGCGGCCAAGGAGCTGTTCGGACGGCGCGCCACGCCCGCCGATCTGAGATCGCGCTCCATCGGCGGTTATGCCCGCGGCTGCGTCGCAGGGGCTGCGGCGATCCCCGTCGACGGCGAGAACTGGCAGGTGATGCGCCTGTCCCGCAACCGCAATTGGGGCCATCCGCAGATGATCGGCTTCCTGCAGCGGTTCGCCACGCGGCTTCCCGCCGTGAACGGCTGGCCGGGCCTTCTCGTCGGCGACATCTCGCAGCCGCGCGGCGGACCGATGATCACGGGCCATGCCTCGCACCAGATCGGTCTCGATGCCGATATCTGGCTCACTCCAATGCCGAACCGCCGCCTGTCGCGCGCCGAAAGGGAGGAGATGTCCGCCACCAATGTGGTGCGCAGCGACTGGCTCGACATCGATCCCGCCCGCTGGACGCCGCAGCACACCGCCCTGATCCGCGCCGCCGCCTCGGAACGCAGCGTCGCGCGCATCTTCGTCAACCCGGCCATCAAGAAGGCTCTCTGCCGGGAAGCCGGCGCGGACCGCGGGTGGCTGACCAAGGTGAGGCCGACCTGGGGCCACAACTACCATTTCCACATCCGCCTCGCCTGCCCGGCTGGAGAGGCCGGGTGCTCCGACCAGGACCCGCCCCCGGGCGGCGACGGCTGCGGCGCGGACTTGGCCGCCTGGTTCACGCCGGAGATGCTTTTCCCGAAGCCCGGCAAGCCCCGCCCGCCGCTGACGATGGCGCAGCTGCCCACCGAGTGCCACCGGGTCCTCGAAGCGCCCTGAACAGCCCTTAAAACGAAAAGAGCGGCCGGCACCTTGAGGCGCCGGCCGCTCTCTTTGACGGTCCAGGCCGGATCGCGGGCTATTCCGCGGCGACGCCGACGCCGATCTGGCACGACACCCCCGTGCCGCCCAGGCCGCAATAGCCGTTCGGGTTCTTAGCCAGGTATTGCTGGTGATAATCCTCGGCGAAATAGAACGGACCTGCATCGAGGATTTCGGTGGTGACCGCTCCATAGCCCTTGGCGGCGAGAGCCTGGCCATAGGCCGCCTTCGACGCCTCGGCCGCCTTGCGCTGCGCCTCGTCGAACACGTAGATGCCCGAGCGGTATTGCGTGCCGGCATCGTTGCCCTGGCGCATGCCCTGGGTCGGGTCGTGGTTCTCCCAGAAGGCCTTCAGCAGGGCCTCGTAGGAGATCTTCCTTGGGTCGAACACCACCAGCACGACCTCGTTGTGGCCGGTCAGGCCCGAGCAGACCTCCTCGTAGGTCGGGTTCGGCGTGGTCCCGGCGGCATAGCCCGCGGCCGTGATCCAGATGCCATCGCCCATCTGCCAGAACTTGCGCTCGGCGCCCCAGAAGCAGCCGAGACCGAAGAGAGCCTTCTCCATGCCTTCCGGATAGGGCGGCTGCAGCGGATTGCCGTTGATGAAATGCCGCTCGGCGGTGGGAATGGGGCTCGACCGGCCGGGCAGAGCCTCAGCGGCATTGGGCAGGTCCAATCGTTTGCGGAAGTTGAACATGAGGATCCCTCGCGTGACTTCGCTTATGTAGTCACGGCGCCTATCCGGCGGGAGTGGCCGCCCGCGTCACCTTCCCGTGAAGGCTTCAGCGCTCCGCAAGGTATCCGATCGGCTCCAGGGGCTTCTGGCCGATCCACATCAGCAGCGCGCCGATCGCGAAGCCGGTGAGCGAGGCTGGCATCTGCAGGAAGTTCGTGACTATGGGATCCCATAGCCAGGGATAACCGCGCTGGGCGATGCTTCCCTCGAGCCCGGCCATCCCTCCCGGGAACAGGAGGCCTACGACCTTCGCGATGGGAGCGAACGATACAGCATTGTTGACGATGGACCACGTCCCATCGATCACCAACCCGATAAATCCCGCCGCAATGAGCAGGAGGCCAAGGCTACGCGCAACGAACTTCAAGGGAATACCTCTCTGGACAGAGAGGAAAATATGTAGTGCGTTTTGTCGCAATGGCAAAGGCGATTCCGACTCATTTCTCGGAACTTCGGTCTTGCCTTCTGCCCTCATTTAGCGATACACGGGCGCTCCGCAGATAAGGCGGACGACCCGCTTCACGGCAGACCGTGAACTTAGGGTCGCTGAGCCCCCCGGGGCTCGCTGGAGGGGTGGCCGAGTGGTTGAAGGCGCACGCCTGGAAAGTGTGTATACGGGAAACCGTATCGCGGGTTCGAATCCCGCTCCCTCCGCCATTCTTCACCGACAAGGCCTTGAAATAGCTGGCAAATTCGACAGGTAGCGAGAGGCTTCCCCACCGCTTTCCCCACCTTTATAATTGGCTTGGCTATAAAACCCTCACGTCTGGCCACCTGTCGCCCTGCCTGCTCCGTGAGCCCTGGCGTACAGTTCCATTACGTTGACCATTATCCTGATCCGCCGGCTCCCACACTGTGAGCATCGCAGTTTCAAGGCCATGTCAGGTACCGGCAGACGAGAAGGCCACCCCTTCAGCGGCACCTCAGCACCGTGTCCGCAGTTGTGGGCTTCGCAGTAGGCCATCACGGTCCTGTCCCCATCGGCAAGGCTCTGCCCGACCGTGACCGGCGGGATTTCGTTGCCGTTCGCATCATAGGCGCGGCGGGGATTGCGACCGGTTCTCACCTGCGTCTCTTGGGCGGCATGGGCAGGTCCTTGAAGGTCAGCCCCTCGGCCGCGTGGCGTACGGCGTCTCTGCTGACCCCAAACTCACGGGCCAGCTTGCTGTATTCCCGCTCGCCAGACGCATAGCGCAGCCGTGCCTCCAGCACCTGCTCCACTGTCAGTTTGGTTCTGCCCATCATCGCGCCGCATCTGCATAGAACAAAAACGGAACATCTACTTGGATAAGCAGAGCTGTCGAGAGAGGTTCCTTCCCTGCAACCAAGCCTGTGAAGAGCGTGGATAAGAGGTTGCCGGATGGCGCTTCAGCTGGAGCACCCCAGGCGGTTGCTTTTCCAACACGCTGGCTCTGGCAGGCGGTTATGGCTGAATTGGTAGACGCACTACCTTGAGGCGATAGCGGGGAGACCCGTGGAGGTTCGAGTCCTCTTAACCGGTCCAATGGTTCTGTACGCGGGCGTAGCTCAGTCAGTTAGAGTGCTGGCCTATCACGCCGGAGGTCGCGGGTTCGAGCCCCGTCGTCCGCGCCACTCCCTCGTGATTTCTAAATCGAAATCTCTTGGCTACCCCCCACCTTCAATGGAATCCGGGCGGCAAAGACCATCAACCGCGCCGCATCATACCGATTTGCGAAGTTCAGGCACAGAAACTAGCGGTCAACGGGTAGGCCAATAGTAGGGCAGGTCCTCACCTAGAGAGAAGCATTGTAGGCTAAGTACAAACAATCAACACATTCTTTGCCACGGAAAGAATGGATCGTTGACGGAACATTAGCACGAAAGCAATAAACTCAGGGGTACGCGCAGCTTTTGCAGCGACAGGCCGAATGATGCGCGTCTATACACTTGATAGAGAAAATGGGGGCTAATGTGTCGAACTTTACGATATACGACTATGCATTTTTTGGGATGGATAATGTCAATTGGACGGTCTTTGGGCTCTCTTTCGCAGAAGAGGTTCTAACAATCACTAATAATTCTATCCCAGGACAGGTAACCTACTCTGTTGCTAACAATCCGGCAGTTGACCAGTTTGTAATTTCTTACTCCACTGTAACTGGAGGATTCATCATCAACGATGTAGTTGCCTCACGGGATGGATACTTGGTGTTTGAGGCTCACAATGTAGGGTCATTCATCACATCGGGCGATATCATCAACAATGACCTATTCTCTAACATTCCACTTGATGGCTTCAACACCTTCAACGGCAATTCGTATAATGATGTAATCGATGCCGGAGCAGGCGATGACGTTGTTTACGGGAATGGCGGGAACGACACTGTTTTTGGCGGGTTCGGAAACGACTTCTTGGTCGGTGGAGCGGGTTACGACGTGCTCTACGGTGGCTATGGTGATGACACCTTTGTGCTGGACAATCCCTTAGATCAGTTTGCCGACGACGGCGGAACTGACACACTCATAGTCACCTACAACGACGCAGCGTTGCCCGATGGGCCGAACTGGATTGAGAACCTCGTGTTCTCAGGCGTTGGCGATTTCTATGGACGCGGTAATATCCTGAGCAACGTAATTATAGGCGGCAACGGCAAGGACAAGCTAGCTGGGATGGGAGGTAACGACATCCTGACAGGTGGTTTGGGCAAAGATGCTTTTATGTTCGATACGAAGCTCGGCACGGCGAGGACGGACCGCAAGGTGAACTTCGACACCCTGAACGACTTCAGCACGAAAGATGACAGCCTTTACCTCGACAATGCCATCTTCAAGAAGCTCGGCAAGAAGGGTTCTGAACAGAAGCCGATTAAGCTCGACAAGAAGTTCTTTGCTCTCGACAAGGCCAAAGACAAGGACGACTACGTCATCTACAACAAAAAGACGGGCGTGCTGTCCTATGATGCCGATGGCTCCGGCAAGGGGCAGGCTGTTGAGTTTGCCTTGCTCAAGAATAAGGCTACCCTGAAGTACGACGACTTCTTCGTTATCTAAGCTCGTGCGGGAGTGCCTGGGCTTCGTCTCGGACACTCCCCACCTTTCACCTACAGTCGCTTCATCAACCGCGCCGCTGCCATGACGAGCTGCGCATTGAGCATCTCCTCGGCGGCATCATACTTTGTAACCCATCGCTCATAGTCGCCCATCGCATGCCCTTCGGCTTGGGCGGCAAGTCCCACTTATCGGGATCTGCATCTCCGAGCAGAACCGCCTTCACCTTCGCCTTCGTCCGCCACGCCCGCCCGATTGGGTCGAGGAACTGCGAGGCATAGGCAGCCCTGCGGCCCCAGGCATATCGACTGGCGAAGTACGTCGCCCCAAGAGGCCGGCACAGCACGCGGACCACCGGCTTGTTCTCGGGCAGGCCGCGCACTATTGCAGACCGCAAAAAATGCCACTTCCTATCGTAAGATTTGCTTGAAAGGTCCTCACCTGACGTGAGTGTGTCAAGATGGGCTATTGGACCTGTCCCAGCATATAGACAAGCTTACCGCTCCCTAGTAGGGTCCGCGCCTAATTTGGGGGGTATAATGTCTATTCTCTATCGTGACGGTCACACGTACTTTGTGCTGACCGCAGCTTTGAACCAATTCAATGCCCAAGCAGAAGCCCAGTCGCGCGGTGGCTATCTAGCTAAAATTACTTCAGCCGAGGAGAACGCCGACGTCTTCGCGTTTATCCAAGCAGAGTCCGAGACTTGGGGTGACACGTACTATGTTGCTCCAGATGGTGGAGGTGCATCATACGTCTGGATCGGCGCTTCGGACTACACGAGCGAAGGGATCTGGAAGTGGTCTGACGGAAGCACACTGACATATACTAATTGGGGTTCTGGAGCCCTAGGACAGGAACCTGATAACTATCAGGACCAGGATGGCGCAGCGATAGGCCTTTGGGCTTGGCCTCAACCCGAAGGCGGACTTGGTAGCCCAGGGCAGTGGAATGACATTGATGTCACCAACGGCCTGTATTCACTTGTCGAGATTGATGGACTAGTTGGCTCCGATGATGCGGATGCGTTGCTGGGCACGGCTAATGCGGATTCGGCTTGGGGCTGGGGCGGCAACGACTCCATCAATGGCGGCGCGGGAAACGATTCCATCAACGGCGGCGTTGGGAACGACATCCTGGACGGCGGATTAGGCAATGACATTCTTTCGGGCGACCTCGGCAACGACACACTGATGGGAGCAGGAGGGAGTGATACGCTCGACGGCGGTGAAGGGGACGATATAGCCGTGTTCTCCGGCAACCGAGCGGACTACACCGTTTCAGAAACACAGGAAGGTCTGCTTGTTACCCACCTTTCCACTAAGGGTGTGCAGGTCATATCAGACGTGGAGTTCTACCAGTTCGCAGGTGCCACGCTCAGCCGTGCTCAGTTTATAGCGTCTGAGCCTCCAGTTGTTGTGAAACCTGAGCCTCCTGTTGTGCAGCCTGAGCCTCCTGTGGTCACGCCTCCAGTGACCGTCGAGACGACTACCAGCACCACACTTGCCGAAGGCTCGCTCAATCTGGTTGCGGGCGGCAGCAGCAACATCTCACTAACCGGCAATGCTCTCAACAACAGCATCACTGGCAACGTGGGCAAGAACACCATCAACGGCGGCGCCGGTGCCGACAAGGTAAACGGCGGATCTGGCAACGACACCCTTTACGGCGGCAGCGGCAAGGATGCGTTCCTCTTCACTACCAAGCTCGGCACGTCCTCAACCGACCGCAAGGTGAACTTCGATACCGTCAAGGACTTCAACGTTAAGGATGACAGCCTCTACCTCGACAATGCCATCTTCAAGAAGCTCGGCAAGAAGGGCTCGGAGCAGAATCCGGTCAAGCTCGACAAGAAGTTCTTCACGGTGGGCGACAAGGCCAAGGACAAGGACGACTACGTCATCTACAACAAAAAGACGGGCGTGCTGTCCTATGATGCCGATGGTTCCGGCAAGGGCCAGGCGGTTGAGTTCGCGTTGCTGACGAACAAGCCTACCCTGAAGGTCGACGACTTCTTCGTCATCTAAAGCTCTTGCCGGAGTGCCCGGGCTGAGGCTCGGGCACTCGTCGCCTTCCATCTACAGCCGCTTCATGAGCCGCGCCGCTGCCATGACGAGTTGCGCGTCGAGCATCTCCTCAGCAGCATCATAACGAGCCACCCATCGCTCGTATGTCGCCCAGCGCATGCCCTTCGGCTTGGGCGGCAGATCCCACTCATCAGGGTCCTCGTTCCCGAGCAGAGCTGCTTTGACTTTCGCCTTGGTGCGCCATGCCCGCCCGATAGGGTCTAGAAACTGCGAGGCATAGGCTGCTCTTCGGCCCCAAGCGTGCCTGCTGGCAAAGTACGTCGCTCCCAGTGGTCTGTAGAGCACCCGTACTCGCCGTCCGGTTCTGGGGCAGATAGCATACCATTGAAGCCCGCCGAAGTGCCTGGGATCCGCTATCAAAGAGAATGACTGCACACGTCCTTGATAGGACAGTTCCAACAGCCCTCCATAATCCGACAGCTTCAGGGTGGCAGTGATGGTCTCGCCCGAACCATAGGTGAGCACGCATTGGATATGGCGGCCCGACTTACCTGCTCCACTCGGGATGAGCTTGGCGAGATCCAGCTTGGGTCCGCTTTCAAGAGTGAGGCGCTGACGGTCACGAGGCATTGCGACGTCCTCTCGGCTGTAGTTTCACCACGACTGATGACTGCTCGTTCGTCACCTCCACCCCAGACCCCGTCTGGTAGATTATATGTGTCCCTGTGGTGGGACCGCTGAGTGGCTCGGATGGGCGTTTGCGGTCCCGTGAGAGGGACAGTTCCCGGCAATTTTCTATCGTGGCGCTGGTTACTGTCCCTGTGGTGACACCGGCTGTCCCTCTGGTGGGACCGGCTACAGATTTCTGCTGGTCAGGATGCCAGCTCATAAACCGCTTGGACGAGCGCTCACCTGAGCGGTCACATGGATGCAGCGTCAGGCGGTACTCGGCAGCATGCGGCGTCTTGCGGTCGAAATGACCGCGTGAGCACAGGTCAACGAAGCCCTTTTGTATTAACTCAGCGAATGCCCGTGCTGCCGTGTTCTTAGAGCAGCACACACGTTCGGCAGCGTCTCGGGCCGACAGCGCAAGACGACCGTTGTTGCTACCGTTGTAGATGGCAGCGAGTTCAACGAAGACGCTGCGAGCGACAGGCGACAGTGAGCGCCAAGCGGGCGATTGTAGCATCCAATATGGGAGGGACACGAAGCGCTCTATTGTGCTCCGTCCCTTGTGGTTGTGACGTTTGGGCATGAGGTGCCTCACAGCGGCCCTGAGAAGCTCAAGGACGCCTGTTCTGAAGATTGATGAGAGAGGTGCAGCCGAGGCACAAACCCCGGCTGCTGGGCTTCTCAGAGTCAGGAAGCGCTATGGGAACTGCGACCTGTCAGGCTGCTCGGCGTTTCTCCCCGGCAGAGGTTGCCTTGAGCACCCGCAAGGGCGTCCGCAAGATGTAGCGCCCATGTGTCCCGGAATATGGACCAGCGTGGGGCTCATCGATGGTGTCGATGACAAGCCCGCGCTTGCGCAGCGAGTGAACGTATGCGGACCAGCGTGGGGCGGGTCTCTCCAGAGGGATGATACCGCTTTGACCTGTCTCCAGAAGGCAGCTGAGTGTCCACGCCTCACGCCCTTTTACGCGCAACATCTCGCTGGTATCGAGCCGCTGCACGAAGAGTTCGACAACATCGTTAGGCATTGTGCGCCTCCATGTTGAGGCCCGCCAGTTCTGCGATGGTCAGCGCAAGCGCAGGAGACACTCCGAACCGCGTGGATAGGCTCCTGACCACACGAGGATGAGAGTGGAGTGGCTGCGATGCAGCCCATGCAAAGAGCGGAAGCGGGCACAAGTTCGCGTTGCGACGCAAGCGCCGCTCGGGTATTCTCTTCATTGTTGAAATCCTTAGCCCCGTGCGAGAACCCCTTGTACGGGGCTTTCTTTTGCACGGTCATGAACGGGATGGATTCAGAAGGCGAGAGCTTCTGAAATCAGCGGTCGTTCGCAGCGCCAGCGATGAGGGCACGAATATCCTCGACGCGCCACGCGGTAATGCGCGGGCCGAGTTTCACGGGCTTGGGATAACGCCCGTCCTTGATACCAGCCCACCAGGTGGACTTGCTGACGGGAATAGGCCCATTTGGGGCGAGGATGCCAGGAAGCCGGACAAATCCAGTTTTTGGCAATTGGGATTGTGTTGAAGAGTCTGTCTTCAGGCGTGCGTCAAAGCTCTGCAAAGCCATCGGGCCTGCGTCCTTTCATTGTTCAGTTGTGAATGAAACGACCGGCGAGGATCAGGGGATTTGATTGACTCGCACCCTGAGCCCCCAGTAGGCTTAGCCCGCTCTGCAACGAGTACGGGTTTAGGCCCACCGCGCCGCCTTAGCCCCCTGGCAGGGGTTGGGGCGGCACTTTTTTCCGTGTCGCTGACCTCTCTCACGAGAGGCCAATCCTCAGCGGCTTTTCTTAACCCGCGTCGGACTACTAGTTACGATATTGGTTGTTACGGAATTCTCAAAGGGTTTCTCGGGCATCGCTGTACCTTCTGGCGGAAGGCTGGTCCGCAGCGAACCACCTTGATTCGCTTGGGACAACTTCGCACGATTCTTTTCTAAGGAAGGATTGCTCGGGATACCGAGACAGGTTGAAATAACATTAATGCCCGACATCCACAGGAGCCTGTGGACATCTTGAGTGTGTTACTTCGAGGAGCCGCCTGAATTTACATTCAAACGCACAACGTTGTTTTGGGGCTGCTGCTCAACGAATCGAGCCCACGCGTCCATGAGTTCGCGCCGCTTCTCCAAGGCATCACCGCGCCGGTACGCCCGCTCGACTGCATCACCCACGAGGTGCGCCAGAGCAGCCTCCGCCACCTCTCGGGGGAAATGAGTGCGCTCTCCTGCCCAATCGCGGAACGCACTGCGGAAACCGTGAACCGTCACATCCAGCTTCATCCGGCGCAGCACCATCTCCAGAGCCATAACCGACAGGGGCCGCCCTGGCTTGGTGCCGGGGAATACCAGCTCGCTGAGCCGCTTCTGCTCCATCTCCCGCAGGATCTCGACTGCCCGGTCTGAGAGCGGCACCCGATGCACCCGCCCTGCCTTCATACGAGCGGCAGGCACAGTCCACACCCGCCCCTCAAGGTCGAATTCCTCCCACAGTGCTCCGAACACCTCCCCGGACCGGGCGGCGGTGAGAATGGCAAACTCCAGAGCACGCGGTGCCATCCCGTCCCGCTCCCGCAACGCGGTCAAGAAGGCAGGCACCTCATCGAAGGGCATGGCCTTGTGGTGTCCCCGCGTGAGCTTGGCCCGCTTCGGCAGGACGGCATCAAGGTGGCTCCGCCAGCGGGCCGGGTTCTCACCCACCCCCTGCCCTCGTGCACGGGCAAAGTCGAACACCCGCTCCATCCGTCCCCGCAGGCGTGAGGCCGTCTCGGGCTTGGTGGTCCAGAGGGGCTGGAGCACCCTGAGAACATCCTCGGTTCCAATCTCCGTCACCGGCTTGGACCGGAGTGGCTCGCAGTAGGCCGTGAGGGTCATCTTCCATTGGGCGCGGTGCTTCTCATTGCGCCAGGAGGAGGACATGCTCTCAATCAGAGCGCCAGCAGCCTCACCGAAGGTCATCACCTTGGGCTTGCTGTCCCGTGCTGCGATGGGGTCGAGCCCATCGGCCAGCTTCTGACGGGCCTCTGCCGCCCTCTCTCGGGCTTTGGCAAGCGGCACATCCCGCAAGGCACCAAGCCCCATCTCCCGGCGTTTGCCGTGCGCCTTCCACATGAACACCCACGAGCGGGCACCGCTGGTCGTGATGTTCAGGTATAGCCCGCCGCCATCAGAGTGCCGCCCAGGCTTTGTCAGTGTTGCGACCGTCCTGGCGCTCAACGTGTGCAGCTGTCGTGTCATCTGCCCCAATCCTTCCCCACCTTGTTCCCCACCTTTGAGGCTGGATTGTAGCGGATGAAGCTGGACAACATAAGACACACAGCGGCGTAAAAGCTTAGGATTCCACGGTATTTCGGGACGCGACTGATTGCAGCCGGACACTAGTATGGCGGACGCTCCCTCCGCCATTATCCTAAGTCTCCGTATTGCAGGAATTTTTACTTAAGAGCGCTTTCTCTTAAGTGTCGGATTTCTTGTGCCAATTTCCGGATAGTCATTCTCTGGGCGCTCCGAAAGGCCCTTGGGGGCCAACTATGCCTCTGCTCTCCGCCCTAAACCCACCCGGTCCGGCTGTGAGGTGAAGGGGGCTCGTTCTCATCTGCAGCCGCTCGGAGGTCGACGAATCATAGATATCGGCTGGCATATCCCCCAAATCGCCGATCATGACAATTTTCTCGCGCCGCACTCTCCAACCGGTAAGGGATCCACGTGATAGTCGTTGCAGCTCAGTGTCTACGAGCCTGCACCAGGTAGGCCGGGACGGTTGTCTCTCCCAAAGCCTTGCACGCCTCGAGCCGATGTAACCCCTCCACCAGGACGAACCGTTGGCCGTCAGGCCGTACGAGAATAGGTGTTTCCTGCCCCTTTTCCATCATGCTTTCCGCCAAAGTCTCAACCTTCTGCGGATCCAGGGTTTGCCGCCGCTTCACAGGCACATAGACATCCTGGATCGCAAGGATCTGCTTCTTCAACACCATCCCGACTGCTCCTGCGCCGTGTCAAGTCCGACGGAAGGTTAGGCGCTACGAGCCGACTTGCCTAGGAACTTGCGTTGCCAGGATCGTTCGAGCCGATCCCATAGGAACGGGACCATTGCGTCAGGCATCGATCGGCAGACGTGTCGATGCGCCTGAATGTTTTCGGAAGCGCTCGCCTCGGCGCCAGGTTCGCTTTGGAATGTGCGGACTTCCACGAATTGCGCGCTCCGGGGTGATGAGTCTGCGGTGGTTGGCCGTGCCGCTCTGCAAGAGCCAACCTTGAGCGGCTCCGCCCCTTCCGATCCCTCTCGCGAGGAGCGGGTACGTCGGCTGACGTTACCCACCCAAAATTCCACTCAGCCCTGTTTGTCACTCTGCTTGACGATAACCGGCACGATCATGTCACCCCAGTACCCTGTCTCGGAATGACAGCGCTTGACCCTTTGCAACTCGATCGACAGACCATGGTTGACGCAGTTCATCACCGCCTCATTCACGCGATGGAGCTCATTGGCCAGGATCCGAATGGCGGCATCCTGGTCATGGGACAGCGAGCTGGCGGCATCGTCAAATCGGCTCTTCAGTTGCGGCTTGTCAGAGATCGTCATTTGTCTCACTCCAGCTAAAATCAAGGGTTTGCCGCAGCGTCCATTATAGCAATAGGCCTGCGGCCTCAGTGTCGTTAGGCTTCGACTGACCGCGAGGACGAGCGACGATTGACCAGCGTCCACATGGACCACCGCCGCTCTACCCGCATCACCGGTCTAGCCGAACTGGTTCATCGTATTGTGGGAGCCCCCCGCCTTGAGGGCGGCCTCGCCAGCGAAATATTCCTTGTGATCGTCGCCGATGTCGGAGCCGGCCATATTCTGGTGTTTCACGCAGGCGATGCCCTGGCGGATCTCCTGGCGCTGAACGTTACGCACATAACCGAGCATGCCCTCACTGCCGAAGTACTCTTTCGCCAGGTTGTCGGTGGAGAGCGCCGCCGTGTGATAGGTCGGAAGCGTGATCAGATGGTGGAAGATCCCGGCGCGCTTCGCACCGTCGGCCTGGAACGTGCGGATACGCTCATCCGCCTCCTTGGCGAGATCAGTGCCATCATAGTCCACGCTCATCAGCTTGGTGCGATCATACTTCGACACGTCCCTACCAGCCTTCTCCCAGACATCGTAGACCTGCTCCCGGAAGTTGATGGTCCAGTTGAAGGACGGTGAGTTGTTGTAGACGAGCTTGGCGTTCGGGACGACCTCACGGATGCGGTCGACCATGCCGGCGATCTGCTCAACATGCGGCTTCTCAGTTTCAATCCACAACAAGTCCGCGCCGTTCTGAAGCGCGGTAATGCAATCGAGCACGCATCGATCTGCACCGGTCCCAGGACGGAACTGGAACAGGTTGCTCGGCAGGCGCTTCGGGCGCAGCAGCTTGCCGTTGCGGTTGATCACCACATCGCCGTTGACACAGTTCTCCGGCGTGATCTCCTCGCAGTCGAGAAAGCCATTGTAGAGATCGCCGATATCGCCCGGCGTCCGGCTAAACGCAATCTGCTTCGTGAGGCCTGCGCCGAGCGAGTCGGTGCGGGCGACGATCAGGCCGTCGTCGACGCCGAGCTCGAGAAAGGCGTAGCGGATGGCACGGATCTTGGCGAGGAAGTCCTCGTGCGGAACGGTGACCTTGCCGTCCTGGTGGCCGCACTGCTTCTCGTCCGAGACCTGGTTCTCGATCTGAAGGCAGCAGGCACCGGCCTCGATCATCTTCTTAGCGAGCAAATAGGTCGCCTCCGCATTGCCGAAGCCGGCATCGATGTCGGCGATGATCGGGACGATATGGGTCCGGTAATTGTCGATGGCCGAGACGATCTCCTGCTCCTTGATCGCGTTGCTGCTCTTGCGCGCAGCGTCGAGGTCGTGGAACAGAAGCCCGAGCTCGCGGGCATCGGCTTGGCGCAGGAAGGTGTAGAGCTCTTCGATCAGCGCCGGGACGCTGGTCTTCTCGTGCATCGACTGATCGGGGAGCGGACCGAACTCTGAACGGAGCGCCGCCACCATCCAGCCGGACAGGTAGAGATAGCGGCGCTGGGTGGAGCCGAAGTGCTTCTTGATCGAGATCATCTTCTGCTGGCCGATGAAGCCGTGCCAGCAGCCGAGCGACTGGGTATAGAGCGACGGGTCGGCATCGTAAGCCGCCATGTCCTCGCGCATGATCTTGGCGGTGTAGCGTGCAATGTCGAGACCGGTCTGGAAGCGGTTCTGCAGCCGCATGCGGGCAACCGACTCCGGGCTGATGCTGTTCCAGGTGCTTTGGCCCTCGATGAGCGTTTGAGCCTGCGTGATCTGATCGTGATACGCCATATCCATGTTCCTCGACGAAAAGGGTCTCTGGATTGGCAGTATAGGCGGCCTGACGGCCCGTGAAGGTCGGTAAAGGTGCAGGTGAAAAGCTTTACACTCTGTCTCATGTAAATCTGTAAAATATTTACAATTACTAGAACCAATCCTGTCAGCGCCAACGCAATGAGACTATTGGGGAAACTTCCAGGCACCTCCTGGAGAGCAACGATTTGACTGACGCTCGTTGGAGATACCTAATCCTAAAGGCGAAGGAGTCCCGACTGATTGTGGTCGATAACGGCTCATGTGGAATTGTGACAAATCGGGAGTCACTCATTTTACAATTCCGTTCGTGCCGACACGGTTTTGTGTGTAAAGGCCGCTTGCCGCAATGTTCCGGGATCTCGGCTCGAGCGACGCCACGATCCCCTTCTTGCCCAATCACTCCGATGCGTTGTGGAACTCATCCGTCGTGACGGAGAAGTCCGCCAGGGACGATGGACCGAAACTCGTCGAGATCGCGACGTCAGTGGCGTCGCGGCCTGTGGCCATTAAAATCCGTCCGATCCTCGGCGTATTGTGCCGGGCGTCGAAGGTATACCACCGGCCGTCCAGGTAGGCTTCGAACCAAGCGCTGAAATCCATCGGATAATCCACGGGCGGAATGCCGATATCGCCCAGGTAGCCCGTGCAATAGCGCGCCGGGATGTTCATGCAGCGGCATAGGGTGATGGCGAGATGCGCGAAGTCGCGGCAGACACCGACCTGATCGTTGTGTCCCTGCCAGGCCGTTCGGGTTGCACAAGCGTCCTGGTAATTGAACGTGATCCGGTCATACACGTAATCGCAGATCGCCTGAACACGCGCCCACCCTCCCTCGATGCCGCCGAAGAGTTGCCAGGCGGTATCCGAGAGTCGATCGGTTTCGCAGTACCGGCTCCCGAGCAGATAGACGATCACATCGTCGGGCAGCTCCTCGACAGGCTGCTGCACGGCATCCGGAACGATCGGATCGGCCAATCCGGAATCGCGGATCAGGAAATCCGCGGAAACCTCAAGCCGCCCAGCTGGCGCAAGCAGCCGGGTGCAGACGTTGCCGAAGACATCACGATACTGCCTGTGCTCGACCGGGGGATCGCACACGAGGTCATCGGGCGTGATGAGATCCGGCATCCGCGATGGATGAACATTCAGCATTAGAAGCATAGGCGTCGGCTGTGGGCACTCGAAGGCGATCCGATAGCCTGCCTGAATCTTCATCGGGCACCCTGCGGGTCAGCGAGCCAAGGCCTACTGTTGGGCGAGGTTGAATCGGCGGCGCGTTGGGCGCCCTCGCCCTCTGAAGAGGTAACGTTCACCTCGACAGTCATCCCCTCGAAATCGCTCGCCTCGCCCATCCATGTCCCGGAGAGCGGCACGGCCTGCCGGGGATCCCGAGCCACCGCGATGCGGATGAGATCACGATTGCCGATGATGCCGTTGGTCGGGTCGAACTCGACCCAGCCTGCACCGGGTAGGTAGACCTGGCACCAGGCGTGGGTCGAGCCTCCACCGACATGGCCGGACCCGTCCAGGCTCGGGCTGTAGATGTAGCCGGACACGAAGCGTGCCGCGAGCCCGAGGGCGCGCACGGCCTCGATCATCAGGATCGCGAAGTCACGGCAGGTCCCGCGATTGAGCATGAGGGTCGTCAACGGGTCCTGTATCCCGGTTTCAGAGCGCCTGTTATAGGTGAAGCTCTCTTTGATGGCGTAGGTGAGGGTCATCAGGAGTTCGCCGGTTCGGGTCGGGCGACCCTGATGCAGGAACTTCTGAACCCAACGATGGATCTGGTGGTCGGGATCGAGATACTGCCGCTCCATCGCGCGCATCAAATCCGGCATTTCCTCTGCGCTGTAGGCGAAGGGATAGGTCTGAGCATAATCCTCCATCTGAAAGTCCGGCGCGTTCGACGGCTGGTGGTCGAGGCGGATATTGCTCTCGAACCGCAACTCGGATGCCTCTTTGGTGAACCGCGCAATGGCAACGCAGTTCCCGAAGACATCATGGATCCACCGCATTGCGCTTGGAGCCGGACCGATCTCGATCCGGGCATCAAGGAGTCTTTGATCATAGCTATCGCGTGGTCGAAACATGACCCGGTGCTCGCCGAACGAGACCGGCTGCCGGTATCGATACGTCGTTACGTGCCGGACCGCGAGAAGGGTCATCTCATCCACCAACCAGTGAGCACTGCCGTCACCTGACCTCCTGCTTGTGAAGAGTTTAGGATCTAGTGATCTGGAGGAGGAAGCCCATAGTTTAGGCTTCCCAGTCTGGAAGGTCACAAACGGGGTAGCTGCTTGGACGAAGCCGTCCAATGAGGTTGCCTCCCTCGGTCGGTCACAGAAACCGATTTGAAGCCGGAAGTGCGAATTAGCGGACTGTCCAATCTCTGCCTTGTTCTGTGGGTTCCGCGGACTAAACTTCTGTGCGTGCTGGTGCGCAGGACCGGACGATGCGATCTTTGGAGCGCGTCCACATTTTCGGAGCAGCAGGCTGCGGCTCATCCACGCTCGGGCAGGCTCTTGCCCAACGGCTGGAGTGTCAGCACGTGGATGCGGATGATGTGTATTGGCTTCCGACGGCTCCGCCTTACCAAACCAGACGAGCGGCAGCCGAGCGAGTGCTGATGCTCGAAGCCGCGACCCGTTGGGCTGGAAACTGGGTGCTCTCCGGTTCGATCGTCGGTTGGGGCGACTCCTTAATTCCGTCCTTTGATCTTGTGGTCTTTCTGTACCTCCCTGCCGAGGTTAGACTGGCGCGCCTTCGTGTACGTGAACGGGAGCGCTTCGGACGCGAGATTGAGCCTGGCGGCTCGATGTATGAGCAGCATCGGGCCTTTCTTCGATCGGCTGCCGGCTATGACACGGGTACCAGTGGGCGAACACTTGAGACCGACGCTAACTGGCTGGCACAGCTCAACTGTCCTGTCATGCCCATGACAGGCGAATGCTCAACCTGTGATCAAGTCCACCACATTCTGTCGTTATAGTGCTATCCTGAAATCAGCCGAGGCACGGTCATGATGCAAGAGAGACCGGTTACATCCGCTCAGTTGCGCGCCGGACGGGCGCTGCTCGGACTGTCCCAAGCCGTACTTGCCGGATGCACCTGCCTGTCCATCCTGACTGTCCAGCGGGCTGAGGCGGAAGGTGATCCTGGCGCGTCCGAAGCTGCTGTAGCGGCCATCCGGGTCGCCCTGGAGGATCAAGGTGTGATCTTCCTCGAGGCAGATGGCCGTGAAGGGCCCGGCGTTCGGCTGAGACATTCCGGTCCTCCCGACGAGGGCCTGCGGCCGGATCAGCTGACGAGCGACAACGACATTTGACCCAGCGGCAGCGGCCAACCGCATCAGCCCCTGTCAGCCCCCGGCTGGCATGCCATGTTAGGCCTCGTGATACTGGAACCCTCCCCATGGCCTACCGTGTTCGGTGGCAACTTGTCGGACGATCCGGTCAGCCACTCGACAACGGCTGGCTTGGCGAGGGCTTTGTCCCATACGGCGACGCAATGGCGGCCGTGACTGAATTCCTGCGTCCCTACCCGGAGGTATACCGGTGCCCGACCGAAAGCTATTGGCTGGCACGCCGGTCGATGGATGCCGATCTGGCGGTGTGGGTTTGGATTGAGCGTCACGAGACCGCAGAATTGACCGGGACCGACAATGCATGGATGTCCTCAAGTGCGGCAGCAGAGCAAGCTTCGACGCTCGTGCGCGATTAACAGCAGAGCTTCCAACAGCGCCGGGCTGTGCTGCCTTGCCCATGCTGCAGGTCCTATCGCGTCAGACCTGCGAACCGGCGCCGACCACTGTCTGCGAGGATTGCCCGTGCTGCATTGTGGCCCGGGGCGCCCGTGACGCCACCACCGGGATGGGTGCCCGAACCGCACATGTACAGCCCTGCCAACGGTGCCCGATAATCGGCATGGCCCAGCATCGGCCGGGCGCTGAACAGCTGATCGAGCGTCAGAGCGCCGTGGAAGATGTCGCCGCCGATGAGCCCGAACGTGCGCTCGAGATCAAGCGGGCTCATGATCTGGCGCCCCAGCACGCTCTGCTGGAAGCCGGGAGCATAGCGGTCCACCGTCGCGATCATCAGGTCGGCCACCGTTTCGCGGTGATCGTCCCAGGAGCGACCATCGGAGAGGACCGGCTGCACGTGCTGGCAGAACAGGCTCGCCACATGCTGGCCCTGCGGCGCCAGGCTGTCATCGAGGGTGGAGGGGATCAGCATCTCGACAATCGGCTCGCGGCTCCAGCCCTCCCGCTTGGCATCGTCATAGGCCCGGTCCATGTAGGCGAGCGAGGGGGCAATGATGATGCCCGCCGTGTGGTGATCGGCAAGCTCTCGGCCGGGCAGCGCGGTGAAGCTCGGCAATTCAGACAAGGCGACGTTCATGCGGAAGGTGCCGGAGCCTGACTTCCAGCGTCGGATGCGGGCGAGAAACTCCGGCGGCAGCGCCTCCTCGGGCACCAGTTGGTCGAAGAGGAGCTTTGGATGAACATTGCTGGCCACGGTCCGGGCGCGGATGGAACGACCGTCCTTGAGCACGATGCCCACTGCCCTGCCCTTCTCGACGATCACCTCCCGGACGGGCGCATCGACCTCGATCTCTACCCCACGCTCGCGAGCAGCTTTGGCCATGGCCTGCGTGATCGCCCCCATGCCACCGATGGCATGGCCCCACGCCCCCTTCTTGCCATTCACCTCGCCGAAGACGTGGTGCAGCAGGACATAAGCGGTGTTGGGGGTGTAAGGGCTGGCGAAGGTGCCGACGATGGAGTCGAAGCCGAAGGCGGCCTTGACGCAGTCGGTTTCGAACCAGCCGTCGAGGTAATCGCCGGCCGACTTGGTGAACAGGTCGAGCAGGGCCCGCCGCTGGGTCATGGACAGCCGGCGCAGGCGATTGCCGGTGCCAAAAGCTCTCCAGCCTTCCGACAGAGCTGCGCGCCAGCCGCCGTCCACGAGATTGGGCGGTTGCTGCAGGGTGAGATCGCGCAGCACATCCGCAATGGCGTCGATCTCGGCCGCATAGGCGTCGTAGCGCTCGGCATCGCGTGGGCTGAAGCGGGCGATCTCGGAGCGCGTCACGCCCTCACCTGTCTTGAGGTACTGGCCATCCGGCAGCGGGAAGAAGTTGGCCAAGCGGCGCTCGACGATTTTCAGGCCGTGGCGGGGCAAATCGAGGTCGCGGATGATCTTCGGGTTGAGGAGGCTGACGGTGTAGGATGCGACCGAGTTGCGAAAGCCCGGGTGAAACTCATCCGTCACGGCCGCTCCTCCGACCACGGAGCGCTGCTCGACCACCTTCACCTTCAGGCCCGCGGCTGCGAGATAGCAGGCGCAGACGAGGCCGTTATGCCCTGCCCCGATGATCACCACATCATAGCTTTCGGTCACAGCATCCTCCTGCCGATACACCCTAAGACCAAGATATCGGCATCTGGAGGGTAAGAGACAGGTCAAAGAGAACGGTCAATTGGATCTGTGCGGAGGTCCGTTCACCGCCTCGTTGACGAATTTCAGCTTCTCGCGCTGGCATTTTACGCTGTTCGGCTCGCTGGCCAGTTAAATGTAAGGCCACCTAGACCGCCACGACGATGTCGAAGCGCCCGTGGAGAGCGCCCGGCTCAGGTGATTGCCTGGAAGCCAAGGGAACGATCACGCTGAGGCGTGCCTGAGGATCACGAATGCTGTTGAGGACCCCGTCGCGTGCATTGAGAGGCTCGCCCTCGATGTACATCTGCGTGACCAGGCGTCCCTGCCCCGGCACGTGCACGGCAAAATGGATGTGCGGCGTCCGACCGGGATACGGCACCGGCCGGATGGTGCGGAACCGGTATTGGCCCTTCTCGTCCACGGACGTGCGGCCATAGCCCTGGAAAGCCTGATCGATGCGCCCCTGCCCTCCTGCGCGCGGATGGCGATAGATGCCCTTCGCATCGCACTGCCAAATCTCGACTACACTTCCCGGCCGTGGCTGTCCGCGGGTATCCAGCACACGCCCCGAGATATGGATCACTTGACCCACAGCCTGCGTGGCTTGGCCTGTGACCTTCACCAAGTCGTTATCCATGTCGGGCGGAAACTCGATCGGGTAGAACGGGCCTTCCGTCTGCCCTGGCGTCGGGACGAGCTCAGCTGCAATCAGGCCCCGCGGGATTGAAACAGAAGCTGACACGACGGCCACCTTGATCACCAAAGACCGTCGATCAAGATGGAGAGCAGGATGATTGGTCATCGCAGAACTCCGGCGCAGATCACCGCTTGGCAGCATAGACCATTAGCTCCCTCGAGCCAGTTCACGCATCTTACATCGCATGAACGTGATGAAAGTCCCAATGGTCCTGCTCCAGGGGCAGGGACGGGGCAGGCAAGTCCAGCGAGCTTTCGTATCGAGCGACGTCACAACGAATATCGCCCTCGCGCCCGAGGCGACCTTGCCTAGCTGTTTGGTAGCGGAACGTTGTTGGGATCGGGTGCGTTACGCAATTGAGGAGTACACTTGGCGCTTCGATGGCCTGCGACGCCGAGCCCCTCGTCGAAGGAGGACGTGATGCACTCCCTTCATCCGCAAGCCCGCACCACCCCAGCCGTTCGCCAGGAGATCGCCCGCTCGCGCGAGCCCACCGGCGTGCTGGCCCAGCGCTTCAGCGTCAGCACCGAGACCGTCCGCAAGTGGCGCAAACGTGGGGCGCAGGACTGCCAGGACCATAGCAGCCGGCCGCACAAGCTGCCCTGGAAAGCCACGGAGGAAGAGCGCGCCATCGTCTGCGCCCTGCGCCAGGCCACCGGCTTTCCGCTCGACGACATCACCTTCATCGTCACGCACTTCCTGCCACATCTCAACCGCGATGCCGTCTACCGCATCCTCAAGGCTGAGGGCTTGGGACGCCTGCCGGCGCAGCAGCACAAGCGGAAGAGCGGCACCTTCAAGGACTACGATCTCGGCTTCGTGCATATGGACATCAAGCACCTGCCCAAGCTGCAGACCGCAAATGGCGAGCGCCGCAAGCGCTTCCTGTATGTCGCCATCGACCGTTGCTCACGCTGGGTGCATCTCGCCGTCAAGGACGACGAACTGGCCACCAGCGCGATCGCCTTCCTGAATGAGGCGGTGCGTGCCTTCCCGTTCAAGATCACGCACGTGCTCACCGACCGCGGCTCCTGCTTCACCGCCGACGGCTTCGAGGACGCCTGCCGCAAACTGAAGGTGGAGCACCGCAGGACCAAGCCGTACACGCCGCAAACCAATGGCCTTGTGGAGCGCTTCAACGGGCGGGTGCAGCGCGAGGTGCTGGGCATTACGATCTACAGCCACCGGGATCTGGAGACGCTGCTCAAGGGCTTCAACCAAGCCTATAACCAGAGACGCCAACGCGTGTTGAAGGGACGATCCCCCGAGCAGGTGGTGCACAGCCGCTTGGCCGCCGAGCCGAAGCGGGCCAACCGGCGCTACAAGCCGCCCGATTCAGACGCTTTGTCGCCAGCCCTCAGGGTCGTCGCTCGCGCCAAGGAGGTCTCGCATCCAGACAGCTAGTCAGCGTCGGCTCCAGGCCTAGGGCGCTCGCGCGGGCGTGACGGCGCCCGTGGAGGCCCGGTCTGGCGACCGGGACTCGATGGCCGCAAGAAACTCCTCCACCGCAGCCATCCTACCCTGCTCCAAGTTCCGGGCGTGGTTGCCGCCCTCGATACGGACGAAGCGCTTCGGCTCGGACGCAGCGTCGAAGAGCTGTCGGCCGAACGCGAAGGGAATGATGCGGTCTTCGGTGCCGTGCAGGATCAGGATCGGCGCCTTCACGGCCAGGATGGTCTCGAGGGACCGAAATTGGTCCAGCATCAGCCACCGGACAGGGACATACCAATAGTGGTCTTGCTTCGAAAAAATGGAGAGCTTCTGATGAAGCAGGAGGATCTCCATGCCGAAGACCCGTTTTAAGAGAGAGTTTCAGGATGAGGCCGTCCGCCTCGTTTTGACGAGTGGGCGCTCGCAACGCGCGATCGCCGACGATCTTGGGGTGAACCGTTCGACGCTCGCGCGCTGGATGGCGGAGCACCAGGATATGCGGCCTTCGTCGGCCCCGCCGCCCAATGAGGATGTCATGGACGAGCTCAAGCGCCTCCGTCGCGAGAACGAGGTGCTGCGGCAAGAGCGCGACATCCTCAAGAAGGCCACCGCTTTTTTCGTCAAGGAGGGAAGTCGATGAGGTTCACGTTCATCGATGCGGCGAAAGCGGAATTCCCCATCCAGCGCCTGTGCCAGGTTCTTGAGGTGAGCCAGAGCGGCTACTTTGCCTGGCGAAGTCGTCCGGCCTGCCAGCGTCAGCGCGACGATCTGGTGCTGCTCGCCCATGTCCGATCCGCCTTTCGAGAATCGAATGGCACCTATGGCAGCCCACGGATGACGCGCGAACTCCAGGATCAGGGCCTGCCGATCGGGCGCCGTCGGACGGCCCGACTGATGCGCGAGAATGGGCTCAAGGCCCGGCAGAAACGTCGCTTCAAGCGCACCACCGACAGCCACCACGCCTTTCCTATTGCTCCCAACCTGCTCGAGCAGGACTTCTCGGCCGAGCGCCCGAACCAGAAATGGAACGCGGATATCTCGTACGTGTGGACGAGCGAGGGCTGGCTCTACCTGGCCGTGGTCCTGGATCTCTTCGCGCGCCGGGTGGTTGGCTGGGCGGTGAGCGACCGGCTGCACAAGGAACTGGCGCTCGAGGCGCTGCGCAAGGCTCTGGCGATCCGAAGACCCGGTGAGGGGCTGACCCATCACGCGGACCGCGGCAGTCAATATTGTTCGATCGAGTATCAGGCCGAGTTGCGGAAGCACGGCATCCGGATCTCAATGTCCGGGACAGGCAATTGTTTCGACAATGCCGTGGTCGAGACTTTCTTCAAGACCTTGAAGTCCGAGCTGGTCTGGCGCACCGTCTTCCAGACGAGAGCCGAGGCCAGGAAGGCGATCGGTCGTTACATCGATGGCTTCTACAATCCCGTCCGGCGTCATTCGACACTGGACTATGTCAGTCCGGCTCAGTTCGAAAGGCTGGCCGGATAGCTACCAAACCGCTCTCCACTAAACCGAAGCAAATCCAGTTGGCAGGACCAGATCCTGAAAGCCGACGAGTCCTGCCTCGGACGCCGTGGCACGCCGATCGGACGCCGGATAGAGCAGGCTGCGCTGGTTCACAAACAGCACGGCAAGCGCACAGGCATAGAGAGCGAGCACGGTGAGGGCGAGAAGGCGAAAGCGACGGGCCATAGGGATCTGCTGACACCCGGTTGACGGATTTGACGGACTCGGCGGTTACATATAGCGGCACATCACTAAACGATGCCCGAGACATGGCAGCAAGTGCGTCCAGTGAGCTCGTGCGGGGGTGCATCGCCGATGCCGCACGCCGGCCGACAGGAAGAGCCGGATCCGTTTCGGCAGCTTGGACGCGCCACATTATGGCCTCAGGACGATCGGGCCGGATCGGTGAGCGGCTCGGTTAGGTCATGGGCTTGAGATCGAGGGTCCGGACCCGGCCCGCCGGTCTGGCGCTCGATCATGCGGCGAACGCGCGGCTTGTCCGGCCCTCGATGCAGCGCCCTGAGCCGCTCGCCCACGGCGGCGTCAGCCTGCGTGATGCGCTGATTGTGCCGCACATAGTCCAGCCAGGTCGGACTGTGATAGCGCTCGATCCAGATTTCGGGGTTTTCCAAATCCCGCGATAGCGTCCAATGGCGTGCCCCGTCCCGACGCCGGATCCGCCGCCGTCCCGCCATCACAGCGAGGAACGCCACCACATCCGCTTCCCGGATCACGTACTCGATCGTGATCACGATCGGGCCGCTCCTCGGCAGAACGTCGATTGCGAGATTAGGCTCCGTCCACCGATTGAGCGGATCAAGGTTCAGCATCTTCAGCTCGGGCAGAGGAAGGCGCACGCCGAGTGCGGCCCCGCCGACCAGCATGCCTGCCGCGATCAGCAGAGCATCCGCTGTCCCATACCGGTCGGCCACCACGCCCCAGATCCAACTGCCGAGGGCCATCCCGCCGAAGGTTGCCATCTGGTAGAGCGCAAGGGCACGGCCAACCACCCAGCGGGGTGAGGACAGCTGCACGGTGGCATTGAAGCTGGAGAGCGCCAGCACCCAGCTGGCCCCGCCCAGAGCCATTGCCGCGATGCTCAGGGCTGCAAGGTTGCTCAGCCCCGCAACAGCCGCGCAGACGGCAAAGCTGATGAAGGCAACGCGGACGAGGGCCTCGAGTGACAGGGCCTGTCTCAGACGGGTGCTGAGAAGAGCCCCACCGACCGCACCGGCGCCGAAGGCTCCGAGCAGGAGGCCATAGGTGAGCGGTCCTCCCTGGATCAGGTCACGGGCGATGAGTGGCATCAGGGCCTGAACCGCAATGGCTGCCAGACCGAACGCCGCTCCCCGCAAGAGCACCACGCCGAGATTGGGAGACATGGCAACATAGCGGATCCCTGCCGCCATGGCACTGCCAAGCGTCTCCGGCGGCAAAGCCCTCGGCGGCCGAACAGGCTGCCAGCGTGCCAGGACCACGATCAGCCCGAGATAACTGAGCGCGTTCACCGCAAAGGCGGCGAAGGCACCGATCGTTGCGACGATGATACCGCCGAGCGCCGGGCCAACGCTGCGCGCGATGTTGAAGCCCATGCTGTTAAGGGCGATCGCGGCCGGCAGGTCGGAGCGGGGCACCATCTCGCCCACCAGCGACTGCCAGGCGGGTCCATTGAAGGCGGTGCCGCAGCCAACCAAGAAGGTGAAGGTGAGCAGCAGCCAGGGTGTTACCAGGCCAAAATAAGCGCAAAGGGTCAGGGCCACCGAAACTGCGAGCAGGAAGATCTGCGCGGCGAGCATCAGCATGCGCCGGTCGAAGTTGTCGGCAATGGCGCCGGCCATGAGCGAGAACAGCATGATCGGAAGCGTCGTCGAAGCCTGCACCAGGGCAACAAGATTCGCCGATGCGCCGATGGACGTCATCAGCCAAGCCGCCCCCACCGACTGGATCAGCCCCCCGAAGTTGGAGGCGAGACTTGCAAGCCATACAGCGAGAAAGATGCGATGCCGGAAGGGGGACAAAGAGGATGCCCGCCTGTCCGATCCTTCAGCGTCTTTTGTCGGCATGGAAAACTCGATCTGAGGTCAGGGCCAGAGTCAGCCCAAGGGCGACTAGGTAGGACCTACCACATCTCCTGCATGGCGGCGATCAAGTCTCTGGAGATGGCTGGCGCGCTGGGACGGGCTTCACTTTCTGGGCTTAGACAGCAGGAGATCCCTGCCCGCCCCTATGCTGTGTTAACACTGGACGAAGCTCATCGCCTCGATGCTCAGCAACCTCCCATAGCTGGGCCGGCGGCCGCTCCGCCACGCCACTTGGCTGAGAGGGCCTCACCTGCTGTGTCCGCTGCACCGCGATCCGGTGCATACGAGCGAGTGCGTCCTGAACCTCATTGCGATCTGACACATTCTTGGCGGAGAACTTGTGCCGACACGGATCGGCATCATTGGCGAAGAGTGGGTAGGCCTCATCATCGTCCGGATCCGGCCGCTTGCCCTTGGAGCGGGAGACTGAGCGAATCCCACTCCGGCAGGTCCTTCGACCAAGGGGTCAATTGGGCATTCGCAGGCATGATGCCCAGCCGCTTCTGGTTGGCGAAGATAGTCTCGCGCAGCTTGTTCCAGCCCTCGTCGAAGAAATGCATGTCGCTGATCTTCTTGATCCACTCCGGCGTCGGTTGATGCGTGCGTGCCGCCGGGTACGTAGTAGACGAAAAAGCGCTTGTCCGGAGTGACGGCCTTGAGTTCCCTCATGTGCTGCATGGCCTCGTCGGCCATGGCGGTGGTCAGGTTCCAGCCGGAACTGCCCTGGAAGGGATAGATGGCTGTCGTATTGCGGAAGAGGTTCGGCTGCCACTGGCTGGTGTCACCGCCGGCGAAGCCATAAAAGTACTCGAAGCCCATGCCGTTCGGCCATTGGTCGACCGGCCCGGCCTGGGTCGCCTGATAGAAGGGCGTGTTGTGGTCCTTGCCGAACCACGAGTCCGCCATCTCGTTCGTTTCGCGGCCATCAGCGAGGAGCGCTTGCAAGTAACGCATGCTGCAATTCATATCGGCGAGGCCGTCTCTGAGTTTGTGATGGCACAAGTTCTGTCATTCTTGCGACACCCCTCAGAGCTCGCGGACGGCATGCGGAACAATGAACCCTAGTTCGACCTGCGGACACGCTTGCTCGGGAGGCTTCTAGGGGAGCATACAGTTGGCCTGTTGGGCGCAGGGTACATCGGACGAATGATGATGCGCTTGTTTCGTGCCTTCGCGAAATCGCCAAAAGAGATTGTGTGACGCAGGTCACAGCAGGCCGCGAGGCCTTGTGTGACGCTCGGAGTCAGCAAGAGGAGGTTTCGATGAGCGTGAAGATCATTCCCCTAATCTCCATCCCGAAGCTGGCCAACTGGTTCGAGGCACTCTTCATCGATCGGCAGCCGATCCCAGTCAGGGTCTCTGCTCGTCCACGATACGCCTCGATCCGCCGGCCGCTTGCAGCGATCCTCACACTTGGTTGCCTAGTCACGTTTGGGCACGAATCCGCTCATGCTCAAGGGGCATGTGGCCCTCGAGACAAACTCGTGGAGGCGTTGTCCGACCAATACAAGGAAAGCCCTGTCGGGATCGGCTTGGTTCAGTCCGGACAGGTCCTTGAGGTCTTTGCCTCCTCGTCCGGCTCGTGGTCGATGGTCATGACCGCGACAGACGGCAAGACATGCATCATCGCGGCCGGAGACAATTGGGAGATGATCACCAAGGTGAAGGGGATCGGTATCTGACGCCTCGTCGCGCTTCAGCTACAGGGCCTCGAACCTCCTGCTGCCCGAACCCCACTGAGCGGTGGCTCAGCCTGAGTCAGGGCGTGTGCGGTCGACGGGAGAGCCTGGAATGATACGAGCAGGAGAGGACGTTGGTCCGTGGTGCGGCCAGTGGGCGCCCTGTTCGAGAAGGGCGAGCGAACTCGATTGCCGGCAGCGCGGTGAAATCCGAAACCGCGGATGAACTCGACAGGTCAGGCAAGTCTTGGCACGCCCACGGATTCAGCCGCTGCCTCGATCTCCTGCCAGGTCCGCGCGTCGATTGGTATGCCGTTAGCCTCGCGCCACCGCTTGGTTTCCCGCTCCGGGTCGCCCGGCATTAGGATTTGTGAGGCGCGGTCTGCCTCCGACCGAACCCACGAGACGAACGCGTTCGTCTCGTCGTCGAGATTCGCTCTTGTGCCGAGGCGGTCTGGCGAGACGAGGATGGACAGCATGGAGTTTACGATGGCGTTGCCCTGCTTCGGGCCTGACTGGGTTTTGCCGCCGATGAGCGCCGCACCTAGAAGCTCGCAAGCGACGGACAGCCCCCAGCCCTTATGCTCCCCAAAGGGCAAGAGGGCGCCCGGCGGGTCCGAGAACAGGGCGGACGGATCGGTCGTCGGGTGGCCGTCCGCGTCCAGCAAGGCTCCTTCAGGAATGGAAACGCCCTGATTGAAGGCCACGTGAACTTTCCCGGCCGCCAGGCGGCTGGTCGCGAAATCGACGACGACGGGAGGCATATCGGTTCGAGGGATGCCGACCGCGAACGGATTGGTGCCGACACGTGCCTTGGTGCCGCCGAACGGCGCGACCGCCGGGGTACTCACGACATTGACGAAATGGATGGACACCAAGCCAGCCGCTGCGCACTGCTCGGCCCAGTGACCGATGCGGCCGATGTGATGCGAATTCCGCAGTCCCACGATACACGCGCCGGTGCCCGCGGCCCGTTCGATTCCGGCCTCGATCGCATCGTGGGCCATGACTTGGCCGATACCCACGCCGCCGTCGCAAATGATGAGCGCACCGCTGTCGAATGCGACGGACAAGGCCTGGTTCAGGACCAGGCTTCCGTCGAGTGCGTTGGCGACGTAGGCGGGGATCATGCTCACCCCGTGGGAATCGTGGCCGCGCAGGTTGGCCCCAACAAGGTGGTCGGCGACGAGCCCCGCTTCCCGCTCCGACGACCCGGCCGCCGAAAAGATCGTCCGGACGATCTCTCTGAGCCTATCTGCTGGGACGATCACGGGCGTAGAAGTGAGGCTCATCGGCCTTCCTCGGTAGAGTGTCGCGGTTGACGAGGGATGCCGGTTCGGCGGCATCCCTTCCAGCTTGCAGTTCCTAGAAGACCGGCAGCGGGATCATGGGCTGGCCATTGCGGAACTTGCGGGAAATCGCGTCCAGATCGCCGCTGTTCTTGATCTGATAGACGAATGTGTTCAGCCATTGCAGCAGATCGGGGTTTCCGCGGCGGATGCCGATCCCGAAGTGGGCCGCCCTCAGGGGGAACTTCTGCTCGTACTCTTCACCCTTGGCGCCCTTCCGGAGATAGATTTCGCCGTAATCCCCTCCCCCCATGGCATCGATCTGGCCGGAAAGCATGGCCTGCGAGACCGATGGGCCGTCATCGAACCGAAGCAGGTTCATGCCGGCTGGGTTCATTTGCGTGAGGGCACCGTCCTCAAGCGCGCCGCGCGTGACGCCGACCTTCAGACTCTTGAGATCATCCGGCCCTTTGATGTTAGCCGTCTTGGGAGCAATGAGGACAGCGGACTGGCCCGCATACGGGATCGAGAACGACACTTGGAGTGCTCTCTCCGCCGTGATCGAGAAGATCGCGACCACCATGTCGACACGGTTGCTGAGCAGGGCGGGAATACGCCCGGGCGAGTTCACCGTGACGAGCTCGACCGGAACCTTGAGGTTCTTGCCGATGAGGTTCGCCACCTCGACGTCGATACCGGTCGGCTGATTGTTGGCGTCGAGCATGCCATAGGGCGGCACCGTCGTGTCTATGGCAATGACGACCTTGCCGCGCTTGATGATCTCGTCGACGGTCTGGGCCCTGGCAGTCTCTGCCGACAGGCCGACGATGGCCATCGCCGTCAGCGCGAGCACGGATTTCATGATTCCTCGCATACCCATGGTCTCCTCCCTCCTTTTCAGCCCGCCCTCGTGGCGGTCATACGTCGCGCGCGGGCTTCTCCGGCCAGCACGCCGTACCTCTTCGGATCACATGGCCTGGATGTTCACGTGACCGACCTTCAACTGCCTTTCCAGATAACCGCTGAGCAGCGACAGGGGCCAGCAGATCAGGAAATAGATGCCCGCTACCGTCCCGAAGACCAGAACGGGCTCGAAGGTGACGGTGTTGATCTGAGCACCGGCCTTCGCGAGTTCCGTGAATCCGATCAGGGCCGCCAGGGAGGTTCCCTTCACGACCTGCACCATGTACCCGACCGTTGGCGGCAAGGCCATCCGAACCGCCTGCGGGATGATCACCAGGATCAGCGCCTTCGGAAAGGTCAGCCCGAGCGATCGGGCCGCATCCCATTGCCCTGCGGGAACGGCCTGGAGGCAACCGCGCCAGATCTCGGCCAAGAAGGCGCTTGTCGATAAGGTGAACGCCAGCACCGCCGCGGTCCACGCGTCGATCCGGATGCCGAACAGGTTCAGGCCGTAGTAGAACAGGAGCAGGAGCATGAGGCCCGGTATGGCCTGCACGAACTGGATGTAGCCGGATGCAATGTATCTCAGCGCCCTGAAGGGCGAGATCCTCGCGATGGCGAGGACGAACCCGACCGTCCCCCCACCGGCGAATGCCGCGAGCGACAGGGCGATCGTCCATCGGGCGGCCAGGACGAGAATCCAAACTTCGTTGAGAGTGAACGTTCTCAGCAATTCCCGTGCCTCTCGAAATCATCCGCGCCTCGCGAAGGCAAAGGCATAGATCGATGTGAATATCGCCCTGAACCCGAACACGATCACCACGTACATGAGGGTCACGATCGTGTAGATCTCGAAGCTCCGGAATGTCTGCGAATTGAGGGTATTGGCGACGGCGGTGAGCTCGTCCGCGGCGATGGCGGAGACGATGCTCGATCCGAGGAGGACAAGAATGAACTGACTTGTCAGCGCCGGATAGACTGCCTTCAGGGCCGGGAAGAGGATCAGGAACCGGACGATTTGGATCGGCCTCAGCCCGAGCGCCCGTCCGGCCTCGATCTGGCCATGCGGGATAGACTCGACGCCGGCTCGTACGATCTCAGCCGAATAGGCGCCTAGGTTGATCACCATCGCGAGCAAGGCGGAATTGTTGGGGCTGAGGCGCACCCCGAGGTGAGGGAGCGCGAAGAACACGAAGTAGAGCTGGATCAGGAACGGCGTGTTGCGGATGAGCTCGATGTAAGACGTCGCCAGCCACCGGAGCGGCCGTGGACCGTAGGCCTTGGCCACCGCACACGCCATGCCGATGGCCAACCCGAAGACCATCGTGAGCGCGGACAGGCGGATCGTCAGCGCGGCCCCGGCGAGGAGGTCCGGAAAGTGGTCAATCACGGTGCCGAACTGGAACGTGTAGTTCAATGGCTCACCTATCTCCTTGCCCCAGCCTCTACGCCTGGGATCGTGCCGGAGCCTGTGGATCTTTCCCTGGATCACACCGGGCGGCGCACCAGAAACTCCCTGTTGACGCAGTTGGAGAGATCGCCGCTCCGGATGTGTCGGAGGACGGTCTCGACGCTCTTCACCCGCATGTCGATGACGGACGAAGGCGAGTAGAATGCAGCATGCGGCGTGAGAACCAGCCGTCCATTGATCCAGTCCTCACCACGACGCCATGCATTGATCAGCGGATGCGTGGAATCGGCAGGCTCGGTCGGCAGGACGTCCAGCCCCGCAGCCATGATCCGCCGCGTCCTGAGGGCATCGTGAAGCGCGTCGAGGTCGACGAGCGAGCCGCGCGCCGTGTTGACCAGGACAAGACCGGGCTTGGCATGCGCCAACGCTCCCGCGCCGATGAGGCCGCGTGTTTCCTCGTTCGAGGGGGCATGGATGCTGACCACGTCCGAGATCGCGATCAATTCGTGGAGGCTCGCGCATCGCTGTGTATCGACGGCGATCTCCATGCCGGATGGCAGATACGGGTCGTGGAAGGCGATCCGCATGCCGAAGGCGCGTGCCCGGATTGCCGTGGCCAGTCCGATGCGGCCGAGACCGACGATCCCGAAGACCGCGCCCCGCAGGCGGCGGACGGCGGGCGCGATGCCCTGTGTCCATCCGGTTGCCGGATCGGCCCTGATGGCATCGTTGTAGGTGAACACGCCCCGGGTGAGTGATAGCATGAGCGCGATCGCATGGTCGGCGACCTCCGAGGTGGCATAATCCGGGACGTTGAAGACGGCCGTGCCATTGCGGCCCCAGGCCTCAAGGTTCAGTCCATCGAACCCGACCCCGGAGCGGACAAGCGCTTTTACGTTCGGATACTCCGAGGGCGGTCCGTCTACGTCTGTGCCCGGAGGCGAGTGGATGATGCCGTCGATGCTCGCACGTGCATCCTTCGGTACCGAACACCACGCGCCATCGTTGACCGATTGAACGATGAGTTCGCCTTCGCTGCCTATCGCCTCCCGCTCGATCCGGTCGTCGGGATGCCTGAACTGGGACAGCAGGATGCGCATCAGTTCACCTCCCGAACGATACCGATCGGCGATCCCATGGCGACCGTCGCCCCGTCCCTTGCAAGTATCTCGGCGAGAATTCCGCTGGCGGGGGACTCGATCTCGACAACGGCCTTGTCTGTCTCGATGTCTGCCACGTGGTCGCCCTGCGTCACGCTTTCTCCAAGTCGGCGATACCATTTGACGAGCTTGCCCTCGCTCACCGTCAGGTCGCCGAAGGGCATCGTAATCGGGGTGCCGTCGACCGTGCCCCGCGCAGGCACCTCGGCCTCGGGACGGGGCCGCCGCACAGATAAGTCATCGGACACTGGTGCCGTGTGTCTGGCCTCTGCGGAGAACCGGCCCACACGGTCGATCGGATCGACCTCGCCCTGCGCAAGGCGTCTCGCGGCGGCGACGATGCGGTCGGTGGACACCAGCATGGCGCGCTCGAGGGACGGTGCAAACGGATGGGTAACGGGCGCTGTGTGAAGACGGGCGACGGGAGCATCCAGGTGATCGAAGCAGAGTTCGTTCATGGACTGGCCGAGCTCGGCGCCAACCCCGAACATGGCATACGCCTCATCGACGACGAGAAGGCGATGGGTGCGCCTGACGCTGTCAGCCACGGTCTCGACGTCGAGCGGCTGAATGGTCCGGAGATCGATGACTTCGGCGGAGATGCCGCCCTCGGCCAGGATGTCGGCGGCCTCGAGCGACCTGATGACGAGCTGTCCGGCGCTCGCGATGGTGAGGTCGGTCCCCTTCCGGGCGATCCGTGCGAGTCCGAAAGGCACGAGATGCTCGCCTTCCGGCACAGGCCCCTTCGACGAGAACAGCGCCTTCGTCTCCAGCATGATGACCGGATCGCGGGCTCGGAGGGCGGTCTTCATCAGTCCCTTGGCGTCGGCCGGCGTCGACGGAAGGCAGACCACGAGACCCGGAACATGCGCCCATACCGGATGGTAGGTGCCCGAGTGGTGGGGGCCAGCCGAGCGCACAGCACCCGCGCCGACGCGGATGACCATGGGGGCCTGCATCTGGCCGTTCGACATGTAGCGCAGCTTCGCCGCCTGCAGGACGATCTGTCCGGCTGCCTCGAACAGGAAGTCGGCGAACATGAGGTCCGCGATGCAGCGGGTGCCCGTGGCGGACGCGCCGAGCGCCGCGCCGGTAAAGCCGAGTTCCGAGATCGGCGTGTCGACCATGCGGTCCCTGCCGAACTCCTGGTACAATCCCTTGGTGTGCGCGAAGGTGCCGCCGCGCTCGCCGGTTCCCTCCCCGAAATAGATCAGGTTGCGGTTGTGCCGCATCTCCTCGGCGATCCCCTCCCTGACGGCATCGAGCCAGCCCGTTTCGACCGTGGGACGGCCTCGGGGCGTCGGTGCCGTCGCCTCGGGCGGATTGATCGGGTCCGCGAAGACGTGAAGCGAATAGGTGCTTGGCTCCGGTTCAGGCGATCGGCGGGCGAATTCGATTGCGGCCTTGACCGAAGCGTCGACGGACTCGTCGATCTGATCGAGCTCGCGTCCTGTGACGATCGCGTAATCCTCCATGATCCGGCGCCTGAAGGTCTCGACCGGGCACCGCTTGGCCCATTCGTCCACTTCCTCCTGCGTCCGGTACATGCCGACTACGGGATCGCCCTCGTGGTGGCCGACGGTGCGGTAGGTCTTCGCCTCGATCAGGGTCGGTCCGTGCCCCTCGCGGGCGCGCTCCACCGCTTCGCGAGCTGCCTGCCAGACCGCCACCACGTCGTTGCCGTCGACGGCGATGCCCGGGATGCCATAGGCCGCCGCCCGGCTCGCGATCTCGGGATTGAGAGTGACCGACGAGAGAGCGGTTGCCGTCGCGTAGAGATTGTTCTCGCAGACCAGCACCACCGGAGCCCGCCTCACCCCGGCGAAGTTCAGCGATTCATGGAAGGCGGCATGGTTGGTCGCTCCGTCTCCGAAGAAAGCGACGGAAACATCACGCGTGCCTCGATACTTGGCGCTGATCGCTGCACCGACCGCCGAGGGGATGCCGCCTCCCACCAGACCGTTCGTCCCGAAGAGACCGATCGCCGGATCGTACAGATGCATGGTGCCGCCGCGTCCGCCGCAGCATCCGTCGTGCTTGCCATAGAGTTCCGCCATGAGCACGCGCGGGTCCATGCCCTTTGCCAGCGCGTGTCCATGACCGCGATGCGTGGACGTGATCCAGTCGGTCGGCTGCAGGTGGGCGCAGATTCCGGAGGCAGTCGCTTCCTGGCCCACATAGAGGTGGAGGAAGCCCGGCGTCTCTCCCGTCCGGCACGCGACCTGTGCCGCCAGCTCGAATTTCCTCAGGAGAACCATGCTCCTGTAGAGCCCGACCATTGCTTCGGAGGATAGCCCATCCGGCAGCGGAAACCGGTTGCTGAGTTCTCCGCCGCCGGTGTCCCGCTGCAATGGCGCCATGGCTCAGAAATCCCGCGCGAAGCCGGCGGTCCAGCCGCCGTCGATGGGAAGGATATGTCCTGTGATGTAGGAGCTTTCCGGGGCTGCGAGGAAAAGGGCGCCGTTCGCGATCTCCTGCGTAGAGGCAGGCCTGCCAAGGGGGATATGCGACAGAAGCCTCGCATGAAGGTCGAGCTCCTCGCTCTTCGCGTCGCCGACCCAGCGCTTCCAGCCCTCGGTCGCCGTCGAGCCCGGCGCGATCCCGTTGACCAGGATGCCATGGGGCGCCAGCTCGAGCGCCATCGAGCGGGTCAGGTTGACCACTCCCGCTTTTGCGGCGACGTAGGAGCTTTGCAGACGCATCGGCACAAGGCCGAGGACGGATGCGATGTTGATGATCCGACCAGTGCGCTGGGACTTCATGTGCGGAATGACGGCACGGCTGACGCGAAACACCCCGGTCAGGTCGATCCGAAGCATCTCCTCCCAAGTGTCGACCGGAAATTCGTCGATGGTTTTTCGATCCGCCGCCTTCACCCCGATCCCGGCATTGTTGACGAGAATGTCGATCCGGCCCGCCGCCGCTGCCGCCTCGGCGACCGTCGCGTCGATGCAGGGTCCGTCAGAGACATCCATTGCAAAGGCGAGATGACCTTCGTCGCATGGAGTCGAGGTGCGTGCAGCATCGACCGCACGATCGATGTCGAGGTCCGTATAGATGACCCGCGCGCCGTTTCGCGCCAGCGTATCGGCTATGGAACGGCCGATCCCTTGCGCTGCGCCAGTCACCAGTGCGACCTTCCCTTGGAGGTCGACCTGCATGGCGTTTTCCTCTGGGGCGTCCCCGTTTCTGCCGGGTTGGTGCCTCAACTTGTTATAACAACCTTTGTCCACAAAATTGTCAAGGAACTCGCGCCGAGGTGACGAGACGCGTGGAAAGTTTGGCCTCGGATGCGAGAGCGCGGCTATAGGCGATCTCGATGAGGGAAGCGTTCTCGTCCCTGTATTGCAGTTGGGTCGCCAGGAGGGCACTGCCCACCTCGCACCGAAGATCTCGAGCATCCTCTTCGGAAGCGAGTTCCGACCATACGGTCAGCTGGACGTCCTCGATGTGAATACCCAGCAACCGCTGGAGCACGCGGAAGACCACCGCGTCGTCGAAAGCGCCGCGTGACAGCCGTGCCCCGATCTGCGGCGGGAAATAGATGATCGAGCGGGCATAGGGTCGTCCGTTGCGGGAAAGGATTCCGCGCAGGCAGTGGAGTCGCGTCGCAAGCGGTAACCCGAAGTCTCTCGCGTCCGGGGCGGAGCGTTCCTGCCTCCAGCTTCTGATGTCGAGGCGCGCGTCGCCGACCATCTCGACGATGTCGGCCATGGACTCCATGAACCAGCCTTCCCTGCGGGCCGGAGCTGCGGCCATGACGACCGGACGCCGGGATTGCGCCTTCCTGATATAGCCGTCCGCCTCGAGGAGCCGGAGTGCGTGGCGCGTCGTGATACGGCTGACGCGGAAGCGATCCGACAGATCGGCCTCCGACGGCAGCGAGGCACCGACCTTCCATTTGCCGACTTGGATTTCGTCTCGCAGCGAGTCGTATACCGCGAGATAGAGTGGCTGACGGGCCTCGGACTGGCCCTGCCGAACGGTTTCAGCTTCCTGCCCCGAGATCTCCATCGCGTCTACCCCATGCGCCCTCTCGAGGCCGCGCCGGTCGATGTCAAACGATGAGACATTAGCGCAAATGGGGCCAGCGGGAACCATCTTGCAGCATCGTCGCTATCGGATCCCCGTGACGGCGCATCCTGGGCGCGGCCGGCGCGCCAAGGCCACCCGAACCACCATACGCCTGGACCAAACACCCCAGCTTGGGGCAGGCATGGCTAAACAATAGAGGGGCTGGCCTGGCGACCAGCCCCTCGTAGGGACACGTGACGGATGCCTAAGTGACCAATCTCATTCCGGATCGGCAGGAGGTCCGGCATGCGAAGCAGGATTCTGACGCACCGAGGAGACGATCTCCGCTGCTTCGACCTCGTCACGGTATCCAGGAAAACCCCGAGAACCCAACAGGCAATTCCTCGCCGCACCGAAAGTTCATACCGCCAGCAACTACCGAAGCGGTGGCGCGTAGAGCACGCCTCCCATGCTCCAAAGCTGGTTCAGCCCACGCGGGATGCCGAGTCGGGACTCGACGCCGAGATTTCGCTCGTAGATCTCGGCATAATTCCCGGTGGCCCGCACCGCGCGAAGCGCCCAGGCATCATCCAACCCCAGCATCTTGCCGAACCCGCCCTCCAGGCCGGCGAAGCGGCGCACATCGGGCTTGCCGGACGTCGTTGCCTCGGCTGCATTCCGGGATGAGATCCCGAGTTCCTCCGCATTCACGAGGGCAAAATTCACCCACTTCACGATGGTGAACCAGGCAAAATCATCCGCGCGCGTCACCGGCCCGAGCGGCTCTTTCGAGATGACATCCGGGAGGATGATGGCGTCTTTCGGCCGGGGAAGTTTCAGGCGTTCTGCATAAAGCGCGGATTGATCCCGCGTCAGGACATTGCATTGACCTGACTGGAAGGCATTGAGGGCCTCCCCGGCCGTCGGAAAGGCGCGCTCCTCGAACGTCATCGAGTTGGCACGAAAGAAATCCGCCAGATTGAGCTGGCTTGTGGTGCCTGTCTCGACGCACACCTTCGCGTCGTTGAGCTCCAGGGCGGAGGTGACATTGAGATCGCGCATGACCATGAAGCCCTGGCCATCGTGATAGGTGATCCCGGCGAAGGCCAGGCCAAGGCCCGCCTCTCGCTCCAAAGTCCATGTCGAGTTCCGGGACAGCAGGTCGACACGGCCCGCGCGAAGAGCCTCGAACCTGTCGCCGGCTGACAATGGAACGAACGTGACCTTCGACGGATCGTCCAGGATCGCGCCCGCGACGGCGCGGCAGAAATCGACATCGAAGCCCGACCATTGTCCCTGGGCGTTGCGCTCAGAGAATCCGAACAGGCCCTCGCTGACGCCGCATTGCAGGACGCCGCGCTGCTTCACGGTCTCGAGAGTTCCGGCTGCCGCAGGCAATGCGGAAGCGCTGAAAAGGAGGGCTGCGAACCCCGCGAAGACGCAGCGGATATCGGCGTTGGCTGCTTTCAACATGATCTCCAATCCCCATGTCGTGAAGCGTCGCAATCCCGAGGCCGGGATGCCCGCGTTAGAGACTGGCGCCGTGCCGGACCACCACCTTCGTGCCGATCGGAACCCGCTCGTAAAGATCGATGATGTCGCCATTGGCCAGCCGGAAGCAGCCCGACGAGATGGCATGCCCGATCGTCTCCGGCTGGTTGGTGCCGTGGACGCGGAAGACCGTCGATCCGAGATAGAGCGCGCGGGCGCCCATCGGATTTCCGGGACCGCCTGCCATGAAGCGCGGGAGATAGGGCTGGCGCGATATCATCTCCGGCGGCGGACGCCAGTCGGGCCACTCGGCCTTGCGGCTGACACTCACCAAACCGGACCATTGAAAGCCTTCACGCCCGACACCGATGCCGTAGCGCAGCGCACGGTTGTTGCCCTGAACGATGTAGAGAAACCGCTCCGACGTGTGGATGACCAGGGTGCCGGGCGGCTCGCTGGACCTGAAGAACACGAACTGGCGAGCGTAAGGTCCGTCGTTGATGACGACTTCCTCGGTCGAGATGCGCCCCGGTTCGTCGAGCACCTGGAGCGTCTCCTGCGCGGCTGGCCTCGCTTGTGCATGAAGCTGCTGAAAGGGAAGACAGGCAGCAAGCGCAAACCAAGCCGCCGCAGTCCAGTGCACTGGCACCGGTCGATCAGGATTCTTTCGCAGTTTTGGCAAATCCCTGTCCTCCGCTTTTTGGATTCTATCGTCAGGCGCTGCAGCGCACGTATACGAAGGTTCCATAGCGCCGGTTCGCGTCCGGATCGACGAAGCGCATGAGCATGAGATTGTCCGTCGCCGACAGAATCTCGCGATCCTGCGGGTCGCCCGGCGGCGACTCGAAGCCGAGATAGGTCCGGCCCGCCCTGTCGCCCTTGAGTCTCAACTCATACAGCTTCGGGTCGTCGGCGACATGCATCATCACCCCGTCGGTCGGGCCCTTGGCGATCGTATAAGGCAGATTGCACTGAGCCCGCGCCTCGCGTTCCGTTCGCGGCCGATCCTTGTCGGTGTGGAACGACGCGACACCCCACCGGCCGACCAAGCGCTCGCGCGCAAAGGCTGCAGGAGCCTCGACATTGGCGACGGTCGCTGGCCCACTTCCCGAGGTGGTGCAGCCGACCAGCATCGGCGCAACGATCGCCGCCGCCGCGAGCCCGCAAAGGGCTCCGGGACGGGACAGAAGAATTCGGGACGCCACGAACGAACTGACGCTTTCGCTGCGGCGGTCGTTACCGTCCATTCTCACTCCCGCGATAGATGCTTCCGGCGGCACATCCTGCTCCTGCTTTCGCGATCTCGAACTCACGTCGGCTCGACGGCAGCGGTAGGCCCGTCCCGAGGATCATGCCCCCTGGTCCGCACCGCAAGAAGACTACGGATCGATATTATCCGCGCTGATCGCTTCCCCGCTCAACCGTTTGCTCGTTCTGTCTGGCGCGATGGACTTTATGCAGGTTCACACAATTATGCTTGACAGTTTGAGACGCATGCTTGGCAATTTCGGACAGGTAAGGCCGGTCCCGCTGGCGCGGGCTCAAGCGGCAGACCGCTCGCATGAAACGCAATATATGCACGGCACATCGCCGTGAGCGGCTAGCTCTTCACCTCATCAAGCCGAAAAGGCAGTCGAATCTCTTGTCCGGCTCGACGAAGTCGCTGGCACCCTTGAAGCGAACTCCGCTGGGCTGTCTCCATGATGCGAGCCAACGCGAGTGACCCCGACTGATCTAAAATCCATTAAGACATTGATTTAAATAGCTTTAACCGCTTATGGCAACAGCGAAACAGCATATTGAATATTTAAAATGCAATTTATATTGTATTTATGAGTCATTTTATGCAAATCCTGGAGACCTATTCATCAAGGGAACGCGGGAGGTCCGATGCGGAAGGACGCCGACATCACGGTTGCCGGGCGACGCCATCGCATTGTCGATCTTCCTGCAGCAGCCGAGGGGCAACTCGAACGGCTTCCGTACATCCTGCGGATCATGCTGGAAAACGTCCTGCGGAACGCGGGCGACGACGCACCGCGTGCCAAGGCGGCGATTCTGAACTGGCTGGCGGAGGGGCGCAGCGAGGACGAGATTCCGTTCCTGCCCCGCCGCGTGATGATGCACGACACGACCTGCGGCCCGGCCCTCGTGGACATTGCCGGCATGCGCGCGTCCCTCGCAGAAGCCGGGTATGACCCGCGCCGGCTCAATCCGGTGCTGCCGGTCGACGTCTCGACCGATCATTCCCTGGCCGTCGACGTGTTCGGCGCGCCCGACGCGCTCCGACGCAACATGGAGCGTGAGTTCGGCCGCAATACCGAGCGCTACCGCTTCATGAAATGGGCGACGCGCACCCTCTCGGGCGTCCGTGTTCATCCGCCCGGCACCGGCATCATGCACACGCTCAACCTGGAGCGCCTGGCAAGTGTCGTCACCACCGCGGAGCGCGACGGCGTATCGTGGGCCATGCCCGATACCTTGATCGGCACGGACAGTCACACGCCGATGATCAACGGCATCGGCGTGCTCGGCTGGGGCGTGGGCGGCCTCGAGGCCGAGAGCGTCTTCTTCGGCATGCCGGTGATGATCCGCGTGCCGGACATCGTGGGCGTGCGTCTTAAGGGCCGTCTGCGGCAGGGCGTGCTCGCCACCGATCTAGCGCTCACGGTGACCGAGCGCCTTCGGCGCATCGATCTCGCGGATCGCTTCGTCGAATTCTATGGCAAAGGCGTCTCGACGCTGTCTGCCGGCGATCGCGCCGTCATCGCCAATATGACCCCGGAATTCGGCGCCAATTCCGGCTTTTTCCCCCTCGACGACCATACGCTGCAGTATTTGCGCGAGACGGGTCGCAGCGCCGATCACGTCCGTCTCGTGGAGGAATACGCAAGGCGGCAGGGCCTCTGGTTCGACCCCAAGGCGTCTCCGCGCTTCACGGACACGATCGAGATCGATCTCGATAGGGTCGAGGTCAGCCTCGCAGGTCCGCGCCGGCCGCAGGACCGCATCGCGGCTGGCAGAACGGTCGAGGCGCTTGCGCCGATGCTGGCCGCCCACCCTGCCGCGTCATCTGTCGAGCAGCCAGGCAACGGCGCAGTGGCAATCGCTGCGATCACGAGCTGCACCAACACGTCCGATCCGAGACTTCTGGTCGCCGCAGGTCTGCTCGCTCGCAAAGCACGCCGCTTCGGCCTCACCCCGCCCGCCTGGGTGAAGACGTCACTGGCGCCCGGCTCGCCCACCGCCGAACGCTACCTGCGCCGCGCCGGCCTGCTGGCGGACCTCGAGGCCGTGGGCTTCGGCATCGTCGGCTATGGCTGCACGACCTGCATCGGCAATTCCGGCCCGCTGCCGGCGATCATCGAGCAGGCCATGGCCGAGCGGAACATTCTTCCCGTTGCAGTTCTCTCGGGCAACCGCAACTTCCCCGGTCGCGTCCATCCGCAGCTCGAGGCGGGCTTCCTGGCCTCGCCTCCGCTGGTGGTCGCCTTCGCGCTCGCAGGCGACGTCAATCGCGACATCCTCACCGATCCCATCGGACGCTCGCACTCGGGCGAAGACATTCGCCTCGCCGATCTCTGGCCGACAGGCGACGAGATCGATGCGGCCCTCGCCATCGCCATCGATGCAGGCGATTACGAAACCTCATACGCAGAGGCCGAGGCGAGCGAGGCCTGGCGCGTGCTCGATGCGCCGGCCACTCCCCTGTTCCCATGGAACGAGAGCTCGAGCTACATTCGGCGCCCCCCCTTCGCGGGCTTCGGCAAGGGCACGCTGCTCGGCACCTATGCAGCGCATCCGCTGCTCGTGCTCGGCGACGACATCACCACCGATCACATCTCTCCGGCCGGGCTGATCCCGCCGCAGGGAGAAGCCGCCGAATATCTGGTGGAGAGGGGCGAGAACCGTCGCGACCTGAACGTCTTCGCCTCCCGCCGCGGCAACTGGGAGGCCATGGTCCGGGGCCTGTTCACCAACAAGTCGGTGCGCAACCTGCTCGACCCCCAGATCGCACCGGGCTTCACCGTTCATGTCGGCTCGGGCGAGCATCTGCCGCTGCTCCGCGCAGCCGAGCGCTACGCCCGCGAGGGCGCCTCCGTCGTTGTGGTAGCGGGCGAACGCTATGGCATGGGCTCGTCGCGCGACTGGGCCGCGAAAGGCGTGGCGCTGCTCGGCGTACGCGCGGTGCTGGCCTCGAGCTTCGAGCGCATCCATCGCTCCAACCTGATCGGCATGGGCATCCTGCCTCTGCGTCTTCCGCCGGAGCGGCATCCGAACGATCTGCACCTGCGTCCCGGCGATAGGATCCTCATCGAGGCCGATCCCGCAAAGATCGGTCCGCGCGGCCCGGTGCCCGTCACGATCCGGCGTGGATCGGGGGCGAGCGAAACCTTCATGGCCATCGCTGCCATCGAGACCGGCCTCGAGGTCGAGATCCTGCGCGGCGGCGGCATCATTCCCCTCATCCTGCATCGTGCCGTCAACGCGGAGGGCACAAGCCGCGAGACACCAACACCAGACTTCACCGGAAACAGTGGACATCTTCGGCGAGAGGTTTCGCCGAACATCAAGCGCTGAGCGGCAACGTCCGCTTCGCGTTCATCACCTCACGCAACCCAAGGGAGGAACTCGTGAGCCACTTCACCAAGACAATCCGCGGCGTCGCCGTTGCGGCTCTGACACTTGTCGCGTCGTCTGCCTTCGCGCAGCAGGAACTCAAGATCATGGCCCCGGCAGGGCCCGGCGGCGGCTGGGACTCGGCCGCCCGCTCGATTCAGCAGGTGCTGACGCAGACCGGCCTCGCCAAGAGCGTTCAGGTCACCAACGTGACCGGCGCCGGCGGTACCATCGGCCTGGCACAGTTCGTGAACAACGGGAAAGGCGATCCGAGCCAGCTCATGGTCAACGGCATCACCATGATCGGCGCGATCCTCAGCAACAAGTCGCCGGTCGGCCTCGATCAGGTCACGCCGATTGCGCGTCTCACGGGTGATCCTCTCGTGATCGTCGTGCCGGCGAACTCGCCGATCAAGAATGTTCAGGAGCTTGCCGCCGCCGCAAAGGCCGATCCGGCCAAGGTGACCTGGGCCGGCGGCTCGGCAGGCGGCGCGGACCACATCCTCGCGGCCCTGTTCACCAGGGCGGCCGGCTCCGATCCGGCGAAGGTCAACTACATCGCATTTTCGGGCGGCGGCGAGGCCCTGGCGGCGATGCTCGGCGGACGGGTGACGGCCGGTGTTTCGGGCTATGGCGAGTTCGAGAGCCAGATCAAGGCCGGCAAGCTGCGGGCACTGGCGATCTCCTCCGGCAAGCGCCTGGCCGGCGCCGACGTTCCGACCCTGAAGGAGCAGGGTATGGATGTCGAGGTCGTGAACTGGCGCGCCATCATGGCCCCGCCGGCCATCACGGCGGACCAGCGCAAGGCACATGCCGAGACCGTCGAGAAGCTGGTCAAGTCGAAGGAATGGGCCGACATCCTCAAGCAGCGCGGCTGGGAGGATTTCTACCTCGCGGGAGCGCCTTTCGAAGCCTTCCTCAAGGAGGAACAGGCTCGCGTCGGCGACATCCTGAAGTCGATCGGCCTCGTGAAGTCCTGAGGAAAATCGAGGGGGCCTGGCTCGGGCTCCCTCTTTCCCTTCCACATTCCGAAGCCTGCGGCCTGAGAGTACCGTGGCCTCGACAAATCGGTTAAAGAAGGATCGAGCCAACTTCCACGGGTCCGAGGTCAAGTTTATGAGTTCAGCCGGCGAGCGCACGGTCAACGGAAAGCGAGAGTTGACCGAGGGTCTCGCCGCGCAGATCCTTGACCATATTCGCGGCGGGGTGCCTGTGGGGACCCACCTGACAGCCCAGGAGCTGGCCGAGCGGTTCAGCGTCTCCCGCTTCCCCGTCGGCCAGGCCTTGCAGCTGCTCGCCGCCAAGGGCGCCCTCACCCATCAGCGCAACCGCGGCTACTTCGTGTCGGACGTCAAGGGCGTGTCGCCGGAGAGCCTCGGCTTGGCGACCCGGGATGATGCCTCCGACGTCTATTTCAGGATGGCCGACGATCACCTTCATGGCCGCCTGCCCGATCCTGCCTCCGAAGCCTTCCTGAAAGAAACCTATCAGCTGACGAAAGCGCAGTTGAACGCGGTTCTCGGCCGGATCGCCCAGGAGGGCTGGGCCGAGCGCCGCCCCGGCTACGGCTGGTCCTTCTCGCCGATGCTCACGACTCCGGAAAGCCTCGAGCAGACCTATCGCGTGCGCCTCGCCCTCGAGCCTGCAGCCCTTGTGGAGCCGACATACCGGCTCGACCCCGACATCGCTGCCCGCTGCCGCGAGGCCGAGCTCCGGCTTCTCCGGGGCGCCATCGAGACGGACAGCGCCGACGCCCTCCACGAGCGTGGCGTGCGGTTCCACGAGGCGATCGTCGGCGCCTCGGGCAATCCCTTCTTTCTGGAAGCGGTGCGGCGCATCAACCGTGTCCGCCGTCTGCTCTCCTATCGCTCGATGATCGACCGCAAGCGCTACCGCCAGCAATGCGAGGAGCACCTGCAGATCCTCGACCTGCTCGAGCGTGAAAGAAACGAGGAGGCCTCACAGGCCCTGCGCCGGCACCTGGAGCACACGATCGGGAACCTCCAGGAGATCAGGCCGATCCTGGAACACTGAACGCCGCCATCGGGGCGAGGAAGGAAGCAGTCATGACGGTCGAGGACAACGGGATGCGCGAGGCCGTCATCCGGACGATCGCGATGCCCTCCGACACCAATCCTGCGGGCGACATCTTCGGCGGCTGGCTGATGTCGCAGATGGACCTGGCGGCCGGCAATGCGGCCGCGAGGCGGGCTCGCGGGCGCTGCGTCACCGTCGCTGTCGACGGCATGGTCTTTCACACGCCGGTTCATGTCGGCGACGAGGTGTCTGTCTATGCCGACCTGACCTCCACCGGACGCACATCCATGAAGTTCCAGGTCGAGGCCTGGCGTCGCTCCCGCGATGGCGACGAACAGATCAAGGTGACCGAAGCGGTCTTTACCTTCGTCGCCATCGACAGCGGCTCGCGTCCGCGGCCTTTGCCGCCGGGCTGAGTATCAGGGCTTCTCAGCTTGGATATTATCGGTGGAGGTCCACTGGGATCGACGGATGCGATCCCGCCTCAATCGAATCCGTGCAGCCGTTCCGTTTTGGGCTGAGACCAAGATGCGCCAGCAATGCGAGTATCCTCATGCTCGGCATGGCGGTTTCCAGCGCCTTCAACAGATTGTTGAAGAGCAGCGCTGCCAGCGCAGTTCCCATGAGCCCGATCCCGACGGGTAGGAATCCGACCAGATCAGAGGCAGCACCGCCGATTTTTGGAAAGCCAGCGAGGGCGATCATGGTTGCACCGGGTGTCACCAGCGCACTGCCGGATGACCAAAGTGCGACGGAGGCAATCACGCTGTGCCAGGGGCAGTAGACGCGGGCCGATGGAAGTTTAAGGCAGCAACGGCAATGAGCGTCAGCCCGACCGGAATCAGCTCCGCAGCCTCATACCGCTGCTGCAGGCGCCCCCGTGATGCCCCCGGAAAGAATGGTTCGGTGTATCGATTCAGTTAGTCCGTCCAATATAAGACCACTTTTTTATCTAGCGGTTGTGGCCGGTAGCTCGGCAAAGTGGGTCTGAAATCGACTTACGGTGACCCGAGCTTTGCCGAGAGGAGTCGCTTCAGAGCGATATGCCATCCCCGGAGCGAAGTTCGAGCAAAAGAGGCTGGTGGTCGGATGCCGTCGTCTCGACATCCGCTCTTACATTTGCAACGCGCTCGCCCAGGTTCTCGGTCACGAAGAAGTAATCCCGACAATGGGGACCTTGAGGCCATTGCTTGGAATCCGCGACTCCTGTGGTGGGCGCATGCGGAACTGTCCCGTGAGCGACGGTCCAGGCATCGACGAAGGATGGAATCCCGACGGGGAAGGGTTTCTGAATGTCCTGATAGAGTTGCTCGTCCGGCCCCAGATTGAAATCGCCGCAGATGACGGTTCCCACGGGCCGCGGCATCGTGCGGTAGGATCCTTCGGAACGGTCCTCGAACGCGATTTGCCCCCGCTTCTCGCCTTCTTCATGAATGGCGCGCAGGTATCGGATCTGCGCCTCCCGTTGGATCTCGGAATGATATTCCAGATGAGTGGTGATCACACGCACGGCACCGAAGGAGGTCTGGACGAGAACCTCCAGCGCTTGACGTTGCATGCTTTTGCAAGGTGTTGCCGGCCAGGGCAACATGTGGCTGGTGATCTGCAGCACCGGCAGACGGGACAGGATCATATTGCCGAAGACCTGAAGCCTGCCATTTGTGTCGATCTTCTCGACCGCCGGACGGAAGATCGGCCTGTATCCTGGGAGCAGAGACGCGAGGATGGCATGCTGATCCTCATCGCCGTCATGGGCTGCGAAGCCGTGGGAGATCTCCTGGAAGCAGAAGATATCCGCATCGCCGAGATCCTTTGCCGTCGTGACGATGCGGTCGAGATCGATTCGCCCGTCGCAGCCCAGGCCCCATTGGATGTTCCACGTCACGAGCTTCATCAGCGGATTCCGGCACGCATGAAGGATTGAACGAATTGGCGCTGGAACAGCAGAAAGGCGATAAGCAGCGGAGCCATCGTCATGATTGTGGCAGCCGTGATGACCGACCAGTCCACCCCTGTCTCGGGCGCTCCGAAGACGGCCAGGCCCACTGTCAGCGGGCGGCTCTCAACCGAGTTCGTGACGATGAGCGGCCAGAGGAAATTGTTCCAGTGATAGCTCACGGAGACGAGGCCGAAGGCGATATAGGTGGTCTTGCCGAGCGGCACGAAGACACGCCACAGCACGCCGAAAGACGAGGCGCCCTCCACACGTGCCGCATCAACGAGTTCGTTCGGCACGCCCTTGAATGTCTGGCGCAACAGGAAGATGCCGAAGGCCGACGCCATGTAAGGCAGGGCGATTGCCGGGATCGTGTCGAGCAGGTTGAGCGCGCTGATCACCCGGTAGTTCTCGACGATCAACACATCCGGCATGATCATGAGTTGCACGAGAACCAGCGCGAACAGAACGTCCCTGCCGACGAACTTGAAGCGGGCAAAGGCATAGGCTGCCAGCGTCGCGATGACGAGTTGTCCCGCCAGCACCAGGCTGACCAGCATGACAGTGTTCAGGTAGTAGCGGGCGAACGGCGCCTGGTTCCAAGCTTTGACGAAATTGGCGAACGTGAGCGGCGCGGTCAGGTCGAACCGCGTCGCGTATTCCGACGGATGGAACGCGCTCCAAAGGCTGTAGGCCAGCGGCAACAGCCAGAGAAGAGCAAGAGCCCAGGCGGCGACGGTCTCGATCGAGTAGCTGTCTCTTCTCATTGGTAGTGGATCCTGCGATCGAGATAGACGAACTTGGTCAGCGCCACAGCCGCCAGGATGGCGATAAGGGTTACGGTCAGCGTCGCGGCATAGGTGGTGTCCCAGAACGTGAAGGCCACCTCGTAGATGTAATAGAGCAAAAGAGAGCTGGCATTGTTCGGGCCGCCCTTCGTCATGATGACAAGCTGGTCGACGAGCTTGAACGAGTTGATCAGGGCATTGATGGAAATGAACAGGGTTGTCGGCATGAGCAGCGGAAGCGTCACGCGTCGGAAGAAGTACCAGCGGCTCGCTCCCTCGACGGAAGCCGCCTCCTTCAGTTCCGGCGGGATCGTCTGCAGGGCGGCCAGATAGAAGATCATGAAGAAGCCGGCCTCTTTCCAGATCACCATCACAGCGAGACAGGTCATGACGGTGGCGGGATCGCCGAGCCAGTTGTGGCCCGAAAAACCGAGAAATTTGAGGAATTGGTCGAGGAGGCCGTAATCCGGCGTGTAGAAGAACAGCCAGATATTGGCGACCGCGATCATCGGCAGAACCGTCGGCGTGAAGAATGCAAGGCGCAGGAAGGAGCGGCCGGCGATCTTCTTGTCGACCCAAACCGCCATCAGGAGCGCGAGCGCAATGCTGGTCGGCACCGTCGCGAGAGCGAAGACGAAATTGTTGCGCAGCACCTGCCAGAAGACATCGTCGTCCAGCATGTAGCGGTAATTGTCCAGGCCGATGAACTCCGCCGGGCCGCTGCGGCCCAGGGAGAAGAAGCTGTGATAGAGCGTCGCGAGGATCGGATAATGGGTGAACGTCGCAAGAAGGACGACGGCCGGCAACAGCAGGAGCCAGGCATTGATGCTCGTCGTCCAGTTTCTGCGCTTGGCAGCCTTCGGCAGGGCATCGCTCATCACGGCGGCTACCATAGGTCTCTCCCGCATTCGAGGCAGTTGCGTCGCGGCGGGGGTCGCCGCGACGCCTTTATCGCTGACTATTTGTAGCGGCTGAGAACGCGCTCGGATTGCTTCTGCGCACTCTCCAGGGCCTCCTGCGGGCTCTGTGTGCCGGTGACAGCGGCCTGCACGGCATCGTTGACGATCTTGTAGATGCGTCCGTTGTCATGCACCGACAGCTCGGCCACCGCGTGCTTGAGCTGATCGCGCGCCACGATCGCCTGTGGGAAGTCCTTGACGTAGGTCTTCATCGTCCCGGTCTCGTAGGCGGCCGGGGTGACGGCCACATAGCCGGTCTTGATGCTCCAGTCGGCAGCCCGCTCAGGAGCGGTCATCCAGCGGATGAACTTGACGGCGGCCTTCTGCTGCTCGGGCGTGGCGCTCTTGAAGACATAGAAGTTGCCGCCGCCGGTCGGCGACCCGCGCTGCTCCTTCGCAGGAAGCATGGCGACGCCGAAGTTGAACTTGGCACCTTCCTTCACAGCCGTCAGGTTGCCCGTCGTGTGCCACATCATGGCGGTCTTGCCTTCGAGGAAGTCCGTGCGCAGGGTTCCCCATTCCACGGCGCCCTTCGGCATCACGCCATCCTTGGCGGACAGATCGACCCAGTACTGCAGGGCCTCGACCGTCTTCTTCTCGTTGAAGAACGTCTTGTTGCCGGTCTCGTTCATGAGCTTCTGCCCATTCTCGATGGCCAAGGCCTGCAGCATCCAATAGCCGTAGCCGGTGGAGGGAATCTCCACGCCCCAGCGGGACACGTTGCCGGAGGCGTCTTTCTTCACGAGCTTCTTCGACACCTCTGCCATCTCGGCCCAGGTCGCCGGCGGCTTCTCGGGGTCGAGTCCGGCCTCCTTGAAGGCGTCCTTGTTGTAATAGAGCACGATGGTGGAGCGCTGGAACGGCACGCTCCAGGTCTTGCCACCGACCTGACCGTTTTCCATGAAGGCGGGATAGAAGCTGTTGAGCCACTCCTTGCCATCCGCCCCGGCAAGCTCATCGATCGGCACGATAGCCTGCTCGTCCATCAGCGTGAACAGATCGGTTGAGAACAGAACCGACAACTGCGGCGGCTGTCCGCCCTTCATGGCCGTCATGGCCTTGGTCATCGTGTCGGTGTAGTTGCCGGCATAGACCGCCTCGACCTTGATGTCAGGATTCTCCTTCTGGAACCCCTGCACCATGTCGTCGATGATCTTCGTGACCGGGCCGCCCACCGCGACCGGATAATACATGGTGAGATCGACGGCCTGAGCGGCGGTCGCGCCCAAGCCCGCAATCGTCATGAAACCTGCGGTGAGCAGGGCCTTCGATTTGAACTTCATTCTACCCTCCCGTTTCGAGCTTCTTTGAAGCTTCGCGCCTGCAGCTGCCGCCGCCTGCGTTTCTTCAGAAAAAAGCGATCAATGCGGTGAGACACCGCCCATGCGACGCTTTCCGCTGTCCTTGTCAAACAGATGTGTATGACAGTTTTGCCACCCCAGCTCGACTTGTGCACCGGCCGGAAGCGAGCAGTACCCCGTCTGGCGGACGCAGACCGTTCCACCCTCCATATCGCAGAGGACGATGCTGTCCGCGCCAAGATACTCAACGGCCTTGACCGTCGCCGCCACCCCATCGCGCTCGACCAGGGAGATATGCTCGGGGCGGACACCCAACAGAGACCCGTCGCGCCATGCGATGATGTTCATGGGCGGAGTGCCGATGAACCGCGCGGTGAAGTCACTTTCGGGTTGGTTATAGAGCTCGTGCGGAGCGCCGTTCTGCTCGATGTGGCCGTCACGCATCAGGATGACCCGGTCGGCCATCGTCATGGCCTCGGTCTGGTCGTGGGTAACATAGACCATGGTCATGCCGAGCCGCTGCTGCAGGCTGCGGATTTCGGTGCGCATTTCGTGACGCAGCTTGGCATCGAGGTTCGACAGGGGCTCGTCCATCAGGCAGACGGGAGCCTCCGCGATGATGGCACGCCCGAGGGCGACGCGCTGGCGCTGGCCGCCGGACAGCTGGGAGGGCTTGCGCTCGAGCAGGTGCGTCAGCCCGACGATGTCGGCAACCTTCTTCAGCCGCGCGTCCCGCTCGGCACGTCCGACACGGCGAACCTTCAAGCCGAAGATGATGTTTTCTGCGACATTCAAATGAGGAAAGAGGGCGTATGACTGGAACACCATGGAGATATGCCGCTCGGCGGGAGAGAGATGGGTGACATCCCGCCCTCCGATGGTGATAGTGCCCGAATCGACCTCCTCGAGCCCGGCGATGAGCCGCAGGGTGGTGGACTTGCCGCATCCGGAGGGACCGAGGAGGACGAGGAGCGTCCCGGCCTCGGCCTTGAAGCTGATCCGGTCGACGCCTCCCACGCCTCCCCAGGATTTCGACACGGCATTGACAACGATTTCGGACATGAGCGTCGAACCTATGGCTTTCTGATATCAGGCAGTTTTCTCGCGTGCCCCGAGCAACACTTCCGCAAGCTGGATGAAGCCGTCTCCCGAATGGCCCTGCGCAACGAAGGCTGGCTTGTGCTTGAGCCGATGCGCGAAGGCCTGAATGTTCGCAACGCCGACACTCAGCGGGAAGGCCGCGAACATCGGCTCGTCATTCGGTGAGTCGCCGGCATAGATCACGCAGGCCCTGGCCTCCTCCCAGCCGATCCCGAACTCATCGGCCAGCACGACCTTCGCCATGCTCAGCTTGTCGTAAGTCCCGAACCAGCCATTGACATGGATGGAGCTGACCTTGGCCTGTGCGCCATGACGTTCGAAGATCGCCACGATCCGGTCCACCTCCGTCTCCGGCAGCGGCGGCACGTCCTCACAGAAATCGATGGCGAGATCGGCCAGGCGGTAAGGCTGGTCGCTGGCGAGCGCCGCGCCCGGCACGGCTGCCAGCACTTCCTTTTCGATGACCGCGAGCCTAGCACGGTTGTGCGAGAGTTCTTCCGGACCGGCCCAGAAGCGCTGCCTCATGGTCTTGGACGCACGATCGTAACGGAAATAGAAGGCACCGTTCTCGCCCACGACCGCATCCACCGGCCACATGCGGGCGATGTGATCGCACCATCCAGCGGGCCGGCCGGTGACTGGGATGACGATGAAACCGGCCCGGTGCAGCCGCTCCAGGGCGACGTAGGCATCCGCGGTGAGCAGGCCCTCGGTGGTGATCGTGTCATCGATGTCGGACAGCACCACGCGGATGGACCGCGCCGCCTCCGGAGACAGGGCCGACAGAGGCTTCATGGTCTCGATTTCTCGTGCGCCGGACGCGCCATGAGCTGGCTCCGAATACATCTCTCCCCCTGAGCGGCTTCCTGCGCCTCTTATGTGGACCTTAGGAATAGAAATTTGGGAGATCAATCATACTAATGTGGGATGTCCAAAATTTTTGAGGAAGGCCACACAATAAGGCCACTCGACCGTTTCAGGATTTTGTCGATGTCATTCTCGGAAGGGAAAAAGGCCACCCGTCAGCGGGTCATCATGACGGAACTCGCCCTCAGCCCCAGCGTCAGGACTTCCGAACTCGCGACCCGGCTCGGCGTGTCCGCCGAAACGGTCCGGCGCGATATCGAGGAGATGACGCGGCGCGGGCTTGTCAGCCGTACCTATGGCGGTGCGACTGGCCTCCAGCTCGGCCTGCAACCCGGATTTCAGGACCGTGACGCAACGGCAATCCAAGAACGCGATGCCATCGCACGCATTGCCATTCGGATGGTCAAGCCGGGCGATGTGCTTATGATCGATTCAGGATCAACGACAGCTCACTTCGCACGGGCCCTGGCCTATTCGGTCGACGGCCTGACGGTGATCACCAACTGCCTTGCCGTCGCGCAAGCGCTCGCCCCGCAGAAGAAGACCCGTGTCGTACTTTGCCCTGGGGAGTTCTCCGCTCACGAGGGCGGCGTCTACGGACCTGAGACCTGCGCCTTTCTGAATCGCTTCAACGCCGACATCGCCTTCATAGGAGCCAGCGGACTGACCCTCGACGGACCCAACGATGTGGAATCGGATGCCTGCTGGGTGAAGCGCAAGATGCTGGAGCGAGCCGAGAGACGCTCTCTGCTCGTTGCGTCCAGCAAGTTCAACCGGCGCCATCTCGAGCTTGTCTGCCCTTTGGCACATCTCTCGGACGTTGTAACGGAAGCTCTTCCGACCGGGTCTCTGGCAGACGCCCTCCAGGCAAGCGGCGTTTCGCTGCATGTGAAGATCGATACGCTGTCCGAAGCATCATAGCACATATCTGGCCGCATTCTGCCGCCGGTGCTTTAAGATCCTTACGCGGCCAGCCTCTCCCTGCCACGGCCTGTCTGACTTTCTCGGCAACGATTTCCGACATGGCCGCAGACAATGTCCAACCGAGTTGACCGCGGCCCGTGTTGTAGAAAACGTTCGGCCGCCGGCTGGCTTTCATATGGGGAGCATGCTCGGCATCATCGGCCGCAAGCCACTCCACGGCACAACCTTCGTCATCTCGATCGCTGGGAAGAGATCGCGGGTCCAGTCAGCCAAGGGTCGAATCCGGTGCGCTCTGATATCCTTGTTGAATCCATTGAATTCGGCGGTTCCAGCGACGCGGAATCGGTCGATGCGTCCCCAGAGAGCGCCGGCTGCGACCGCTTTCCAGTTGTTTACCTGAAGGTCGCTCGTTCCGGCAAGAGACATCGATGGAACCTGCGCGCGGGGCCTTCGTCATCCGGACCGGACGGTCGAGCGATTTGTTTCTGCGCGAATGACGGTCTCGATATCGACCCACCGCTCGCGCAGGATTCTCTTGAAAGTTCCGTCTCAGTTCTGGAGTGCAACCCACATGTCGCGATCCCGCTCGGCAGTCCAGATCACGGGATGGTCGATGCCGGAGGCCTCGTCAAAGGCGCGCGAGACATTGAAGGGCAGGCAATGCTCGTAGATGGCGAATGAGCCGAACTTCGGATCCATCACCTCACGAGTCGCCGCAAATGTCTCCTTCAACGACCGCCCCTTCGCCACCGAAAGTTCCGCCGCGCCGTAGAGGCTCGTCACGAAGTCGCGGGTCATGGCGACGGCTTCGCGGACCTGGCGCTCGCCCTGCAGGGCATCGCCGCGGCCCGGCGCAATCGCCTTGGGCTGGAAGTCCATGATCGCATCGAGCGTCTGCGGCCATTCGCGTAAGTGAGCGTCACCGCAATAGCAGGCGGAGTGGTATTCCACGAGATCGCCGCTGAACATCACCTCCGCATCGGGCACCCAGGCGACGATGTCGCCTGCCGTGTGGCCGGCGCCGAGATGGAACAGCTTGACCTCGCGCTTTCCGAGAAACACCGACATGCCGCTCTCGAAGGTGAGCGTCGGCCAGGTCAATCCTTCCGGGATGCTGCTCTCGCCGCGGAACAGGCGCGGGAAACGGCCGATCTCGGACGCCTTGTCCTGCTCGCCGCGTTCGACGATGAGGTCGTAGGTGGCGTTGGAAGCGATGATGCCCTGTGCGTTGTAGGCCGAGGCGCCGAGCACGCGCACGGCGTGGTAGTGAGAGAGGACGACATACTTGATCGGCTTGTCAGTGATGGTGCGCACGCGGGCGATCACGTCTTCGGCCATGGCGGGGGTCGCCTGGGCATCGATGACCATGCAGCCGTCATCGCCGACGACGATGCCGGAATTGGGATCGCCCTCCGCCGTATAGGCATACAGATCCGGTCCGATCTCCGTGAACGACACCTTCTTGTCCGACATGTCGCCCGTCGAGGCAAACGATTTGGCGGTCATTGTCTGTTCTCCCGTCTAGCGCCCGGAGCCGGTCAAGCTCCGGACATTGTTGTCCGTGAATTGGAGTTGTTCCATGAGCGGTGCCCGCTTGGCGAGCCACGGCCCATGCTGAATCGGCCAGTCTCCGAAGCGAAGATCGTAGCCTAGGCTATGGGCCGCATGGTGCGCCCAATAGGGATCGTAGAGAGCCTGCCGCCCGACGGCGACCAGATCCGCTCTGCCTTCCTGCAGGATGGCTTCCGCCTGATGGCCGTCGAGGATGGCGCCGACAGATTGGGTCATGACGTCCGCCTCGCGGCGGATGCGTTCCGAGAAGGGAACCTGGAAGCCAAGCCCGCAAGGAACGTTCATGCTGCGCGTCTCGTCGGACAATCCTCTCGACAAGCAGTTGATCACGTATGTGGACCCCAATAGGTATAAAGCTTCATGCTTGTGCCTTATGCCGCTGGCAGGATCGGCGCCCGGCATTCGCCGAAGCCGATAGAAGCATAGCCCTGGCGGGTGCCGCGAGCCTTCAGGATGATCTCGTCACCATCCTCCAGAAAGCGCCGCTCCTCACCGGAGGCAAGCACGACCGGGTCCTTTCCACCCAAAGTCATCTCCAAGATGCTGCCGCAGCTCTCCTGATCGGGGCCGGAGATCGTTCCTGTGCCCAGGAGATCGCCGGGCTGAAGATTGCAGCCGTTGCTGGTACGATGCGCGATCATCTGGGCCACGGTCCAGTACATGTGCCGGGCATGGGACAGAGCGAGCCGATGCGGAGCCATCCGCTTCGCCTTCATGGCGGGGGTGAGAAGCAGAACCTCCAGCTCGAGATCGAGAGCGCCTTCGCTCTGATCGCCTGCATCGGTCAGGTAGGGCAGCGGCGCAGGATCGCTCTCGGGGCGCTGCGGCTGGGGGATGCGGAACGGCGCAAGCGCCTCCGGCGTGACGATCCACGCGGAAATCGTGCTCGCAAAGTTCTTGGAGAGGAACGGTCCGAGCGGCTGATACTCCCAGGCCTGGATGTCGCGTGCAGACCAGTCGTCGAGGAGGCAGAAGCCGCCAACATGATCTGCTGCCTCACCGATGCTGATCGGCTCCCCCTGAGCGTTGCCGGACCCGAACCAGACGCCGAGCTCCAGCTCATAGTCGAGCCGACGGCTCGGACCGAAGCCCGGGCTTTCGGCATCTGGCGGTTTCGTCTGGCCCTTCGGACGCCGCACCGGCGTCCCGGTGACATTGATTGACGAAGCGCGGCCATGATAGCCGATAGGAACGTGCTTGTAGTTCGACAGCAGCGGATTATCGGGACGGAACTGCTTGCCGACATTGGTGGCATGATGAATGCCGACATAGAAATCGGTGTAGTCGCCGATATGTGCTGGCAGGTGCAGCGTGCAGGCTTCCGCAGCATGCGGGCACGTCTCCACCTTGTCCCGATCGGGACTACCCTTTGCCAGCAATTCGGACAGCCTCAGCCGCAGAGCCCGCCGCGGTCCGGCACCGAGTGCCAGAAAGGCATTGAGCGCCGAACCGGAAGCAGCCTCGGCAGGCCTCGCCGCCTCGCCCGCAAAGAGGCCCGCAGCGAGAGCAGCTCCTAGGTCCAGAACCTGATCGCCGATGGCCACGCCGCCCCGCTTCCCGCCGGCACGGGGGCTGAAGACCCCGAGCGGCAGGTTCTGGATGGGAAAGTCCTGATGACCATTGGCCGACTGCACCCAGCTTTCGAGCTTCGGATCATGGGTTTGATCGATTTGAGCCATCGTCGCACTTATCTCTTATTCGGATTGAAGTGCTTTTTGAGCTTGTGTCCGTAGGAAGCGTAGTCCTTTTGCAGGGCGTTCGTCTGCGCGGCGAAGGCCGTTACCTTCTGTGGGAAGCGCGTCTCGAACATGAAGGCGAGCGTGCCCTCCAGCCGGTGCGGCTTCAGCTCCACGTTGCTGGCTTTCTCGAAGGCGTCCACATCCGGCCCATGCGGCAGCATGGTGTTGTGCAGCGACATTCCACCTGGCACGAAGCCTCCGCCTGTCTTGGCGTCGTAGACGCCGTAGATCAGCCCCATGAACTCGCTCATCACGTTCATGTGGTACCAGGGCGGGCGGAAGGTATTCTCGGCTACCAGCCAGCGGTCAGGGAAGATCACGAAGTCGATATTGGCGGTTCCGGGCGTCTCGGACGGCGAGGTCAGCACGGTAAAGATCGATGGGTCCGCATGATCGTACAGGATCGGCCCCACCGGGGAGTAACGCCGCAGGTCGTACTTGTAGGGTGCGTAATTGCCGTGCCAGGCGACGACATCGAGCGGCGAATGGTCCATCTCTGCCACCCAGAGCGTGCCGCCCCACTTCACGTACATCTTCGAGGGTGCGTCCCGGTCTTCGTAGGCGGCCACCGGCGTATGGAAATCACGCGGATTGGCGAGGCAGTTGGCCCCGATCGGTCCGCGCTCCGGCAAGGTGAAGGCACCGCCGTAATTCTCGCAGAGATAGCCGCGCGCCGGCCCATCCTTGAGCTCGACACGGATCTTCACCCCGCGGGGAATGACGGCAATCTCGCCCGGCTCGATGTCGATGATGCCGAACTCGGTCCACAAACGTAAGGCCCCCTGCTGCGGCACGAAAAGCAGTTCGCCGTCGGCATTGTAGAAGTACTCGTCCGCCATCGAACGGGTCACGAGATAGACATGCGAGCCCATGCCGGCCTGCGATCCGGCATCGCCCGCCGTGGTGATGGTGTGGATGCCTTCCAGAAACGAGACCGGCGTCTCCGGCAGCGGAATCGGGTCCCAGCGCATGGGAGCAAGCGGCACTTCGACTTCGACGGCAGGCGCTGTGCGCCAGAGGCCGATATCGGCCTTCTGGAACTGGCCCCAATGGGTCACAGTCGGGCGGATGCGGTAGAGCCAGGAGCGCTCGTTGGTGGTGCGCGGCGCGGTGAACGGCGAGCCGGAAAGCTGCTCGGCGTAAAGACCGTAGGCGCATTGCTGGGGCGAGTTGCGGCCGATGGGAAGCGCGCCGGGGAGCGCCTCGGTCTCGAAGCCGTTGCCGAAGCCCGACATATAGCCCGGCTTGATGGCGCTCTCGGCCCGATCAACGGCCTGGGTCGTCAGGGATGGATTCTGGACATTCATGGGCATGACCTCCATAATTGGTCACGAATGTAACTGTCGATTTTGTAACCAACAACATCATGGCCGATCTCGCGCTCGAAGCCTTCCTGCCCTACCGCCTGAACAGGATCGCGGCTGCGGTCTCCCAGGATTTCCGCTCCGTCTACGGTCCGCATCACGACCTCACCATCCCGGAATGGCGCGTTCTGGCGACGCTTGGCCAATCCGAGAAGATCAGCGCTAAGGAGATCGGACGGCACTCCTCCATGCACAAAACCAAGGTCAGCCGGGCCGTGAGAGCATTGGAGGAGCGGCGCTGGCTGACCCGCCGCGAGAGCGAGGAGGACCGGCGCGAGGAGATTCTGTCCCTGACTACGCAAGGCCGCAAGGTCTACAACGACATCGTGCCCAAGGCCCTAGCCTTCGAGAAGCAGATCCTCGACCGACTCGGGCCGGACGCCGCCCATCTCCTATCGGCCCTCAGCCGCCTCGAGACAATCTTCGAGGTTCGATAGGCATTTCCAGGCCTGATCGACGCACAGATACCACCGACCCTGCCGATGGCACATCAATGATACTTCGTTCCTGACAGACGATGCCAGGTGCCATTTGATGTGCGACAGCCAAAGGTCGTCAGCCTGGGCCAAGATCCGTTGAACTTGGATTCCTCCGCGCCGTTCAGCCCGGATGAAGAGGTGCGAACAATCATAGTCAGCGAGGCATATGGAACCTTAGCCTTAATCAGCCGTCATCTTCTCATCATGTGCGGGGCGGAGATCGGCCGATGTGCAGGGCAAGCTCGTCTGTGGTTGCTGTCATCGCTTTCCTTGCGACTCTGTCCGCTGCCACAGCAGCGGAGGTGCGGATCACGGTCGACAAGAATATCCAGCGCATGACCGTGACGGTCGACGGCATCGAGCGATATTCGTGGCCGGTCTCGACGGGCCTGGAAGACTATGCCACGCCGACCGGTGCCTTCATGCCCTCGCGGCTGGCAAGGCAGCATTATTCCCGCGAATGGGACAATGCGCCGATGCCGCATTCGATCTTTTTCACCGATGCCGGGCATGCCATCCATGGGAGCAACATCATTGGCCGGTTAGGCCAGCCGGCCTCCCATGGCTGCGTCCGCCTTGCACCGAGAAATGCCGAACTGCTCTTCAGGCTCGTTCTCGCGGAAGGGCTGGAGAACACGAGGATCGACATCACCGGCACCGACCCCATCGGAATAGCGCTCGGGGGCGAATCCGGAGCGCCGAAACGCTACAGCCGCCTGACCAGCTTCGATCCGCTGACGACGGGGATCATGGCCGGCGGCTCGGGACCGAGAGTCAGAGCGAGTGAGAATCCAAGCCTGTCCGAAAAACCTTCGTCGCCACCACAGACGCAGGCGCCGATGGCCGCCACAGGCGCACCGTGATAGATTGGCGGCGCAGGAACCGGCCCAGCTCTTCGCAGGCGAATTCGATATCGCGCGTCCTTGCAGGAGATCCCGATGACCAAGACAGTCACGTCTCTTTTCCACACTGACCAGCATGCGGCCTCTGCAGCGAAGCATCTGGAACAGGCGGGTATCCCGAAGGACGAGATCGACATCTGGTCGACACCGCACAATCTCCCTCCCCTTCTGGAGGATCTCGGCGTGTCGCGAACCGATGCCTATGCTTACGCGGAAGGCGTCATCCGCGGAGGATCGGTCGTCATCGTGCGGTGCGGCGATGCCGATGTCGGCAAGGCCGTCGCCATCCTGGACCAGGAAGGCGTGCTCGACCTGGACGAGCAGCGGGAATCCTGGCGCTCGGAGGGATGGCTCGACAGCGAAGCGGCGGAAGAGGAGGAAACGCTCATGCAGCCGGCCTCCTCAGGTCCAAAGGATGCTCTCGGACACGGTCGGGTAAGAATCCAGCCCCGCAATATGGATCGCCCCGCAAAGTCATAGAATGGCAGGCGCCGTACGTTCCATCGATGCCTGACGCAGACTCGAACTCTGCCGGGGCTGGAGCATCGGCCGATCTTTCTGCTACACGACCTTGCTTCATATGCCGCGACTCCGCTTCGGCGGACGGCTTCGGAGGGAGGGTAGAATGACATCGAAGCCCTGTATTGTCCTGGGCGCCCCGGTTCAGGAGGGCGCAGGCCGGCTCGGCTGCGATATGGGTCCGAGCGCCTTTCGCACCGCCGGTCTGCTGACCGAGCTGCGCAGCCTCGGCTATGAAGTGGAGGATCGGGGCAACATCGTCCCCAAGCCGCGCAAGGATCTTCGGCACCCCAACGCCGCCGTCAGGGCTCTGCCGGAGACGGTCGCCTGGACCGAAGCCATCGCGGAGGCAGCCTATGACGCCAGCGGTGACGGCATCCCGATCTTCATCGGAGGCGATCACAGCCTTTCGGCCGGCTCGATGACCGGCCTTGCCCGCCGCGCCGCGGAGGACAATCGCGAGCTGTTCGTTCTGTGGCTCGATTCGCATCCGGACTTCCACACCCTCGCGACGACGACGAGCGGCAACCTGCACGGGGTGCCCATGGCCTATGCCACGGGCCTCGATGGCTTCGAGGGCTATTTTCCGGCGCTTGCCGCGGCGCTCAAGCCGCAGAACGTGTGCATGATGGGCATCCGCAGCGTCGATCCTGCGGAGCGCGCCGCGCTGAAGAACGCAGGCGTGACGATCCACGACATGAGAGCCATCGACGAGAACGGGGTCGTGTCGCTTCTCAACGCATTCCTGAAGCGGGTCGCGGACGCGGACGGCATCCTGCATGTCAGCTTCGACGTCGATTTTCTCGATCCCGCCATCGCGCCGGGCGTCGGCACCACCGTTCCCGGCGGCGCGACGTTCCGGGAGGCGCATCTCATCATGGAAATCCTCCACGACAGCGGCCTCGTGACAAGCCTCGATCTGGTCGAGCTCAATCCGTTTCTCGATGAGCGCGGCCGCACGGCGCTGCTCATGGTCGACCTCGTCGCCAGCCTCATGGGGCGACGCGTTCTCGACCGCCCGACCCAGAGCTTCAGCCATACGCCGAAGATGGGCTGACGTCAGAGCAGAAAACCGGATCCAGTTTTCACTGACGTGGCCCTTCGGGTCGCTGACGCGGCCCACTGGGTCCGCACGATGCGCTAGGCGGCCGCCTCGATCACGAGCTCGAACGTGACGCAGACGGGATTGTCGCCGCGCAGCAGTTCGCCGGAATGGATGCCGCCGTCCATGTCGACGACATCGATGACGAGCTTGGAGTGCGGCCGGCCGTCGATGTTCGACACGCGGCCGCTTTGGATCAGGACCTCGGTCGCATACGAGTCAACCTTGCTGCCATCGGCAAAGCGCACGCCGTTCAGGCTTCCGATGCCGTAGACATTGGCCGCAGCCAAGCCCTGCCTCCGGCAGATCTCCTCGATGGCAAGATCGATATCCTCGTTGGGACGCACCTTGGCGAGCAGCATCCGAGGCCCCGCGGTTCCATGGCCATCCCGAGCGGTCGGAACCGGCTCGAAGAGGGTAAAATTCGTCTCTGCATCCGGCATCGCCTCGAAGGTGGCATCGGTGAAGCCGATGCCTGTGACCTCGATCGGTTCGGCCACAATCGTCAAAGGAGCGAGCATATGTCCCGCCCTTAGTCCGTCGGCCGTATGCCAGAGGCCGTGACAATGCAGAAAGGTCTTTCCCTCGCGAATGCCGACGATGGCGCAGGCGCGCGTCACGTCGACGGGCCCTGCCGGCTCATAGGTCTCGCTATACCAGGCGGCGTAGCGCGGATCGGCGGACGCCGCCGGCATCACATAGCGAAAAGGCTCGCATCGGCCACCCCGGAACGTCACGAAGCCGCCGATGCAGCCTGCAGCCCTCATGCCCTCGGCAACTGCCTCGTCCACCATGCGGCCGGGCTGCAGCACGAAGCGCAGTGGAACGCCGGAGCCTGCGACCGCAGCGACGCGCTCCGGTGCAGGCGGGCCTGGATGTTGAATGCGTCTCATGAAGCGCTCGATCCGTTAGCGGAACTCGGAGACCGCGCAGCTCTGTCCGCCGTCCACGGGGAGGCAGATTCCGGTGATGAACTGCGCCTCGTCGGATGCGAGGAACACCGCGGCATTGGCGACATCCCAGGCCGTTCCCATGCGCCCGACCGGCACCGCCGCGTTGCGGGCCGCCACCATCTCCTCCACCGACGCATATTGCCCGGAGATCTGGCGGTAGATCAGCGGCGTGTCGATGAGGCCGGGCATGATGCAATTCGCCCTTATGCCTTGGCGGGCATATTGCATGGCGAGCGCCACCGTGGCCTGGTTCACGGCCGCCTTGGTGGCGTAATAGGCGAAATAGGGATAGCCGGTCCAACGGATCGCGGCCAGCGACGAGATATTGACGATGGCGCCCCCGCCCTGCCGCAGCATGTGCGGAATGACGGCCTTCGCCGTGCGGTAGACGGGACCGAGATTGAGCTTCACTGCGGCCTCGAACTGCTCATCGGTCAGCTCGACCGGGCCGCCCATATGGGTCACGCCCACATTGTTGTGCAAAATATCGATGCTGCCGAAATGCGCGATTGCCTGCGCGACCGCCGCTTCGACGGAGGCATTATCGGTGACGTCCGCCGCGACCGCGATCGCCTGTCCACTTTCGTTCGCGATGATGGCGGCGGTTTCCTCCGCCGTTTCGCGCACGAGATCGACGCAGACTACCCGCGCGCCCTCGCGCGCATAGGCCACCGCCGCCGCCTTGCCGTTACCCCAACCGGGTCCTGAGGAACCGGCTCCGAACACGATGGCCGTTCTTCCCTTCAGACGGTCGACCATGACTGTCTCCAGCGCCGCAATCCGGCGCGTGTTTCTGGCGATTGATGGGAAGCCGATCAGCTCAGGCTGCTGCCCACGGACTTCTCGAGGATCGCCCAGGCTTCGTCGCCGTACTTCTTCTTCCACTCGGCATAGAAGCCGGCCTTGCGCAGCGTCTCGCGGAAGAGAGCCGGATCCGGGTCGTTGAACTGCATGCCCTTGGTGGTGAGCTCGCCTTTGACGGTCGCATTGAGCTTCGCCACATCGGCGCGCTCCTCGACGGCCGAGGCATTGAGGTGCTTCGCCACGACGGCGCGCAGATCCTCCGGCAGGCGCTCCCAGGCGCGGCGGTTGGCCAGGAACCAGAAGCCGTCCCACATGTGGTTGGTCATGGAGACGAATTTCTGCACTTCGAACAGCTTCGCGGTGGAGACGATCGCCAGCGGATTCTCCTGGCCGTCGACCACCTTGGTCTGCAGCGCGGTATAGACCTCGGCGAAGTTGATGCTGGCCGGCGCCGAGCCGAAGGCGCTGAACATCGAGGTCCAGAGTGGGCTCACCGGCACGCGGATCTTGAAGCCTTTCAGATCGTCGGGCGTTTGGATCGGCTTGTTGGAGCTGGTGATCTGGCGGAAGCCGTTGTCCCAGATCTTGTCCATCACGACGAGGTTGGCTTTGGTGATCTGACCGCGCACATAGGCGCCGAGCTCGCCGTCCATCGCCTTCCAGACCGTGTCGTAGTTCGGGAAGGCGAAGCCGATGCCGCTGATCGATGCGTTCGGCACGAGGGTGGAGAGGATCAGAGGCGAGAGCGTGAAGAACTCCACCCCGCCGGACCTGACCTGGCTCAACATGTCGGTGTCGGAGCCGAGCTGGTTGTTGGGAAAGATCTGGATCTCGACCCGTCCGTTCGTCTCCTGCTTGATCTTGTCAGCCGCCTCTTTCGCACGCAGGTTCATCGGATGCGTGACCGGAAGGTTGTTGGCGTATTTGTAGGTGAACTCGGCCGATTGGGCGCGGGCTCCGAACGTGCTGACCATCGCGACAGAGGCAGTGCCCTGCAGCAGGGTGCGGCGTGAGATCGTCATGTCTTCTCTCCCTTGTGGCTGTTTTGGTGGACGGTTTTGAAGGTGGGCTCCGGTGTCACAGGACGGCAGTGGAGATTCCCGGGATCGCGGCGATCAGCACGAGGCCGACGAGCAGTGCCAGGATGTAGGGCCAGATGGCCCCCATGGCTTCGTCCGGCGAGACGTTGCCGATCTTGCAGGCGATATAGAATCCGATGCCGATGGGCGGCGTCATCAGGCCGATGTTCATCGCCGTCACGACGACCATGGAATAATGGATATCGTTGATGCCGAGATTCTTCGCGATGGGAAACATCAGCGGCGCCATCAGCACGATGGCCGGCAGGCCCTCGAGCACGCAGCCGAGAAGCAGGAAGACCACGATGGTCACTGCCATGAAGATGATCCAGCCGCCGGGCAGGCTCGCCATGAAGGTTGCGAGCTGCTGCGCGAAGCCGGTCTGGGTCAGCGCCCAGGCCATGGCAAGCGCCGTGCCGAGGATCAGCAGGATCGCGCCGGAGAGCGCCGCCGTTTCGACGAGCATCTGATAGAACTTGCGCGGCCCGATGCCGCCATACAGGAAGATGCCGATGATGAGCGCGTAAAGAACCGCGATGGTCGACACCTCCGTCGCGGTCGCGACGCCGCCGCCGACCGCGCTGCGGATGATGAAGGGCAGCACCAAAGCGGGCGCTGCGATCAGCATCGTCTGCCCGATGACCTTGAGCGGGGCGCGGCGCACGTTGCCGAGATGCTCGCCGGCGGCCTTGATCCGCGCCAGGACGGCCAGAACCGCGAGCAGCACCATGGCGACCACGAAGCCGCTCGTGAACAGGCCGGCGATGGAGACGCCGGCGACGGAGCCGAGCACGATCAGGACGATGCTCGGCGGAACCGTATCGGCCATCGCCGCACCGGTCGCGAGCAGCGCGATCATCTCGCGCGGCTGGTGCCCGCGCCGCTTCATCTCCGGAAACAGGGCCGGGGCGACGGTCGCCATGTCCGACACCTTGGAGCCGGAAATGCCCGAGACCAGGAAGAGCGAGCCGAGCAGCACGTAGGACATGCCGGCGCGCACGTGGCCGAGGAGCGAGGCGAGGAAGTCGACGATGGCCTTGCCCATGCCGGTCGCATCGAGGATGCAGCCGAGAAAGACGAAGATCGGAACCGACAGAAGAATGATGCTCGACATGCCCTCATCCATGCGGCCGATCATCACGAAGATCGGAACGCGGGTGCTGAAGGCGAGGAAGGCGAGCGTGCCGATGCCGAAGCAGAAGGCGATCGGGACGCCCATGACGAGGCATAGCGCCACGACACCGACGAGGAAGATGAGAATGTTGATGTTGCCGAGCCGCAGCAGCGCGGGCGACAGAAGCCAGAACGCTCCGGCAAGGGCGGCGACGAGCACGACGGACAAGACGAGGTCGCGCAGGGTCGATGTCTTCACCGCCTGCGCCACGATGAAGCTCAGCATGGCGAAGATGCCGAACGCGATGGCAGCGACACGGAAGCTGTTGGGGATGTTGAGGGCGGCGGAGGTGACGTACCATTCCTCTTCCACATATTCGACGGCCGGCTGCAGCATGACGAGCAGGAACGTCGCGGTCAGGACAAGGCCGAGGGTCTGGATGAAGCCCTGGGTTCTCCGGGGGAACATCCCGAGAAACAGTGTCAGCTTGAGATGCTCGTTCCGATCGATGGCGATGGCGGCGCCGAGCATGGCGAGCCAGAGGAATGAGATCGAGGCGGCCTCGTCGATCCAGACGACCGGATAGGAGAAGACATAGCGCGAAGCGACGCCGACCAGAAGCAGGACGATGATGACGCAGAGAAGCAGCGCCGACACCACCTCGAGCGGCCGGACCAGCAGGGAACCGACGCGATGAGTCACCGCCTCTTCGGCATCCGGCAGTGGGGCGATCGTGTCGCTGACGGCAGCCATGTTGCTCTCCCTATCTCAATTCACGCTGCCGCGTTCCAGGGCCGCGCATGGCTCAGGGACGACCGGTTGCGAATCCCGCGCGGTACCTCGCACTCCGACTGGGCAAGCGAACGGATGCCTCCGCTGCCGTGATTGAGAGGGCTCATTCGGGTTCCCTCGGCCTTCATTGTGCGTCCTTCCCGTTTTCGCGGCAATCGCAATGAATGCGATTGGATAGGTCCATTGTATGGATCTTTATTTCCTAACGGCTGGCGAAAAGATACACTTCTTGCAAGCCATTGCAACATGAGTCGAAGCAATTTAGCCTGCGACTGAAGTTCGAGCGTGGAATTTTTAGGTCCACATTATGGATCATCGACGGACCAGCACGATGGATGATGCTCCCCTAGCGACCGGCGATCTGTCAGGATCCCAAAGCGTCGACCGCGCCCTGCGCCTGCTGGCGCTGGTCGGGCGCGAGGCAGAGGGCGGCGCCAAGCTGAGCGACATCGTCGAGGACAGCGGCCTCAACAAGCCGACGGCGCGGCGGCTGCTGCTCGCCCTGATGCGCGCGGGACTCGTCGAGCAGGAGGCGCGCACGCGGCGTTATTACCTGGGCGAAGAGGCCTATGTTCTCGGCACGCTCGCCTCGCGGCGCCACGGCCTGCTCGAACTCTCGCTCGAAAGCCTGCGCAACCTGTCCGAGGTCACCATGGATACGAGCTTCGTATCCGTGAAGCGTGGCAACTACGCCATCTGCCTTCATCGCGAGGAGGGCACCTATCCCGTTCGCACCCACGCGCTGCAGGCCGGCAACCAGCATCCGCTCGGGATCGGAGCCGGTTCCCTCGCCATGCTGTCCGCCCTCAGCGATGACGAGGTGGAGCGCGTGCTTGCGGCGAACCGGAAGGCTCTGGAGACGCAATATGCCTTTTACCCCGAGGCGCAGATCCGGGAGGATGTGGCGAAGACGCGCGAGCGCGGCTACGCCCTCAATCCCGGTCGCATCGTCGCCGGCTCCTGGGGGCTCGGCACCGCGGTCATGTTTCCTGACGGCCGGGTGGCGGGTGCGCTCAGCATCGCGGCGATCGATATTCGCATGAACGCCGAGCGGCAGCCCGAACTCGCTCGGCACATGAAGGTCGAAGTGGAGCGCATCGAAGGCAAGCTCCGCACGATGTTCCTCTAACAATCGCGATCCTGGAACGAAGCACATGACCGACAGCTCCTCCCCTCCTCCCGGCAGCATCAGGCGCGAATCGAACCGGGTGATGAACCTGTCGCATTTCCTACGGCAGGCGGCGCGCCGGCATGCGGACGAGATCGGCTTCGTCTGGGGCGATCGCAACTGGACATGGTCGGATCTCGACCGGCGCGTCGATGCGATGGCGGCAGCGCTTGCCGCAAAGGGGATCCGAAAGGGAGACCGCGTGCTGGTGCAGTCCAAGAACTGCAACCAGATGTTCGAATCGATGTTCGCCTGCTTCCGGCTCGGCGCCGTCTGGGTGCCGACGAACTTCCGCCAGACGCCGGACGAGGTCGCCTATCTGGCGCAGGCGAGCGGCGCGTCCGGCATGATCTGCCACAGCGACTTTCCCGAGCACGCCGCGACCGTGCGGCAGGCAGCACCGGCGATCCGCTTCGTGATCTCCATCGGGCGCTCGAGTTTCGGCGAAGACTACGACGCGCTTGTGGAGGACCACATGTCCCAGCCCGTTACCGTGGCGGGCGTGGAGCACGACGATCCGTGCTGGTTCTTCTTCACCTCCGGCACGACCGGGCGCCCGAAGGCCGCCGTGCTCACCCATGGCCAGATGGACTTCGTGATCACGAACCATCTCTGCGACCTGATGCCCGGCACGACCCATGCGGATGCCTCGCTGGTGGTCGCCCCGCTCTCGCATGGGGCGGGGGTCCATCAGCTCGTGCAGGTGGCGCGCGCCGTGAAGACGATCCTTTTGTCGAGCGACCGCTTCGATATCGACGAGGCCTGGACATTGGTGGAGCGCTGGCGCGTGACGAACCTGTTCACGGTGCCGACGATCGTCAAGCTGCTGACCGAGCACCCCTCCGTCGACGCGCACGACCATTCCTCCCTACGCTATGTCATCTATGCCGGCGCTCCCATGTACCGGGAGGATCAGAAACACGCGCTCAAGACGCTCGGAAAGGTGCTGGTGCAGTATTTCGGCCTCGGCGAGGTGACGGGCAACATCACCGTGCTGCCGCCGGCGCTCCATGAGCCCGAGGATGGACCACACGTGAAGGTCGGAACCTGCGGCTACGAGCGGACGGGCATGCAGGTTTCGATTCAGGACGATCAGGGGCGCGAGGTGGCGCCCGGTGCGACGGGCGAGATCTGCGTCTGCGGCCCCGCCGTCTTTGCCGGCTACTACGACAACCCCGAAGCCAACCGGAAGGCGTTTCGCGACGGCTGGTTCCGAACCGGCGATCTCGGCCACGTGGACGCGCAAGGCTTCCTCTACATCACCGGACGCGCCTCCGACATGTACATCTCGGGCGGCTCGAACATCTATCCGCGCGAGATCGAGGAGAAGATCCTCACCCATCCCGCCATCGCCGAGGTGGCAGTGCTGGGCGTGCCCGACCGGACCTGGGGCGAAGTCGGGGTTGCAGTCTGCGCGCTGCGACCTGAGGCGGCGCTCGACGAGCGCGAACTCCTCGCCTGGCTCGAGAGCAGGATCGCCCGCTACAAGCTGCCGAAGAGGGTCTTCTTCTGGGATGCCCTGCCGAAATCGGCCTATGGAAAGATCACCAAGAAGACGATCCGGGAGGAGCTTGAGGCGAAAGGATGCCTCCCTCTCGAACGGCCCGTCGAGCCGTCCGCCCAATAGCTTTATGCCTTCCCGACAGCGGAGAAACGCCATGTCGACGCAGGAAACCGTATTCGTCACCGGCGGAGCCTCGGGCATCGGCCTCGCCATCGTCGAGGCCGTGCTTGAAAATGGCTGGCGCGCCATGGTCGTCGACCGTGACGAGCGAAGCCTCGCCCAATGCCGGGAAGCGCTCAAAGCCTCGGGCGAGCTCGTCCGCTTCGTGCAGCTCGACATCGCGGACGAGGCGGCCGTCGTGCAGGCGGTCGAGCGCTGCGAGGCCGAGTTCGGCCCGATCACCGGCCTCGTCAACTCCGCCGGCATCGCGCGTGACCAGTTCTGCCTCGACACCGGTGCCAATGATTTTCGCCGCATTCTCGACGTCAATGTCGTCGGCAGCTTCGTGGTCTCCCGCGAGATCGCCAAGCGCATGCGCGAGCGCGGACGCGGGTCCATCGTCAACATCGCATCGGTCTCCGGCATTCGCGGCAATGTGGGCCGCGTCGCCTACGGCGCATCGAAGGGCGCCGTCATCATGATGACCCAGGTGATGGCCGTGGAGCTTGCGGAGTCGGGGATCCGGGTCAACGCGGTTGCGCCGGGGCCGATCGAGACCCCGCTCGTCAAGGAAGTGCACACCGACGAGATCCGGGCCGAGTGGCTCTCCCGGGTTCCCCAAAAGCGCTACGGCAAGCCGTCGGAGATCGCCAGCATGGCGGTCTTTCTGCTCGATCACGCGAAGGCCGGCTTCGTGACCGGGCAGACCATGTGCGTGGATGGCGGCTTCACGGCTGCTGGCCTCATGGGCCGATAGACGCCGTCACTGCCGACGGGCGGAATTTCCCTGCGGCTTCTGGATTGTCGCCGCCGGGAGGCAATATTCAACAGGGCCGATGATCCTGCGGTGGCATCCCACCCACCGAGCGAAGCGTGAGGAGATCGAGCCATGAAGGCGCTGGTGCTGGAGCGCAAAGACGAGCTCGCCTTGAGGGACTTTCCCGTCGAGGACGAGCTCGGGCCCAGGGATGTTCGCGTTGCCCTTCGCACGATCGGCGTCTGCGGCAGCGACGTGCACTACTACACCCACGGTGCCATCGGCCCGTTCGTGGTCCGGGAGCCGATGATCCTCGGCCACGAGGCGGCAGGCGAGATCGTCGAGGTCGGCTCGGATGTGACCGCGCTGAAGCCCGGCGACAGGGTTTGCATGGAGCCCGGCATTCCCGATCCGGCGAGCCGGGCAACGCGGCTCGGGAAATACAATCTCGATCCGGCCGTTCGCTTCTGGGCGACGCCGCCCGTGCATGGCGTGCTGCGGCCGAGCGTCGTCCATCCGGCCGACTTCACCTTCAAGCTGCCCGATCACGTGAGCTATGCCGAGGGCGCGATGGTGGAGCCCCTGGCGGTCGGTGTGCATGCGGCCACCAAGGTCCAGGTGCAGCCCGGCGATATCGCGGTGGTCATCGGCGCCGGGCCGATCGGGATGGTGACGATTTTGGCGGCCCTCGCCGCCGGATGCGCACGGGTCATCGTCAGCGACGTCCATGAGCCGAAGCTGGAGCTTGCGAGCAAGCTCGGTGCCGTCCTTCCCGTCAATGTCAGGAGCCAGAACCTTCAGGAAGTCGTCGGGCGCGAAACCGACGGATGGGGCGCCGACGTGCTGTTCGAATGCTCAGGCTATGGGCCTGCCATGGCCGAGATGTTCGATCTCGTCTGCCCCGGTGGAAAGGTCGCCCTGGTCGGTATTCCCCTCGAGCCCTTCGCCTATGACGTGAGCAAGGCGCAGGTGAAGGAGGTCAGAGTCGAAAACGTCTTCCGCTATGCTCATGTCTATCCGCGCGCCGTCGCGATGATCGCCTCGGGCAAGATCGACGTGAAGCCGCTGATCACGGACCGCTTCGCCTTCGAGGACAGCATTGCGGCTTTCGACTTCGCCAAGGCGATGCCGCCGAGCTCGGTCAAGGTGCAGATAGACATGCCCGCCTGAGCGGATGGCCCATAAAGCTGTGACGGCTGTTTCCTTTCCCGTTATGGGGAGGAATTGAGGGTTGGGGTGTGAGCGATAACCTGTGAAAACACGGCACTGGCCCACCTCTCCTTGAGGGAGAGGTCGCGCCGGACGCGCGAGAGAGGGGTTACACCTTATCCGGATGAACCTGTGCCCCCTCACCCTCGCTGCGCTCGACCTCTCCCCACCGGGGAGAGGTGAAGCTGCGGCAACCTCTCGGTTAGCAGGACAAGCGTGCGCTCACATCTCCAACTCCTCGCCACAAGGGGGAGGAGAGCCTATAGGCGCTGCTCTTCCTTTTATGAGCCAGATTTCTGAGCGCGGTCACAAACGCTCGCCGTTCAGATAGCGCTGCAGCGTTGCCCGCGTGCCATGCCGCCACAGGCTGTTCAGGGCGACCTCGAAATGCGCGCGGAACGGCCGCGCATCGGCGACATCGCCGAAGATGTCGCGCAGGCCCAGGAACTTGGCCGGATCGTCCTTCGCCGCCAGCGCCAGGGGCACGAGCCGGGCCGCATTCGGATCGTCGAGCCGCACCACGTCGCCCGTATCGGTGGTGCCGGCGCAATAGCGGCACCACAAAGCGGATTCGAGCGCCAGCCCCGTCACGTCGCCGCCGGCCTTCAGCCGGTCGCGGGTCGAGGGCAGGATGAATTTCGGCTGCCGGTTGGAGCCGTCCTGCGCAAGGCGCGGAATGGTGTCGCCCACATCCGGATTGGCGAAGCGCTGCGCGATGGTGCCGTAATACGCCTTAAGGTCGACGCCCGGCACCGGCGGCACATGCGGGATGATCTCCTCCGCCTCCAGCTTGTCGAGGAAGCCCCGCACCAGCGGATCGGCCATGGCATCGTGCACGAAGTGGATGCCCATCAGCGCGGCGGGATAGGCGATCGCCGCATGGCCGCCGTTGAGAATGCGCAGCTTCATCAATTCGAAGGCTGCGACCTCCGATGTGAAGGTGACGCCCACATCCTCCAGCGCCGGGCGCCCGGTGGGGAAGTTGTCTTCGAGCACCCATTGCCGGAACGGCTCGCAGAAGACCGGCCAGTTGTCGCGGATCCCGAAGCGTTCCTCGAGCATGCTGCGCTCGCGGTCCGTGGTCGCCGGCGTGATGCGGTCGACCATGCTGTTCGGGAACGCCACCTTCTCGCGAATGAAGGCGGCGAGCGCCGGATCGGTGAGCTCGGCGAGCCCCGCCACCGCATCCATCGCCACGCGCCCGTTATGGGGGATGTTGTCGCACGACATCACGGTGAAGGGCGCAGCACCCCGGTCGCGGCGGCGCTTCAGGGCCGCGACTAGCGCGCCGAACACGCCCTTCGGCCTGTCGGGATGGGCGGCATCGTGGCGGATGTCCGGATGCTCGGGATTGAAGGATCCGGTCGCGGGATCGATGCAGTAGCCGCCCTCGGTCACGGTCAGCGACACGATGCGCAGCGCTGCATCGTCGAGCGCATCGACAATGGGGGCGGCATCCTCGCCGACCGGGACGAAGCCGGTCATGGCGCCCGTCACCCGGGCGGAATTCGCACCGGGCTCCAGCTCCACCACGGTGGTGAGCCAGTCCTGCGGCTCAAGAGCGCTGCGCATGGCCTGATCGCCCGCGCGCACGCCCGCCCCGAGCAGCGCCCAGTCGAGATGCCTGCCCCGGTTGAACAGGTCGTCGAGATAGACCGCCTGATGGGCGCGGTGAAAATTGCCGACGCCGATATGCAGGATGCCGGCGCGCAGGGCATCGCGGGCGTAGTTCGGCCGTGCGATCGTGGACGGAAGGGCGGTAAGGGCTGAAAGATTGAGAGGCTGGCTCATGACACCTTAAACCTGATTGGCATGGGAAGTGCGTGCGCGAGAAACAGGCTGGCCTGCATCCTTCCTGTCGGCGCGGCCCATCAAGATATCGACGGCTTTGTCGGCGATGGCAAGCACGGGCGCATTGGTGTTGCCGCTGGTGATCGTCGGCATGATGGAGGCGTCGACGATCCTTAAGCCCTCGATGCCGCGCACCTTGAGGTCCGGCGTGACGACGGCGTCGCGATCGGTCTCGCGGCCCATCCTGCAGGTGCCGACGGGATGATAGTTCGTCTTGACGGTGCGTCGGCAATGCGCCGCGAGTGCCTCGTCCGACATGACATCCGGTCCCGGGAAGATCTCCCTGTCGACCATGCCCCGCACCGGGCTCGTCGCCAGAACCTCCCGGGCATAGCGCAGACCCGCGACGGTCAGGCGCAGATCCTCCGGGTCGCCGAAGAATTGCGGATCGACCTGGGGCGCTGCGAGCGGATCGGCCGATGCAAGGCGCACTGAGCCTCGCGCCTTCGGCCGCAGGAGGCAGGGATTCAGCGTCACGCCATGGGTCGGCTCGACGCCTGAGACATCGCGGTCGAGATAGACCGTCGGCACGCAATAGAGCTGCAGCGTCGGCCGTGCGTTTCCATCGGGATCGATGAAGGCGCAGGCCTCTACGCCGGTCGTGGTGACGGCGCCCGACTTGAACAGCATGTATTGGAGGCCGTGGCCCACCATGGCGAAGCCGCGATCCTGACCGAAATAGCCGAAAGCCCCTGTCGTGCTCGCGACGATCGGGACCTCGTGATGATCCTGCAGGTTTTGCCCCACGCCAGGCAGATCGGCCTGGACGGCGATGCCATGCTGCGAGAGCACGCCGGCGGGGCCGATGCCCGAGAGCATCATGAGCTTCGGCGTCATGTAGGTGCCAGCCGCGACGATCACCTCGGAATCGGCGTGAAAGGTTTCCGCGCCGGACGGACCTTTCACCTCCACGCCCGTCGCCCGCCCGTTCTCGATGCGGATGCGTGTCGCCACGGTGTCGGCGACGATGGTCAGCTTCAGGTTGGACAGGACGGGGCGAAGGAAGGCGTCGACGGTGCTGCAGCGGCGGCGCGCCTCCCAATCGATCGTGTGCTGCATGAAGCCGACGCCGGCCTGGCGGGCGCCGTTGAAATCAGCGTTGTAGGGAACGCCCTTCTCCTGCAGCGCCTGCACGAAGGCGCGGCTCATCGCGGAGTGTTGCCCGAGATGCGAAACCTTCAAAGGGCCGCGCACGCCATGATAAGGCTTGCCGAGATGATCGTTTCCCTCCTGCCGGATGAAATGCGGCAGGAGGCCCTCGTAGCTCCAGCCGGCACCACCCAGCGCCTCGTCCCAGGAATCGTAATCCTCCGCGTGCCCGCGAATATAGACCATGGCGTTCACGGCGCTGCCGCCGCCCAGCACCTTGGCCTGCGGCACGATGGGCGAGCGCCCCTCGAGCTGCGGCTGCGGCACCACCTTGTGCATCGTCAGGTAGGTGTCGCGGGCGAGAAACTTCATGTAGCCCGCAGGCATCGCCAGGATGCGGCTGACTTTGCGCGGTCCCGCCTCGATCAACAGAACCCTTGCGTCATGCTCGGCGACGAGGCGGCTGGCAACGACGCAGCCGGCGCTTCCGCCGCCGACGATGATGTAGTCGAAACGCTGCGAGGCCATGGCCAGCCTCCGGGGCGCTCAGCTCGCCTTGCGCGTCGGCAGCCGGCGCAGGTTCGCCAGAGGATGGCGCTGAAGGCGCTCGACCGACAGTCCCTCGGCGTCGAACAGATGGCAGGTCGAGGGATCGAGCTTGATGGCGACGCGCTCGTGCACGCCGGTCGGAATCTCGCCGTCTGTCTGGACGATCACCATCTCCCCATCCTCAAGCTGCGTATAGAGGAACGTCTCGCCACCGAGCCTTTCCACAACCTTGACCTCGCCGGTGACTTCGCCCTCCGCCCCCAGCCGCATATGCTCCGGCCGAACGCCCAGCGTGACCGACTCGCCGACCTTCTGGTGGCCGGCGCGAACGGGGACGACCAGCGTAGCCCCGCTGGCCAGTTGAACGGTGGTGCCCGCCTCGTCGATTCCCGTCACCTTGGCCGGCAGAAAGTTCATCTTGGGGCTGCCGATGAATCCCGCCACGAACAGGTTGCGTGGATGATGATACAATTCGAGCGGCGTGCCGGCCTGCTCGATGATTCCCCCCTGCAGCACCACGATCTTGTCGGCCATGGTCATGGCCTCGACCTGATCGTGGGTCACGTAGATCATCGTTGCCGCCAGTTCGTCATGCAGCCGGGCCAATTCGATGCGCATCTGCACGCGCAACGCGGCATCGAGGTTCGAGAGCGGCTCGTCGAAGAGGAAGACCTTGGGCTTGCGCACGATCGCCCGCCCGATCGCCACGCGCTGCCTCTGACCGCCGGAGAGTTCCTTGGGCTTGCGGTCGAGGAATGCATCGAGATGCAGGATGCGCGCGGCCTCGGCGACCTTGGCGCGGCGCTCTTCCTTCGAGGCGCCAGCGAGACGGAGCGAGAAGCCCATGTTGTCCGCAACCGACATGTGCGGATAAAGGGCGTAGGATTGGAACACCATCGCCAGCCCGCGCTCGGAGGGCGGAACGTCGTTCACCCGCTGCCCGTCGATCATGAGATCGCCCGCGCTGATCTCCTCGAGGCCGGCGATCATTCGCAGGAGCGTGGACTTGCCGCATCCGGACGGTCCGACGAACACACAGAACTCACGGTCGTCGATGGACAGATCGACGCCTTTGATCACCTGGACGGCGCCGTAATCCTTCTGGATTCCCTTGAGGGTTACCGTTGCCATTGCATCCTCCGCTTACTTGACGGCGCCGAAGGTCAGGCCGCGCACAAGCTGGCGCTGGCTCATCCAGCCGAAAACGAGAATCGGCGCGATTGCAATCGTCGAGGCGGCCGAGAGCTTGGCCCAGAACAATCCCTCGGGCGCAGAGAACGAGGCGATGAAGGTCGTCAACGGGGCCGCCTGCGATGTGGTGAGGTTGAGGCTCCAGAACGCTTCGTTCCAACACAGGATGATCGACAGGAGAGCCGTGGATGCGATGCCGGGCAGAGACAGTGGCATCAGGAGCATCCAGACTTCCTGCTTGGGCTTGGCACCGTCCATGCGGCCCGCCTCGAGGATGTCCTTCGGCACCTCCTTGAAGAAGGTGTAGAGCATCCACACCACGATGGGCAGATTCATGAGCGTGTAGACCACGATAAGACCCCAGCGTGTGTCGATCGCGCCCGTATCGCGGAACAGCAGGTAGATCGGGATCAGGACGCCGACCGCCGGCATCATCTTGGTCGAGAGCATCCAGAGCAGGATATCCTTCGTCCGCTTCCCGGGGAAGAAGGCCATGGCATAGGCCGCCGGCACGGCGATCAGCGTTGCCAGGAATGTGGCGCCGACGGAGATGATGATGCTGTTGAGGGCGAAATGAACGTAGTCGGCGCGCTCGCGCACGGTGATGTAGTTCTCGAGGGTCGGCGTAAAGAACAGTTTGGGTGGCGTCGCAATCGCCTCGACCTCGGTCTTGAAGCTCGTCAGGATCATCCAGAAGATCGGAAAGAAGATCACGCCGGCGGCCAGCCATCCGACCAGGGTGTAGATGAGTTTATCGCGTGTCTTGGGATGCATGGCTTGGCCCTCAATCGGCGATGTTCTTGGCGATCGAACGGACCAGGAAGATCGCGACGATATTCGCCAGGATGACCGCGATCACGCCCGCAGCGGAGGCCCCGCCCACGTCGTATTCGCGAAGCGCCCGCAGATAGATCAGGAAAGCCAGGTTGGTGGAGGCCAGTCCCGGACCGCCCGAGGTGGTGACGTAGATTTCCGCAAAGACCGAGAGCAGGAAGATCGTCTCGATCATGATCACCACGCTGATCGCGCGGCCGAGATGCGGCAGGATGATGAAGAAGAACATCGCGAACGGCCCGGCGCCGTCCATGCGAGCCGCTTCCTTCTGCTCGCTGTCGAGGGATTGGATGGCGGTCAGCAGGATCAGCAGGGCGAAAGGCAGCCACTGCCAGGCGACGATGATGATCACCGATGTCAGCGGGAAGGCGCCGAAGAAGTCGATGGCCGGCAGCCCGAGGGAGCGAGCGAAGAACGCGAACAATCCGTTGACCGGATGCATCAGCATATTCTTCCACACCAAGGCGCTGACGGTGGGCATGACGAAGAACGGCGCGATGGCCAGCAACCTCGCGATGCTTCGCCCGTAGAATTCCTGATCGAACAGGACGGCGAGCAATGTGCCGAAACCCACCGTGATCACCAGGACCCAAAACACCAGGAAGAGCGTATTGGCCATGGCCGTCCAGAGGGACGGATCGGTGAGGAGAAAGGTGTAGTTCTCGAACCCGGCGAAACCGCTGACGGACGGATCGAGCAGATTGTAGTATTGGAACGAGAACCACAGCGTCATCGCCAGCGGCACGATCATCCACAAGAACAGGACGATTACCGACGGAGCGATCAGCGGCAGGGTTTTGACGTTGCGCTGACTTCGCTTGCCGGCGGAAGCCGAGCCGCTGGGGAGTGTTGCAGTGGTGGTGGTGCCAGCCATGTCCTTGACTCGCGTCTGGAGTGAGCAGCCGGCAGGCGCTCAGTACGCCTGCCGACGATTGGCCGTCAGCTCACTTCGGATATCCAGCCTGCTTCATGGTGCGCTCGGTCGAGCGTTGCGCGCTGTCGAGCGCCTGGTCGACCGTCGATTGGCCGGCAAGGGCAGCGGCGATCTGCTGGCCGACCACCGTTCCGATTCCCTGGAACTCGGGAATGGCCACGTACTGGATGCCGATATAGGGCACGGGATCCTTGGTCGGCTTGGTCAGGTCGGCATTGGCGATCGAGTCGTAGACGACCTTCGCGAACGGTGCGGCCTTCTGGTACTCGGGATTGTCATAAGTCGACTTGCGCGTCCCGGGAGGAGCAGACACCCATCCGGCCTCGTTGCCCACGAGGGTGATGTAGTCCTTCGAGGTGGCCCATTTCACGAAAGACTTGGCTGCATCGGCCTTCTTCGTGGAGGCCGGGATCCCTAACGACCATGCCCAGAACCAGCCCGAGCCGTTGCTCGTCACCTGCACCGGCGCCGGGGCGAAAGCCGTCTTGTCGGCAACCTGGCTTTCCTTCGGGTTGTAGATGTAGCCGGCCGCCGAAGTGGCATCGACCCACATGGCGCAGTGCCCGGTCGCGAACAGGGCGCGGTTCTCGTTGTGCCCATTGGCGGTGGCTCCCGGAGGGCCGTATTCCCGCATGTTCTTGACGTAGTAGGTGATCGCGTTCTTCCACGGTTCCGTGGTGAGCTGCGGTTCCCATTTCTCGTTGAACCAGCGTCCGCCGAAGGCATTCACCATCGGGCCGACGAACGCCATGTTCTCGCCCCAGCCGGGCTTGCCGCGCTGGCAGAAGCCGTACTGCTCCTTGGACTTGTCCGTGAGCTTGGCGGCATATTCTGCGATCTGATCGTAGGTCGGCTTGTCCGCCATCTTGATGCCGGCCTGATCGAACAGGTCCTTCCGGTAGAAGGTGAACGAGCTCTCCGCATAGAACGGCACGGCATAGAGCTTGCCGTTGTAGGACAGGCCGTTCTTCACCGATGGGATGATGTCGGCGTAATCATAGTCGGCACCGAGATCGTCGACGGGCAGCAGCCAGTTCTGCTTGCCCCAGATCGGAGCCTCGTAGGAGCCGATCGTGATGATGTCGAACTGTCCGCCTTTCGTGGCGATGTCCGTCGTCGCGCGTTGGCGAAGGACATTCTCTTCCAGCACGACCCAGTTCAACTTGTTGCCGGTCGCCTGTTCCCATTTCGGCGACAGACGCTGCATGATGATCATGTCGGCGTTGTTCACCGTAGCGATCGTTAAGGTTTGGCCCTGAGCAAAGACCGGGCCTGCGCCCGCTGTAAACACGACGGCCGAAAGTAGGGCAACATTCCTGAAGCGCATAGTTTCCTCCAGCACATGTAATTGACTTTTATTGTTGTTGTAGCTGCTTACACGACCACCTTTTCTCACAACCGTGGCCGGATTTACTTCTAAATGGAACATTTACGTAAAATGTCTTCCGATCCTACCATCCCCTTAAGAAAACCTGCGTCTCGCCAAGAGAGGTATTGCTGAATCGCGCAGGCTTTCTAATTAATGCCACCTTGCCATCATGGGCGCCTATGTTGGTGAATCTCTGACAGGGGTCAGGCTAGCCGGATCCTCCTCCCGTCAGAAGCATGGCAATCCGTTCTAAGGTTGAAGCCTAAGATCACGGTGTGGCAGTTCTTGAGCCGAGAATGCTTTGGCCGAAGCGTGATTTTCGACCTCCGGGTTCATCCTGTCAGCCGCAGCGGACACCCGTCACGATGCCGGCGCGGTCGACTTCGATATTTAACCGGTCCGGGCTCAACTCCATCGTATAGGCACCGCCCGGCTCGATCTTGCGGACCTCGCGAGCCTCGGCCGCCTGTCGGGCTTTGTCGGCAAGTTCCATGGAATAGGGCTGTCCGACGATGGACTGAGTTTGGCCGGCCACGCAGCGTGCCGGTGTCGGATCGGTGGCCGGCTGCGCGAAACCATATCCGGGGACGACGAGTGGTAGGGCCAAGGCCATGAGGCCGGGCAATCGGCAGGCGAGGATGAGGGCGTAACGAACCTGCACGACGCGCTCCTGCTCTGGTTCCAACGAGGTTATGCGCCAGATTGGAATCCGTTCCCGACCGCCATTGCGGGCCGGTTGGCTATGGTGCAGCCGATGGGCGATCGGGACGGATCAGGACGCCGGAGATCAGCTCTCGGCCAATGCAGCGTTTCTACGCTCGAGCTCGACAAGCAGGCCGCTGTGGTCGAGATCGCCGGCATTGGCGATGAGGCCTCGGAACAGATCTGCGGTCAGGGCCGTGTAGGGGAGAGACTCCAGGTCGATCCGGTCCGCCGCATCGAGTGCGTTGTCGAGATCTTTCAGGTGGGTGATCGAGCGGCCCTTCGTGACGAAGTCGCGCTCCACCATACGCTGCCCGTGAAGCTCGAGGATGCGGCTTTCGGCAAAACCGCCGCGAAGCGCTTCTCGCACCTTGGCCGGGTCGGCCCCGCCGCGCTGCGCCAGCATAAGCGCCTCGGCGACCGCTCCGATGGTCACGCCGACGATGATCTGGTTGGCGAGCTTCGCCAGCTGGCCGGCGCCGTGCGGCCCCACGTGAACGGGACGCCCCATGACTTGCAGGATCGGTTCGACCCGGCCGAAGATCTCGGCCTCGCCGCCCGCCATGATGGCAAGCGTCCCCTGCTCCGCTCCGAGCGTTCCGCCGGACACCGGGGCATCGATGTGATGGATGCCACGCTCTGCCAGATGCCGGGCGTGATCCTGCGCCTCGGCGGGCTTGATGGAGCTCATGTCGACGACGACGGCGTCCGGCTGCAGGGCCTGCGCCGTCCCCTGCGCGAACAGCACGTCAGTGACGATGGTGCCGTTCTCCAGCATCAGGACAACCACATCGGCGCCGGCGACGGCCTCGGAGGGCGTATCCACCACGCGGGCCCCGAACGGCGCGAGCGCCTCGGCCTTGTCGCGCGACCGGTTCCAGACAATCAGGCGATAGCCCGCATCGAGCAGCCGCCGGGCCTGGCGCGAACCCATGAGACCGATGCCCAGAAAGGCCACGGTGCCGAAACCGGATGCCGTCATCGCAAGCTCCTTCAAACCCGATCGTCTGATGAACGACGCTCTCACGCCACCGCTGATGACGCCTTCGGCCGAACGACGCGTCCCACCAGGGTGCTCAGGACCGGCCCGAGCGCAAGGGCGAGACCGATGAGCATGAGCGTTGTGACAAGCCCATTCGACCAGAAGATCGAGAGCGATCCCCGCGACATGATCATGGACTGGCGGAAGGCATCCTCCGCCTTGTCGCCGAGCACCATCGCCAGAACGAGGGGCGCGATCGGGTAGTCGAGCTTCTTGAACAGGTAGCCGACGATGCCGAAGGCCAGGGCCAGCCACAGGTCGAACGGACGGCCCGCGACGGTGTAGGCGCCGACGAAGCACACGACCACGATCACCGGTCCGATGATGGCGAAGGGAATGCGCAGGATCGAGGCGAAGAGCGGAATGGTTGCAAGCACCATGAGCACGGCGACGATGTTGCCAAGATACATGCTGGCGATCAGGCCCCACACAAAATCCGGGCGCTCGATGAACAGCATCGGTCCCGGATTGAGACCCCAGATCATCAGGCCGCCCATCATCACGGCCGCGGTCGCGGAGCCGGGAACGCCGAGGGCCAGCATCGGCAGGATGGCGCTGCTTCCGGCGGCGTGATCCGCGGTCTCGGGAGCGACGACACCCTCGGGCTCGCCTTGCCCAAAGCCTTCCTTGCGGCGGGAGAGCCGCTTGGCGATGCCGTAGCTCATGAAGGACGCCGCGGTCGGCCCGCCGGGCGTGATGCCCATCCAGCATCCGATGATGCTGCTGCGCAGGAGAGTGACCCAGTAGCGCGGCATCGTCGCGATGGTCTTGAGGACGTCGCGCACCCTGACGCGGGCGCTGATGCCTTCGAAGCGAAGCCCCTCTTCCATGGTGAGCATCAACTCGCCGATGCCGAAGAGACCGATCACCGCGATGAGGAAGCTGATGCCGGACAGCAGCTCGTTGAAGCCATAGGTGAGGCGCAGGCCCCCGGACACCGTATCCATGCCCACTGCCGCAAAGGCGAAGCCGAGGCCCATGGAGACGACGGTCTTGAAGGGCGATGCAGCGCCAAGGCCGATGAAGCTCGCGAAGGCCAGGAAGTAGACGGCGAAATATTCCGGCGAACTGAAGCGAAGGGCGAACTTGGCGACCCAGGTCGACAGCACCGTGATGAGGATGACACCCACGAGAGCGCCGAAACCGGCCGACAAAAACGCCAATGTCAGCGCCTGCGTGGCCTGCCCCTGGCGAGCCATGGGATAGCCGTCGAATGTAGTCGCTACCGATGACGGCTCGCCGGGAATGTTGAAGAGAATGGATGTGGTCGATCCGCCGAAGAGCGCTCCCCAGTACATGCTGGTGAGGAGAATGATCGCGGCCACCGGGTCCATGGTGAAGGTCAACGGCAGCAGCAGCGAAACGCCGTTGGGAGCGCCAAGTCCGGGAAGCACTCCGACGAGAATTCCCAGAAGGACACCGATGATCATCAGCGCAACGTGATAGGTCGACAGTGCGACGCCGAATCCATGAAGAAGCGATGCAAAATTTTCCACGGCCGGTCCCCGTCAGGTTTGGAGGCTAGTAGAGGCCCAGAGCGGCTTCGAGCGGACCTTTCAGGAGCGGAACCTGGAACGCCATTTCGAGCACGAGATAGAAAGCGATGGCTGCAGCAAGACCAGAGGCAACGGATATGACGAGACGATATTTCCCCTGCACCCACATGACGAAGGAGATGTAGAGAGCCGTCGCCACATAGAGCCCGAGAAGACGGGCCACGACCACGAACGCGAGCATCGGCAGGAAGAAGGATGCGACGCGCTTGGCTTCCTCGCGATGAATGAAGACGGATTGCAATCCACCGCGGCCGATAATCGCCTGGATCAGCGTTCCTGCGCTGGCAGCGATGACGAGAAGCCCGATATAGAAAGGAAATGCGCCAGGCTCCGGCCCAGCATCTCCCCACCCGATCCCGAATTCCAGCGCGCCGACCACCGCAGCGAGGCCCAAGCCCGCCGTCAGAGTCGCGGTTCCGATCTCAGCCGTATAACGAGAAATCATGGCGTCCGTCCCGTTTCCGTAAGTGCGTAAAGAAATGCTGGCGGAGAAAGCCCCGCCAGCCATTGGCTATCGCAATTAGCGAACGACCCAGCCTTCCTGCTCGAAGACCTTGCGGTTCTTCGCATCGTCCGAGGCAATGAAGCTCTTGAGATCCGCACCGGCGATGAACCGGTTGGTCTGTGACGTCCGCTCGATATATTCCTTCCACTCCGGCGTCTCGCTCACCTTCTTGAGCACATCGGCATAGAAGGCCACGGCCTCGGTGGGCACGCCGCCGGGCAGCCATACGGTGCGCGGCATCTGGAACTGATCGATCGGGATACCAGCTTCCTTGCAGGTCGGAATGTCCGCCCAGCCCATGGTCGCCGTGACCTTCGGGCCATCCTGCAGACGCGACGGGCTGAACACGCAGAGCGGGGTGATCGCGCCCGCCTTCCACTGCCCGGCATTCTCGTTCGGATTGTTCGTGTTCGAATCGATGTGGCCGCCGGCGAGCTGCACGCCGGCTGCGCCGCCGCCCTGGAACGGCACGTAGATGAACTTGGCGCCCGTCGCATCCTGAATCAGGCTGGTCAGCGTCTGGTCCGTATCCTTCGACTGGCTTCCGCCCATCTTGAAGGAATCGGGTTTAGCCTTCACGGCCTCGATATAGCTCTTTGCGTCCTTATAGGGTGCGCTTGCATTGACCCAGAGCAGGAACTCGTCCAGCGCCATGGCGGCGACGGGCGTCAGCTCATCGGGCTTGTAGGCGAGCTTTGCCACGTAAGGCAGAAGATAGGCGTTGTTCGTGCCGAAGGTGAGCTTGTGAGAATCGCCGGTCGCCACCTTGGCGTAGATGAAGCCTTCCGCACCGCTGCCGCCACCCTTGTTGGTGACCACGACCGCCTGGTCCATCAGCTTGTGCTTGGCGATGATCGACTGCACGACGCGGGCGAAATTGTCGGTGCCGCCGCCGGGGGCCGACGTGACGACGAACTCAACCGGCTTCGTCGGCTTCCAATCGGCGTGCGCTGCGCCTCCGAATGCCACGGCCATTGCGGTGGCCACCAACCATGACGTCTTCTTAAGCATCTTTCTTTCCTCCATTTTGATGTTTCCGACCGATGGCGTCGGTTCTGCGGAACGGGATGTTCAGGAATTGACGGCCGACAGACGCGGCTCGGGCTGAGCCGCGGACCGACGGGCGCGCACTTCGGTGCCCATGCGGATCGCCAGCGAGAGCGCCTCGCGGCTCGCACCGAGATTGGCGATGCCGCGTCCGGCGATCTCATAGGCTGTACCGTGCGCGGGCGTGCAGATTGGGAACGGGAAGCCGCCGATCAGCGTCACGCCGCGATCGAAGCCCATCAGCTTCATCGCGATCTGGCCCTGGTCGTGATACATGGTGAGGACCGCATCGAAGTCACCGTTCTTGGCGCGCAGGAACACCGTATCTGACGGGAACGGCCCCTCGACTGCAAAGCCCTTTTCCTTCGCCTGCACGACAGCCGGCTCGATGACGTCAATTTCCTCGGTGCCGAAATTGCCGCCATCGCCGGCATGGGGATTGAGCCCGGCGACTGCGATGCGCGGAGGATTGAACCCGGCAGCGCGCATGCACTGATCGGCGAGCGTCAGCGAGCGCAGGATCGATGGCCCGGAGATTGCGGCAGAGACCTGGGACAGCGGGATATGTGAGGTCACGCGCGCATTCCAGGTCTTGCCCAGAACATTGAACTCGCTTGCGGCCACCGATGTCTTGAGCACATCGCGCACGAAGCGGATCTCGTCGTCGTACCCGTCATAGGCAAGGCGCATCGCCTTCTTGTTGAAAGGCGTGAAGAACACAGCGTCGGCGCGACCGGATTGGGCGAGCAGCAGCGCACGACGGAAATTCTCGGTCGCGAAAAGACCGCCCTCGAGGGTTGCCGTCGCGGGCGTCACCTGATCGAGGCTCAGGTTCTTGAGATCGACGAAAACAGGGCGGGTCGCGCCTTCCGGAACCTCATCCTCCGACGAGACCACCTCGACGTCCACGTCGACACCGGCGACCTTGGCGCCCTGCGCCAGAATTCGCAGGTCGCCGAAAATGACGAGGTTCGCCCCGGTGCGAAATTCTTCTGCGGCGATGAGCTTGGCAGCGAGTTCAGGGCTGATGCCGGCGGGATCGCCCATCGCGAACGCAACTCTGGGCTTTTCGGACGTGGTCGATGACGTGTGGGCGTTCACAGCGGCCTCATTCTCAAGATGACGGAAGGACACTAGCAGCCCAAAATGCCGTACACAAGTATGCTGTATGCAGAATTTTGTTTGCATGGATTTAGGAAAGGGTTGTATAAAAATCCGGCGCCCGTCAGGAACGTGAGGCTGAAACAATGGAACGAGTCATGGCACTTGAGGCTGCAGACCTGCCGATCGGCGACTTCGATTCGCGCGGCCCGATCCTCCGCCCGACGCTCCATGACGCCATCGTGGCGCGCGTCCGCGACATGATCATCGAGGGCGAACTCGCTCCCGGCACCCGGCTCCATGAGGGCAATATCGGCAAGATGCTCGGCGTTTCCCGCACGCCTTTGCGCGAAGCGGTCAAGTTTCTGGCGAGCGAAGGCCTGCTCGAGCTATCGCCTGGCAAGGGCGCCGTGGTCCGTCAGTTTACGGCAAAGGATGTCTGCGACAGCCTCGTGGTGCTCGGCAACCTCGAAGGCCTTGCCGGACAACTCGCCTGCGAACACGCCAGCGATGCCGAAATCCTTGAGGTGCGCCATCTGCACGACCGCATGATGGACATGTATGCGAAGCGCGACCGCATGCCCTATTTCAAGCTGAACCAGAACATTCATTCCGCCATTCTCCGGCTGTCGAAGAACGAGGCGCTGATCTCCGTTCACAGCATTCTGCAGGCCCGACTGAAGCGGATCCGCTACATCGGCAACGAGGGACCCGAGAAGTGGGCCGGCGCCGTGGCAGATCACGAGGAGATGATCGAGGCCCTCGAGGCACGGGACGGCGAGCGCCTGTCCAAGGTGCTGACCGCGCATATGGAGAAGACCTGGGAGCGGGTCAAACACTCCGTCTGACTTGACCAAACTGACGTGCCACCCTCTAGCCTTCCGAGAGCCTCGACATGAGCGCTGAGAGCGAACTTCGCGAGATGATCTGCCGCTTCGGGCGCTCCCTGTTCGAGCGCGGACTGACTGCGGGGTCCTCGGGCAACATCTCGGTGCGGCTGAGCGATGGGGGCTGGCTCGCCACACCCACCAACTCTTCGCTCGGCTTTCTCGACCCGGCGCGCCTGAGCAAGCTCGACGACGAAGGGCGGCTCCTGTCGGGAGATGCCCCGACGAAGGAATTGCCGCTTCACTCGGCGCTCTATACGACCCGGCAGGGCGCCGGCGCTATCGTCCATCTGCATTCCACCCACTCCGTCGCGGTGTCGATGCTGCCGGACGTCAACCCTGACAACGTGCTCCCACCCATGACCGCCTATTATGTCATGCGCGTCGGCCGCACCGCTCTCGTGCCGTACTACCGGCCGGGCGATCCGGCCGTTGCCGACGCGATCCGCGGTCTTGCCGGGCGGTACAGCGCGGTTCTCCTCGCCAACCATGGACCCGTGGTGGCCGGCAAGGATCTGGAGGCGGCCGTCTATGCCACGGAAGAGCTGGAGGAGACCGCAAAGCTGCGCCTTCTCCTGCATGGCCTCAATCCTCGTCTCTTAAGCCGGGCACAGGTTCAAGATCTCGTCTCACACTTCAAGCTGGACGAGGCGATTGCCGAGGACATGCCCGAGGACGAGCGGAACTGCTGCTCCCACGACCATCACCCTTCCCACACATGCGGATGAACTCATGCCCCGCTTTTCGGCCAATCTAGGATTTCTGTTCACCGAGCATACCGAAATCGAGCGGATCGCAGCCGCCGCAGCATCAGGCTTCAAGGCGGTTGAAATGCACTGGCCCTACCAGGTGCCACCGGCGGAGATGCGCAGCGCCCTCGCGCGGAGCGAGGTCACGATGCTCGGACTGAACACACCCGTCGGCAATGCGTCCGCGGGCGATTTCGGGCTAGGTGCCTTGCCGGGGCGTGAGAGCGAATTCCAGCAGGCGCTCGACCAGGCCGTGTCCTACGGCCATGCCATCGGAGCATCGGCGGTCCATTGCATGGCCGGTGTTGTGGCGGCGGATGCTAGAGCTGCCGCCGAACTCACCTTCGTCGAGAACCTGAAAGCGGCGGCCGACAAGGCCGCACAGGCTGGAATGACCGTTCTCCTCGAGCCGATCAATCACCGCGACCGGCCCGACTATTTCCTTCACACCATCGAGCAGGCGGCGTCGATCATCGGCCAGGTGGGACGCAGGAACGTGAAGATCATGTTCGACTGCTACCACACACAGATCATGCAGGGTGACCTGACGCGCCGGCTCAAGGATCATCTCGACCTGATCGGTCATGTGCAGATCGCCGCCGTGCCGAGCCGGGCCGAGCCCGACGAAGGCGAGATCGACTATCGCGACATCTGCCGAACGCTCGACCGCCTTGGCTATGACGGCTGGATCGGCGCGGAATACAAACCTCGCGGCCGGACGGAAGACGGCCTCGGCTGGCTCTCTGCATGGTCCGACGATCGATCGACCTCCCGGGGAGATGCAGCATGAGACTCGGATGCATCGCGGACGATCTGACCGGCGCCTCGGATCTCGCCCTCATGCTGGCCCGCGAAGGACTGCGGACAATCCAGACGATCGGCGTGCCGCGCGAGGGTCTCGACCTCTCCGCTGCCGATGCCGTCGTCGTCGCGCTGAAGTCCCGGACGATTCCGCCGCAGCAGGCCATCGAACAGTCGCTGGCGGCGGCTACCGCCCTGCGGAAGGCCGGCGCCTCCCATGTGTTCTTCAAGTATTGCTCCACCTTCGACTCGACCGACGAGGGCAACATCGGCCCGGTCACCGAGGCCTTGCTCGCCTTCACCGGCAGCGACTTCACCCTCGCCTGCCCTGCCTTTCCGGCTAATGGCCGCACAATCTACAAAGGCCATCTGTTCGTGAACGGCGTGCCGCTTCACGAGAGCAGCATGAAGGATCATCCGCTCACGCCGATGCGGGATTCCAACCTTGTCCGCGTCCTGCAGCGCCAGATGGAGCTGTCCGTCGGTCTCGTCCCGTATGAGGATGTGGACGCAGGCCCGGATGCTCTCCGCTCGGCCTTCGCGCGTGAGCGGGCGGCGGGACATCGGGTGGTGATCGTCGATGCCGTGAGCGACACGCATCTTCGCTCCATCGGCATGGCGGCAGCCGACTTTCCCCTGATCACCGGCGGCTCGGGCGTTGCGATGGGGCTTCCGGCCGCCTATCGGCAGGATGCCGCATCTGCTGCCGCTCCCCGCGGCGCGAGCTTCGATGCTCCTGATGGGCGACCGATCATCCTGGCGGGGTCCTGCTCCAGCGCAACGCAGGGCCAGGTCAAGGCGGCCATCGATGCAGGCGTTCCCGCCCTTCGGCTCGATCCGATGCAGCTTTCATCCAAGGATGTCACTGCCCAAACTGCGCTCGACTGGCTGGCCGCTCAGCAGACGAACGGCCCAGTTCTGATCTATTCCACATCCACCCCAGACGACGTGCAGGCCGTGCAAGGCAAACTCGGGCGCATGAATGCCGGCGAGATCGTCGAAAAGACGCTCGCGGACATCGCGCGCGCTCTGCCCGCTCTCGGCTTCACACGGATCATCGTTGCAGGTGGCGAAACCTCCGGAGCCGTCGTGAACGCGCTCGACGTTAAAGCGCTCACCATCGGCCCCGAGATCGATCCCGGCGTGCCGTGGACCCGGTCCCTCGGCGGTGTCGACCTCGCCCTCGCCCTCAAGTCGGGCAATTTCGGCGCCCCTGACTTTTTCCTCAAGGCCTGGACCATGCTTCGGTAGGACCGGCACAAAGGCCTTCACATCTCACGAGCACAAGAACCGGCGACGCCCTGCGCACCGGACGGGAGAGATACGCCATGAATTTCCATGACCATTACGCGAAGGCTGACCGCCCCGTCGAAACCTGCGTCGTCGGCACGGGCGGGTTCGGGCAGAGCTTTCTCGCTCAGGCGCGGCATGTGCCGCTGATGAATGCACGCATTGCGGTCGACCTGACTGCGGAAGCCGCCGCGGCGGGCCTGAAAGCGGCCGGCATCGACCCGCGCAACATCCGGATTTGCGAATCCGCGAGCGATGCAAGAGCCGCATGGGATCGAGGAGACTTCATCGCCGCCAGCGATCTCGCGCTCGTCGCCGAGCTTCCCTTCGATGTGGTCGTCGAGGCAACCGGACGCCCGAGAGCCGCCGCCCGCCATGGCCTCCTTGCTATCGAAGCCGATAAGCATCTTGCTCTTGTGACGAAGGAAGCCGACAGCGTGATCGGACCGGAGCTGAAGGCCCGCGCTGCCGAGAGAGGCCTCATCTCCACGACCGTCGACGGCGACCAGCCGAGCCTGCTCATCGGGCTCGCCACCTGGGCGGAAGTCATGGGCTTCCACCTGATCGCTGCAGGAAAGTCGAGCGAGTATGACTTCGTTTTCGATCCCGCCACGCGTCATCTCAGCAGCAACGAGCGTTCGGCCGACGATGTCGATCTTTCTCCCCACTGGGAACTTGGAACGAGGAGCGTTTCGGAGCTTCTCGAAGCCCGTCACGCCGCGATCTCCGGCTTCCCGCAGCGCGCCGTGCCGGACCTGTGCGAGCTCATGGTCGTCGCCAACGCGACCGGCCTGCAGCCGGATCGCCTCGATCTCCACGCTCCCCTCGCCCGCATTGGTGAAGTGCCGACCATCTTCTCTCATCGCGAGGGAGGCGGCATCCTCTCCGGTGATCGTCGTCTCGACGTGTTCCACTGCCTGCGCAAGCCCGATGAGATCAGCTTTGCCGGCGGCGTCTTCGTGGTCGTGCGCTGCGACGATGCCACGAGCTGGGAGATGCTGGCCCAGAAAGGTCATATCGTCAGCCGCACCAGCGCAACTGCGATGATCTTCCTGCCGCGCCACCTGCTCGGGCTCGAGGCCGCCACCAGCATTCTCGACGCGGCCCTGCATCGCCGGTCGGGATACGGCTCCGATTACAGGCCGCGCTATGACCTGGTCGCCGTGGCGACCGACGACCTCGCTGCGGGCACCGTTCTGTCCATGGGCGGGCATCACCATACGATTGCCGGCGTCACCGCTGAGTTCCGTCCTGCGCAACCCCTTGTAGCCTCGGCACCCGCCCCGTTCTATCTCGCTTCCGATTGCCGTCTTGCCGCGCCGGTTGCGAGAGGGCAGGAGATACGCATGTGCGATCTCGAGATGGACGAGGGCCAGGCTCTGATGAAGCTGCGCCGCGATCAGGACACGCGGTTCTTCGGACGTCGTGCGCAGGCCGCGATGTGAGCGTGCGAGTGATGTCAATGCTGGCTCTTCTGAAGCCCGACCGTTTCACCCTGGCTCTCGTGGCAACCGCCATCGTCGCGACGATCCTGCCGGCGACGGGTGCGGGCGCTCCCGTTCTCAAGGTAATAATCGCCGGCTCGATTGCCCTTCTGTTCTTTCTGCAGGGGGCACGCCTCCCGCGCGAGGCGATCATCCAAGGCGCCGTTCACTGGCGCCTTCACCTGATGGTGTTCGCCGCGACCTTTCTGCTTTTCCCCGCTCTAGGGCTGCTCACGAAAACCTATCTGCAATCCTATCTCGCGCCCGGCATTGCCCTTGGCGTGCTCTACCTCTGCCTCCTTCCCTCCACGATCCAGTCATCCATCACGTTTACATCCATTGCCGGTGGGAATGTCGCTGCAGCCGTGTGCAGCGCGTCGGCCTCGAATGTCATCGGCGTCTTCCTGACCCCGCTTCTCATGGGGTTTCTCATGCAGACCCAGGGCGGAATATCCCTGAATGCCATCGGCGAGGTCGTGCTGCAGCTCCTCGTACCTTTCCTTGTCGGACATCTCATGCGCCCCTGGATCGGCAGATGGGTGGAAAGGCAGCGGACCTTAACGGGGATCGTCGACCGCGGCGCGATCCTTCTGGTCGTGTATTATGCGTTCGGCGAGGCGACTATCAACAATCTGTGGCATCAGCTGGATCCAAGCGACCTGATCGTCCTCGTCGTCCTCAACTGCGTGCTTCTCGCCACCGTGCTGCTCATCACGACCGGCGCAAGCCGCCTGCTCGGATTCTCGCGGCAGGACGAGATCGCCCTCGTGTTCTGCGGCTCCAAGAAGAGCCTGGGCAGCGGCGTGCCGATTGCGAGCATTCTATTCCCGGCAAGCATGATCGGCGCCGTCATCCTGCCGCTGATGCTGTTCCACCAGATCCAACTGCTCGTCTGCGCCGTCCTGGCGCGATCCTATGCCGAGCGCAATTGACCGAGGATGACGATCGCCCTGACGCGAACGAAAGGAATTCAGCCGGCCTGGGGCGCAGCTCCTGCGGGTGTATCGTTCTGCAACCGATCGAGGAGCTTCCTCAACATCGCCTTCACATGCTCTTTGATGGCCTGACTACTCGGCTCGGCGACGCTCGGCTTCAACTGGGTCATGCCTCGCCCCCCAAGATCTACAGCGAGTTGATGATCCCTCAAACAATAGGTGAGCGTAGAAGTGTAGCTGTGCTACAGCACACATACTTTAGGGTTAGGCCCTGCTGCGATGCCGGGAACTATCCCTTCGATAATCCTACTACCACCTCCGAAATGCTGCAGATGCGAGAGCATACTGTTACGCTTCGGAGAGTGAGGGGGATGGGATTATGCAGCGTTTTGAAGTCATTCAAATGCGTGAGGATCTCTGGTCGGTGATGTACCAGGGGCAAACCCTGTACCAGTATACGACGGAGGAAGAGGCGCGGTGGGCTGCATTGGCTCTCGCGACGAACGCCTGTGAGACAGGATCTCAGGCATCGGTCGTCATCACCCCGTCCGGCATGAGCGACGCGGTCTAGGATCTAAGGCGACCGAATTAACTCCATCGGCAACGAGCGCCGCGAAAGCGGCCGGAGTTTCTGCGCTTCGGCTCTCTCATCGCGCAGCCTAGAGCCCGATGAAGCAAGGTCACATGCGTCGGTCGCCAGAACCACCTGACCGAACCGCTTCGCCGCCATCACCCAAGAGGATCGTTGCCATGAAACTGCTTCATGCCGATGTCTTCGAACTGCTTTTCCAATCGGTCCTGGCCGTCAGCGGTATCGCGGCATTCGCGATGCTCACCGTGGCTGGCCGCTACATGGTTTAGAATCGCGCTTCGGCGCGGATTGAAGTTGCACCTGAGCATCTTCCCGAGTTCGGCACCGGCGCAAATCTTCTGCAGCACCGCTCAGAGACCTCTTCCCGCCATGACGATGCGCGTAGCCCGATGGCCGATGGCCTTGGGACCTCTTGACCTCGACCTCGCACTGGCTCACTATCTCATAACTAAAGCAACTAATACATAATTATAGAGCAAGAGGGAGACACATGAGGATCAAAGGAGCATTGCTTACCGGTGTGGTTCTGCTCGCATCGAGCCCCGCCTTGGCTCAATCGGGAGGTGTCATCAACGTGGCGACGATCGGCGAACCGCCGACACTCGACCCCATGGTCTCGACGGCGGATCTCGTCGGGATCGTCACCCAGCACTTCTTCGAGACGCTTTACACCTTCGACAAGGATTGGAAGGTGACACCCCTTCTCGCGGCAAGCATGCCCGAGGTCACCGAGGGCGGAAAGGTCTATACGATCAAGCTGCGGGACGGCATCAAGTTTCACGACGGCTCGGACATGACCTCCGAAGATGTGGTTGCCTCTCTCAAGCGCTGGATGGAGCAGGGCTCCCGCGGCAAGCAGGTTGCCGGCAATGTCGACAAGCTGGAAGCTGTCGATCCCTCAACCGTGCGTCTGACCCTGAAGACGCCCTATGCGCCTCTCCTGGCCCTTCTGTCGTTCAACAACTCCGCGGCTGTCATCATGCCGGCGGAGAAGATGGATGTTCCGATGAAGGAGCCGGTCGGGACCGGCCCCTACAAGCTGAAGGAACGCAAGCCGGATCAGTATATCCAGCTTGTTCGCAACGACGCCTACAAGCCTCTCGACGGCGCCGGAAACGGCTATGGCGGAGCGCGCAAGGCCATTCTCGACGAGATCCGTTTCGTCCCGGTTCCGGATCCCAATACGCGCGTCGAAGGTGCGATTTCCGGACAGTTCGACTATGTGGACTCGCTCCCGGTCGAATCCTTCGATCGCCTCAAGAACCTGCAGACATCGAAGCCGGTCATCCTCAAACCCTTCGGCTGGCCGGTCTTCGTGATGAACACGAAGCAGGGTGTGACGGAGAATGTCGACACGCGCATGGCCATCCGGTTGGCACTGAGCATGGAAGACATGCTGGCCGCCGCCTTCGGCAATCCCGAATTCTACTCGCTCGACGGCGCCATGTATCCGAAGGGCTATGTGTGGAATTCGAATGCCGGCATCGACGGTCGTTACAACGTCGCGGATCCCGACAAGGCCAAGGCGCTTCTGAAGAAGGCCAATTACAACGGTGCGCCGCTGCGCATCCTCACCAGCCGCCAATACGAGTTCCACTACAAGATGGCACAGGTGGCGGCGGAATATCTCAAGCAGGCCGGGTTCGCCGTCGATCTTCAGGTCGTCGATTGGGCGACCCTGACACAGCGGCGCGGCGATCCGGCTTTGTGGGACATCTACATCACCCACAGCCCGTTCCTGCCGGAGCCGGCTCTGATCGGCCAGCTGTCCGAGAGCTCGCCCGGCTGGTGGTCGACCCCGGCACGCAAGAAGGCGGTCGATGCCTTCAACACCGAGAGCGATCCGCAGAAGCGCCCCGCACTCTGGGCCGAGGTCCAGAAGGTCATTTACGACGAAACCCCCAGCATCAAGATCGGCGATTTCAACGCCCTGTCGGCGCAATCCCCGAAGCTGGAAGGCGTCGTGCCTGCGCCCTGGCCTTACTTCTGGAACGTGTCGGTCAAGAAATAAGCGCACGCAATCCGGGGAGCGCTCTAAGGAGTGCTCCCCACCCCTCCTCTTTTGCATATGGACGCATGAGCCGTTACGTCATTCAGCGCCTTCTCGGCATGCTCGCCGTGATGTTCGTCGTGGTCACGATCGTCTTCATCATCGTGCGCATCGCTCCTGGCGACCCTGCGGCCGTGATGCTCGGGCCCGACGCCACGGCACAGGACATCGCCGCACTGCGCACTCGCCTCGGCCTCGATCAGCCGCTCATCGTGCAATACGGCATTTTCTTCGGTCAATTGCTGCAGGGCGATCTCGGCGAGTCCATCTTTCTCAACCGCCCTGTCCTCTCGGCCTTGGCGGATCGCGCCGAGCCGACCTTCTTTCTGACGCTGTTCTCCATGTTCATTGCCGGCCTGATCGCCATTCCGGTCGGCATCCTGTCGGCTTACTGGCGCGGGTCGATCTTCGATCAGGCCTCCACGACGCTGGCGATGCTGGCGGCATCCATTCCGAGCTTCTGGCTCGGCCTGCTGCTGATCCAGTTCTTCGCAGTGCGGCTCGGCATATTCCCGGTCTCAGGCTACGGCGGTCCGGGCGCAAGCCTCTTGACGAGGCTGTCGCATCTCGTCCTTCCGGCCCTGTCCCTTGGTATCGTCTCGTCGGCACTGATCCTGCGCTTCACCCGGGCCAGCATGCTCGATGTTCTCAACGATGATTATGTTCGCACTGCGCGCTCGAAGGGGATGAGCGAGTTTCGGGTGGTGATGAAGCACGCTTTCAAGAATGCGCTCATTCCGGTGTTGACCGTTATCGGCCTGACGGCGGCCCTTCTCGTGTCCGGCGCTGTGGTGACCGAAACCGTGTTCGGCCTGCCGGGCGTCGGCAACCTTGTCGTCTCGGCCGTCCTGAGGCGCGACTATCCCGTGATCCAGGGCGCCCTGCTGATCGTGGCCGCGCTCTATGTTCTCATCAACTTCCTGATCGACATGCTCTACCTGCTCATCGATCCTCGGGTGCGTTACTGATGGCTGCGGTCAGCTCCCCTGCCATTGCCGAAGCGAGCTTCGTCTCGCGGCTGATCACCCGCAAGACGGTGATGGTCGGCATTCTCATTCTCCTCGTCGTCGCAGCCCTGGCGATCCTGGCTCCGTTGATCGCACCTTATTCGCCGAGCCGCCTGTCGGTGGTGAACCGCCTGAAGCCGCCGAGCGGCATCTACTGGTTCGGCACGGACGAGTTCGGCCGGGATGTCTTCAGCCGCACGATCTATGCGGGGCGCCTCTCCCTGCTCGTCGGTGCGTCGGTGGTGGCGTTTGCGGCCGTCTTCGGCGTTACGCTCGGACTCGTGGCCGGATTCTTCCGCCGCCTCGACACGCCGATCGCCCGCATCATCGACGCCATGATGGCGTTCCCGGACATTCTCCTGGCGATCGCCCTCGTTGCAGCGCTGGGTCCGTCCCTCGTCACGGTCATCGTCGCGCTCGGGATCGTCTACACGCCGCGCCTCGCCCGCATCGTGCGCGCCTCCACGCTCGTGATCCGCGAACTGCCCTATGTGGAAGCAGCCCGCGCCCTCGGGGTTCCGACCTGGCGCATCATGACGCGGCACGTGCTGCGCAATCTCGTGTCGCCCATTCTCGTCCAGGGAACTTTCATCTTCGCCTATGCGATGCTCGCCGAAGCCGGCCTGTCGTTCCTCGGCCTCGGCGTGAGCCCCGAGGTGCCGACCTGGGGCACGATGATCGCTGCCGGGCGGCAATATATCGGGCAGGCCGATTGGATGACGCTGTTTCCCGGCATCGCCATCATCCTGTCCGTTCTTTCATTGCAGATGGTCGGCGACGGCTTCCGAGACCTTCTCGATCCGCGCCTGAGAAAGGATCTTTGATCTCATGACTTTTCATGCGGAAGCGTCTCCTCTGCTGCTGTCTGGCGTGAAGCCCGTCGGGTTCGGCAAGGGCGTGCCTCAGGAGGCGATGGACATTCTGATCGGCGCGGACGGAATCATCGCCGGCGTCGGCGCATCGCTGGCGTCGCCGGAAGGGGCCCGCCGCATCGATGCGAAGGGCGCCTATGTCTCGCCCGGCTGGGTCGATCTGCATGCCCATGTCTGGCATGGCGGCACCGACATCTCCATCAAGCCGCGGGTCTGCGGCATCGAGCGCGGCGTGACGACCATCGTTGATGCCGGATCGGCCGGCGAGGCCAATTTCCATGGCTTCCGCGAGTACATCATCGAGCCCGCCAGGGAGCGCATCAAGGCCTTCCTCAACATCGGCTCGATCGGCCTCGTCGCCTGCAACCGCGTCAGCGAACTGATCGACATGCGGTCGATCGACATCGATCGCACCATCGCCTGCGTCGAAGCCAATCGCGACATCATCATCGGCATCAAGGTACGGGCGAGCGGCGTGATCGTCGGCGGATGGGGCATCACCCCCGTGAAGATCGCCAAGAAGGTCGCCAAGATCCTGAAGCTGCCGCTGATGGTGCATGTGGGCGAGCCGCCTCCGGTCTTCGACGAAGTTCTCGAGGTCCTCGGCCCCGGCGACGTGGTGACCCATTGCTTCAACGGCAAGGCTGCTGCGAACATCATGGAAGACGAGGACCTGTTCCTGCTCGCGGAGCGCTGCGCGAAGGACGGGGTTCGTCTCGATGTCGGCCACGGCGGCGCCTCCTTCTCGTTCAAGGTGGCCGAACTTGCGATCCAGCGCGGGCTTCTGCCCTTCTCGATCTCGACCGACCTGCACGCCCGCTCCCTCGACAACCCGGTCTGGGACATGGGCACCACCATGTCGAAGCTTCTCTCGGTCGGCATGCCGTTCGAGGCGGTCATCGACGCATCCACGCGGGCGCCGATGGAGGTGATCGGGCTTCCCACCGAGAACCTGCTCTCTCGCGGCACCCGCGCCGAATTCACAGTGTTCGAGGTCAACGACAGCGATTTGCGGATCGTCGACTCGATGGGCTACGGCGCGCACCTGTCGCGTCTGATCGAGCCGGTCTGGACGATCCTCGGCCAGGAGGCCGTCAAGGCGAGCCGCTACGTCCCTCCGCGGAAGTCCGCTCTGGAAAGCTCCGCCTGCCCGCATTGCGGGTGGATCAACGCCCGATGACGGTCCTGCCCGACGATATCGTGCTCAAGGTCTCGGATCTGCAGACTCACTTCGAGCTCGGCAGCCGCGTCGCCAAATCGGTCGACGGCGTGAGCTTCGACGTGAAGCGCGGTGAGACGGTCGCGGTCGTCGGCGAATCCGGTTCGGGCAAGTCCGTCACCAGCCTGTCGATCATGCGCCTCCTGTCGTCACCCGGCCGGATCGTCGGCGGTAGCATCCTTTACCGGACGAGCCAGGGTCAGGTCGTGGATATCGCGACCCTGCCGGAGAGGAAGATGCGAGCCATCCGTGGCCGGGAGATCGCCATGATCTTCCAGGAGCCCATGACGAGCCTCAATCCGCTCTACACGGTCGGCGATCAGATCATGGAGATGATCCGGCTTCACCAACCTGTTTCGGCAGCCGAGGCACGTCAGCGCGCCAAGCAGATGCTGGATCTTGTGGAGATTCCGGCGGCAGACCGCAGATTGGACGAGTACCCGCATCAGATGTCCGGCGGCATGCGCCAGCGCGTGATGATCGCGCTCGCGCTCTCCTGCAATCCAAACCTCCTGATCGCGGACGAGCCGACGACCGCTCTCGATGTGACGATCCAGGCTCAGATTCTCGATCTGCTGCGCAGGCTGCAGCGCGAGATCGGCATGAGCATTCTGTTCATCACGCACAATCTTGGCGTCGTGGCGGAGATCGCTCACGACGTGGTGGTGATGTATACCGGGCGCGTGGTCGAGAAGAGCCCTGTCTCCGGCCTCTTCGCGCATCAGAAGCATCCTTACACCCGGGGCCTTCTGGCCTGCATCCCGAATGCCGCGCGGGACCGCGATGCAGCCGGTGGAAGGCTGCGGCTCAACCCCATTCCGGGCAATGTGCCGAGCGTAACCGCACTGCCGCCCGGCTGCAGCTTTGCGCCGCGCTGCTCCTACCGCATTCCGAAATGCGATGAGGCTCCGCCGCTCATGACGGCCGGCCCGTCCCACCTCAGCCGGTGCTGGAGGCATGAGGCCCTATGAGCACGGACACTCTCTTAAGCGTTCAGGGACTCACCAAGCGGTTCCAGACCCGCAGCGGCACCGTCAAGGCGGTCGATGGTGTGAGCTTCGACGTGAAGCGCGGCACCATCGTCGGCCTCGTCGGAGAATCCGGATCGGGCAAGACCACGGCCGGCCGCTGCACGCTCCGGCTCGTCGAGCCGAACGAGGGTCGGATCGTCTTCGACGGCGTCGATCTGCGCACATTGTCGGAGCGGGACATGCGGGCTTACCGCAGCCGGCTCCAGATCATCTTCCAGGATCCTTACTCCAGCCTCAACCCGCGCCTGCGCATCGATCAGATCATCGGCGAAGCGCTGGACATTCATCGTCCGGTCAAAGGCAGCGCCCGGCGCGACCGCATCGCGGAACTGCTCGAGAGAGTGGGGCTCAATCCGGATGCGGCGCGCCGCTTTCCGCATGAATTCTCCGGCGGACAGCGCCAGCGCATCGGGATCGCGCGGGCTCTCGCTGTGGAACCCGATTTCATTGTGGCGGACGAGCCCGTCTCGGCGCTCGACGTCTCGGTGCAGGCCCAGGTTCTCAACCTGATTCAGGATCTGCAGCAGAGCTTCGGCCTGACGATGCTGTTCATCGCCCACGATCTGTCCGTGGTGGAATATCTCTGCGACGAGGTCGTCGTCATGTATCTCGGGCGCGTCATGGAGCGCGGACCGAGCCGCGAGATCTACGCCATGCCGCGCCACCCCTATACCCAGGCGCTTCTCTCCGCGGCGCCGGTGCCGGATCCGACGGCAAGCCGTCAGCGGATCGTTCTGAAGGGCGATATTCCAAGCCCCATGAATCCGCCATCCGGATGTGTGTTCCGCACACGCTGCCGCTATGCGGTCGAGGCCTGTGCCGAGATCGTTCCTCCGCTCGAGGACCTCGGATCGAACCATCATGTCGCCTGCATTCGCCAAGGCGATTCTGAAGTGATTTCTCAAGGACTGACATTGTGAACGAAGTTCAATATCTGAATGCGTCGAATCCTTACGAGCGCCTGAAGGAGCTTGGCATTGCTCTGCCGAAGCCCCCCAACCCGATTGCCAACTTCGTGACCCATGTGCAGGAAGGAAACCTCCTGTTCCTGTCGGGTCAGGGCCCGCAGGAAGGCGACGGCTACCTCCACACGGGCAAGGTCGGCCTGGATGTCGATCCTGACGAGGCCTATGAGCACGCCAAGCTGACGGGGATCAATCTGCTCGCGGTCATGCAGGATGCACTCGGCGACCTGTCGCGGGTGAAACGCATCGTGAAGCTGCTCGGCATGGTGAATGCCGTGCCCGATTTCGGCGAGCATCCCAGGGTGATCAACGGGTGTTCCGATCTCATGATGGCCGTTTTCGGAGAGGCCGGGCGGCACGCCCGCTCCGCCGTCGGCTTCGGATCCCTGCCCAACAACATCACGGTGGAAATCGAAGCCATCGTCGCCGTCGAGGAATGAGGCATTCCCTCATGCGTGGATCAGCGCCAGCCCAATGTTGCCTCGATCCTCTCGGACGCCTTGCGCACGGCCGTGGTGTAACGCTCGCGATCCTGCACCACGCGATGCTCGGGAAGCACGATGGAGATCGTCGCGAGGCATTCGCCGGAGGGCTGGCAGATCGGCGAGGCAATGCAGGCGACGGAGAAGTCGGACTCGTTGATCTGGATCGACAGACGTTCCCGCAAGGCGGCGACCGAGGCTTCCGACAACGCTTCCGGATTCGTGTTGGCGCGACCCGTGGGCGACACCTTCGCCGCGTGCCTGAAGACATCCAGACGCTCCGCGTCGGGAAGGTGGCCCAAAAGAAGCCGCCCCGAAGCCGTCCAGTTCAGCGGCACGCGCGAGCCGACCTTGGATGTCACCCGGAAATGTCCCGGCCCGTCCGCCATGGCCATTACGACCATATGGTCACCGTCACGCCCGCAGATCTGAATGGTTTCCTCCACCTCCCTGCACAGGTCCTGCATCTCGTGAGTCGCGATGTTGAGGAAGTCGAGGGACTGGGCATAAGCGAGACCGTAATGATAAAGCCGCGGCCCAAGCCAGACCGTTCCGTCGTTGCGACGCTGCAGAAGCCGCTTCTCGACCAGATCCTCGATGATCACATAGACGGTCGAAAGCGGCGCCCCTACAGCCTTCGCGACGGCATAGGCGCCGACCGGCTTCATTTCCGCCTGCAGGAAATCCAGAATCTGCAAGGCACGATCGATGCCGCTGACGCGCGCGCCACGGCTGCGCTTCTCGGGCGTAGCCTTCGCGATATCGGAAACCTTGGTGTCCACTGGATCTTCTCCCGGATCTTCAGGAATTCGCAGCCTGCCGTCACGATTGGCTGCTTCCCGTCACGCGCTTCCTCAATAATGGAATAAACGCCATTCCGGCAACATAAAACATAGAGACAAAGAGCCCCATGACCCAGAATGACATCCGCCCCGATCTCGGCCTTCGCCCCATCATCAACGTCTCCGGCACGATGACGTCGCTCGGTGCATCCATCGTCGTCCCGGAGGCTGTTGCGACCGTTTCTGCGATTCTGCCGCAATTCGTCGAAATCGGCGATCTTCAGAAGAAGGCGAGCCGGACGATCGCACGCCTGTGCGGCGCCGAGGCCGGCTTCGTCACGGCGTCCTGCTCGGCAGCAATCACGCTCGCGATTGCGGGAGCCATGACCGGCTGCGACCTGGCGGCGGTCGAGCGGCTTCCCAATACGGATGGCCTCAAGAACGAAGTGCTGATCATGACCGGCCATATGGTCGGCTATGGCGCACCGGTCGAGCAGGGAATCCGCCTGTCCGGCGCGAAGGTCGTGCCTGTCGGACAGGCGACATCGGCCCACGGCTACCAGCTCAACGGCGCCATCAACGAGCGCACGGCGGCTGCGGTTTATGTGGTGTCCCATCATACGGTGCAGTACGGACAGATCCCGCTCAAGGAGTTCGTTGAGATCTGTCATGCGCGGGGCGTGCCGGTGATCGTCGACGCGGCGTCGGAATACGACCTGAAGGGCTTCCTCGCCACCGGCGCCGATATCGCGCTCTACTCGTCCCACAAGTTCCTCGGCGGCCCGACCGGCGGCATCGTGGCGGGCCGGACCGAGCTCGTTCGCGCGACCTACATGCAGAACATGGGCATCGGTCGCGGCATGAAGATCGGCAAGGAGGGCATTCTCGGCACCATTGCTGCACTGGAGGCCTGGGAGAAGCGAGACCATGCGGCGGTGCGCGAACGCGAGACGCGCTATCTCGAACTCTGGGAGCAGACGCTCTCCGGCCGCCCCGGCGTGACCCCGATCCGTGAAGCCGACCCGACCAACAACCCGCTCGACCGTCTCAAGGTCGCCATCGAGCCGAAGGGCGCGCATATCACGGCCTGGGATCTGGCCGATGCTCTCGCAGCCGGACAGACGCCGATCATCGTGCGCGACCATGAGGTCGAGCATGGCTACTTCTATCTCGACCCCTGCAATCTCCATCCCGGACAGGAAAGGATCGTTGCAGAGCGGCTCGTCGAGGAATTGGACAAGGCGCGACGGTCGAATGAGATCATCGCGACCTCGCTCGATACGCGGCGCAATCGGGCCTCGCGGGCCATCATGCGCTGGCCCGAATGATCGCAGGGACGAAGAGCGAGTAGCGTTGCCTCAACCGGTGACGCGCTCGCCGCGCCCATAGACGAGCAGCATCGCGATGATGACGGTGCCGTAGATGATCTGCCTTCCGGCCTCGGGCATCTGCATGATGGAGAGCACCGAGTTGAGAAGCACGATCAGGATGACGCCCACGAGCGTGCCGAGATAGCGCCCGCGCCCACCGAGGATGTTGGTGCCGCCGATCACCACGGCGGCGATCGCCGGCAACAGATAGGCATCGCCCATGCCCTGGTAGGCCTTCGTGGAATAGCCGGCGAGAAGGACGCCGGCGAGGCCGGCCGCGGCGCCCGAGAGCGCAAAGGCGATGAGGATCACGCGGTTCGTGTCGATGCCCGAGAGATAAGCGGCACGCTCGCGATTGCCGATGGCATAGATCGCGCGTCCGAGAGTCATGCGCGTGAGAATGACGACGACCAATGCCGAGACCGCGAGCCAGACGAGGAGCGCGACCGGTATCACGCCGCCGATGCGGGCGACCGCGAGATACTGCATCAGGTCGGTGGCCGCGGTCTGCGGCGCGAAACCGCCGGTATGAGCGACCATGAGGCCACGCATCACGGCGTTCATTCCGAGCGTGAAGATCATGGACGGCACCCGCAGATACGCGACGCCGAGCCCGTTGACGATGCCGACGACAAGGCCGATCCCCAAGCCCATGGGAATGGCCCATGGTCCGCCGACGGCGGTGGCCATCATGGCGGCGGCGGTCAGCGTCCAGGGCACTGAGAGATCGATGTGGCCGAGCAGGATCACCAGCATGAGGCCCGCCGCCACGATGCCGAGGAAGGATCCCACCTGAAGCTGCTGCAGGAGATATTGCGGCTGCAGGAGCGGCGCGCTGCCCTGCGTCAGGATCGTATAGCCCGTACCGACAAGCAGGATGAGCAGCACGAAACCGGCTGCGAAGACCACAGGCTTGTCGTCCGGCTTCAGGCGAAAGCCCTGCAGCGCGGGTATTGGGGCGGCGGTCCTGCTCACCGGAACACCTCGAGCTTGTTCTTCAGGCGCAGCAGCTTCAAACCGCCGAGGCTCACGGCTGCGAGAAGAACGACGCCCTCGAAGAGCGGCTGAAGAAGCGGAGCTACGTCGAAGATGCGGAAGTTGAACGAGATGGTGCGCAATACGAATGCACCGATCATCGAGCCGATGGCACTTCCGCTGCCCCCGACGAGGGACGTGCCTCCGATTACCACTGCGGCGATGGAATTCAACGTGTAGGCCCCGGCCTGCGGAATGTCCGCATTTCCGGAGGATGTCTGGAGCGCAAGGAACAGGCCTCCTAGCCCGGCAAAGAGCCCGGCCAGCGTGAAGGCCGCAAGCTTCGCCCGGTTGATCGGCAGACCCGACATATAGGCCGCGCCTTCGGAGGATCCGATGGCATAGACCGTGCGGCCTGTGACGGAACGGGTGAACGGCACCCAGACCAGAAGGACGATGAGGGCCAGCAGGATTAGCGGCACCGGAATCCAGGCGAAAGGCTGCAGCCAGAGGGCCTCGCCATCGGAAAAGAGCCCGAAGGTTGCCGCGAACTCCTTCACGTCGCTCGTAACCGCCCAGGACAGGTCCTCATGCACCTTGCCGCCGGGCGTCGGCCGCAGGATGAGGGCAAAGCCCATATAGATCGCACTGGTGGCAAGCGTTGCAATGATCGGCTGGATCCGTCCATAGACCACCACGCAGCCATTGGCGAAGCCGCAGGCGGCACCTGAGGCGATGCAGATCGCAATGCCGAGCACGATCTCGCCCGGGCTGCCGTTCACGAGATGGCTCGCGATGCAGCCGACGAGCGTCATCACCGCACCGACGGAGAGATCGAGGCCCGCCATGAGCACGGGCACCGTCTGAGCCATGGAGACCAGAGCCAGGGCGAAGACCTCGTTGGCGTTCTGAATCAGGACCTGCCCGGTGAAGCCGCGAGGATGATTCGCTTGATAAAAGAGGTAGAGCACAAGGAAGAGCGCAAGTGCGCCGATAATGCCTGCGTGCTGCCGAAGCCGCGGGCCAAGGCTCCCTCGTCGCCCTTGTGCTCTCTCCACCGACTCCACCGCAGCAGGATTAAGCGCCGCGTCAGCCATGAGCCGGCTCCCGCTGCCCGACGATGTTGAGGGCGCTCGCGATCAGATTGCGCTCGGTGATCGCGTCATCCTCGAGTTCGCGAACGATGCGGCCGTCATACATGACAGAGACCCGGTCGCAGCATCCGATCAGCTCCTCGTAGTCGGTCGAGTAGAACAGAATGCAGGCGCCTGCGTCTGCGAGTTCTCGCATGAGACGGTAGATCTCCTGCTTCGTGCCCACATCGATGCCACGGGTCGGATCGTTGAGAAGGATCACATCCGGTCCCGTGGCAAGCCATTTTGCGATCACCACCTTCTGCTGGTTTCCGCCCGACAGGGTCGCGACCGGATCGTCCGCATCGCCGATCTTGATCCGCAACTGCTCGATGGCTCTCCGCACGGCTTCACGCGTGCGGTGCGCGCTGATGAAAGGCCCGAACGCGAGACGCCCGAGAGAGGACATGGCGAGGTTGTCGGCGATCGACATCGAGAGAATGAGCCCCTCGCTCTTGCGGTCCTCCGGCACCAGGGCCATGTGAGCGCGGCCGCTCTTTGCCGCGCGCGGCGAGGACATGGCGAGGTTTCGGCCTTCGACCGTTACCGTACCGTGCACACTTCGCAACACTCCGAAAAGGGCAAGCAGCAGTTCCTTCTGCCCCTGTCCGTCAAGGCCGCCCAAGCCGACGATCTCGCCGCGCCCGGCCGCAAGCGTCACGCCGTTGAGGCGGTTTTCCCAGGAGAGATCGCGGATCTCGATAAAGGGCGGCGGGCGTGGTCGCTCAGGCTTCGGCGGGAACTGCCCTTCGATCTCGCGGCCGATCATGAGCCCGATGATCTCGTCGCGGCTTCGTGTACCCTTGGCGAAAGTCTCGATATGCCGTCCGTTGCGGAAAACCGAGCAGCGATCCGCCAGAGCCTCGATCTCGTGCATGCGATGGGAGATATAGAGAATGCTCAGGCCACTCGCTTTCAGATCGAAGAGCGTGCGATAGACCAGGTCCACATCGGCTGCCGTGAGCGCGGAGGTGGCCTCGTCGAGAATGAGAAGCTTGGGATCACGCCCGAGGGCCTTCGCGATCTCCACCATCTGCCGACGGGACAGCGGAAGGTCGACGACGCGGGTCGATGGGTTGATATCCTCGCAGCCGACGCGGGCGAGCAGTTCCTCCGACCGCCGGCGCTGTGCCCGTCCATCGATCAGGCCGAAGCGGCGCGGAGGGCTCGACAGGGTGATGTTGTCAGCCACCGTGAGCTCCGGCATCAGCGAGAGCTCTTGAAAGATGCAAACGATGCCGGCGCGGTTCGCAGCCGCCGGGTTGGGAAACGTGACAGGGATGCCCTCGAGGGTCATGTGGCCCTCGTCCGGCTGCACGACGCCTGCCATGATCTTCATGAGCGTCGACTTGCCGGCGCCGTTCTCCCCCAGCACCGCGTGGATCGAGCCGCGGCTGCAGGCAAAGTCCACGCTCCGCAAGGCATGAACTCCCCCGTAGCGCTTGGAGACGTTCTCGAGGGCGAAGAAGGGCGCAGGTTTCATAGGACCCCTTCGATGCTCGGAAGAAGAAGCTCCTTTCCCGACTCTCGTCGGGAAAGGAGCGAACGCGTGTCGGCCCTATGCTTCTACTCGGTATTCTTGGCATCCTTCGCCATGATTTCCGGTGCGGTGACATTCACGCCGCAGGCAGGGAATTCATTGGCTGCAAAGAAATTGTCGGAGAGGTTCGACCAGTAGTTCACATTGTCCTTGAGCGTCGTGTAATCGACCACCGGGATCGGGACCGAGATGAGCTGCGGCATTGGATTGCCTTCCAGCGCCGAGAGCGCGGCCTTCATGGAGATCGACACGAGGCCGGGCGACTGGCTGTAGGATAGGCCTTTCAGGCCCTCGCCCGCATGCTTCGCGATGAGCTTGCGGTAGCCATTCTCGCCCTCGCCCGCCATCGGCACGAATGGATGCTTCGCATCCATCATCGCGCGTACGGAACCCGTGGAGCCGCCCTGCGTGAACACCGCCTCGAACTTGCCATGCACGGCGAGCGCATCGGCGGTCGCCTTCTGCGCGGTGCCGTCGTCCCAGTTGCCGACAACCTCGATGATCTGGAACTTGCCCTCCTTCTCCATCACTTCGCGGAAGCCGAGATGACGGTCACGGTCGACCGAGTTGCCTGGGAGGCCCCGCACTTCGAGAACCTTGCCATCGCGCTTCTGCCCCAGCTCCTTCAGAAGGAAGCGTGCCGAGGTGCGGCCGATCTCAAGCTGATCCTCATTCACCTGCATGACCTTGTCGGTATCGAGCACGTTGTCGAACGGGACGACCACCACATTGTTGCGGTCGGCCAAGCGAATGACGCGATCGAAGCCGTCGGGCGCCACGGCAATGGTGATGATGGCGTCGAAGCCCTGATTGATGAAGTCCTCGATGGCGCCGAGCTGTGCGGCAACGTCGGTGCCGGTGGAGACGACCTTCAGCTCCTTGATCTTCTCCTTGATCCCGGCCTGCTCGGCAAAGGCCTTGGCGGTCTGGATCATCTGGATGCGCCAGGTATTGCCGACGAAGCCGTTGACCACCGCAATGCGGTAGGGCCCGGGCTTCTTGTCCCATTGCATGTACTTGGTCTGAGCACTCCAGGGCTTGAAGCAGTTCGGATCCGGTCCCGGTCCGGCGACCGATTTCGGGGCCGCGATGGCGGCAACGGATGAAAGCAGGAAGCCGGTGAAAGCGAGAGCGGACAGGCGAGCAACGCGTGTCATCTGATCCTCCTAAGGCGACGTTCTTCCCCGGCCCGGTTCGTCTGTCGCGAACCTGAACCAACTAGCATGTTAGCGCACCCTTACGGCAGGACAAGCGGGGCGTTTTCGTGATCGACTCTTTAGTCATTGCCGGGAATGGGCCTTGCTCGCGAGGGGGAACCGGCGCTTCCGATGTCCCGGCGACAGAGACACGGGCCAATTCTCTGCCACAGAAAATCCCTCCTGTTGGGGGCGGTCAGGATGCCCCATCAGCTCTACGAAACATTCTTCTCCCCAAAATTCACAGCTACCTTTGCGTGTATTTGACTCACTCTTAAATGAGAACATGATAGGAACATCATCAACAAGGCATTGGCTATTGGCACGGATCCATGGACCTCGGGCGACAGGACAGGCTTGCCGATTTGCGGCTGCAGATTGCCCGAGTGGGAGCGCCTCACAAGGCCAGGCCCCTGCCCTTCGGCCTACGCCCTGTCGATGGCCATCTGCCCGGAGGCGGCTTGGCCCGAGGCGCGCTCCACGAGATGATCGAAGCGGGGCCCGCCTCAGAATTCGCCGGCTGCACAACCCTTTTCACGGCAGGAATTGCGGCCCGTCTTCAGGGACCTGTCCTCTGGTGCCTGGCGCGCCGGGATCTGTTCGCCCCCGGTCTCCTGCGCGCGGGCCTGCATCCGAAGCGGGTCATCTATGCCGAGGCCAGGCGCGAGCGGGAGATCCTGCCCCTCATGGAGGAAGGCCTGCGCGAGCAGGGGCTCGCAGCCGTCGTCGGCGAGGTTTCGCGCCTGGGGCTGACAGCGTCGCGCCGCCTGCAACTTGCCGCTGAATCGACCGGAGTGACCGCCTTGGTCATCCGGCGCTGGTGGACGATGTCCGAGAAGGAACTGGTCCATTGCCCGACGGCTGCCGTCACCCGCTGGCGCATTGCCCCTGCCCCATCCGACCTCATCCCCACTCCCGGCATCGGCCGGGAGCGCTGGCAGGTCGAGCTCCTGCGCTGCCGCAACGGTGGACCCTATACATGGATCTTGGAGTCTTGCGATGAGAAGGGTCGTCTCGCTCTACCTGCCGACCTGGCCGACCGACCGGATCAGGCGCCGCAAAGGCTCGCCACCGCCAGATGAGCCCCTTGTCACCGCAAGCATAGAAGGCTCCCGCCGCCTGATTGGCGCCGTCGATCGGGCGGCACACGCCCTTAGCCTGCGTCCCGGCCAGACCATTGCCCATGCTCAAGCCATGGTGCCGGGCTTGCATATCGTCGATGCGACGCCGGAGGAGGACGAAGCCTCCCTCACTGCACTGGCACATTGGTGCATCGGATATTCGCCCATCGTCGCTGCCAACCCGCCCGATGGCATCTGGATCGATATCGCCGGCGCGGCTCACCTCTTCGGGGGCGAGGAGCAGCTCGTCACCAATCTCGTCTATCGGCTCCGCTCCCAGAATATTAGGGCGGATGCCTGCGTGGCGGATGCACCTTGCACGGCCTGGGGCATCGTGCGGTATGGAAGCCAGGTCATCGTTCCGCCGGGGCGCTCTATCGAGGCAGTTGAAGGCCTGCCGCTTCCGGCTCTGCGCCTGCCGCAGGCGACGGTCGAGGCGCTTCATCGTCTTGGAATCGAGCGGGTAGGCCAGCTCGCGGCGATGCCCCGCGCTCCGATCGTCCGGCGCTTCGGAAAAGAGGTCCTGCTCCGGCTCGATCAGGCCTTCGGCCATGTCGTCGAGCCGCTCAACCCGCTCATGCCCAAGGATGTCCCGGTGCGACGTGTCACTTTCGCCGAGCCGATCGGGCGGCTTGAGGATCTGCAAAGCGTCGTGAGACGCCTTGCGGACAGGCTCTGCCGCGATCTTGAGCGGGCATCTCTCGGTATCCGCCGCCTTGATCTGGTCTTCGAGCGAATCGACCGCTGCAGCATCGCTTTTCGCATCGGAACCGCAAAAGCGACACGCGAGGCGAGACATCTTGCAAAGCTCTTCGACGAGCGCCTGCAGACGGCCGATCCCGGCTTCGGAATCGAAGCGGCCGCGCTCATGGCCAGCAAGGTCGAACCGTTGAGCGAGCGACAGATCGCAGCGAAGGAACTGGCGAAGGATGAGGCAGACAATGTGGATTTGAGCCACCTCGTCGATCGGTTGAGCACACGGCTTGGGCCGAAGCGGGTCTATCGCCTCGCTCCGGTCGAAAGCCGCGTGCCCGAACGGACGATGAAGCGCATTCCGGCTCTCGCGCCCATGCCGGATGCCAATTGGCCTGAGGATCTGCCGCGGCCGGCCCGCCTCCTCGATCCACCCGAACCTGTGACGGCAACGGCCCTCCTGCCGGACCATCCGCCGGCTTTCTTCGTCTGGCGCAATGTCCGTCATCGCGTGGTCAGAGCCGACGGGCCGGAGCGCATCACAGGCGAATGGTGGAAATCCGAGCGCGAGCATTTTTCTCTGCGCGATTATTACCGCGTCGAGAGCGAACAAGGCACGCGCTTCTGGCTCTTCCGCGACGCGCCGACCGCCGAGGGCGGACGCTGGTGGATGCATGGGTTCTTCGCATGACCTATGCCGAGCTTCAGGTCACCACGCATTTCTCCTTCTTGCGCGGCGCCTCGAGCCCGCGCGAGATGTTCGAGCAGGCGAAACTCCTCGGCCTCCCGGCGCTCGGGATCGTCGACCGCAATTCTCTGGCCGGGATCGTGCGGGCCTATGAGGCGTCGAAGGAAACCGGCGTGCGCCTCGTAGTCGGCTGCCGGCTCGATCTCGACGACGGCGCATCGCTTCTCGTCTACCCCACCGATCGCACCGCCTATTCCCGTCTCTGCCGACTCCTGAGCGTCGGCAAGAGTCGGGCCGGCAAAGGCAAATGCAGCCTCGCCTGGGAAGATGTGGAGGCCTGGAACGAGGGCCTGCTCGCAGTGCTGCTTGGAGACCATGCGGATGAGGCCTTGCAGATCGATCTGCGGCGCTTGAAGCGCATTTTCGGAGACCGGGCCTACATGGCCCTGATCCGCCGGTTTGCCCCCAACGAGCACCTGCGCCTGTGGCAGATCGAGCAGGCCGCTCAGGCCGCACGCGTGCCGACCATCGCGATGGGTGACGTCTTCTATCATCATCCCTCGCGCCGCATGCTGCAGGACGTCGTTTCCTGCATCCGCCAGGGCTGCACCATCGACGATGCCGGCTTCCGTCTCGAACGGCATGCGGACCGCTTTCTCAAGGATCCGGCCGAGATGGCGCGCCTTTTCGAAAGGCATCCGGAAGCGCTGGCCCGAACAAACGAGATCGTCCGGCGCTGCCGGTTCTCGCTCGATGAGCTGTGCTATCAGTATCCAAGCGAGACGGAGCCCGGCGAGACAGCACAGCAGAAGCTGGAGCGCTTGACCTGGGAGGGTGCCGAGCGTCGCTACGGCAAGGATCTACCGGAGCAGACTATCTCGCAATTGAAGCACGAGCTTACCCTGATCAGGAACCTGAACTACGCTCCGTACTTCCTGACCGTCCATTCCATCGTGAACTTTGCTCGGAGCCAAGGTATTCTCTGCCAGGGGCGAGGCTCGGCAGCCAATTCTGCCGTCTGCTTCGTGCTCGGCATCACCTCCATCGACCCTATCCATTCCGAACTTCTCTTCGAGCGCTTCATCTCCCAGGAGCGCAACGACCCGCCCGATATCGATGTCGACTTCGAGCACGAGCGGCGCGAGGAAGTCATCCAGTGGATCTACGACACCTATGGCCGCACACGGGCCGCGCTCACTGCGGTCGTGATCTGCTACCGCACCCGCGGTGCGGTGCGCGAAGTCGGCAAGGCGTTGGGAGTGCCGGAGGATGTGACGAGCGCTCTGTCCGGACTCGTGCGGGGCTGGAGCACGGAGGGTGTCAGCGACAACGATCTCAAGGACCTGAACCTCAATCTCGACGATCCGCGTCTTCGCCTGACCCTGGAGCTTTCGCACGACCTGATCGGCGCCCCGCGCCATCTCTCGCAGCATCCGGGCGGCTTCGTCCTGACGCAGGACCGGCTCGACGATCTCGTGCCGATCGAGCCGGCCGCCATGGAGAACCGGCAGGTCATCGAGTGGGACAAGAACGACATCGAGATCCTCAAATTCATGAAGGTCGACGTGCTGGGCCTAGGCATGCTCGGGTGCATGCGCCGCTCCTTCGAGCTCCTGCAAAGGCACAAGAACACCAGCCACGACTTGGCTTCGATCCCGCAAGACGATCCTGAAACCTACGACATGATTTGTCGTGCGGATACGCTTGGCGTGTTCCAGATCGAAAGCCGGGCGCAGATGGCAATGCTGCCGCGGCTGAAGCCAAGAAATCTCTACGATCTCGTGATCGAGGTCGCGATCGTTCGGCCCGGGCCGATCCAGGGCGATATGGTTCACCCCTATATCCGCAGACGAGAGGGCCGCGAGGAGGTGTCCTATCTGTTTCCGGAACTGGAACGAGTGCTACACAAGACGCTCGGTGTCCCACTCTTTCAGGAACAGGCTATGCGCATTGCCATCGAATGCGCAGGATTCACGGCCTCGGAGGCCGATCAGCTGCGCCGGGCCATGGCAACCTTCAAAGCCAAGGGCGACGTCTCGAAATTCCGGACCAAGCTGCTTCAAGGCATGCAGGGCCGTGGCTATCCGCGGGAATTCGCCGAGCGCATCTTCAGGCAGCTCGAAGGCTTCGGCTCCTACGGCTTTCCCGAAAGCCATGCCGCCTCCTTCGCCCTGATCGCCTATGCCTCGTCCTGGATGAAATGCCACCATCCGGATGTGTTCGCTTGCGCCCTCCTCAATGCGCAGCCCATGGGCTTCTACGCGCCGGCGCAGATCGTTCGCGATGTCGGGCAGCACGGCGTCGAGGTTCGGCCCGTCGATGTCAATCTCTCGCATTGGGACTGCAGGCTGGAGCGAACCCGCCGCGAGGATCGCTTCGCCCTTGGCCTCGGGCTTCGGATGGCCAAGGGCCTGTCCAAAGCCGACGGCGATGCGATCGTCGAGGCACGCGGCGGCAAGACCTTCTCGTCCATCGAGGATCTCTGGCTTCGGGCAAAACTGCACGTCGCCCCCCTCGAGCGCTTGGCAGAGGCCGATGCCTTCGGGTCCCTCGGTCTCAATCGCCGTGATGCACTCTGGAAGATCAAGGGATTAGGCGACACCCAGCTTGCCCTCTTCACGGCAGCGGACGAGCGCGATGAGCAATTCCGCCCGGAAGCGGTCGAACCGGAGGTCTCCCTGACACCGATGAAGGCAGGACGTGAAGTCGTCGAGGATTATCTCTCGAAGGGCCTCACCCTGAGACGTCATCCCGTTGCTTTCCTACGCGAAGAGCTGGCCCGCCGCCGCATCATTCCCTGTGCCGCTCTCAAAAGCATTCGCCACGGCCAGCGCATCACCGTCGCCGGCCTCGTTCTCGTGCGCCAGAAGCCGGGTTCCGCCAAGGGGGTGATGTTCATGACCATCGAGGATGAGACGGATGTTGCCAACCTCGTGATCTGGACATCCCTCTACGAGAAGCATCGGCGCCTGATCCTCTCATCCGGCATGATCGGCTGTCGCGGTCGGCTTCAACGGGAGGGCGATGTGACCCATCTGGTCGCAGAATACCTCATCGATCTGTCGGACCTTCTGCGCTCTGTCGCCAATCGCGACGATGCTCCACATCTGTCTCAAGGCCCGGGCAGCAAGGAGCCCATCATCAAAGTGGCCACGCGGGACTTCCGATGACTGGAGCACGACCCAGAGCTGTTTCCACTTGCGTGGAATCACCTCTCTTCTTTGGCTTGCCGCATTTTTTGACGACGAACCGGAGTCATTTCGTCGAAAAATGCTCTAGCTTTGCATGCGTCGGTAGAGCGTGCTTCGGCTGACGCCGAGCTGGCGCGCGGCCCGCGAAACGTTTCCTTTCGCCGCTGCGAGGGCCTCGTGCATGGCCGTGACGGTAATGGCATCGAGGGTGGACAGCGTCCCGCTCTTGGACATTGGGGCTTTAGAGTCGACATCATCCCCACGGCGGCGGACATCCGGAGGCAGGGCATCGGCCGTCAGCACATCCCCCGGCTCGCCGAGTGCCAGCATCGCCCTCAGGCAACCGACCAACTGTCGAAAATTTCCGGGCCATTCATAACTGGAAAGCTCATTCCGGCATTCCGGGCTGAGAGCGATTCCATTGGCTCTTCCTCCGACAGAACTCCATAGCTCATCGATCAGCTGCGCACGATCCGCACGACTGCGAAGCGAAGGCAATGCGATTGTGTACTGCGCGATACGGAAATAGAGATCCGATCGGAAACTGCCGGCCTGAACGCGTTCCCACAGATCCTTGTTGGTCGCACAGATCAGCATGAAATCGATGGGAACCGGTTGCCCCCCACCCAGGGGAACGATTTCCCTCTCCTGCAGCGCGCGCAGGAGTTTCGTCTGCAAGGAAAGCGGCATATCGCCGATTTCATCGAGGAAGAGCACGCCGCCATCGGCTTCCCGCAAATAGCCCTTCGATCCGCCGGGCCTTGCTCCAGTGAATGCGCCGGATCGATAGCCGAAGAACTCGGCATCCATGAGTGTCTCGGGCAGGGCCGCGCAATTGACGGCGACCAGAGGCTTGCCGGAACGCAGGCTTCTCGCGTGAACCGCACGGGTGAAGACTTCCTTGCCCGTCCCCGTTTCTCCCCGCACGAGAACGGGAACCGCGGCATCGACCAGCCGGACGGCACGTTCCAGGGCCTTCGCCGTTTCGGCGTCGAAGATCGGCTTCGGCACGGCGAACGTCATTCCACGTGTCGACCGGCGGGGCGGCGCAGGTGACCTCTCGAACCCGTCAAGCCGGCCAACCAGCGCGGTTCCGTTTTGGTTCTTGAAACTTCCACCATCGGCAAGATCTGTCAGCCTGTCTCGAAACAGATCGCTCCATGTCACTCTGCCGAGAGCATCGAAGCTTCGGCCGATCAGCTTCAAACCGCGCCGGTTGGCAGCCTTGAGACATCCGTCCTCGAAAACAAGAATGCCCTCCCGTGCGGTGCCGAGCATGGCTGGATCGACGTGGAGCCGGACGACATCCGCCTCCCTGAACGCCCTATCGAAGAGCCTGTGCTCGATCTGCGCGGCAGCGAGCGTCACGAGACCCAGTGCATGGGCATGGTGCGTCTCGGCAGGACCGGAGAGATCCAGAACGCCGAGAACGTTGCCTTGCGGACCGAGAATCGGAATGGCCGAGCAGCTCAGGATCCGGTTGCATTCGAGATAATGTTCTGCGCCGCGCACCTCGATAGGGCAGCCTTCGGCCAGGGAGGTTCCGATCGCATTGGTCCCGACAATCTGCTCACTCCAGGGCACACCCGGCCGCAAAGCCACCTGGGCAGCGCGCTGAGCGAAGTCGAGACTGCCGACGGTGTCGAGGATGAGGCCTGAGGCATTGGTCAGGATGACGATGCTGTCCGTCGCCTGCGCGTCCGCATAGAGCGCCTCCACTTCCGGCCGGCAGAGGCGCCTGAAGCTCTCGGCCTCCTCCGCCGTAATGGCGAATTCGTAGGCTGTGACCGGCTCGGGCAGCGCGTTCGCCCTTCCCTCGAGGCCGAGGGCCTGGCACCGGGTCCACGACCGGAGGATGGATTGTGAAACGAGACCACCCGGAACGGCTTCCTTCGAGAAGAAGTGCCGGCGAGCGTGCTGGATCGGATCTGGCGACAAGGGCGTCCTCCTATCCCGGTGTCGCAAATTGCAACATGTGTTGCAGATGCGTTTCTCTCCGCGACAGAGTTTCTCCGCGACAGAGTTCATGATAGGCGAAGCTGAGGCAAAAAGAAGTCCGCGAAAGGTCGACACATCAAGTCTTGAATGACCCCTTTCGTGCCCAACAGGTTACCGCGACGCGAAATGAATGCTGCTTCGCGATACAACGGCTTGGCACGACATTTGCTCAGCAGGGCCTGTACATCCCGGGAGGAAACCACATGAACAAGCCAGAATTCCTGACACTCTCGCATGTGCCGTTCAAAGAGCGCTATGGCAACTTCATCGGCGGGCAATGGGTGGAGCCTGTCAACGGCCGCTATTTCGAGAACACGTCGCCGATTACCGGAAAGCCGGTCTGCGAGATCGCCCGCTCCGACAAGGACGACATCGAAAAGGCGCTGGATGCGGCCCATGCGGCTAAGGATGCCTGGGGCAAGACGGCGCCCGCCGAACGGGCACGCATCCTCAACGAGATCGCCGACCGCATGGAGGCCAATCTCGACACGTTGGCCCTGGCGGAGACCTGGGACAACGGCAAACCGATCCGCGAGACGACCGCAGCCGACATGCCGCTCGCCATCGACCATTTCCGCTATTTCGCCGCCTGCATCAGGGCCCAGGAAGGCTCGGTCGCAGAAATCGACCACGATACGGTCGCCTATCATTTCCATGAGCCGCTCGGCGTCGTCGGTCAGATCATTCCCTGGAACTTCCCGATCCTCATGGCAGCCTGGAAGATGGCTCCGGCCCTTGCAGCGGGCAACTGCGTCGTCATCAAGCCGGCAGAACAGACGCCGGCCTCGATCCTTGTCTGGGCGGAGATGGTGGCCGACCTGCTGCCGCCCGGCGTCCTGAACATCGTCAACGGCTACGGCCTGGAGGCCGGAAAACCGCTTGCCTCGAGTTCGCGCATCGCCAAGATCGCGTTTACCGGCGAGACGACCACCGGCCGCCTGATCATGCAATATGCGAGCCAGAACCTGATCCCCGTGACGCTCGAGCTTGGCGGCAAGTCGCCCAACATCTTCTTCGACGACGTGACGGCGGAGGACGACGACTATCTCGACAAGGCGATCGAGGGCTTCGTGATGTTCGCTCTGAATCAGGGCGAGGTCTGCACCTGCCCCAGCCGCGCCCTGGTTCAGGAATCGATCTACGACAAGTTCATGGAGAAGGCGCTCAAGCGCGTCGAGGCGATCAAGCAGGGAAGCCCGCTCGATCCTTCGACGATGATCGGCGCCCAGGCCTCCAGCGAGCAGCTTGAGAAGATCCTCAGCTATATCGACATCGGCAAGCAGGAAGGTGCGCAGGTGCTGACCGGCGGCGAGCGCAACAACCTCCCTGGGGATCTCGCCGGCGGATACTACGTGAAGCCGACCGTCCTGAAGGGCCACAACCGCATGCGTGTCTTCCAGGAGGAAATCTTCGGACCGGTCGTCTCCGTCACCACGTTCAAGGACGAGAACGACGCTCTGGCGATTGCCAATGACACCCTCTATGGCCTCGGCGCCGGCGTCTGGACCCGCAACGGCAATCGCGCCTATCGCTTCGGCCGTGCCATCCAGGCGGGACGCGTCTGGACGAACTGCTACCATGCCTATCCGGCCCATGCGGCATTCGGCGGATACAAACAATCCGGCATCGGCCGCGAAACGCACAAGATGATGCTCGATCACTATCAGCAGACCAAAAACCTGCTGGTCAGCTACAGCAGCAAGGCGCTTGGCTTCTTCTGATAGTCCACAATCCTGCCCCTGGGAGAAGACAATCGCCAGGGGCAGGGTCTACCGGACGGGTCTTCAATATCCCGCTCGGATCATGATGAGGGATCGATCCGGATGAATGACGATAGCATTCCACGCGTGACGGCAACCCCTGCGGCGCTCGATCTGATCGCGACCCTGCGGAATGAGCATGGCCCGGTGCTGTTTCACCAGTCGGGCGGCTGCTGTGACGGTTCCTCGCCCATGTGCTATCCCCAAGGGGACTTCATCGTCGGCGACGAGGATGTCCTGCTCGGCCATATCGGCGGAGCGCCGTTCTATATGAGCCCGTCCCAGTACGAGTACTGGAAGCACACGCAGTTGAATATCGATGTCGTTCCGGGCAAGGGCGGCATGTTCTCCCTCGAGAACGGCCGCGGGATCCGCTTCCTGACCCGTTCGCGCCTTTTCACGGACGAGGAGATCGCCGCCCTCGATCTGGCCCATACGTCGCTTCAATGATTTCCGGTCAGCTGGACGATGCCTGCGTATCGATCAGGTGCCGGATCCTCTGAACATAGAGATCGTAGTAGTCGTCGAGACCGAAACTCTTGCCGAGTTCCTTGCACAAAAGGATCATTTCGAGTGCCTGCGACCATTCTGCGGCGCGATACGCGGCAAGCATCGCGCTGTTTCGCTCATTCAAGGTCAGATAGGCGGAGCTTCCGGCCACCTCAGCACGGCCCAGGAGCGTAAAGATGCGCTCCAATTCCCACTTCCCCCTCACCTGGAGATGGTCGATCTCGAGAACCGCGAACTGCGACTGAACGGCCTGGGCGGTTTTCTCTCCGATGATGATGGAAACGCCATAATGCTTTGTCAGTCCCTCAAGACGGGATGCCAGATTGACCGGGTCGCCGATGACGGAATAGTTGAAGTGAAGCTCCGATCCGAAATTGCCGACCACGCATTGGCCGGTATTCAGGCCGATGCCGATCCTCAGCGGCGGGGGTGGATGAATGCCGACGGTCTCGCTCTGACGCTGTTCGTTCAGTTCGTCGAGACTTTCCAGCATCGCGAAGGCCGCCTCGCATGCGTTCATCTCGTGGCAAGGATCGTCCAGCGGGGCATTCCAGAAGGCCATCACGGCATCGCCCATATATTTGTCGATGGTCCCGCGGCGCTCGATGATGTCCTTCGTCAACGGCGTGAAAAGCCGGTTGATGAGAGTTGTCAGTCCCTGTGGGTCGTCCTTGTAGAGTTCCGAGATGGTCGTGAAGCCACGAACGTCGGAAAAGAGCACCGTCAGCTCGCGCTGCTCTCCGCCAAGAGCCAGCTTTTCCGGCGACTGCGCCAGCTGTTCGACCAGATCGGGAGAGAGATATTGATTGAAGGCCGATCTGATCCGGAAACGGTCTGCCGACACGCTCATGTAGTTCGTGCATACCAGAATCGCATAAACCAGAAAGCTCGCGATCAAGGGAAAGGTGCAGTCGATCAGAAGATCGACAAACGTAAAGCAGTACCAGGACAGGCTTAAGGTCACGACTGCGGTCGTGCCGCCGAGGAGGAACAGCGTTCCCGCATTCATCCTCGGTGCGAAGACAATCAGGATCAGGCTCAGAATCGTCGCCAGCGCGAGCTCGATCACGGCGGTATAGCTCGGCCGGCTCAACGTCGCCCCGGTGAGGGCGCTCTCCAGAAGCTGTGCATGAAGCTCGACCCCAGGCAGCGCCGGGTGGATCGGGGTGACCTTGAGATCGAGCAGACCGGCGGCGGAGGTTCCGATCAGAACCATTTTCCCGGCAAGGCTGCCGGCGGGAATTCTCCCCTGCAGAAGATCGATCGCGGACACGTACCTGCCCAGGTTGGGCGGCGAGAAGTGGACCCAGACGCGGCCCTTGCCGTCGGTGGGGATCTCGATGGCATCGACACCGACACTCCGGACGCCGCTGGCATCGCTTTTGATAAGGACGGCACTCGATCCGGTCAGGACGCGAAGCATCTCGAGCGAAAGGGATGGTACGATCGTGCCGTCGGCAACCGCAACGACCGGCACGCGGCGGACGACGCCATCCCTCTCGGGTATGATGGAAAAGATGCCATGCCCATCCGCCGCCCCATCAAGAAGGGGAAGATTCCGCAACAGATGCGGAAAGTCGACGAGGTAAAGACGTGGATCGGGGCCGATCGTGGCGATTCCGGTCTGGATAGGCGGATGCGCGATCGGAGCACCTCCCGCGACACGATAGCCCGATTGCCCGAGCACAACCTTGGACCGACGAATGGCTTCCGCGAAGACGGCATCGTTGCCAGGCAGCTGTCGGAGCGTCTCTCGCGTCGTCGGGTCAAGGCCTTGGAACGTCTCGGCAGCGACTTCAGGCGAGCTGCGATCCGGCTCCGGAAAGAGCACGTCGAAGCCGATGACCGTGCCACCATGCTCGACGATCTTCGAAACCATCTCCGCCATCACCGTGCGCGGCCATGGCCATTGCCCCAAAGCCTGCAGGCTCCGCTCGTCGATGTCGACGACCGCAGCAAGCTCCTGGCGCGCCACGCGCGGATACATCAGCTGATAGATGTCGAAGGATTTCAGGCGGATGGTTTCTGTAAGACCGGGATCCCAGACCCGCAATGCCAGAAGGCTCACGAGAAGCAGGAGGCCGAGGATTCGCCCGGCTCCGAAATAGCGCGTCTTTCTTCTCAGCAGAGCGATCACAATGGTCGTTCCAATGGGCAGCAGGCCCATTCCATTCCGGCCCGAAATCCGCTGGGCCTATGTCGCATCTCCTGTTGGACGAAAACCTCGATCGACTTGGACGGATACGTCACGCGATGCATCGTATCCTCACAGGATGAGATCGGTGGAGCGGGGCAGAGCGCCCGCGATGTTCAACTGCGCCGAAAGAGTTTCCCCACTTAAGAAGGTGATGGTTGCCGACACGACGTTGCCATCTCCGGCAAGCCGGCTTAGCTCGCCGATCGAGGCATTGAGGGCGAAGCCATTGCGGGTCGCAACAAGATCCTCCGGACCGATCTCGACGATTTCCCTTCCATTGACGAAGACATCGATGTCAGTAACGGTCCCGCTCGGAAGCGGCCTTCCGAGCACCGAGATATCGATCTGCTCGGGCGAGGTCAGGACTGAGGCTCCACCCGTGTTGTCGATCGCGTCGAGCCGGGAGAGATTGGCGTTCTCGCCGACGCCAAGGGCGGTGATCGTCGCTCCATAAAGATCATTCAACGTCGCGATCTCATCCTCGATCGAGCCTTGCCCGGCACCGTCGGAAAGGAAGTAGAGGAAGTTGCTTTCTCCTCCTTGATCGAGGCTTCCAAGCCGGTCATTGGCCGCTCTCAGGGCATCGGCGAAATTCGTTTGTCCTCCGGCATCCAGATCTCTCAGGTAATTTGCGATCGCAGCATCGCCTGTCTGGCCGAGACTGAACGTCGCCGCATTCACGGCGCCTCCATCTGTCACATTTGCCGGATCGGCGGCGCCGTTGAAGGGAATCACCGTGATCGAGACATCCGCGGACGAAAATCCGAGCCCCCGGACCCGATCGGTCAAAGCGATCAAGCTCGCGATCTCCGCATCGAGGACAGTATTGGTAGCTCCGTCGCCGTTGAGGTCGCCGACCGGCGTCCCATCGAAGGTGTCGGACGTACTGCCTGAGATGTCGATCAGGTAGACGATATTCATTTGCGGCTGCAGAACCGGCCCGAGACCGATGACCAGGCCGAGATTTGCTGTTGAGGTTGTGGTCGCCGATGGCGCATCGACGGTCAGCGAGACCGGCTGACCGTTGAAGCCGAGAACTGCACCTTCGGAATCCGACTGACTAGGCGATGTGAAAGTGCCTGTCCCGCGAACCTGCAGAGTAACATTGGCGGTATCTGTCGCTCCGTTGCTATCGGAAAGCGTGTAGCTGAAGGACACGGTTGCGGTTTGGCCGGCACTGAGAGCCAGAAAATCGTCACCCGGATCGAAGACCAACTCGCCGGAGGAGTTTCGAAAGACGGAGCCTTCGAACGGCCCGGTCCAGGCAACGACGCGAACGGCATCGCCGTCCACATCCCGGTCGTTGCTCCTCACTGCAAGGAGCTTTTGACCTGCCTCGTCGACCGCAGCGATATGATCATCTGCGGCAACGGGAGCGTCGTTCTGCCCCAGAACCTGCAGAGTGACATTGGCGGTATCTGTCGCTCCATTGGTATCGGAAAGCGTGTAGCTGAAGGACACGGTTGCAGTTTGGCCGACACTGAGAGCTCGAAAACCGTTACCGGGATCGAAGACCAACTCGCCGGAGGAGTTCCGGAAGACGGAGCCTTCGAACGGCTCGGTCCAGGCAACGACGCGAACGGCATCGCCGTCCACATCCCGGTCGTTGCTCCTCACCGCGAGGAGCGTGCGGCCGGCATCGCTAACCGCGGCGATACGATCTCCGACGGCAACGGGAGTGTCGTTCTCCCCTGTAACGGTCCAGGACGCCGATGCGGGAACGCGGGTGCCGTCTTCGGCCAACAGATTGTAGGCTATCGTGACAACTTCTCTCTCTCCTGCGCCGAGATGCTGATAAGCCGGATGCGACGGGTCCAGCGAGAAGCTTCGCGTGCCGGCGAGATACCGCACGCCGGGCGGCAGGTTCGCCGGCAGGAGAACGATGATGGCCTCGGACGACGCTACTGCGTCCGTCAGTGCGCTCAGCCGTGTGAGCGGTCCATCCTCGACGGCTCTGCCGCGGATCGCTTCCGGCACGGTCGGGGAAGAGGGGACGACAATATCCCGGGATGTCGCACGTTCTCGAGCGAAGGGCGTAACGGCAAATTGCGAAGGATCCGGCGGACTTGCCTTCTCCGGCAAATTCACGGGGATGATGGGGACATCATTGGGATCGCTGCTGCCCCGCCTCTGAGGCTCGGGCGAGAATACCTGAAAGAGGTCCCTCACCAGATCGTTCTCGCCCCGGATCTCGTCGGTAGATTTCGTCACTTGCGTGATGCGCGGGTCGGTGCCAGCTAAAGGTGTCAGGAGCGTCGAGACCCGCGGATCCGTGATCGACGCGATCACCCGCGAGGGATTGGTCCGGTCCAGAAGAACGAACGAGCCCACCGTTCCATCGGGTTCGGTGAGGAGCGAGAACCGTGTCTCGCCGCTGAACGCCGAGATCTCGGTGTGAATGGCCGTTCCCCTGATCGCCATGGTGGCCACGGGAGTGTCGACCTTGAGATCGCCGGTTTTTGCAATCCGCCCTGCAACAAACCCGATGACGCCTTGGACGAGCGTAAACAACGCCGAATTCGCGCTCGCATCTGCGGCGTAGACCATGTCGTTCAGCACCATGCGGGCATTGGACGACAGGCTGAAGACTGTTCCATCGTTGAACTTGATCGTGAGTGACGCGTTCGAGCCCGTCTGCACCACATCGCCCTTGGTGACCGCATCTCCGAGGCGCAAGTCTATCGATACACCATTGCGCAAGACGGTGACGGCCCCAGATGCCTTCTCAACACGTCCGATGGCCAACAATCCAGCTGCCGCACCCGTCGCTTGCGCATATTGTCCTGGTGAATCCGGCCCTGCCAGAGCATCGACCGTTGCGCCGCTGAGACCTGCCCCTTCGCGTGTTGCGAGACCTGGGCGCCGCTCATCCTTGAAGTAGCCGAGGATGACGGCCTTCGTCTCGTGACCGAGGAGGAGAAGATCGTCACCTGACTTTTTAAAGTCTGCGGTGAAAAGCAGATCCTTATCGGGAAAAAGGATCGGGGAATCCGGGTCAGCACCACGACTCGACGCCTCTGCAGCATCGATCTGAATGTCGAAGGCACTGGCGCCGTCCCCGGATTGGTACACAGCGGATCCCTTGGGTTTCCAAAATGATATCCTTTTCGCTGCTCCATTCATACCGGAATGAAATCTCAAATATCCAAGTCAATCAGGAATGATCCCTTAGTTTTTCTGGAGACGGGAAGTCGTCTACCACGTTAGAGGTAGGCCATTAGTGGAGCTTACAATGCTTTTGCTCGCCTCTGTTCGCGGCTATGCGATCCGAATTGTCTTGCTTTGCATTGCAATTACTCTTCCCGCTCTCAGCGGAGCGGAAGACTTGGCCCAAGGCCACCATCTGTGGACCGTCGCTACCGCGAACGGCGGCAAGACGTTCATCGCGGCAGGGACCTATGCGACGGATCCAAGGCCGATGTCATTCTCAATCGGCAGATCAAGGCGATCGGCAACGTCAAGCTTGTAGCGCTTTCGAGCGACGGTCACGCCTCGGAAATAGCGAAAGACGCCTGGATGAGGAAGGCGCTCTTCGGCTTGCAGCCCGATGCCTATCGGCGGCATCGGGATATCACCGGCTCCATTCTCGCCGACTTGGCCGAGCCCATACCTACAAGGCCGGGACCGAACCTCATCGTGGTTTGGGAGGTCAAAGATCTGGGCGGATCGTCCGGCATGATCACGACGCGTCAGAGCCGAGGATTCCGGATCACACCGCTAGCCCTGCCTGACCTTCCTTGACGGGGTGCGAAGCAGGATCAGGCCGTCGGCGTCGTCCGATAATAAGCGTCGACTCTGGCGCCGTATTCGTCATCCATGAATGGGTCCTCTCCGGCCTCATATCGGGGAGCGCCCGAGAGCCGGTCCTTGTCGATGTCCACCACATAGCCGCCAAGCCGCGTGTCATACGTCAGCGCCCGCCATGGGAGCGGATGATAGCTCTCTCCGATGCCGAGAAACCCACCGAAGCTCATGACGACATAGGCGACTTGGCCAGAAACCTTGTCGACCATGAAATTATACACCGTTCCCAGCTGCTCCCCTGCCCGATTGAACACCGGCGTACCCTCGACCTTGCTGGAAGCGATCAGCCGCTGCGTTTCCTCGATGGCGACGCCCTCGCCGGCCGGATCGAGTTCCATCGATCCCGGCTGACGCATTTCTCTCTCATTCGGCAGCTTTGTCGGCATGACATTCTCCTCCGGTGAGAACGCCGCGGTGCTCCGGGCCGTTCCGAAGGATGTCCCGGCACGACAAAGCTTTGGCTCAAGCTAGCAAGACTGCGGCTCCTGCTTTCTCTATTGGGCCTCGTGGGGGATGGCGTTGTTTTGCGTACCCCTAACATCACCTCGTCCCGGGCTCACCGCCTGCTCTTGAGCCAGCGCTCAACGGGCGTGGCCGACAGCGTAGTTAGGACGACGATGACGGCGCCGAGGCACAGGGACAGCGACGGGATTTCCGCGAAGAAAAACCAGCCCGCCAAGCCGGAAAAGATGATCGAGAGATAGCCGAGCGGCGCGAGAAGCCGTGCTTCCTGCTTCTGGTAGGCCTGCAGCCAGCAATATTGGCCGAGCTGGGCCAGAACGCCGACGAGAATGATGTTCGGTGCCTCGGAATACGGGATCGGAACCCACACGAGAGCGGCCGGGATCGACGTCAGCAGAGTCAACCCCACTGTATAGAAGAGCATCAGGACGACGGTGTTCTCGCCGGCGAGCCGCCTCGTCTGAACCACGGCAAGGGAGCCGAAGAACACCGATCCGAAAGCCGCGATCAATCCCATGTTCCAGGAGATCGCATCCGGCCGCACCATGATGATGACACCGATGAAGCCCAGTACCGTGAAGAGGTAGCGTATCCTGCTGACGTTCTCTCCCAGCAGGATCGAGGCCATCACCAGAAGCGCGAGTGGCCGGATGAACCCGATCGCCGTCACCAAGGCGAGCGGCAACGCGGCGAAGGCGGCAAAATTGAGGGTCAATGCGATCGAGTTGAACCCGACGCGCGTGAGATGCCCGCGAATGTTCGACAGGTTCGTCAGCTTGGCGCGGTGACGCCATACCAACGGCGCTACAGAAACGAATCCGACAAGCGAGCGGAGAAAGACAAGCTGGATCGCGGGGTAGGTCTCTCCTTCGGCTTTGACGATGGCCTGCATGACGGTCACCAGCGCCATGTCGAGCAGCAGCCATCCCGCACTGCTCCACAGCGGCACGGGAGACCGGATGAGGCCGGTTTCTGGTTCGGTAGCCATGTCCTCTCAGGCAGGCTGAACCAGATTGGCCAGAAGACGGAAGGCGCCGGGAACCAGCTTGTCCAGCTGATGATGCAGCACCAGCGCCACATGGGTGTGGCGGCCCTGGCCGATGTGAGCGGAGACCAGCGCACCCTTGAGCGGCTGTTCGCCTACATCGTTCACGGACAGCAACTCTTCGTAGGCAGCATCGTATTCGGCCGCGAAATAGAGACCTCTCTCCTTGTCCCACCCTTGCCAGTCACCCGCTTCGATATGGTTCGGATAGGTGAGCAAGGAATTGTCCGGTTGCAGAACCGTGATGGGTGCGGCCGGATCGGTCACGCGCCACCGAAGCGAGGGTGAACCGATGACGAGACGGCGAGGCGGTGTCCGCTCGGGATCCCAGGCATCGGTGGGACGGTGATAGAGCGTCACCAGATGGCCGCCCTTCTCCACGAACCGATGCATCCTGTCGGTCGCAGCCTTGAGGCCGCGTCTGAGACCAAACGCGAAGATGCCGACGACGATGGTGGTGAAGTCCGCAAGCGAACCCGTCGTCAGGTCGGCCTCTCCGAGATCCGTGACGTCGAGCCCGAGCCGGCGCATATGCACACCGACATTGTCGCTCCCGCCTCCCACATATCCGATGCGTGCACCGGGAGGCAAAGCGACATCGAGAGTGAGGATCCTGAGATCCGTCGGCGCAACGAAGGTGCGCTGCCGAATATGAGGATAGGCGATCGTCCTCGCAGCGCTTGCAGGCCGGCCATCCACCGTCGGAACGAGCGTGGCAAGACCGGCGACAGGTCTCTCCGGCGACTCAACGACCCACTTGCCCTCTTGTCGCCGCACAATCCATCCCTCCGGCGCCTGCCAGCCCGTCGCGTCCGCGCCGACGGATCGAATAGGAATGCTCGACGTCGGCGTCCCGATCCTGACGATCGCGGTCGACGGATCGAGAGACAAAGATTGCGCGGGGCCAATCGTGAACGGCTCTTCCGGGTCCAGATCGACCCTGACGACGCGTCCGTCGATCTCGCCGGAGATGCGGATGCTGGCCGGACCGTTTCCTCCCAGTGGATCGAAAGCTGCGGCATAATTCTCGGTCAGGGATATGGATGCGGGGATCTCGACGGTGTAGTCGGTACGTACCGAATTGCGGGAAACCTCCGCGATTGAAACCTCGTCGGGAAGCCTTGGATCAATCGTCAGGTCAGCAAGGCCGGGCGCATCGATGCGGACCTCGAGCACCGGCTTGGATCCTGGATGAGACGCGCCCTTGAAGATCGCGCGAGCTCCGCTGGCGCTCGCCTCGAAAATGGCGGCGTCGATCTCCCGCAGCTTACGGTCGAGCCTATGCCCGATCTGATCGATGACGTTGCGCGCAAGTCCATCTCGTGTCTCTTCGATCAGGGATGCCGCCCAACTGAGTGCCTTGACGATCCGTGTCCTGTCGGGAAATGCCACTATCGCGGCATCGATATGGTCCTGCGCTTCCCGCAACTTCAAAGCGACTGCTTCGGGCAGGGTGTGGACGGCGGCAAGATCGGCAAGGTTTACAGGGAGATGATCCCGGATATCGCGCTCTGCGACAGATGAGCCGCCCGCGCGCAGCTTCAGGTGAAGGCTCCATTGGTCGACCGGATCGTCGCGCCACATGCCCATCCCCTGGGATGCATGCGCAGCACGCGACCACTCGCCAAGCTGCCGATACGCGAGACCGGTCACCTCATCTCCGCCTGAAACCTGGACGCTCAGCGTCGCGGGCGGTGGCGGCACTTCGTCGTCATAGGCATAGCCGGCTCCCGACCATGCGGGGAGGTAGAACTTGCAGATCTGCCACGGCCGAAGGCCCAGCTTACCGTGCTCCGGAAATGCTGCCGGGTCGGCTGCCATGAAGAATGCTTTTTCGGCTGCACGCGTCATGGCGCGGTGATGACCGTGCTGCCCGGGGACATCCAGAAATGTCGGGATGACGATGTCGGGCCGGTAATGTCGATACGCTCGAACGAGACGCTCGACGATGCGCTCCTCGCCCCATCTCCGCAGGGTATCCTCGCCGTTCTTGGAGAAGCCGAAATCGTGAACCGGATCGTCCGGCCCATGGCCGAGCCATGCCACGTCGGCATCCATGCGACGGGCGGCTTCCTCCATTTCAGCGGTTCTGAGCACGCCGAGGGCGGCACCGCGCTCAGGCCCCAAGGCATTCTGTCCTCCTTCCCCGCGCGTCGAACAGGCAACCACCACGCGCATTCCCATGGCAAAGCGCAGGGCTGACAGCATGCCGTTGATCTCGTCGTCCGGATGCGCTCCGGTGTTCATGACGGTCAATGCGGATCGCAGGCGGCTCAGCGCACGGTGCAGGCGGACGAGCGCAGGCTGATGCACGGCGCGGGCCAGACGGCTATGATCATCCAGCAAGAGAGATCTCCTCGTTCGGTTGTTCTCGGCGAGCCGCGTGAGCGGTATCGAGCCGGGGGGTCATGGTTTCAAGAAGCGGCAGGGCAGCAGCGCCGAGGGCAGCGGTCAGGCGGCCTGTCCGCCCACGGATCAAGCGGGCCTCGTTTCGATTCCTGCGGCTTGCAACCGATAAGGGAAGCGGCTGCATCGCCTGGATCAGATCCTCCAGAAGGCTCGGCGGCAGAGCGCCGCCGATCACGACGGCTTCGGGATCGAAGAGATTTTCGAGCATCGCGACCTGAGGCGCGAGATATTCCGCAGCCTCGTCAACCCATTCCGCAATGACGGGATGCTTCTCGTGGTGAAGCTGCTCTAGCCGCGCATAATCGAGATCCTCAACCCCGGCCACGGACAGCCTTTCCGCCAACGCCTGAATCGACGCATAGGCCTCGAGACAGCCATGCTGCCCACAAGAGCAGAGGTGACCTCCCTTTTTCACCAGCACGTGGCCGATCTCGCCCGCATTGCCGTTGGCGCCGCGAAACGGGCGGCCGTCGATCATGATGCCGAGACCAAGCCCCTGGCCGAAATAGATGAGGCAGAAATTCTTCAGATCCCTGGCAGCACCGTGAAGGCGTTCGCCGACGGCGGCGGCAGTCGCATCGTTCTCAAGGGTGATGGGCACGCCCATCATGTTTCCGATGCGGCCGGCCGCATCGAAGTCGGACCATCCTGACAGGGTCGTTGGACCCACCGACGACATTCCCTCGACATTGAACGGCCCCGGCATCACGACACCGATTCCGAGAAGCTGCGGCACGGGAGGGTCCAGATGCGCCTGCGCCGCCTCGATCTCGCCCTTGACGACGGGAAGAACCGCGTCGGGATCGTTCCTTCGGATCGAGACGGTCCTCTCCGCGCGAATGCGACCGCCGATATCCACGAGAAGGGTGGAGACGTGGTCGGCAGCGATCTCTACTCCGGCGGTCATGCCGCCATTGGGATTGACGGCGAACTGGATCGGCGGCAGACCGCGGCCCGCTCTCAGACGTCCGGCTTTGATAAGCAGTCCATCGGCGACAAGATCCTCGACGATGTTCGACACGGCCTGCGTGCTGAGATGCGCATGCCGCGAGATCTCCATGCGTCCGACCGGTCCGAGCTGGCGCACGACGTCCAGCACCACCCTTCGGTTGTGGGACCGATTCCGCTCCGGGTTACTCCCGATCGTCGACCTCGCTCCTGCCTTGGGTTTTCTTGGCATTCCACCCACTCCACGGCGCAACGATGACGTGACGCAATGAATAACTCAAGTGAATTATCTTATTGACAGCTTCTTAACTCTGGAGGAGCCTTCAGACCGGAACGGACCTCGGACGTCCGCCGCCAGAGAACCGTGGGGCGCCAAGAGCCCCGCAATAACGGAGAGGGATATGCGTTTTCGTCACATGCTCGCGAGCGTCGCCATAGGCGTCGCAACTCTCGCCTCATCCAGTGTGAAGGCGGTCGAGATCGAATACTGGCAGTATGTCTTCGACACCCGCGTCAAGGCGATGACCCAGTTGATCACCAAGTTCCAGGAAGCCAACCCGGATATCAAGGTCAAGCAGACGACCTTCCCCTATGCCGATTACCAGACGAAGGTGGCCGCTGCGATCCTGGCAGGCCAAGGCCCCGACGTGGTGCAGCTCTTCTACGGCTGGACCGACAGCTTCATCGCCGGCAAGATGATCCGCCCGCTTCGCGCGGAAGCCTTCCCCGCCGCCGATATCGAGCGTGACTTCTTCCCGATCGTGAGCGCCATGAAGCGCGGCAACGATTATTACGGACTACCGACCGCCGTGCGCTCCCTCGCGCTGTTCTACAACAAGAAGATCCTCAAGGATGCGGGCCTCGATCCCAACAACCCGCCCAAGACGCTCGACGAACTCGTCGCGGCCGCCGAAAAGACCACGAAGCGCGATGGCAGCGGCAACATCGTCTCCGCCGGCATGACCCTCGACATGGGAGGGCAGGATCACCAATGGTGGCGCGAGGTGCTGATCCGTCAATTCGGTGGCGTTCCCTATACGGACAACGACACCAAGGTCACCTATAATGACGAGGCCGGCCTGAAGGCTCTCACCTTCTACACCGATCTGCAGAAGAAGCACAAAGTCGGGCAGACAGGTTTCATGGACGAAGGCCAGGCTGCTTTCCGCGCCGGGCTCGCCGCCATGACCATCGACGGCACCTTCCGCCTCGGCTCCTTCGGCACGATCAAGGCCTTCGAGTGGGGCGTGGTCGAACTGCCCGCCAATGCCCAGGGCCTTCGCAGCAACTATGCCAGCTATTTTGCCAACGCGATCACCAGCAAGGCGGAAGGTGAGAAGCTTGCCGCTGCCGAGAAGTTCTTGAAATACGTCTCTTCCCCAGAGGCCATGAAGATCTGGATGGACGTCGTCGGCGAGCTGCCGGCCCGTCGTACCGCGGCTCTCACGCCTGAGAATGCCGCTCACCCGGTCTACGGTCCGTTCCTCAAGGGGTTGGAATATGCCCATACCACCTTGTTCAAGGACGAACTCGCCCAGCGCCAGGTTGCCATCGACATGGTCAACCGCGTCCTGATCGGCGGCGAGGAGCCCAAAGCGTCGCTCGCCAAGGCAGCCGAGGCGGAGCAGGCGATCCTCGACCGCGCCAAGCGCTGATCCACGCCGCGAGGATCGAACCATGTCCGTTGTCGTACATAGGGAGGCCGCCCCAAGCGGCCTCTGGTCGAGGATGAGCCTGGGCCAGAAACAGGTGATATGGGCGTGGGGCTTCCTCGCGGTTCCTCTGGTCTTCTATGTGGTGATCCGCTTCTGGCCGACCTTTCAGGCTTTCTACCTGTCGGTCACGGACTGGACCATCACGAAGCCGGCCTCCTTCGTGGGGATCGAGAATTACAAACGGCTCCTCGTAGACCCGCTCTTCTGGCAGGTGTTCCGCAACACCTTCATGTACCTGATCCTTGGTACGCCGATCAGCCTGCTGATCTCGTTCGTGATCGCCTATTACCTTGATCGGGTGCGGTTCATGCATTCGTTCATCCGCGCCCTATATTTCCTCCCTTTTCTCACGACCGCGGCGGCAATGGCATGGGTCTGGCGCTGGTTCTATCAGCCCGTTCCCATTGGCGTGATCAACGACGTCCTGTCCTCGTTCGGCATTCCGCAGCAGCCCTTCCTTCGCTCCACCACTCAGGCGCTGCCGGCCGTGCTGGCACCGGCGGTCTGGGCGGGGCTCGGGTTCCAGATCATCATCTTTCTCGCCGGCCTGCGGGCGATCCCGGTCACCTATTATGAGGCCGCGCGGATCGACGGCCTGTCGGAGGGGGCGATCCTGCGCAGGATTACGCTGCCGCTTCTCAAGCCGACCCTCGTCTTCCTCGTCGTGTTCTCGTCGATCGGCTTCCTGCGCATCTTCGATCAGGTCTACAACATCAACACGAACGACCCCGGCGGGCCGCTGAACGCGACCAAGCCGCTCGTGCTGATGATCTATCAGACGGCGTTCAGCTCCTATGAGATGGGATATGCGGCGGCTCAGACGGTTGTCCTGTTCGTCATCCTGCTCGTCATCTCCCTCGTCCAACTGCGCATCATGAGAGACCGCTGATGAAGGAAGCCGCATCCTCCCAGGTCCTTCCCCTGTCGCGCATAAGGCCCGGCAGGATTATCGCCTGGACGCTCCTGTTCATCGGCGGCGTCATCATGGTGACGCCCCTCCTCTTCATGCTGTCCACCTCCCTCAAGGACGCCTCGCAGGTTTACGACCTGCGCGTGATCCCGGTGGCACCCACGCTCGACAACTACATCGAGATCCTGGGCGACGGGCGCTTCACGCGCTGGTTCGTCAACTCGATGATCGTGGCGATCATCGTCACGCTCTCGAACGTCTTCTTCGACAGTCTCGTCGGCTACACGCTGGCGAAGTTCCGGTTCCGCGGCCGCTACATTGTCTTCATCGCCATCCTGTCCACCCTGATGATCCCGACGGAGATGCTGGTCCTACCCTGGTATCTGATGGCAAGCCAGTTCGGATGGATCGACAGCTATTGGGGCATCATGTTTCCGGGCATGATGACGGCGTTCGGGACTTTCCTGATGAAGCAGTTCTTCGAGAGCGTTCCGGACGACTTTCTCGAGGCGGCCAGGATCGACGGTCTCAACGAGTTCACCATCTGGTGGAAGATCGCCATGCCGCTGGTAACCCCTGCCCTGTCGGCCCTCGCGATCTTTACGTTCCTTGGCAACTGGACCGCCTTCTTCTGGCCGCTCATCGTCACCACGAGCGCGGAGCTCTATACCCTGCCGGTCGGTCTCTCCAGCTTCGCGGTGGAGCAATCCATTCAGTGGGAAAAGATCATGACCGGCGCAAGCATCGCGACGCTTCCCACCCTCATCATCTTCCTCTTCCTCCAGCGCTACATCGTCCGCGGCGTGATGCTGGCCGGACTCAAAGGCTAAAGCCGATGACTGCAGGCACGTTCAACGACACGTCCGTCTTTCCCGATCCGGTCTACAAGGAGACAGTGCTTCGTCCGCTTTTCGACGGGGCCAGGGATCACCATGTCGAAGGGTTCCGGCTGATCGACCGGGCTCATCTGGTGATGCTGCATGAGACGGGCATCCTCACCATCGAGCAGGCGAGGCCCATCGCTCAGGCTCTGGAATCCATTGATCGCGAGCTCGATGTCAGCGCACTGACCTATACTGGCGAGGTGGAGGATTTCTTCTTCCTGATCGAGAAGGAACTGCGCAAGCGCCTGGGTCCCGATCTCGCGGGCCGTCTTCACACGGCGCGTTCGCGCAACGACATCGACCACACCCTGTTCAAGCTCGGACTCAAGCATCGCATCGATCCCCTGCTGGAACGCATGGTGAGGCTGGCCGAGACCCTGACTTCGGTGGCGGAGCGGGAGAGCAACACTCTTATTGTCGCCTATACCCATGGGCAGCCGGCGCAGCCGACCGTCTTCGGCCATTACCTCTCCGCCGTTCTCGAAACCCTGCTGCGCGACATCGCCCGCCTGGAGGCGGCGCGCGATATCGTCGACCGCTCTCCCATGGGGGCGGCCGCCATCACCACGAGCGGCTTCCCCATCGACCGGGACCTGATGGCTCATCTGCTTGGCTTCAGCCGGCCGCTGCAGAATTCCTATAGCTGCATCGCGTCCATCGACTACATCACCTCGACCTATTCGGCGATCGAGCTTGCCTTCCTGCATCTCGGCCGCTTCATCCAGGACCTGCAGGTCTGGACGAGCTTCGAGGTCGGCCAGGTCTATGTGCCCAACGCCTTCGTGCAGATCAGCTCGATCATGCCGCAGAAACGCAATCCCGTTCCCATCGAGCATATGCGCCATCTGGCATCGCAGACCGTCGGGCGGGCGCAGGCGATGCTCACGATCCTGCACAACACCCCCTTCACCGACATGAACGACAGCGAGGGCGAGAGCCAGGGCTTCGGTTATGGCGCCTTCGAAAGCGGCGGACGGGTTCTCGACCTGCTCTCGGCTCTTGTTCCGGCTTTGCGGATCAATCCGGAGCGTGTCCGACAAAATATCCGCCGCAGCTGCATCACAGTGACGGAGCTGGCCGACAGCCTCGTTCGCCTCGAAGGATTGTCCTTCCGCGAAGCGCACGAGATCGCGGCAGACGTCGCACGCTCTGTCGTCGCCATTGAGGGCGATATTGCAACCGACGGCTATCAGGCTTTTCAGGAAGCCTTTCAACGCTGCGCAGGCCGCAAGACGCAGGTCGAGCCGACGCAGTTTGCGACGATCGTCTCGCCGGAGAACTTCGTTGCCGTCCGCGACCGTTTCGGCGGCCCCGCTCCGAAGGCGCTTTCTTCCGCGATTGCCGGATACAACCGGGAGATCGCGGACATTCGCAGCCGGATGCGAGAGACCGAAAAGCACGCCGTCGCATCCGCGCAGGACCTTCAATCCCGTTTCACCGCACTTCTCGGAGGACGCTAATGGCGACCATCGCACTCGACAGCCTCGTCAAGCGATATGGACAGACGACGGTCGTCCACGGGATCGACCTGGCGATCCGGGAAGGTGAGTTCGTGGTTCTGGTTGGCCCTTCCGGATGCGGCAAGTCGACAACGCTGCGGATGATTGCAGGACTCGAGGAAATCAGCGGCGGCCAGATCCGAATCGACGGGCGCATCGTCAATGACCTTCAGCCGAAAGACCGGAACATCGCCATGGTGTTCCAAAACTACGCCATCTATCCTCATGTGACCGTGGCCGACAACATCGCCTTCGGTCTCTACCGGTCCAAGCTCTCGAAGAGCGAGAAGCGGCAGCGCGTCGAACAGGCAGCAGAAACGCTCGGTCTCTCGCACCTCCTGGAGCGCCGACCCTCGGCCCTCTCGGGCGGCCAGCGACAGCGCGTCGCCATCGGACGGGCGATGGTTCGCGACCCCGCTGCGTTCCTCTTCGACGAACCTCTCTCGAACCTCGATGCCCAGTTGCGCACCCAGATGCGCATCGAGATCAAACGCTTGCATCACAGGCTCGGCACCACGTCGGTTTTCGTCACTCACGACCAGGTCGAAGCCATGACGATGGCCGACAGGATCGTCGTGATGCGGGACGGACGTATCCTGCAGATCGGAACGCCTCTGGATCTGTATGAGAAGCCGGTCGATGTCTTCACCGCGCGCTTCATCGGCAGCCCGACGATGAATCTGCTGCCGGCCAATCTGCGGGATGGCCGGGCCGATTTGTCTACCGGCGGCTCGGTTCGGGTTCCGCCGTCATCGACCAAGACGTCCGAGATCCTGGTCGGCGTCCGTCCTCAGGACCTTGTTCCGACACCGGCCGATTCGTCAGGCCTCACCGTCTCAGGTCCGGTTGCCGTCGTGGAGACCCTCGGCTCCGAGACGCTCGTTCATATCGAGAGCGAGGGTCAGACCCTCATTGGCTCCGCTCCCGGCCGTCTGATTCCGCAGATCGGCGAACATCTGACCCTGCATGCTCCGGCCGAACGCCTCTACTACTTCGACAAGGTTACAGAAAAAGCATTGGCAGCCTCATGATCGGGAAGCCCTCAGGGCGGCACAAGGTCCTATGCCTTGGACGGACCTATTGCGACATCATCTTCACGGGTCTGCACGACATGCCGGTGCTCGGTCGAGAGCGCTTTGCCGAAGACGTCGCGATCGCAGCAGGCGGCGGTGCTTATATCACTGCGGCTCATCTGTCGTCACTCGGCCGGCCGGCGGCCCTCCTCACGCGCCTTGGAACCGATTCTCTATCGCGCAGTCTGGACTCCGAGCTCGAAGCTAGCGGGATCGACCTCTCCTTCATAGAACGCTCTGACGACGCAGGCCCACAGCCGACCGTCGCGCTGAACAAGGACGGCGAAAGAGCCTTCGTCTCAAGGCGGGCCGGCGCCTCCCGGCCGGCGACTCTGGAACGCGCTCTTTCGGCACCCGATATCGCTCATCTGCATATCGCGGAGTTCGCGACCCTCAGGGACAACCCCGACGTGATCGCGCTGGCGCGGGACCGAGGCCTGACGATCTCGCTCGATCCGAGCTGGGACGACCAGCTGATCCGGCAGGATATGGATTTCTTCCGGACCTGCGAGGGAATCGATATCTTCCTCCCGAATGTCGAGGAAGGTGCGGCGCTGACCGGCGAGGCATCGGGCGAAACGATTCTGCGCAGGTTGAACGAAAGCTTTCCTCTCGTCGTGCTGAAGCGCGGCGAGCGAGGTGCGATGGCGTCTCATGGATCGACCTATGCCACGGTCGACGCACGCCCCGTCGAGGTGGTCGATACGACAGGTGCCGGCGATGCGTTCAACGCCGGTTTTCTCCATTCCTGGCTCGGCACGTCCGATCTCGAAACGAGCCTGGAAGCAGGCATCGAGGCAGGGACCCTCTCCGTTCAAACTGCCGGTGGTGCACCACGGCGGCAATGATTGACGCGGGAGGCCGGGGTTTCCAGTCGGCGACAGCGTCATTCATCCGATGGAGGTTCCCGATAGCGCAGGGCGCTGCTCCATGCCTGCTCCAGCCTCTTCAACGTTCGGAACGTGGATTCCAATTCGCGCTCTTCCTCGTCATTCCGGGCGACGAGCTTGTAATAACCCTTGTCGATCTGTCGAATGAGATCGCAGAGCTGACGCCCCTTTCCCGACAGGCGAATGCGGGCCGAGCGTCGGTCACGCTCAGACGCGGTTCGGATGATATAGTCTGCCTCGACGAGACGCTTCAGGCTGTATGAGGCATTCGACCCCAGATAATAGCCACGCTCGATGAGGTCCCGAACCGACAACTCGCCTGGTCCGATCGTGAACAGCATCATCACCTGGGATGGGCTTAGATCGTCGACACCCGCCTGGAGCAGGTCGGCTCGGATCAGGTCGAGGGAACGCCGATGCAGGCGCTCAATGGCGCGTACGATGTCGATATGCGTAACCCCGGAGGTGTCCATGCGAGGCAATCCCTGACTAGACGCTGAGGTCCAGGATGCTGTGTCTCTTGCCGAAGCGGGCTGGGGCACATCAGCGTCTCGAAGCTCTCCATTGTCAGATTCCCGCCCAGATCCGGCCGTCAAGACGTCGAATGGATCTCGCATCTTCTTTCCCATGATTTGTGAATAAAAAATAGTTCGAAATTCGAATTATTGATCCGGCCCTCATTGTCTTGAAAGGGTCTTGGTTGGCTCCAGCTTGATCGGCATGAAGCACGTGGACATGCGCAAGCTGCCGGCCGCGGCTCAAGAGGAGCGCCGGCGGCAAGTCATTGGGCTCCGGGAGCGCGGGCTGACTGACCGGGCGATCGCGGCCCAGGTTGGGCTGTCGCCAACCGGGGTGTTCGACATTTGCCGGCGGTTTGCGGCCGAGGGCGCGCCGGGGCTGGTGAGCAAGCCACGCGGGCGCAAGCCGGATGAGCAGCGACTGCTGGATGCCGCTCAGGAGGCCGAGATTCGGCGCCTGATCTGCCGGCACACCCCGGACGAGCTGGACCTGCCGTTCGCCCTGTGGAGCCGAATGGCGGTGCGTGCGGTGATCTGGCAGCGCTGTGGGATTGCGCTGGCCGTGCGAACCGTGGGCAAGTATCTGGCGCGCTGGGGCTTCACCGCGCAGAAGCCGCTCCGGCGTGCTTACGAGCAGAACCCGGCCGCGGCTATGCGCCCCGGGGCCGGACGCCGGTGATCCGGGTCTGCCACCGGCGCGCCGGGCTGAGCCTGATTGCGGCGGTGAGCAATCGCGGCGCATTGCGCTGGATGATTGTCGACGCGGCGGTGAACGCCGCAACCTTGATCCGCTTCCTGCACCGCCTGATCCGCGATGCAAAGCGCAAGGTTCTCCTGATCCTGGACCGGCTGCGGGTGCATCGGGCCGCCCGGGTCCGCGACTGGCTCACCGCGCATCGGGCGAAGATCGAGGTCTTCTACCTGCCGGCCTACAGTCCGGAGCTGAACCCCGAGGAGGGCCTGAACGCCGACCTGAAGCAGGTTGTTACCCGCCAGGCGCCCGCGCGCAGCAAACAGCAGCTCAAGCGGGCCACTGTCCGCCACATGCGCCGGCTGTCGAAATCGCCCGCGCGCGTCCGAAGCTATTTCAGCCACAAGTCCGTCCGCTACGCCGCATGATCAAGTCAATGAGGACCAGATCAATAAATTCAATCACGGGTCTGCAACATAGTTATTCATGATACTGCCCGTGATGGTGGCGAAGCATGACCGTATTGGTGACCGGCGGTGCCGGCTATATCGGAAGTCATATGGTTCTCGCCCTGGTCGATGCCGGCCAGAGCGTCGTCGTGCTCGACAATCTGAGCACCGGGTTTCTGTGGCTGGTTTATGCCAAGGCGCATTTCATCAAGGGGGATTGCGGTGACGAGGGCCTTGTTGCCGAGATTATCCAGGAGCACAGCATCGATGCCGTCGCGCATTTTGCAGGCTCGATCGTCGTGCCGGATTCCGTCACCGATCCCCTGGGCTATTATTTCAACAATACGGTGAAATCGCACGCCCTGATCCGGACCGCCATCCGCAATAAGGTCGGCCGGTTCATCTTCTCGTCGACGGCGGCGGTCTATGGCGATGCCAAGGAAAACCCGATCCGGGAAACCTCGCCTCTCAATCCGGTCTCGCCCTATGGCACCTCGAAGCTCATGACCGAGTTGATGCTGCGCGACACGGTCGCTGCCCATCCGCTGAACTATGTGGTGCTGCGTTACTTCAATGTGGCGGGCGCCGATCTGCAAGGCCGCAGCGGGCAGTCCAGCCAGCGGGCGACGCACCTGATCAAGGTTGCGACGCAGGCGGCTCTCGGCGAACGCAGCCATCTCGATGTGTTCGGAACGGATTATCCGACGCCCGATGGAACCTGCCTGCGGGACTATATCCACGTCTCGGATCTCGCACATGCCCACGTGCTCGCGCTCGACTATCTGCGAGTTGGTGGGGCAAGAACGACTCTCAATTGCGACTACAGCCGCGGCTATTCCGTGCTGCAGGTCATCGAGGCGGTAAAGCGGGTTTCCGGCGTCGACTTCGAAACACGCCTGCAGGACCGGCGCGCGGACGATCCGGCGATGCTGATCGCGGGAGCTGAGCGAATTCAGCAAACGCTTGGATGGAAACCCGCTCTGGACGATCTCGAGGCCATCATCGCTCACGCGCTCGCCTGAGAAGCGTCCCTGAAGGAGCGCATGACGCAGGCGGCATAGCACACAGCTCCAAACGCATCGCGGCGCCGGAGTTGTCTTCACTCCGGCGCCGCGATGGAGACGTACGTTTAGCTGTCAGTTTGTCATGCCGCTCAGCGCGGCGTGACGTCGAACCCAAAATACTTCATCGAGAGCTTCTCGATGGTCCCATCGGCCTTCGCTTCGGTGATGGCCTTGTCGAACAGTGCCTTCAGCTCCGGATCGGTCTTGCGCAAGCCGACCGAGCTGCCGCGACCGAGCATGCCGCCCTGGAAGCGCGGTCCGACGAGGGTCATTTCCTCGTTGCCGCTTTTCGCGGCCGAGCCGGACAGGTAGGCGGTCGACGCCATGATGGCATCGATCCGGCCTGCGGTGAGATCGAGATCGTGCTGCTCGGTGGTCTTGTACTCGCGGATCTCTGCCGTACCTTTGAAATACTTGTCGAGGAAGTTCGCCGCGATCGACGAGCCCTGCACGCCGATGGTCTTGCCCTTCAGAACCGGCTTCAGCTCTTCCACGGCGGCGGCGGCACCCGCTTCGTTGGTTGCCAGCGAAAAGACCTTGGCGTTCAGGGGCATGGTCGCAAGCGGGCCGGTCTTCAGCACCGCGAAGGTCTGGCCGGTCGTGCCGTAGGCCTGGGTGAAGGCCATCACCTCTTCGCGCTTGGCGGTCGCCGACATGCCGGCCATGATCGCGTCGAACTTGCCGGCGTTCAGCGCCGGGATGATGCCGTCGAAGGACTGTGCCTCGATCGTGCACTCGACCTTCATGCGCTTGCAGAGATCCTTGTAGAGGTCGATCTCGAAGCCGTCGAGCGTGCCGTCCGGCTTGGTGAAGTTCCATGGCGCGAAGGCGCCCTCCGTCGCGATGCGAACCTTGGTCCAGGTCTTTTCCTGCGCGATGGCGCCCGATCCGAGCGCGAGCGTCGCTCCGGTGAGCGCGAGTGCGAGAATCTTGCCGATGGTCTTCATGGGATACCCTCTGTTGATTGTTTCGGACGCCGATGGCGTTCGCGGGTGAGTGTTCGAGATCGATGTGTCAGGACGCGATACGTGCCGCCTCGTCCGAGACCGGCGGATTCACATCGTCCGGAATCGGATTGACGAAGGGGGTGCCCGCGAGCCGCTCGCGGAAATCGACTTTGGCGGCATCGATCAAGGTCGGATCGAGAAGGAGATCGATGGCCGTGCCGGCCATGACCTTGGCGGCATGTTCCATCCCCTTATGGGCCGCAGGCGCTTTGCCCTGGGCGACCAGCTGCCAGGAATGGCCCGGCGTTCCGATGGCGTAGGTGGCACCGCGCATCTGAACGGTGGGCACCACCCAGCTGACGGTGCCCACATCCGTGGAGCCGACGAGGGTTCCGTCGCCGCTTTCCGGCGGGAAGATCGTGTCGCAGAGCGGAACATTCATGCGCGGCTTCATGCCGAACCGGGCGAAGGAGGATTTGATATCCTCGTCGGTCAGCGTTTTCTGGATCTCCGCGGCGAAAGCCCGGTCCTGCTCGTCGAAAATCGGAGGCCCGAGCCGTTCGAGGTTCTGATGCATCAGCTGCTCGAGCGGCGTGTTGCCGACGAGATTGGCATCGCCGCTGACGATCTCGCTGCGCACACTCGTTTCCGTCATCAGCGCCGCACCCTCGGCGATCTTCTTCACCCGGCGCAGCAGGCCCTGCATCTCCGGCAGATCGCGGGCGCGGATGAGATAGCGCACCGTCGCGTTGGCCTGCACCACGTTCGGAGCCGACCCGCCGGCATCGGTGACCGCGTAGTGGATCCGGGCCGTGCTCGGCATATGCTCGCGCATGTAGTTGACGCCCACATTCATCAGCTCCACCGCATCGAGCGCGCTGCGCCCGAGATGAGGCGAGGCCGCAGCGTGGGAGGCGCGGCCGCTGAAGTGGAAGTTGATCTCGTTGCAGGCGAGAGAGATCGGGTTGTTGACGCCGGCAAACGGCGCCGGGTGCCAGGAGATCGCGATATCGACGTCGTCGAACACGCCGGCCCGCACCATGAAGCCCTTGGCGGAACCGCCCTCCTCGGCCGGGCAGCCATAATAGCGTACACGCCCTTTGAGCCCGTGAGCCGCGAGATAGTCCTTCACCGCCGTGGCCGCCATGAGGGAACCGCTTCCGAGCAGATTGTGCCCGCAGCCATGCCCGTTGCCGCCCGCGACGACCGGCTTCTGCTCGGCTGTTCCTGCCTGCTGGCTGAGGCCCGGCAGGGCGTCGTACTCACCCAGGATGGCGATCACAGGTCCGCCCTCGCCCGCTTCGCCCATCACGGCCGTCGGCATGCCGGCGACCCCGAGCGAGACCCGGAAGCCTTGCTGTTCCAGCATCGTCGCGTGCTCGGCGCAGGACCGGTGCTCCTCGAAATTGAGCTCGGGCATCTCCCAGACCCGGTCGCTGAGGGCGAAGAAGGCCTCGCGCTTGGCTTCGACCAAGTCCCAGATTTCCGAGGAATTCTTTGCGGACACGATGGGACCTCCCAAACCTTACAGCCGTCCCCTCCCTGGCCGAAGGCATCGGGAACAACTCGACTGGATGTTTGCCAAAATTGGTGCCAATATGATGCACGTTCGGAAGAAGGGCGCAAGGGGGCTTCTGTCGATCGGTTTTACAAGCGACCCTCAGCCTGCCTTCCTAGGCGGGCCGCCCCTGGAGCCGCCGGCTTCAATGGATATAAAGTATCGGCCATGGACACGATGACGAATGCAGAGCAGAAGAAAGCCTGGATGGCGGTCGCGGACCACATTGCCCGCGACGTCAGATCCGGCGCCTTCGTGCCGGGCATGTGGCTGAAGCAGATCGATCTGGAGCAACGCTACGGATGCGGACGGCCGGAGGTGCGGCGCGCCTTGGACTACCTTGCCCAGAAGCGCCTGGTGCAGCACGTCCCCAACCGCGGGTACCACGTCTTCCTGCCGGACGGCGACCGCACGGCCCATATCCTCGAGCTTCGCGTCATCCTGGAAACGGCAGCGGTCGACAGCATCGTCGCGCAGTCGACACCCGCCACAATCGAGCGCATCCGCAACCTGGCCCGGCGGTTCGACGAGACGATCCTCACCGGGACGATCCTCGACCAATACGAGGCCAATCTCGCCTTCCATCGCGAGCTTCTCGGGTTGTGCCCCAACCCGGAGCTGCTCAACCTCGTCACGGAGCTTCGCGGCCGAACGTCATCAGCATTGGCGGGGCAATGGAGCACGCGGGCGCGCGTCGAGCAATCGAGCCGCGAGCATCATGATATGGTAGACGCGCTCGCCGCTGGGGATGCCGCGCGACTGAAGGACATCATCGCCACGCATATCCGCCAGCCGCAGCGTCAATGAGGATGTAGAGCATGATCGCGTTCCGGCCGATCGGTGGCATCGGCCGGATCCGCTAAATTCGCGCCGATCGGTTTCGTGTTACTCCGCCAGCTCGCGCATGACCTTGATCAGGTCCGACTTGCCTTCGAAGCCGATGCCGGGCAATTCTGGCATGACGATGTGGCCGTCCTCGACGCGCACGCTGTCCGGGAAGCCGCCATAGGGCTGGAAGAGATCCGGATAGCTTTCGTTGCCGCCGAGACCGAGACCGGCCGCAATATTGAGCGACATCTGGTGACCGCCATGGGGAATGCACCGCGACGGCGACCAGCCGAACTGTGCCAGCACATCGAGCGTGCGCAGATATTCCACGAGGCCGTACGACAGAGCGCAATCGAATTGCAGCCAATCGCGGTCCGGCCGCATGCCGCCATGGCGCAGCAGGTTGCGGGCATCCTGGTGCGAGAACAGGTTCTCGCCTGTCGCCATCGGGCCGGGATAGAATTCGGAAAGCGCTGCCTGGAGCGCATAGTCGAGCGGATCGCCCACCTCCTCGTACCAGAAGAGCGGGTAGTTGCGCAGCATCTTGGCGTAGGCGATGGCGGTTTCGAGATCGAAGCGCCCATTCGCGTCGACCGCGAGCTGCGCCTGGGACCCGATCTCGGCGAGCACCGCCTCGATGCGGCGCTGATCCTCTGCAATCGACGCGCCGCCGATCTTCATCTTCACGACGTTGTAGCCGCGATCGAGATAGCTGCGCATTTCGGCTCGCAGCGCGCTGTCATCCTTGCCCGGATAATAATAGCCGCCGGCCGCATAGACGAAGACCTTCGGGTTGGCCTCCCGGCCCTGGCGCTCGGCCAGCAGGCGGAACAAGGGCTTGCCGGCGATCTTGGCCGTGGCGTCCCAGATCGCCATGTCGAGAGTGCCCACCGCCACCGAACGCTCGCCGTGGCCGCCGGGCTTCTCGTTCTTCATCATCGTGGCCCAGATCTTGTGCGGATCAAGGTTATTGCCGCCCTCGTCGAGCAGGCTCTCGGGAGCGGCCTCCAGGATGCGGTCGCGGAAGCGCTCGCGGATCAGGCCACCCTGGCCGTAGCGGCCATTCGAGTTGAAGCCGTAGCCGACGACGCGACGCCCGTCGCGAACCACGTCGGTCACCACGGCAACCAAGCTCGTGGTCATCTTCGAGAAGTCGATATAGGCGTTGCGGATCGGTGATGCGATCGGCTGGGTGATTTCGCGGACGTCGACGATGCGCATGGGAACTCCCTTGACGTGATGCTATTGGCGAGAGTCACACGCGACCTCGCTTTCTCTGGCAACGCGATACCCCTGGACGCCGCCGTCTGGCCAATGCCAAGATCGGTTCGCGTCATGCGTCATCGGCATCGGTATGGACCTCGACTGGCTCAAGGATTTTCTCGCACTGGCCGAGCAGAGGAATTTCTCCCGCGCGGCGGAGGTGCGAAATGTAACGCAGCCGGCTTTCAGCCGGCGCATCCGTGCCCTGGAGGACTGGATCGGCACGCCGCTCTTCGTGCGGGGCGCCCAGGGTGCGGGCCTGACACCGGCCGGCATTCATTTCCAGCCCCTGGCCGAGGATCTGCTGCGCAGCCTGCAGCGCGTCCGCCGCGAGACCCGAACCGTGGGCGAGCGTGCAACGGGCGCCCTCGCCATCGCAGCGACCCACGCTCTCTCCTTCACCTTCTTTCCCGGCTGGATCCGCCGGCACATGCGGTTCGAGGCGCTCGGCGCTCTCAACCTGATCTCGGACAGCCTGGAAGCCTGCGAGCAGATCATGCTGGCCGGCGAGGTACATTTCCTGCTCTGCCACCACCACCCAGAGGCTCCGACACGGTTCGAGGCTGGCCGCTTCGAGAGCATATCCATCGGGGCGGACATCCTGATCCCGGTCTGCGCGCCGGATCCGGACGGTCGGCCCCGCTGGTCGCTCCTGGGCGAGGCATCGAGCCCGATGCCGCTCCTCGCCTACAGCCAAGCCTCTGGCCTTGGCCGCATCCTCGCGGCGCACCAAGCAGGCGACGAAACGATCAAGCTGGAAACCGTCTTCACCTCGCATCTTGCCGCAACGCTGATGACGATGGCCCGGGAAGGGCATGGTCTCGCCTGGCTTCCCCTCGGCTTGGCCGAGGAGGATCTCGCACGGGGCCGTCTCGTGCGCGCCGCGCCCGAAAGCCTCGACATCCCGGTCGAGATCCGCCTTTTCAGATCCCCCGATTGCCGCAACCATGCTGCCGACGAGCTATGGGAGCGCATCGGGTCTCCGCCGGCGTGACCTGCCGGCCAAGCTCGGACACCGTCAGCAACGCGCCCCAAGCCGTCAGAAATTCCGCCGAGCCGCCACTCTACCGGAGAGTCCCCGCAAGTATTCGCCATTGAGTTGAGAGTCGAAAATGATTCGGAACGACTCGTCCAAGAGTCGCGTTTGAGTCGAACCCGGGGCCGTTCGACTCGGCTGAGAGTCGAAACGACTCTGGGATTCAAGTAGTTTTCAGGAGTTTATCATGGCGCCGCGCGCAAATTGGAAGGGATACTTGAAGTTATCTCTGGTTTCCTGCGCCGTCGCACTGTATCCGGCGACCTCGGCATCGGAGAGAGTCCGCTTCCATACTCTCAATAGGGAGACCGGAAACAGGGTAAAGCGCCAATTCATCGATGCAGAGACCGGAGAAGTTGTCGAATCCGATCAGCAGGTCAAAGGTTACGAGATCGGCAAGGGCTCCTTCATCATCATGGAAGATGAGGAACTCGAAGCCATCCGGATCGAGAGCACCCACACGATCGATATCAAGAGCTTCGTACCGCGCGATCAGGTGGACGAACGATACCTCGATACTCCGTACTACATCGCGCCGGACGACAAGGTCGCGCAGGAGGCGTTCGCCGTCATCCGCGATGCCATGCAGGAGAAAGGCCGTGCGGGCATCGCCCGCGTCGTCATGGCCCGCCGCGAGCGAATGATCCTGCTCGAACCCTTAGGCAAAGGAATCGTGGCGACGTTGCTGCGCTATCCTTACGAGGTCCGCGGCGAGGACGCCTATTTCGAGAGCATCCCCGACCTGAAGCTGCCTGCCGAGATGAAGAACCTTGCCGGGCACATCATCGAGACCAAGGCCGCCGATTTCGATCCGTCGCAATTCGAGGATCGTTATGAGAAGGCCGTCGTCGACCTGATCCAATCGAAGCAGGGCGGCCCCACTCCGAAAACGCCGCAAGCCCCCAAGCCCTCCAACGTCGTCAATCTCATGGATGCGCTGCGCAAAAGCGTCGATGCGGATCGGCCTGCCGGCAAGGCGAAGAAGACGGTGCAGAAGACGAGCGCCCGTCGCACTCCTGCCAAGTCGGCGAGCCGCAAAACCCCGGCGCGAGCGCGCGGCCAGACTCGGAAGGCAAGCTGAGAGTTAAGTCCCCTCGATGGCTCGCGCAAAGAAGCCTGCAACCTCGGGTAAAACCGCCTCGCGACGCAGTGCCGCCGATCCTGCACGGCGCTCCGCTCCGCTCAAGGCATACGCGGCGAAGCGAAACTTCGCGGCAACTCCTGAACCGAAAGGCAAGACCGTTCGGCGGCAGGCCGACCGTTTCTGCATTCAGAGGCACGATGCGCGCCGCCTGCATTTCGACCTACGGCTCGAGCTCGACGGGGTCTTGAAAAGCTGGGCCGTGACGAGAGGCCCGAGCCTTGTTTCAGGCGAGAAGCGTCTCGCAGTCCATACGGAAGACCATCCCATCGAGTATCTGACCTTCGAAGGCGGCATCCCGCGCGGCGAGTATGGCGGCGGAACGATGATCGTCTGGGACACGGGAACCTGGACGCCGATCGGCGATCCCCATCGAGGATATGCGAAGGGGCATCTCGAATTCGAATTGGCAGGGCAGCGGCTCAACGGGCGGTGGCACCTCGTGCGCATGCGTGCGAAGCCTCGCGAGAGCAAGGAGCAATGGCTCCTGATCAAGAGCGACGATGAATATGCGAAGCCCAAAGATGAACCGGAGATCGTATCCGTCGAACTGACGTCTATCCTGTCAGGTAAGACAAACGGCGATCTGGCCGCGTCGGATGAAATCAGGTCGGATCACGCGGAGCGCGCGAAGGCTGCAGGCACGAAGCCGAGGCCCGTTCCCGAACTGGCTCGCATGCCGAAGGCGCGCAAAGGACTGCTGCGAACCTTCATCGAGCCCAGTCTCGCAACCCTGGTCGATGAGGCTCCCCATGGGGACGAATGGATCCACGAGATCAAGTTCGACGGCTATCGTCTGCAGGCGCGGATCGACGGCAAGAACGTCAAGCTCCTCACCCGCAAAGGCCTCGACTGGACGGCGAAATTCAAGCCCGTTGCCGCCGCCCTCCGGGACCTGAAGCTCGGCTCGGCTCTCCTCGATGGCGAGCTCGTCGTCGAGGACAAGACCGGGCTCTCGAGCTTCGCGTCCCTGCAGGCCGACCTGAAATCGGGTCGGACCGACCGGATGGTCTTCAATGCATTCGACCTTCTCTATCTCGACGGATACGATCTGACGAAATTGCCTCTCATCGAGCGGAAAACCTTTCTGGCGACGCTGCTGGAGGATGCGCCGGCAGGCGGGATCCTGCGCTACAGCTCGCATCTCGAGGGCGACGGCGAAACCATGATCCGCCATGCCTGCCGCCTGGGCCTGGAAGGCATCGTCTCGAAACATCGCGACAGGCCCTATCTCGCCAGTCGCGGCATGCATTGGCAGAAAACCAAATGCACGCAGCGCCAGGAATTCGTCATCGCGGGTTATGTGCCCTCGAGTGTTTCGCCGAAGGCGATCGGTTCGCTCGTTCTCGGCGTCTACGAGGACAAGCGTCTCGTCCATGTAGGGCGCGTCGGGACCGGCTTCTCCGCAACGCTCGCGCGCGACCTCTGGACCGACCTCGAACGGTTGAAGCGGCCCGCCTCCCCGTTCTCGGCAGCGCTGTCGCGGGACGCGGCTCGCGGCGTTCGCTGGGTGAAGCCCGAACTGGTGGCCGAGGTCGAGTTTCGAGGATGGACCACTGACGGCATCCTCCGTCACGCCTCCTATAAAGGCCTCAGGGAAGACAAGGACCCGAGCGAGATCGTTCGGGAGACCGCGAAATCCGCGCTGTCTCGCGCGAACGCCCCGGCACTATCGTCCTTCAATCTCACCCACCCGGACCGGATGCTCTGGCCGGATACGGGGCTCACCAAGCAGGGACTGGCCGATTACTACGCGGATATCGCCGAGTGGATCCTGCCGCATGTCGCGAACCGCCCCCTCTCCCTGGTCCGCTGCCCATCCGGAATCGAAGGTTCCTGCTTTTTCCAGAAGCATGCCTGGAACGGCATGAGCAAGGCCGTGCAGCATCGGGCCATAGACGGCGAGGACACCTTGTTCATCGACGATCTGGAGGGCCTGATCGCACTGGTGCAATCGGGTGTCCTCGAGATTCATGCCTGGGGCTCGTCCATGGAAAATCCGGAGACACCGGATCGGATCGTCATGGACCTCGATCCGGCGGAGGACGTGCCTTGGACCGCTCTGATCGACGCTGCACTGGAGGTAAGGGAGCGGCTTGGCAATGCGGGCCTGGAGAGCTTCGTCAAGACGACCGGCGGCAAGGGATTGCATCTTGTCGCTCCGCTCCGGCCCAAGGCCGGCTGGGACGAGGTGAAGTCCTTCGCGCAATCCCTTGCTGAAACCATGGCCGGCGACAGTCCGGACCGATACGTCGCCACCATGTCCAAGCGTGCCCGTGCGGGAAAGATCTTCGTCGACTATCTGCGCAACGGGCGTGGCGCGACAGCCGTCGCGCCTTACTCCACACGCGCCCGCTCAGGTGCTCCGGTGTCGACACCGCTGGCCTGGAGCGAGCTCTCGGCGTCCATGCGTCCGGACCATTTTACCGTCGCGAACCTGCCGACCCGTCTCGCCCATCTGAAAAGCGATCCCTGGGCCGATCTTCCGGAGCTGGATCAGGGATTACCGCAACGGAAGGGACGTTCTCGAAAGCGCGGTTAGGTCCGTGCCGGATGGAGGATTGGATGTGAATCCAGTGGAAAACGGGGATAAGGCGCCAGCCGACCACAATCGCTTCGACCCTTTTGCCTCCGAACAACGTTGCAGACTCGGTGAAGGGCGAGCCTCGCCGGCCAGACGTGCGGGAACACAGCGATGCGTTATCATTTTCATTGCACGGACGGCAGGGACCTGATCCTGGATCGTCGCGGTCGATCTCTTCGCGCCGACGGAGACACCCAAAGGCAGGCTGAGGCCGTGGCCCGGCGACTCATGGCCGAACTTCTGATCGCGGCCGATTGGCGCCGCTGGATGGTGTGCATTCATAACGAATTCGGCGAGCAGGTTGACATCGTGCCGTTTCCGCAGACCTCATGGGCCGATCAGGAATGGAAAACGATCTCAGGTTATTCCAATTCAGCCAGGCGGCTGATCCTTCGAGGAGGGATGAATGACAATCCAGTCTGTTAGCCTTCTGGACCTGTCGACGGATTCCTGCCGATGGCCTGTCGCGGCCGGTTCCGCCACCTTGTTTTGCGGCGACACCGCGCTGGCGGGCTGCTCCTACTGCACCGCCCATCGGGCTCTGGCTTATCCGCCGGATCGGAAACGGCGTCCCTCAGACATTCACGGAGTGCGTGCGGGCTCGGCCGGCGCTTAGGGATTGCCTTCAGGCCGTTCTGTTGCGCGTCTATCTACGACTTTTGGCGTAAGGGCTTTCCGCAGTTTAACTGTTGCCCAAGTGGCGATGGGTGAATACTCTCTCGCCAAGAAAAAGGGCCGCTCACGAAAGCGGCCCGAAGTTTAGGGAGGAAACGCCCTAGAAAGGGCGGCAGGACGGCAACGCCAATTGCCGTGCTGCATTGCAAAAAGATACTTCTTGCTCCAAAAAGCGGCAAGTACAAACAGGCGGCATAGCCGCCTTTCTTTTTGGGCTGTATCTCTCCCGCAACAGTTTCCTAGCGCATCGTGCGGACCCAGAGGTCCGCGTTCAACGATGCGCTCTTCAAAGAATGGAGCATCGGACCCAAAAGTGAGCCCGATGCTTTGGCCGGCAGAAACCGCGACGCCGCCATTGCATCGCGAACGCGCCACTCCCACCTCAGCTGTACCTTAGGGTCCGGGCCCCTCTGGCGAGCGGGTCGCCGCTCGCGATGTCGGACGCCTTCTCTTGCCCTTGCGCCCACGAGCGCGACAGCAACGGGAGGATCCGACCATGGATTCCACCTCTCGAAGAAATCTCGCTCCCGGCGATCGTCGCCGCTCGCTTGCCGCCCATGCGCGCCACAAATCGACATGAAGGCGGAGGGATCGAAAAATTCCGGCACGGGTGCGGATGAAGATCGCGCCGAGCTTCGTATACCTGTCATGAACGATACGAAGCGCACGGATGTCATCGGCCTGCTCGGCCCGCTGCGCCGCTATGCGCGATCGCTGACCCGCGACGAGACCCAGGCGGAGGATCTGGTGCAGGATGCGCTCGTGCGCGCCTATGAGCGGCAGGGCTCCTTCCGCGCAGGCGGAAACCTGCGCGGCTGGCTGCTCTCGATCATGCACAACACGTTCATCGATGGCCGCCGCCGGCATCTGGCGGAAGCCCGGCGCCTCGAACAGGCTGCCGCCACGATCGAGACAGCCGTTCCTGCCGAACAGGAAAGCCGGATCCGGCTCCAGCAGATCCAGGCTGCCTTCATGAGCCTGCCCGACGACCAGCGGGCGGCGCTGCACCTCGTGGCGGTCGAGGGCCTTTCCTACCAGGAGGCAGCCACGGCTCTCGGCGTTCCGATCGGAACGCTGATGTCTCGGCTCGGACGGGCTCGTGCCGCCCTGCGCGCCTACGAGGCCGGAAGCTCTCCCGCACAGACGTCCCAGAGCGGCCCCAGGCCCAACTTGCGCATCATCGGAGGATCCGATGTCTGATCCCATCACCGAAGCCGATCTCCTCGCCTATGTGGACGATCAGCTCGATGCCGCGAGGCGGATCGAGGTCGAGGACTATCTGGCCCATCATCCGGAAGCGGCCATGCAGGTCATGGCAGACCTGAAGGACCGCGACGCCCTCCGGCTGGCTTTTGCCGCCCCGCTGCCGCGCCCCTCGGAAACCATGCTTCATGCCGCCCGCCGGCTGGAACGCGGTCTTGTGTGGCAGGGGATCGGCCTGAAGCTCCGCCGGATCGCCGCCGTCGCCGCCCTGATCGGGTTCGGCTGGTTCGCCCATGGACAGGTCGGACTTGGCATTACGGACAGCGAGGCCTCGCCCACGCCGCCCGCCTTCGTCGAGGATGCCCTGCATTCGCATGAAACGGCGCAGCTCCGCGCCCGCATGGCCTCCCAGCCGCAGACAGCCGCGTACGATCCCGCCGAGATCCTGTCCGAAACCGGCATCTTGCTTCCGTCCCTGCCGAAGGAATGGCGCGTGCTCGATGCGCAGGTGTTCCCGTCCCGGGACGGTCACAGCGTCGAGATCGCCATCGATGCCGGAGATCTCGGGCGCATGTCGCTCTTCGCGGCCCGCGTGCCGGTCTTCAACGTCATCGCCCCGACGCTCGCCCGTTTCGACGGCGCGACGGCTGCCTACTGGCAGACGGGCCCGCTCGCCTATGCCCTGACCGGCTCCGGCAGCGACAAGACCATCGAACGGGCAGCGATCCAGCTGTCCCGCAAGCTTCAGTAAACCCAACAGGAGGACCACCGATGAACTCACCCTATGCCTGGCAGACAGCCACTGCCCGCCCCAGCGGCGCCATCTTCGACGAGGGCCTGCGCCAGCACATGCTGCGGGTCTACAACTACATGGGCATCGGCCTGGTGGTGACCGGGCTTGTCGCCTTCTTCGTCGCCTCGACCCCGGCGCTTTATGTGCCGCTGTTCCAGACGCCGCTCAAATGGGCTGTGATGCTGGCGCCGCTCGCCTTCGTGTTCTTCTTCTCGTTTCGCATGCACGCCATGACGGCGGCGAGCGCTCAGATGGCCTTCTGGGCCTTCTGCGCCGTGATGGGCCTGTCGCTGGCTTCCGTGTTCCTGGTGTTCACGGGTACCAGCATCGCCCGCACCTTCTTCATCACCGCGACCATGTTCGGCGCGACCAGCCTCTACGGCTACACGACCAAGCGCGACCTGTCGAAGTTCGGCTCGTTCCTGATCATGGGCCTGATCGGTGTCATCATCGCCTCGCTGGTCAACATCTTCGTCGGCTCGAGCCTGCTGCAGTTCGCGATCTCGATCATCGGCGTGCTCGTGTTCACGGGCCTCACCGCCTACGACACGCAGTCGATCAAGGAACAATATTCCGAAGGTTACGGACAAGAGGCCAACAGCAAGATGGCGGTGTTCGGCGCGCTGTCCCTCTATCTGAACTTCGTCAATATCTTCCAGCTCCTGCTCAGCCTCACGGGCCAGCGGGAGGAATAATCAGAATCCATTGCCAGAAAGGGATCGATTTTCATGGACCATCAGGATCGTCAGGCCATCGAACAGCTCTTCGGGAAGATCTCGCAGGTCGAGCGCCAGTCGACGGCGCCGGATGCGCAGGCGGCGGAATTCATCCGCTCGCAGATCAATCAGCAGCCGAACGCGCCATACTACATGGCCCAGACCATCGTGGTGCAGGAGCAGGCCCTGAACGCCGCCCAGGACCGTATCCAGCAACTCGAGCACGACCTCGCCAGCCGCCCGGCCGGCGGAGGCGGCTTTCTCTCCGGCCTCTTCGGCGGAGGCGCCCAGCAGCAGCGCCGCGCGCCACAGCCTACCCCGATGATGAAACCGGGGCCGCCATCCGGTCCCTGGGGCGGCGCTCCCGGCGGCCATCCGCAGGGTATGATGCCGCAACGCGGAGGCGGCGGCTTCCTGGCCGGTGCGGCCCAGACGGCCATGGGCGTTGCGGGCGGCGTGGTCCTCGGCAACATGATCGCCGGTGCCTTCTCCGGTGGCGATAACGCGAAGACCGCCGAGTCCAGCCAGGCGGAGCCGCAGCAGGCGGCTGCCGAGGATGCCGGCGGCGACGATTTCGGCTTCGACGAGGCTTGAGCCGTGAACGACGGGGCTGGATGCCGATGGGCGTCCAGCCCCAAACTTGCCATGAATTGGAATGCTCTCTGCAAACCGACGGGGCCGCGCCACCGGCTCTCCCCTCCGGACACTATCCCGGGATCAAGACGCACTTTAGGCTATCGGCTGGTACAGACCTGAAGGCAAGACCTCACCATGAAGGCTGCTCCATGCTCCCGGCCATGCGCATTCTCGCCGTCCACGGCGATGGAGTGCCGAGCCGACAAGACATTTTCCCCCAATCCGCTGACCGAACCGATTTCGTCCGACCTCCGGACTGAAAGGAACATCTGAATGGACTTCTCCTGGCTTTCCGATCCGACGGCCCTGGTGGCGCTCGCCACCCTGGTCGTGATGGAGGTGGTGCTCGGCATCGACAACCTGATCTTCATCTCGATCCTCACCAACAAGCTGCCCGAGCACCAGCGCTCGAAAGCCCGCCGCATCGGCATCGGCCTGGCGCTGATCCTGCGCCTCGGATTGCTCGGCACCATCGCCATCATCGTCACCCTGACGGAGCCGATCTTCACGCTCTTCGGTCACGCCTTCTCCTGGCGCGACCTGATCCTCATCGGCGGCGGCCTCTTCCTGGTCTGGAAGGCGACGAAGGAGATCCACCACAATGTCGACCCAGTTCCGGCCGACGATATCTTCGACACCGCCAAGGCGACCATGACCTTCGGGGCCGCGATCACGCAGATCCTGCTGCTCGACCTCGTCTTCTCGCTGGACAGCATCATCACGGCGGTCGGCATGACCGATATCGTGATGATCATGGTGATCGCGGTCGTTGCCGCGGTGACCGTGATGCTTCTCGCCGCCAATCCGCTCGCCACCTTCATTAACAACAATCCGACGGTGGTGATGCTGGCGCTGGGCTTCCTGCTGATGATCGGCATGACGCTGATCGCGGAGGGCTTCGGCGCCCATGTGCCGAAGGGCTACATCTACGCCGCCATGGCGTTCTCGGCGCTGATCGAGGGCCTGAACATGCTCTCGCGGCGTGCGTCCCGGCGCAAGCCCGCGGACACGACGGCGCCCAAGCCCTGAGACGCGCGGGGAGGCATCTGCATGGTGCCTCCCTCTTCCGCCGCTCGACGCCAAGATCGTCGATTTGCCACGAACGGACTTGACTGCACCGGGTCGGCGTTCGAAGCATAAAAGCTGCAGACGGCGACGCACCATGATCGTTCTCGATCTCGACAAGGATCAGCTGCCCGTGCTCAGGCGGGCCCTCGAAGCGAGGGTGCGCGACATGCAGCTGCGCCTGGGCGGGGATCCCGGGGACGACGGTTTCCGACGAGAAGCGGCGCTCGCAACTGCCCTTCTGCGACAGGTCGAGGCTCTGGAGAGGCGTGCAGGGTTGAGCCGGTGGCACGCGGGCGACAGCGAATCCTAACCGACGGTGTCTTATGCCCGGCGCGGTCAGCGGCGCCCTTCGGCGACCACGTAGTCGAACAGATTGTCCTTAGGCTCCACGCCCAGCCCTGGCCCGGTCGGCACCGTGTAATACCCATCGGCGCAGCCCATGTCGCCCGTCGTGAAGCCCAGATTGCGGTCGAAAACCGAGTGCTGGTACTCGTGATAGGGAACGCGCTGAAGCGCCGACGACGTCACGAGGCTCGCCGCCATGAAGATGCCGACGCTGATCGAGGCATGCGGGATCGTGTTGATGTGGAAGGTCTGTGCCATCCGGCCGATCTGGATGAACTCCGTGATGCCGGTATGGCCGATCTCGGGCTGGATTACGCCCATGCAGCGGGCCTCGAGCCGCGGCCGGTATTCGTAGACCGTCCGCCACTCCTCGCCGAGCGCCAGCGGCACGCCGATGCCGCGCGCCACGCGGGCCTGGCCCTCAAGATCCTCCGGCTGGCAGGGCGCCTCGGCAAAGTAGAGATTCGACGCCTCCAGCCGGCGGATCAGGCGCACCGCTTCCGACGCCTCGAACTTCCAGTGCAGGTCGACCATGAGATCGATGTCCGGTCCCACGGCCTCGCGCAGGGCCAGCATCTCGCGCACGATGCCTTCGTCCGACACCACGGCCGCGAACTTGATGCCGCGATAGCCCTTCTTGACCCATTCGACGGCAAGATCGCAGCGCTCCTGCAACGTGGCGCGCGGCAGGCCCGAGACATAGGCCGGCATGGTGGAATGGCGCCGTCCGCCGAGCAGGGTGGAGATGGACACGCCGAGATTCTTGCCGGCCAGATCCCAGAGCGCGATGTCGACGCCTGCAAGGGCATCGACATAGTAACCGCCGAAGAATCCGCGGACCCGCATGAGGTCGTAGAGATCCTCGTGGATCACGACCGCATCCGCAGGATCGCGCCCGATGATGACGGGGCCGAGCACATCGTCGATGATGGCCTTCGTCGCCTCGGGCGCCACGATGCCGTAGCATTCGCCCCAGCCGACACGCCCGCTCTCGCCCGTCACCTTGATGAGGAGCGTCATATCCGTCGAGGGATAGATCGTGCGGTTGCCCTTGCGCACCAGATAGCCGCGCTCGTTGATGCGCTCGCCCTCTTTGAGAGGGCCGAGATACGGCACCGCGCGCGGAATCGAGATGATGAAGGTTTCGACCTTGACGATGGCGTCGACCGAGTTGCTCATGGGCGTTCAGACCGGGCGGTGATGCTTGTAGGGAAGCACTGCTTCCTGAAGGAGGAGCGTCAGCTCGGCGCGATCGCCGTCGTCGAATTTCGGGCCCTTGCCGCGGACGAACGTGTTGCGGATCACCCCGCGCCGGCGGAGAACCTCCTTGGTCATGTGCATGCGGAAGATCGCCTGGAAGTTCAGGAGAGGCAGCGAGGCGGAATAGAGCTTGCGCGCCGTGGCGATATCGCCTTCCCGCCAGGATTTCATCATCATGGCATGAATGTCGGCGAGCTCGCAGGCCGGCATGGTGCCGGCCGCGCCGCGGGCCATCTCATCCATCACATAGCGCCCGCCGGCACCGCCGAAGATCGCGTCGACGGAGCTGCCGGCCGCGTTCTTGATGCGCGTGAGATGCTGGCCGCAGGGAGGCGTTTCCTCCTTGATGTAGCGGATCATCTCGACGGCGGAGGCCACGGCCGCCACCTCTTCCGGCGTCAACCCGGCGCCGATGGGCTTGGGCTGGTTCTGCAGCATGATCGGCACGCCGGCATCCGCGGCGACCTGCTGGAAATACTCGGTCTGGGCTTCGATCGAGTTGCCGAGATGCCCGGGCGCCATTACCATCGCCGCAGCGGCGCCGATACGAGCCGCATGAGCGACGTGTCGGGCGGCGATGACGGGATCGGGATCGCTCGCGCCGATGATGATCGGGATCTGGCTTCCGATCTCCTTTGCGAGCAGATCGACCTGGCTCCGACGCTCCTCTTCGCTCAGGGTATCCACCTCGCTCGCCACACCGGGATAGACGACGCCGTCGACGGCGCTCTCGCGGGCAAAGCGGATGATGGCGATGAAGTCGGTCTCGTCGATGGCCCCGTTGGAGCGGAAGGGGGTCGGAAGCACCGGAAATGCACCGGAAAGCGGGGTCTTCATTTAACAGCTCCTGCCGTAACGCCTTGAATGAAATATCGCTGGAGGAAGAGGAAAGCGGCAACGATGGGGGCAGATGCTAAGAGCGAAGCGGCCATGGCGCCACCCCAATCCGAGTTGACCTCGTTCAGATAGGTGAGGAGCAGGCCTGGCCCGATGGTGCGCTTGTCGTCGGAGACGATGAGCGTCATCGAGTAGAGAAGATCGTTCCACGACCACATGAAAGAATACAGGAACACCGTCACGATGGGTGGAATCGAGATCGGGATGACGATGGTGTGGAAGATACGGAGATCGCTCGCCCCATCCGCCCGCGCCGCCTCGATCAGCTCGTCCGGCACCTGCGAGAAATAGCTGTAGAGCATATAGGTGGAAACCGGCAGCGCGAAGACGATGTAGCTCAGGATCAGGCCGATCCTTGTATCGAGAAGGCCGACCTCGCTCATCAGCGGATAGATGCTGATCAGAAGCAGCCCGAACGGGAACATCTGAGCGGAGAGCATGAAGAGCATCACCGGCTGGCGGCCCGTGAAGCGGTATTTCGCGAAGCTGTAGCCGGCATAGAGCGCAAGCAGCGTGTTGAGCGCGGCGCTCGACCCCGATGCGATCAGGCTGTTGACGAGATACATGGGCAGCTTGCCCGTCGTCAGCGCGTTGATGAAATGCGTCAGCGTCGGCGCCAGCGGGAACGGCGTCGGGATGATGCTGTAGAGCTCACCATTCGATTTCACCGAGGAGATCACCAGCCAGTATAGCGGGAAGAACAGGAAGAGGCCGATCAGCGCGAGCAGCAGGCCGAAGACCACCTTGGAGACGGTGCTGGACAGATCGAACATGTCAGGCGCCTTTCACCAGCATGCGCAGATACAGGAAGGCGGGCGGCAGCAGGGTTGCGACCCAGAGCACGCCGATGGCGGAGGCAAAGCCGATATCCCATTGCTCGAAGGCACGGCGATAGACCTCGACCGAAAGAACGGCGGTGGCGCGGACAGGGCCGCCGCCCGTCAGGGCATAGATCGTATCGAATTGCTGCAGGTTGCCGATGACGCCGAGAACCACGACGACGATGAGGACGGGGCGAAGGTGCGGCAGCACATGATCGCGCAGGATGGCCCAGTTGTTGGCGCCGTCGACGCGGGCCGCATCGACCTGCTCGCGGTCCATGTTCTGCAAGCCCGCCAGGAAGAAGGCCATGAAGAGCGGGATCGACAGCCAGATCTTGGTGATGATCACGGCGATCATGGCACCGGTCGATGTGGATAGCCACGCCTGCGGCATGTCGATGAAGCCGAGCTCCAGGAGGAGCGCATTCAGCACGCCGTAGCGGCTGTTGAAGATCCAGCCCCAGATGAAGGCGCTCACGGTGCTCGGCAGAACCCACGGCAGCAGCGACATTGAGCGCAACAGGCCGCGGCCGCGGAAGGGCTGGTTGAGAATGAGCGCCCAGCCGAGGCCCAGGACGAGCGTTCCGGTCGTCGTGAAGAACACGTAGATCGCCGTGGTGACGAAGGCCTGCCAGACATCCGGCGTCGCGCCGATCCTGACGAAATTGCCCAGGCCATAGAACCGCGGTGCCGGCGTCTCGAGCGTGTACTCGAAAAGCGAGAGGGCGAGCGCCTGCAGGAACGGGTAGAGGATGACGAGGCTGAAGGCGACGGCCGCCGGCAGCAGCAGCAGCATGCCGATGCGGCGCTGGCCGGCCTTGAGCCCGCCGCGCACCGCGTGCGGGGAAATCCTGGCCGATGAGGGGGCTGTCGTGATCTCGGCGGCAAGACTCATGGGATCATCATCTGCAATGGGGAAAATGCCTACGGGTTTCGGCTGGCTGCGCATGAGAGCGCAGCCAGCCGATGGGATCAGTTCTGCTTGTTGACGTTCGCCATCGACATCTCGAGGCGCTTCTGCATCGCCTGGATCGCATCGTCGGCGCTCTTCTGGCCGAGCAATGCGCCCTGCACTTCCTCACCGATGATCTGCGTCAGCTCGGCGGCGTTCGGCCAGATGCCGACTTCGTTGCGGCGCGGATTGCCGGCGGCCTTGGCCCAGGCTGCGAGGAACGAGTCGCCCGTCACCTTCGGATCGGCACGCCCCGACTTGGTGACCGGCAGAGCGCTCTGCTCGAGCGGGAAAGTGGCCTGCGCCGCATCGGAGGTCAGATAGGAGATGAACTTGCTCGCGGGTGCCTCGGCATTGGCCTTGCCGTCAGCCGCGAACTGGACCAGCAAGTGTCCCCACTGGATCGAAGCAGGCTCTTTTCCCGCCGCCGTCACCGGGGTCGGCATCGGCAGAACGTTGGCATCGAAGGCAGCGCCCTGGCCCGAGAAGCTGCGCAGATGCGTCCGGGCCTGCGGCGCGTCGAAGAAGAAGGCGGAGGCGTTCTGCGCCACGAGACGGCGGGCGTCGGGACGGTCGATCTCGGGAGCCGCGAGGCGGTCCTTCATCAGGCCGACCATGAAGCCGAGCGCCTTTTTGCCAGCATCGCCGTTGCCGACCTTCACCTTGCCCTGCTCGTCGATGATCTCGCCGCCGAAGGTCCAGTTCCAGATCATGAAATCGAGCAGGATGGAGCCGTTGTTCTTGGTCGCCATGGTGTAAGGCACCGAGTTCGGCACCTTGTCGCGCACTGCGATCAGCGCCGTGCGGAACTCGTCGACGCTCGTCGGCAGCTTCGTGATGCCGGCCTTCTCCAGCACCGCCTTGTTGCCGATGAGGCCGATGGAGCCGGAAATCAGCGGCAGGGCATTTTGCTTGGAGCCGATCTGCCCCATGGCGAGCGCATCCGGCGCGAAGATCGAAGCGAGCTTGTCCTTGCCGTAGACCTCGTTTAGATCGACGAGACCGGCAACATTGGCGAAGCTCGGAAGCCAGCGCTCGGAAAGCTGTGCCACGCTCGGCAATGTCTTGGAGCGTGCGCGCAGGAAGATGTTCTTCTGCATGTCGCCCCAGGCATAACCCAGCGGCTCGACGGTGAGCTTGGTCTGGGCCTCGAAGCCCTTGAGCAGCGCTTCGACGGAAGGCTTGGCGGCTTCCTCGGCATAGCTGAAGCTCATGAAGCTGACATCGGCGGCCTGCGCGGCCTGGCCTGTCAGGCCGAGCCCTGCCGCAATCACGACGGCGGATGCCATCGACTTGAAGTTTTTCATCGTTTGTCCTCCCGATACGGAGCCTAAGCTCCATATTCCCGCGCACGCTTTTTCCCTTGAGGGCGGCCGTGCGCTACACCACCCCTCCGTCGACGATGAAGGTCTGCGCGGTCACGAGACGTGAGTCGTCGGCAGCAAGCCAGAGAGCCATCCGGGCGATGTCCGGCGGCAGAAGATGTTCCTTGAGGCACTGCACCTCGAGATATTCGGCGAACTTGCCCTGGTAGATGCGCTTGGCGCGCTCCACCTGGCGCTCGGTGAGAACCCAGCCGGGCGCTATGGAATTGACGCGGATGTTGCGCTCGCCGAGCTCGCGCGCCAGCGACTTGGTCATGCCCATCACCGCCGATTTCGCCGTGGTGTAGAAGATGAGCCCGGCGGCGCCGCGCATCCACGAGATCGAGCCCATATTGATGATGGAACCGCCGCCTGCCTGGGCCATGCCGCCGATCACGGATTGCACGGCGAAGAACTGGTGACGCAGATTGGTCTGGAAGCGCTCGTCCCAGTAATCCGGCGTCACGCCCTCGATCGGCATCCGGTCGTCGTTGCCGGCATTGTTGACCAGAACCCGAACCGTTCCGATCATCTCCGAGAGCGCGCCGATCGCAGAGCGGAGCGCACCGATGTCGCGCAGGTCCACCGCTTCGTAATGCGGCCGGTTGCCGGTTTTGGCTTCGATGTGCCTGGCAGTTTCTTCCGCATAATCCGGGTTGAGCTCGATGAAGCCGACGCGGGCTCCTTGCGCGCAGAAATGCTCCACGAGCGAGGCACCGATGCCGGATCCGCCGCCCGTGATCAGCACGCCCTTGCCCTTGAGGCTCGGATAGACCGCTCCCTCCACCGATACTCTCGGGATGAGTTCCTGATGCACGCTCATGCCGCGTTCCTCGCCATCGGCTTGGCGGAAACCAGCGTCCGTCCGTCCGCGGAGAACACATGCACCGCATCGGGGTTGACGAACACGCCCACAGGCTCGCCCTGCCGGATCGAGCGCTCGCCGTCGAGGCGGACCACGATCATCTCCTCGGCGCCTTCGAGAGACACATAGGCGTAGGTGTCGCTTCCCAGATGCTCGGTCATGGCGATCCGGCCATCGAGGGCGTTGCTGCTGCCCGGCGCGCGGAGTTCGAGATGCTCGGGACGCACGCCGATCTCGCTCGGTGCCTCGTGCGGCATGGTGTTCAATGTCACCATACCCCCCTGGACCCGGACGCGGCCGCCGTCGTGACGCTCCCCCTGCACGGCGAGGAAGTTCATGCGCGGTGAGCCGATGAAGCCGGCGACGAAGCGGTTGACGGGAGCGTTGTAGAGGTCGAGCGGAGACCCGATCTGCTCCACTTTGCCGGCATTCAGCACGACGATCTTGTCGGCAAGCGTCATGGCCTCGATCTGGTCGTGGGTGACGTAGATCATCGTGGTGCCGAGCCGCTCCTTCATGCGCGCGATCTCGATGCGCATCTCGACCCGGAGCGCGGCATCGAGATTGGACAGGGGCTCGTCGAACAGGAAGATCTGCGGCTCGCGCACGATGGCGCGGCCGATGGCGACGCGCTGGCGCTGTCCGCCGGACAATTGGCGGGGCTTGCGCTTGAGATAATCGGAGATGCGCAGCACCTTCGCGGCCGCCTCGACGCGGCTGCGGATCTCCTCTCTCGGCGTTCCGGCGAGCTTCAGCGCATAGCCCATGTTGTCGGCCACCGACATGTGGGGATAGAGCGCGTAGGACTGGAACACCATCGCGATGCCGCGCTTGGCCGGCGGCACGTCGTTCACCACCTTCCCGTCGATGACCATCTCGCCGGAGGTGATCTCGTCGAGCCCGCAGATCAGGCGCAGGAGCGTGGATTTTCCGCAGCCGGAGGGGCCCACGAAAGCGGTGAACTCGCCGTCTTCGACCACAAGGTCGATTCCCTTCAGGATGTCGACGTTGCCGAAGGATTTGCGGATCTGATGCAGTTCAAGCCTGGCCATGTCGGTCGCGTTACCCTTGCTCTCTATCTCAGCCGCCAAAGACATTTTCGGGCAGTCCCTTGATGCCGGTGTCGATGGCGAAGACGCTGCCGGACATCGGCGCGTCGGCGATCTGTGCGGCGGAGAGCCGGATGCGAGCGGACGTCACGAACAAGGTCTGCAGGTCGGCGCCGCCGAACACGCAGCTCGTCGGGCGCGGCACAGGCAGGTTGATGACGCGCTCCACATGCCCGTCGGGATCGTAGCGCGTGACGCACCAGCCATCCCAATGGGCGCTCCACACGAAGCCTTCCGCGTCGATGGTCAGGCCGTCCGGCTTGCCCTCGCTCTCCGGCACTGTCACGAAGACGCGGCGGTTCTCGATGGCACCCGTTTCGCTGTCGAAGTCGTAGACATAGATCGTCTGCTTCGCGGTGTCCGTGAAGTAGAACAGCCGGTCGTCCGGGCTCCACCCCAAGCCGTTCGACACATGGAAGCCGCGATCCATCTCGTGCACCTTGCCGCCCGGATCGAGCCGCCAGAGCGAGCCCTGGCCCGGCGTCGTATCGATGGCGAGCGTGCCGGCCCACAACCGGCCTTTCCGGTCGCACTTGCCGTCGTTGAAGCGGTTGCCCGGCCGGCTGGTCTCGGGCCTGGCGAGCGTCACGCTTTCGGTCATGGACGGGCTGATCGCCCGCAGCTCGCTCTGCATGCCGGCAACGAAGCCGCCTTCTTGACGCGGAATGAGGAAGCTCGTGAGCTCGGGCATCGCCCAGGACCGGTAGGAACCCTTCGCCGGATCGCCGGCGCAGACCGACGGCGCGAGAATGTCGACGAAATAAAGCTGCTGATCCTGCGCCGACCAATACGGCCCCTCGCCCAGGAAAAGGCTTGCCGGAATGGCGCAACGCACATCCCCCCGGTCGGGCCCGAGCGGACGCGGGTTGATATTCAGCGACATTGCCACCTCGCCAATATTTCCGGAAATCCGCCGGGCTGCCTCAATGACGTCGCGCCCGAGAGCGTGCAGGCGCTCCGGCGGCAAGCGGAAGGATGGACCGATGACGCCAATGGCGCCGAGGGGCTTGGCCTCATGATCTAAAATAGGAGCAGCCACCGAGCTGATGCCGACATTCTGCTCGTCGATGGAGACGGCATAGCCGCGGGCTTTGGTGAGATCGAGCTGGCTGATCAGCTCGCCGAAATCCGCAATCGTGTGCGGCGTCAGGCGCGCGAGTTCCGCATCGCCGAGAAGCTTGCGGCGCATCTCGAGCGAGAGATGCGCCAGGATCGCCTTGCCGAGGCCGCTTGCATAGGGCTTGGCCCGGCTTCCCACCCCGTTGCCGAGGCGCACGGGCTGCGGCACCTCGCGCTGGTCGATGTAGAGGATCTCGTCCCCGTCGAGGATGCCGAGACGAACCGTCTCGCCCGTGAGATCGCGCAGCCGCTCCAGCTCGGGCTCGGCCGCGCCGCGCAGATCGAAATCGTCCCAGACCCGGTGCGCCCATTGGAACAGGCGGGAGCCGAGCCGGTAGGTCTGGTCGCGCCCGTCGAGCTTGAGAAGCCGCTCGTCGACCAGCGCCTGGAGAATGCGGTGCAGCGTGCCCTTCGGCATGCCGGAGCCGTCGAGCAGATCTGTGAAGCGCGGCGGCGTGGCAGCCGAGGCGACGAGATCCAGAAGCTGGACGCCCCGCGTCAGCGCCTGCACGCCCGGCACAGGCCCGGAGGCGCCGGATTCGGCCTCCTCGTCGATTTTCAGCTCTGCCTGCGTGCGCGCCATCGAAGCTCCGTCCAAAGGATGATCCGGTTGCCAGATTGACCCTTCATGATGGCTGCGATTATGTTGGAACTCAGTTCCAAGTCAACCCGCCTTTGGTTGAAGAGGCTTTCAGCGATGAAAATTACGGCCATCCACCACACCCTCGTGCGGGTCCCGTTCACGGAAGATATTCTCTGGGGATCCGGCCGGAGGATCGGGACCACGCGGCTGATCTGCCGCATCGACACCGATGCCGGCATCGTGGGCTGGGGCGAGACGATCTCGCTCATTGCAGCCGTCCCGGCGGTTTTCTCGGACATCGTCGCCAAGGTCGGGCTCGGCTATCCGGTGGCGGATGTGGAGCGCCTGCACCGCCATGTTCTGGGCGCCGGCTATTATCACCACAAGCGGGCTGCGGTGATGGCGATCGCGGCGCTCGAGATGGCCATGTGGGACGCCCTCGGCAAGCAGGCAAAGCTGCCCCTGTCGAGCCTCTGGGGCGGGCGCTGGCGCAAGGATGTGGAAGCCGCCGCCTATCTCTTCACAAAGGATACGAAGCAGCTGAAAGAACGGATCGGCCGCTTCCTCGATGCGGGCTACGAGACCTTCAAGGTCAAGATCGGCTTCGACGAGCCGAGCGACATCCTGCTGGCGGAAGCCTCCCGCGAAGCCATCGGCGCACGGGCGCTACGCCTCGACGTGAACGGCGCCTGGACCCCCGGCACCGCCAAGCGGCAAATGGAGCGGCTGCGCGGATTCGATCCGGCCTATGTCGAGCAGCCGCTCGAGCTCGACGACCTGGCCGGCCACGCGCTCCTGCGCCAATCCAGCTCGATCCCGATCGCTCTCGACGAGAGCGCCTACACCCTGTCCGACATCGGCAACATCGTGCGCGCCAATGCGGCCGATGTGGTGCTGCTCGATCCGCACGAGGAGGGCGGGTTGTGGCAGACGATCAAGGCTGCCGCCATCTGCGAAGCCGTCGGCATTCCCGTCACCCTGCATTCCGGCGCGGAACTCGCCCTGTCTCAGGCGGCTTACATCCACCTCGCCGCATCGATCCCCAACATGTCGCTCGCCATCGACACCGAGCGCGCCTATCTCGGAGGCGACATCTCCCCAGCCCCGCCCGCCATGCTCTCCGGACGCTTCCAGGTGCCGGACGCGCCCGGCCTCGGCGTCGAGGTCGATGAGGACGCCGTGCGGCGCTACGCCGTCGACGGCATCGTCGGCGCCTATCTCGACAGCGAGCGGCAGGACTGGTTCCCCGTCAAGCCGGCCTATTGAAGGAGTTGAGTGTGATTCTTGCCATCGAATGGACGTCCGCAGCCTTTCACGCCTTCCTTTTCGAAGAGGACGGAACGCTGATCGACCAGCGTCAGCAGGCGCGAGGCGTCAACCACGTCACGGACGGAGCTTTTGAGGCTGCGCTGAGGGAGATGGCCGGCGACTGGGCGGCTCAAGCGAGCCGCGTCTATCTCGCCGGCATGATCACCAGCCGCAACGGTTGGGTCGAGACGCCTTATGCGGAAGCGCCCGCTTCGCTGCAGGACATCCTGGCTCGAGCCATCACCAAAACCGTCGAGGGTTTGGCGCCTCTGGTCTTCCTGCCCGGCGTGTCGGTGCAACACCCGCTTCCCGACATGATGCGCGGCGAAGAACTCAAGATCATCGGCGCCATGAGCCAGAGAAGCGGCGTCGTCGCGCTGCCCGGCGCGCACACCAAATGGGCGATGGTCGAGAACGGAGCCATCGAGCGATTCGCCACATACATGACGGGCGAGATCGCGGCGCTGCTCAAGGCGAATTCTCTCGTCGGGCGCTTCATCCCAACCCATTCCGCAGACAACCCCGAGGCATTTCTCCGTGGCGTGAGGCTCGCCTGGGACCGCAGCATCGGCGGCAACGTTCTGCGTCGGATTTTTTCGGCGCGCAGCATGGTTCTGTTCGACGAACTCGCCCCCGCCGATATCAGCGATTACCTTTCGGGCCTGCTGATCGGCGCAGAGATCGACGAGGCGCTCCAGGAATACAGCCCGCCGGATCGACATGTCACCTTGATCGGTCCCCGAGCTCTCTGCCAGCGCTACATGGTGGCGCTTCGTGAAGCGGGCATGACGTCGGCGACGGTGGAGAGCGCGGGCATATCTGCTTTTCAGACCCTTGTTGCGAACCAACGTCAGCTCGAAACCAGCTCATCGACGACATGATGATTGTGCGGCAAGCGCTCGCCGCGCTTGCCGTCCCTTGTCTTGCTTGGGCATTTCTGCTGACGTTAAGATGAAAGGGCAGCCTGCCAGTCTCTGATCGCGCCTATTTGACTCCTGCCTTGCAGACGGGTGCGTTACATCAGGCTCTCCATGAATCGTTGCGTTCGCACATCAACAAGGGGAAGGCCCATGCCCACCAAAGCGACACCGACACCGGGCTCTGCGCTCATCACGCCCGGCGATCACATCCTGATTCTGATCGACTTCCAGTCGCAGATGGCCTTTGCCACGAAATCGATCGATGCGGTGGCCCTGCGCAACAATGCTGCACTGGTCTCCCACGCAGCCGCCGGATTCGGCGTGTCCACCATTCTCACCACCGTGGCGGAGAAGAGCTTCTCCGGACCGATGTTCAGCGAGATCACCGAGCCCTTCCCGGATCAGGCGCTTCTCGACCGGACCTCGATGAACACCTGGGAAGACGCAGCCGTGATCGCGCGTGTCAACGAGATCGGCAAGAGCCGGATCGTCCTCGCCGGACTCTGGACCTCCGTCTGCATCGTCGGCCCGGCGCTGTCGGCTCTCGATCAGGGTTTCGAGGTCTACGTCGTCACCGATGCCTGCGGCGACGTCTCGACGGAAGCGCACGAGCGGGCTGTCGAACGGATGATCCAGGCCGGCGCTCGCCCGATGACATCGCTGCAGTATCTGCTCGAACTCCAGCGCGACTGGGCCCGCTCCGAGACCTACGATCTCACCACCGGCATCGCCAAGAAATACGGCGGCGCCTACGGCCTCGGCATCATCTATGCCAAGACCATGTTCGGCGCCAGCGAAGGCGGACACGCACAGGCGGCCGAGTGAGCCCCGGTTCGGTAGTCGTCCAAATCCGCAATGGCTCCTCAAAGCGTTGCCTCGGAACGCGACGGAAGCCCTCCTCCCCACAAGTCTCGGGCTTGCCCGAGACTTGTCTTTGGTCTTTTGCAAGTCGGAAACATCCGACTTGCGCTGGGGAGGAGTTGGAGGTGGGGGTGTGAGCGATAGCCTATGAAGGTCTGGCGCCAACACCCCCCCTTTGATCCCTCCCCACAAGGGGGAGGGAAAAAGCGCTGGCATTCCATGATGAATTGTCCGCGATTTATGGCCCGACTTTCAGGAGACCGACCATGGCGAGCACACCTGACCGCCGCAGCGTCGTCGGCGGGCTCGGCGCCTTGGCGAGCGGCCTCGCCCTTCCCGATTATCCGAAGGCACAAGCAATGAATGAACCGGCGGATCTGATTCTCTTCAACGGCAAGATTGCGACCCTCAATCGGCAGCAGCCCGATGCCTCGGCCGTCGCCATCCGCGACGGGCGCTTCACTGCCATCGGCAGCGATCATGAGGTCATGCAGCTTGCAGGACCGGAGACCCGCCGCATCGATCTGGAAGGGCGGCGCGCCATCCCGGGCCTGATCGACAGCCACATGCACATCATCCGCGGCGGGCTCAACTACAACATGGAGCTGCGCTGGGACGGCGTGCGCTCGCTCGCCGATGCCATGCGCATGCTGAAAGAGCAGGTCGACCGCACGCCCGCGCCGCAATGGGTGCGCGTGGTCGGCGGCTTCACGGAGCACCAGTTCGCCGAGAAGCGCCTGCCGTCCCTCGACGAGATCAACGCGATTGCGCCTGACACACCCGTCTTCATCCTGCATCTCTACGACCGGGCGCTTTTGAACGGCGCTGCCCTGCGCGCGGTCGGCTACAAGAAGGATACGCCGAACCCACCCGGCGGCGAGATCCAGCGCGACGCGCTGGGCAATCCCACCGGCCTGCTCGTCGCCCGGCCCAATGCGACGATCCTCTACGCGACCCTGGCGAAAGGCCCCAAGCTTCCGCCCGAATATCAGAAGAACTCGTCGCGCCACTTCATGCGCGAGGTCAACCGGCTCGGCGTGACCGGCGTGATCGATGCCGGCGGTGGGTTTCAGAATTATCCGGACGATTACGCGATCATTGAGGAGTTGCATCGCGAAGGACATCTGACGGTGCGGCTCGCCTACAACCTGTTCACCCAGAAGCCGAAGGAGGAGATGAAGGACTTCGAGACCTGGGCGAAGCAGGTCAAGCCGGGCCAGGGCGACGAGCTCTACCGCCACAACGGCGCCGGCGAGATGCTGGTCTACAGTGCAGCGGACTTCGAGGACTTCAAGGTCGAACGGCCTGAGATGCCGCCCTCCATGGAGGGCGACCTCGAGCCCGTCGTGCGCCTGCTCGCCGAGAACCGCTGGCCGTGGCGGCTGCATGCGACCTACAACGAGACCATCACCCGCGCCCTCGACGTGTTCGAGACGGTGAACCGGGACGTGCCGTTCGACGGTCTGCACTGGTTCATCGACCATGCGGAGACCATCGACGAGCGCAACATCGACCGCATCGCGGCGCTCGGCGGCGGCATCGCCGTGCAGCACCGCATGGCCTATCAGGGCGAGGATTTCGTCACCCGCTACGGCAGCCGCGCGGCCGAGCACACGCCTCCGGTCCGGCGCATGCTGGAGGCCGGCGTGCCGGTGGGTGCCGGAACCGATGCGACCCGCGTCGCCTCCTACAACCCCTGGGTCTCGCTCTCCTGGCTCGTCACCAGCAAGACCATGGGCGGATTGACGCTCTATCCGGCCGCCAACCGGCTCGACCGCGAGAGCGCCCTGCGCCTGTGGACCGAGGCGAACACCTGGTTCTCGACGGAAGAAGGCAAGAAGGGCCAGATCAAGGAAGGACAATTCGCCGATCTCGCCGTCCTCTCCGACGACTACTTTTCCGTTCCCGAAGACCGGATCCAGGAGATTACCTCGGTTCTCACGCTGCTCGGCGGCAAGCCCGTGCATGGCGATGGCGCGTTCAAGGATCTCGCGCCGCGCCTGCCCCCGCCCATGCCGGACTGGTCGCCGGTGCGCAGCTTCGGCGGCTATCGGCAGCGCGCGGATCTGAATGCCGAGCGCAAATACGCTTTCGCGGCCGATGCCTGCGGCTGCGCCAGCTCCTGCGGCGTGCACGGTCATGCCCATGCAAGCGCCTGGGGCGGGAGCGCGCCGGCATCGGATGCGCGCAGCTTCTGGGGCGCGCTCGGCTGCTCCTGCTGGGCCTTCTGAGGGGATCATCATGAGCGATGCGGCCGACAGGGCTTCGCCTCCCCCATCCGGTACCTTCACGCCGCTCCACCACCGCCTGTTCGCGGTGCTCTGGGCCGCGACCGTTCTCGGCAACATCGGCACCTTCATGCGCGATGTGGCCTCGGCCTGGATCGCAACCGAGATCTCGACGTCGCCGGCGGCCGTGGCCATGATTCAGGTTGCTGGCACATTGCCAATCTTCCTTCTGGCAATTCCTGCCGGCGTTCTGTCAGACATCCTCGACCGCCGCCGGTATCTCATCGGCATTCAGATCGCGCTCGGCTGCGTGAGCTCGCTCCTCGCCCTTCTCATCTGGACAGGCGACATCTCCATCGAGAACCTCGTCCTCCTCACTTTCCTCGGCGGCGTCGGCGCCGCACTGGCGACTCCGGCATGGCAGGCGATCACGCCGGAACTCGTTCCGCGATCCGACCTGAAGGGGGCCATCGCGCTCAATTCCCTGGGCATCAACATCGCCCGCTCCATCGGGCCGGCCCTGGGAGGCTTCCTGCTCGCAGCTCTCGGTGCTGCGGCCGTCTACGGCATCGACGTTCTCACCTATGTCGTCGTGAGCTTTGCCCTCCTGTGGTGGCGCCGCGCAGCCGATGCCGATGACGGCCTGCGCGAGCAATTCGGGGGAGCGCTCCGCGCCGGTCTGCGCTATGCCCGCGCCAGCAGCGATCTTCACCGAATCCTCTGGCGGGCCGTCATGTTCTTCGCCTTCGCCAGCGCCGTCTGGGCGCTCCTGCCCATCGTGGCCCGGCAGGAGATCGGCGGCGGGCCGGGCTTTTACGGCCTCATGCTCGGCAGCGTCGGCGCCGGCGCCATCGCTGGCGCGATCCTGATGCCGCGTGTCCGAGCCCGGCTCGGGCAGGACGGCCTGGTGCTCGCCGCGACGCTTCTGACCGCCGCATCGACGGCCCTGCTCGCGCTCACGGACTCGGCCGTCATCGGCATCGCGTCGACCTTCGCGCTCGGGATCGCCTGGATCGCCATGCTGACAACCCTCAACAGCACCATGCAGGCGATCCTGCCGAACTGGATCCGGGGCCGTGGCCTAGCAATTTACCTGACGGCGTTCAACGGCGCGATGGCGGCCGGCAGCTTGGGCTGGGGTCTGCTCGCTCAGGGAATCGGGGTGGATATGACCCTGATCTTCGCCGGTCTCGGCCTGGCCGTCGTCGGCGTTCTGGCCCGCCGGGCGCCCTTGCCGAGCGGGGAAGGCGATCTGACGCCGTCGATGCACTGGCCCGAACCGGCCGTGTCCGAGCCGGTGGCGCATGATCGCGGGCCGGTCATGGTGATGGTGACCTACCAGATCCGGCAGGCGGACCGTGAAACCTTCCTCGCGCTCCTCAAACGTCTCTCGGAGGAACGGCGGCGGGATGGCGCCTATGCCTGGGGCGTGTCGGAGGATGCGGCGGATCCCGAACACATCGTCGAATGGTTCTTCGTCGAATCCTGGGCCGAACACCTGCGCCAGCACCGGCGCGTCTCGAAGGCGGATGCGGATATCCAGGCCGAGACCCGGCGTTTCCACCAGGGCGATGACGCGCCTGCCGTCCAGCATTTCCTGGCTCTCGCTCCGCGACGAGATGCCTGAATTTGCATTAATGCAATTAAATAGATGCGATCATCGATATTGAATTGCACAATGGAAAAGATCAGGTTCTCGCCATGCGGACCACAGGGGTCCTGGAGACAAAACCATGATCGACACCCGTCTTGCTCCTTACGGCGCCTTCGCCATCCGTGCGGCTCTGGGCGTCATGTTCATCGCCCACGCTTATCTGAAGATCGCCGTGTTCACCGTTCCCGGTTTCGCAGGCTTCCTGACGCAAACCGGCTTTCCCGCCTTTCTCGCCTGGCCGATCATTCTGGCCGAGCTGATCGGCGGCATCGCCATCCTGCTGGGGGTCTATGGCCGCGCCGTATCCGTCGCGCTGCTGCCAGTCCTGCTGGGCGCCGTCCTCGTGCACGCCCCCAACGGCTGGCTGTTCAACGCTCCGAATGGCGGTTGGGAATACCCGGCGTTCCTGGCGGTCGCAGCTCTGGCGCATGTTCTGATCGGCGACGGCGCTTGGGCTTTGAAGCCCGTCACGCTGTCCACGCAGCCTGCCGTCTCGCTCCGCCCCCGGGTCGGATAACGCAACGCAAGAGTTTGGAATGGCCGCGCCTTGCTGCGCGGCCATTCCTGTTTCTCCGGAAGGTCGTCGTTAGCGAAACCGGTCCCAGACGAGCGCCGCCAGCGGCATGACGTGGTTTCGCCTGAGCGCGATGATCAGGACCCCGCACAAGGCGATGCTCGTGCCGAGAGCCATCCGGCCGTCGAACTGATCCCCGGTCACCAGAATGCCGAGAACGACGGTCAGCAGGGGATTCATGATGGTGAGAGGGGCGATCAGGTTGGCCGGATACTTGCCGATGAGGCCGTAATAGATCGAGTGGGCGAGCAGGGACACGACCAGAGCGGAGAACAGCAGGGCCGCCACGAAAGCCCAGCCGGCCTCGGTCGCCTTGACGATCTGTCCCGTCTCGAGGCTCAGCGTCAAGGCCGCCAGGGGCACGACGGAGGCCAGCCCGATCCAGGCCTGGAACTGCAGCGGGCGCACACCTCCGATCTGCTTCATCATCACGGCGGCGAGCGATCCCGTGAAGGCCGACCCAAGGATGAGGATCAGCCCGAGCGAGAGAGGAAAGCCGCTGTTCGGGTCCCACATCACGATCACGCCCCCGACGAAGGTCAGCACGATCCCGAGACCGCGCCGCCAGAAGATCCTCTCTCCCAGCATGAAGACCGACAGAAGCGTGGTCATCGGGAGCCCGAGCTGGCTCACGACGGCGGCCGTCGAGGGGCTGGCCGTCTTGATCCCGAGGAAGAACAGGGCAAAGCCGCCGCCGCCCATCAGGAACCCGACCAGAAGGATGCGCCACCGGGGCCTCGGGGCGGGCAGCAGCCAGGGGATCGCGAGGGCCGCCACGATCCCGAACCGGATGGCTGCGTAGAAAAGCGGCGGGATTTCCAGGTCCGACACGACGATCTTGCTGACGACGGTGTGCGCCGCCCAGACAAAGCAGACCAGGAACATCAGGAAGAGATCGCGAAGGGCCATAGCCCTCCCGATTACTGCAACTCTCGGGAGAATCGCAAATGCCGGAACCGGAGGTCTGGTATGACCTCAAAGCCGCCCGTCGCCTCGAAACCCCCGCAGGGTCCGACAGGAAAGAGCCGAAGCGTCGCCGCTCCGGCTCTTCGAATCGGTACTCCTTGCGCGGAAGGCTCACTCCTCGCGGAAGGCCCTGGCCATGTTGTCCGCGACCGGCTTCGTGAGATAGGAGAACACGGTGCGGTATCCGGTCTGGATCAGCCCTTCGACGGGCATTCCCGGAACGAGCTTCAGGGCGCCGAGCCGGTCCCGCTCGCCCTCGGCGAAAGCCACGCGCACCGGGTAGTACTGGACGCCCGAGCGCTGATCCGTGACGAGATCGGCCGCGATCAGGCTCACCCGGCCCTTCAGCTCGGGCGTCGTGCGCTGACTGAAGGCTGACAGGCGCAGCACCGCGTCGAGCCCCGGCTGCAGCTGGTCGATGTCCTGCGGCGAGACCTTCACCTCGATCGAGAGCTCGTCGGACTCAGGCACGACCAGCATCAGCGGCTCACCGGCATTGATGACGCCGCCGACCGTATGGACGATCGACTGATGCACGATGCCGTTCTGCGGGGCGCGGATGTCGATGCGCTTCAGCTGGTCCACGGCCGCGACCCGGCGCTCCACCAGCTCCGCGATCTTGCCCTGAACCTCGCGCAGCTCCTTCGAGACTTCGCTTCTCAGATCTTGGTCGATCTGGATGATCTGCAGCGCAGTCTCGCTGATCTTGCCTTTGGCCTGGGCGACCGTCGAGATCAGCTGCCCACGTTCGCCCCGCAGCCGCGTCTCCTCGCGCTTGAGCGAAGTCACGCGGGTGATCGGCACGAGGTTCTTCTTCCACAGCTGCTCGACGCCGGTCAGCTCGTCCTGGATCAGCTGGATCTCGTCGGCCTTGGCGGAGGCCTGGAGCTTGGTGCCGTCGATCTGCTCCTGCAACTGCGCGATACGCTCCTTGAGCTGCGCCTTCTGGCCCGCCCTCGCCTCGCGGCGGGTCTCGAAGAGATGGCGCTCGCCGCGGATCAGGTTGGCAAGCTCCGGTTCGTCGAGGCGACCGTTCAGGGCAGGCGGAAAGGAAACCCGCTCCATTCCGTCCCGCTCCGCCTCGAGCCGGCCCTGGCGCGCGGCAAGCTCGTCCAGGCTTTTGGAGACCATGGCCAGATTGGCCCGCGCCACCGTCTCGTCGAGGCGGATCACGATGTCGCCGGACCGGACGCGGTCGCCGTCGCGGGCGAGGATGTCGCCGACGACGCCGCCGGTCGGGTGCTGGACCTTCTTGACGTGGCTGTCGACCACGACGGCGCCGGGCGCGACGATCGCACCGGACAATTCCGTGATCGCCGACCAGCCGCCGAGGCCGGCCACGAGGACGAGAGCGGCGGACAGCCCAAGCCGCGTATGGTGGCGGATCGAGCTGCGGGCACTCATGGTGTGTTCGGTCTTCATGACGCGACTCCCAGATCTTCAACCATCTTCAGCGAGTGAACGGCGGACGAACGCTGCTCGGCCGCATTCCGCGCCGGCACCGGCCGCAGCACCTTGCTCAGGACCTCGTCCTTCGGGCCGAAGCTCTGCATGCGCCCCTCGCCCATCACGAGCACAAGGTCGACACCGGCAAGGGCGCTGGGCCGGTGCGCGATCACCACGACGATGCCACCGCGCGCCCTGACATTCATGATCGCGGTCGTGAGCGCCTGCTCGCCGTCGTTGTCGAGATTCGAGTTCGGCTCGTCGAGCACGACCAGGAAGGGATTGCCGTAGAGCGCCCGCGCCAGGGCGATGCGCTGGCGCTGGCCGCCGGACAGAGCCGCTCCGGCCTCGCCGACCTGAGTCTCGTAGCCGTCCGGCAGCTGAAGGATCATCTCGTGGACATTGGCCGCCTTGGCGGCTGCGATCACCGTCTCTGCCTTCGGCTGCGGCTCGAAGCGCGCGATGTTCTGCGCCACGGTTCCCGCGAACAGCTCGACATCCTGCGGCAGATAACCGATGTGGTGCCCGAGATCCTCCGGCAGCCATTGCTCGATCGCGGCGCCGTCGAACCGCACCTTGCCGCGCCAGGTCGGCCACACGCCGACGAGCATGCGGGCGAGCGACGACTTGCCGGAGGCGCTCGGGCCGATGATACCCACGCCGCTTCCTGCCTTCAGCTCGAAGGAGACATCCTGGATGACGAATTTCTGCGCACCCGGCGCGCCGACTCCTGCGCTCTCCACCGACAGGACCGCCTGCGGCGCCGGAAGCCGAAGCGGATCCTCGCCGCGGGCATTGGCCTCCAGGAGCGTCTTGAGACGGCGCCAGCCCTGACGGGCGCCGACAAAGCCTTTCCAGTTGCCGATCGCCAGTTCGACCGGGGCCATGGCCCGCGACGTGAGGATGGAAGAGGCGATCATGATGCCGCCCGTCGCCTGGCCGTCGATGACGAGATAGGCGCCGACGGCGAGAACGGCCGATTGCATCAGCATCCGCAGCACCTTCGAGAGGGCGCCGAAGCCGCCCGCCACGTCGGAGGTCTTCTGCTGGAATGCGAGATAGCGGGCATTGGCATCGCCCCAGCGCGTGCCGATCCGCTGCGCCATCCCCATCGCATGAACCACTTCCGCATTGCGGCGCGCGCCGTCGGAGATGCCGTTGCGGACGAGTGCTGCTCCGACGGCCGATTTCGACGCCTCGCGCGTCAGGACCTCGGTCAGCACCGTGATCACGACGAGAAGGCATGCCCCTCCCAACGCAACGACGCCGAGCCAGGGATGAAACGCGAAGCACATGAAGAGATAGAGCGGCATCCACGGCAGATCGAACAGAGCCGACGGCCCGCCGCCGGCGAGAAAGGCGCGGATCTGGTCGAGATCGCGCAGCGGCTGCTGCCCGTCGCCCTCGGCGCGTCCCATGATCGGTGCGCTGAGCTGGCCGTGGAAGATCTGCTGACTCAGATCCTCGTCCAGGGCCGCTCCGACGCGGGCGAAGATGCGGCCGCGGAGCATGTCGAACAGGCCCTGGAAGAGATAGAGCACGACGATGATGACGGAGAGACCGACGAGCGTCGGAATGCTCCTGCTCGGCAGAACCCGGTCATAGACCTCCATCATGAAGATCGAGCCGGACAGGTAGAGCAGGTTGATCAGGCCGCTGAGCACGGCGACGCCCAGGAGGGCACCGCGACAGGAGGCCATGATGCTGAAGCTTTTCTTGGGGGAGCGGGCCATGGACGTTGCCTCGAAAGGTTGCGGCGCTTTGGACAAGCGCCGCGTTTCTGCTGTCTGGGATCCCGCCGGGAGCATGTGGGGGGATAGTGCTCCCGGCGGGCCATCCAACCTCAGGACAACCGCATCAGAAGATGAAGTCGCTGTTGTCGAGATCGGATACGTTGACGCCCTTGAGGACGAGGACATCGGTGCCGTGCTCGACGACGGTATCGTGGCCGACCTGCATGACCCGGAGGTCCGACATGCTGTCCACTTCCGCAAGACGGCTCGCATCAATCCGGTCGTGATCGGCCCGGAAGTCGCTCACCACGTCCCGGCCGCCGCCCTTCTGGAAGATGAAGGTGTCGTTGCCCGCGCCACCCGAGAGCCGGTCGTCGCCCGACCCGCCCTTGAGCACGTCGTTGCCGGCGCCCCCGTAGAGCTTGTCGCTGCCCGACCCGCCGTCGAGACGGTCGTCGCCGGACCGGCCATAGAGCTTGTCGTTGCCGCCCTCACCCCAGAGCCGGTCGTTGCCGGCCCCGCCGTCGAGCGAGTCATGCCCGGACCTGCCGTAGAGCTTGTCATGGCCCGCTCCGCCGTAGAGCTTGTCGTGACCCGCGCCGCCGTCGAGGCCGTCATTGCCATCCTGACCCCAGAGCCGGTCGTTGCCGGACCTGCCATAGAGCTTGTCATGGCCGTCGTCGCCCCTGAGCCGGTCATGGCCGCGACCGCCCCACTCGACCTCGTTCACCGGCCCCACCGGACCCACGACCGGTGGCTGCTCGCCGGGAAGCTGGTTGACAGGAGGCTGAACAACCGGAGGTTGGACCGGAGGCTGCACGACCGGGGGTTCAGAGCGTGTGTAGGTGATCTGATGGTCGCCGCTCGTCAGGGTGGTGACGCCTTGGTCGTTGGTCTCTTCGGTATAGTCGGCGAGCGACTTGCCCGGAGGCAGTTCGATCACATCCTGGGCTCTCAAGGTGCCTACGATGGTGTCCTTGCCGCCGTTGGAACTGAACACGATCCGGTGTGCCGAGGCCAAAGCCGCAATGTCGACCACATCATCACCCCCCGTGCCATCGATCGTGATGGTGTTGAGGCGCAGGCTGGTGCCCGAGAAGTCGCCGACGATGTTGAACGTATCGCCGGGACCGGCTCCTCCGCCGGCGCCCGAGGGATCCACGCCGTTGATCCGGATCTCCTCGATCTCGGTCAGCTCGGCGATGATCGAGGTATTGCTAGTGCCGTTGCGCGTAATCACGATCTCCGTTGCAGCGGCCAGGCTGGCGAGGTTGTTGCCAGGGAGGGCATCCCAGGCGGCGCGGGTGTAGATGTTGTAGGTCTCCGCACTCGCATTGCCGTTGATGACGAACGTGTCGCCGAGGCCACCTTCCGTTCCGCCATTGACGATGTCACGGCCGTCCGTCGCACCACTCGCGTTGGCGTTCCAGATGATCCTGTCATCGCCGTCGCCAGCGTTGATTGTGTCGATGTCGAGCCCACCGGTGATGGTGTCGTTTTCGGCCAGTCCGTTTATGACATCGTTGCCGGCAAGGCCATTGATAGCGTCAGCATTGGCTGTGCCATTGAGCGGGTTGTCAGCGACAGGGGTTCCGACGATTGGCGCAGTCGCCGGGCCAGCCAGGATGAAGTCGGAAGCATTGATGTTGGTGACATCCAGCTCTTCGAGGCGGATCGTCCCGATCGTCACCAAGTTGGCATCCCGGATAGTGATCAGGGTGTCGTCTGTCGCACCATCCTCAATATCCTGCAGCTGGATGCGGGAGGTCGCTGTGGTGCCGATGTTCGCCGCGGTGAGCCCCAAGGCGCTGAGATCAATCAGGTCTTGGCCGCCAGTGGCGTTAGCGTCGAAGGTGTTGATTATGTCGGCCCCGAAGCCGGAAGCCGTGTAACGAACGATGTCGTTGCCGTTGCTGACACTGATCGTGTCGTCGCCAGCCCCGCCAACAATCGTGTCCATATCGTCACCGGTTCCGCCCGACAAAACATCATTTCCGGTCCCTCCATCGATAAGGTCGCTACCGTCACCGCCATCGATGTTGTCGTTGCCGGCGCCGCCAAAGAGCTGGTTGTCACCGGTGTTGCCATCCATGTCGTTGTCGAGAGCATTGCCTGTACCGTTGATCGCGGCAGCGCCGGTCAGGGTCAGGTTGTCGACATTGGCGCCGAGCGTGTAGCCGATGGACGCGTTGACACGGTCAACACCTGCGTCGGCTGCCTCGTTGACAACGTCACCGACATTGTCGACGACGTAGGTGTCGTCTCCGAGTCCGCCGGCGAGCGTGTCGGCGCCGAGGCCGCCATCGAGGGAGTCGTTGAGATCGCCGCCGCTGATGACGTTGTTGAGCGCGTTGCCAGTACCGACGAACGGGTCGGCATCGACTCCCTCATACGAGAGGTTCTCGATATTGGCCAGGAGCGCCAGCGAATAAGTCGCCGCCAGCGTCTCGACCGTATCGGTGCCCCCCGTAGCCGTCTCGACGATCACGTCCTCGCCAGTGTCGTCGACATAAGTGTCGTTGCCGTCACCGCCGACCAGGTGATCGACGCCGTCGCCGCCGTCGAGCCTGTCGCTGCCGGCGCCGCCTACGAGCAGATCATCGCCGAGGCCGCCGGCGAGATCGTCGTTGTCGCCGCCGCCAAAGATCAGGTCGTTGCCGCTGCCGCCGGTGATCGCGTCATTGTCGCCGTCTTCGCCGGCAATGAGGTTGTTCACTGTGGAAGCAGCGAGGTTGACACTACGCGTGCCGCCGCCGCCCGGGTCGGCCCGGTTGATGGCGTAGTCCCCAACCAGCTGGTAGCCGTTGAAGACGGCGCCGTTGAAGTTGATGAACTCGACGCCAGTCTGGGCGTTGGCACCGTCGAAGTGGTTCGCCACCCTGATGGACTGCGCCACCGTGTTGGCACCATCCGGGAGGCTGTAGTTGATAACCAGATCGCCATCACTGGTGTTGGTGTTATTGTCCACGACATTGAGGGCAGAGATGGTCCGGATCGGCAAGCCGTCGACGTCGGTACCGGTGGTCGGGGCGAGGATCGAGATCCGATCCGCGGCGCCGGCTGAGGCAGCTTCGTTGATGACATCGTTGCCGTCGCCGAGCGAGAACGAATAGGTGTCATCGCCCGCACCGCCGTTGAGGGTGTCACCGGCGACGACGCCAGTGGAGACGGTGGTGCGGGTGATGGCCAGGGTGTCGACTGAGACAAACTCGCCTGCTTCCAGCGTGTTGACGACAAAGCGGATCGCCGCGTTCGCCGTGAAGGCGCCAGTGCCGAAGAGAGTGAGGTCGATATTACGCGGCGTCAGGGATGACGTGCTGTTGATGGTATCGACTAGAACGAAATCGGTTCCGTTCCGAGAGAAGAAGACAGTGACGGCGTCACCATCCGGCGGTCCCTCGAGGCTGTTGCGGGCTACCGTATAGGAAAGCGTCGCCCCAGTGGCATTGCTCAGATCGACAGTACGCTGGATCTGCCCGCCGTCCCCGGCATTGAACCGAAGGACATCCTGGCCATTGTCAATCTGGATTTGGCCACCGGTCGGGCTGCCATTCGGGCTGTTATTAGGCCCGAGGCCGTCGTTGGTTTCTGCCCAGCTGGTCGTCCAAGCGGGGTTGCCGTTGGGACCATTGGAGTTGCTGAAGCTGCTGGTGTTGAAGTTGTCCTGGAAGGTCACGGTGGTCAGAGTTGCCACCGTGCCATCGGCACCACCAACAAGGATGTCGTTGCCAGCGTTGCCATTGAGAACATCCACCCCAGCCAAGCCGAGGATGAGGTCATCCCCAGCCGTGCCGTTGAGAGCGGGCTGATTCAGCGGCGCGGCGCCTTGCGGGGCCAAGCCGTTGTCGCTATAGGGCGTGCCGGTGATGATGTTGAGCGCACCGCCATCGGCGAACTGCAGCTTCTCCATGTGGCGGAGCAGGTCGGTCCCCTCGAGCGGATTCACGCCGCCGGTGTTGGCGACCACCAGCGTGCCGTCAGCCTGCGCTGAGAACGAGTAGTTGGCGCGGACGTCGGAATAGACCGCCGTGTCGATGTCCGTCGAAGGTCCGGTCGGCGTGACGATGTCGCGGACGATCTTGAGCTGGCCCGGGTTGATCTCGCCCGAGAACACCTTCTGGACCAGCGTCGTCATGCTGTCATGGTAACTCAGGACGAGGTTGCCGACCGGACCGTTCTCGTCGAATTCGGACATCACGGCGATGCGCACGCGAAGCCAGGCGTCGCCGTCGATGATGTCGTCGCCGCCGCGGCCTTCGATCACGTCGCTTCCTGCTCCGCCGAGCAGGATGTTGCCGCCGACGAACCGACCCTGGGCGTCGAACGAGGCCGGTCCCGCGCCGGCAAGCAGCGCCTGCAGGCCCGTGATGAGAGCGATGCCCTCGGCGTCGAGCGCGCTGCCGCGGAAGCCCTCCGTCGGCATGTCGGCCGCCGTGACGTCGGAGCCGCGGATGACGTCGTTATGGGCCGAACCCGAAGCGCCCTCGACCTGGGTGAAGCTGTCGAGCGCGGCATCGGCCGGAAGCACCGGAAGACCGGGCAGTATCTGGGTGTTGAGGTCGACATTGACGGCGAATTTCATGCCATCGTAAGTCGTCCAGTCGTAGCCGGACATGCCGTCGAACTTGCCGCGGCCCAGGCTGCCGAACCAGATGTCGTCGCCGCCCTCGCCGATGAACTCGTCGAAGCCGCCGTCGCCGTGGAACACGTCGTGTCCCTTGACCGCGTCTTGTTGGAACTGATCGTCGAAGTTGTCGCCGATGGCGCCGGTCCAGGCACCGACTTCGATCCAGTCGTCACCCTCCCCGCCCATCGTCTGTTCGGTGGTCTTGCTGCCGTAGACGAAGTCGTTGCCGACGCCGCCAAAGGCCTCGTCCAAACCGTCCGCGCCGAGGACGATGAAGTCCTGGCCTTCGTCGGCGACCACCAGGTCGACGCCTTGGCCCGCGTTGACCGCGTCATGGCCGCGACCGGTGCGCATGATGTCGTCGCCGAACAGATCGGTGATGATGTCGTCGCCGTCGCCGCCGATGTACTGGTCGTTGCCCGCGCCGCCTTCCATGCGGTCGTTGCCGCCGTCGCCGTAGAGGGTGTCGTCACCCTCGCTGGCGATGAGGGTGTCGTCCTCGTCGGTGCCGCCCAAGAGGACGTGTTCGGTGCCGGTGTAGCGCAGGTAGTTCGTCTCAACTCCGGCCGTCGCCGGATTGTCGCGGATCACGAGCGGGGTGAGGATGCTGCCGCCGAGTGGGTCGTTGCCGAGGTGATCGTCAGCGGTCCCCGCGATGCCGTCGACGCCAGTCCGATTGTCGGCAGCTTCGTTTACGAGCGTGGCTGGATTATCGAGCAGGATGCCGTCGGCGCCTGCCGCAACAAGGCCCGGGTTCCACTGCTTGCTCCGGTCGACCTCAAGGATGAGGCCGGGCGTAGAGAACACGTCCGAGGGCAGATGGCCGGCGTCGGCGTTGAGGCCGATCACCTTGGCGAAGGTGTTGTTCTCCATCTCGGAGAGCAGATGCAGGCCGTCGAGCCGCTGCAGATAGTAGAAGCGGTCGCCGTCCTGGAGCTTCTCGAGCTGGACCTCGAACACGAAGTTGAAGGTCGAGCCCAGCATGCCGCCGAACGGCATGACCTTTTCGGCCAGACCGCCGATCCAGAGGTCGACGTTGTCGAGGCCGCCCAGCGTGCCGCCGGCGTAGATGCCGGTGGCGTTGAGGAAGGCGAGGCGGTCGGCGTGGAAGGCCGCGAGCGCGGCCGGGTCGGTGGGAACGACGATGTCGCCGAAGCTGGTGCCGAAGATCAGCGCCATGGCCGCGTCGCGCTTGCCCTCGACCGTGGTCTGGCCGGTGATCAGCGTGTGGGTGCCGTAGGCCGCGACGAAGTTTATGATCGAGGCCTCGTTCTTGAGGTGGCCGGCGAAATCGGTCCAGCTCGCATAGGGCCGCAGTTCCTCGGCGTGGCTGGAGGCCTCGAAGAATTCACGGCGCGCGGCGTTGAGCGAGGGTACGCCGGTGTCGCGTCCGCGGGCCAGGTTGATGGTGGCGAGGTCGAGCGGCAGGCCGAGCAGGTTGTTGCGCAGCGCGCTGGTGACGAACTCGTCGATCTCGTTGCCGACCTGGCGGGTCATGCCGCGGATGATGTTGCCGGCGGCGACGCTGTCGGCGACGGTGTGGCCCGTGTCGAACTCGATCGGATTGAGGAAGCCCTCGATCAGGCTGATCTGGTCGTTGGTGAAGGTCGGGTCGAGCCGATCGATGGTCTCGGTCAGCATCGAGTGGCCGAAGCGGTAGACCACGTGGGCGAACTCCGCGACGATGCTCGGATCGATGTCGGCGTGGTAGCCGTCCGGCACGACGAAGAAGTCGATGTTGGGCTGGATCTTGCGGGCGAAATCCTCGAACACGAGATGCTGGTACTGCATCTCGGTGCCGAACTTGGCGGCCTGGAACAGGCGCTCGCCGTCCCAGATCAGCGTATTGGCCAAGGCATGGATCCCCGCCGCGTCGGTCGGGATGGCATTGACCTGGGCCTGGGTCAGATCGACATCCAACCACTCGTTGATGAAGGCCCTGTCCTTGGTCGCGAGCACGATTTCCTTGGTGTGCTCGACCAGCCGGTTGTGCTCGGAGTGGAAGATGTGGTGGACGGCGGTGAGGCCGATGTTCTCGTTGGCGCGACCGTCGCCGGCAATGAAGTGGGCGTCCAGCAGTTCGTTGTCGTAGACCGCCAGCCCGTTGCCCGGGTTCCCAAGCCCGATCTCGAGATCGCCGTCGGCGAGACCGTTCGGGACTGCGTCATGGGCGATGTCCGCCAGGAAGGCGGCGTTGATGCGGAGCGCGGTGGAAACGCCAACCGGCGCGGTCGAGGTGCCGGAAATGACGATGTCGTCCGCCGTGTTCGGAATGCCGTCGGCGCCGACGCCGGTGATGATCTGCGCGAAGCCCGCGGCGTTGGGGATGAAATTGCCGTACGCATCGGTGCGCAGCAGCGGTACCGCGCCGACGTCCTGGTCGGTCAGCAGGATGCCAAGCATTTTCGCCTGCGCTTTGAGCTCGCCCCAGGTGGCCATGCCGCCCGGCTGCGCGCCGCCGCCCTCGATCAGCTTGCCGGTGGCGTGCGGGACGCCGTTGGCGTCGAGCGCATACTGGCGCAGGAACACCTGGTGGGAGGCGTGCGAGCTATAGGTCTGGTTCTGGTCGACGAACGGGGTCGTGGTGTTGACCGGGCGGACGTCGTCCGCCGTGCCCATGACGCCGTCGGCGCCGGCCGTGACGGTGGCGCGGGTCAGCACCATGAAGTTGGTGTGGCTGCCCGGCACGTACAGCGGATCGTCCGGCTGAAGCGGCACGAACACGGTGCCGCTGCCGCCCTTGTTGACGAGATCCAGACCGTGGTCGAAGAACTGGCCGAACAGCGTGAACCATGAATTGAACGGGGCCGACAGGCCGACGTCCGGGGAGACGTTGGTGATCTGGACGTTGTCGCCGTCCATCGTGAGGCCGAACGGCACGAGGGCCGTATCGCGGACCCCGCGGGCGGCTGCCAGATCGGCGAGCTTGACGGTGTGCGCCGCCGTCGCGGTGTCCAGGAGGTCGAGCGCCGCCTGTTCGGCGTCGCTGGGAGGGGTGGTTTCGTCGCCGTCGCTGAGAGCGTTCGCCGCGGTCTTGGCATTCTGCATCACCACGCGGGCCTGATACTCGGCGTCGAGCGCGGGCTTGAAGGCGGCGTAGATGGCCTGCACCAAAGCGACGTTGGCGAGGCTGGCGTCGACCACGCCGCCGGCCTGCAGCCCCTTGATGATGGCGGCCGGGTTGGCCAGCGTCTGGTCGACGATCAGGTTGGAGATGGTGCGCAGGCTGGCGTCGAACACCAGCGAGTTCGGGTCGTTCGAGGGATCGTAGTTCGCCGCCGTGGGCATCGCCGGCGCGGGTCCGGGGCCGTCGGGATCGAACATGGTGCCGTCCGCCGGCCGGTAGACCGGGGCGAGCAGTTCGGGGAACGGCTGATCGGCGGCGCCCCACTTCTCCTGGCCGGGCAGCAGGTTGTTGTTCTGCCCGTCGACCGTCCGAAGCCCCATGCTGAGGTTGTAGGATGGAACGGAGCCGGTCTGGCCGGCCAAGCCAATGCCGTAGAGCGGCGCCGCGTTCGGATCATTCGGGTTGGCGATGTAGGCGGCGTGCTTCTCCGCAATTTTGATCTGCTCCAGGATGAATTCGAGATCAGATTTGATATAAGCTACCATGGTCGTGCCCTCCCGGTGACTGCCGCAATGCTGACGGCAACTGAACACATTCTGGGCAGATTAAGGGGGGCTTAACTATACGGGCTGAAGTCCCAATGGCGGGCCCGGCACCAAGGTCTTGCACGCACCTCGGACTTTGGTCGGGACACCGACGATGGTCTGATGAACCCCCACGGACTCGCTTACGGACTGCACCGGCAACGCTGCGCGGCATGAGACTTTAATCCGCAAACTCGTTCGATGCCTGCTGCATTTGATGCGGATTTTCGCACATCGAGCCTGACCGCCTCGGAAGCGCTACCTCCTTGGTATAGGCTTTACCTGTTTGAAACAGGAGAATTACCTTAGAATGCCTCCAGATCCCGGCCTCCCACGAGAGCCACGGATCGGCGGCCGGGGGGATAGTGACTGTGTATGCTTCGTATGACGTAACGCTTGGTTCGTCTCCAGAAGCGCTGCCGAGGAAGAGGAGAAGCCTCGCCAGCCGGTTCCTCCTGGTAGCCTTTGCCGTCATGGTGATCGGCATGCTGGCCTTAGGAACCCTCGTCTCATGGCAGATCGAGAAGAGCGTGGCCGAGATCAAAGCCGCCTCGACCGCACTTTATGTCAACACCGTCCTCGCGCCGCACCTGCAGGAGATCGCGCCGGACGACGCTCTCTCGGACCAGACTATCGACGCTTTACAGCATGCTCTCGGGCGGCCTGATCTCCAGGCTCTCGTCGCCTCGGTCAAGGTCTGGAACAAGGACGGGCTGATCGTCTACAGCAATCAGCGGGACCTGATTGGAGAGAAGCCCGCACCGAATACTCCGCTGAGGATGGCCTGGGAAGGGATCATTTCCGCGAAGTTCGACGAATCCTACGACGACATCGACGCCGGTTTGCATGCGACCGGCCGCCCGCTGCTCCGGGTTCTCGCCCCGATCCGCGACTTCAACAGCGGCAATGTCATCGCCGTGGTGGAGTTTCATGAACGTGCGGATGCGTTGAATGCGGAACTGGCGGCGGCCGAATGGAAAACCTGGCTGACGACGGCTCTCATCACTCTCAACATGATGGGCTGCCTCTTCGCCATCGTCGCCAATGGAAGCAAAACGATCGATCGACAGCGCGAAGCCTTGAAAAGGCGCGTGGCGCAGCTCTCAGAGCTGCTGCATCAGAACAGTGTCCTGCAAAGGCGGATCGAACGTGCCGCCCGCAATGCAACGGAAGACAACGAACGCCTCCTGCGCCGGATGGGCTACGATCTGCACGACGGCGTTGCGCAGTTGATCAGCCTCGCGCTCTTGCGGATCGACCGCGTCAAAGGCGCGCAAGGCGACCATGAAAACCTTCAGAAGATCCAAAAGGCGATGTCGGATGCGTTGAACGACACCCGCAACATCTGCAAAGGCCTTCTCCTACCGGAGATCCAAAAGATGACGCTTCCGGAAGCGTTGATGTTCATGATCCGACAGCACGAGCGCAGGACGAATGCTGCGATCGTCTGCAACATCCGGACTCCCCTGCCCGACCAGGCGCCCCAGTTCGTCAAGATCGCCCTGTGCCGCCACATTCAGGAAAGTTTGAACAACGCCTTCAAGCATGCCGGCGGTCGCGAGCATGAGGTCAATATCGAGTGGGACGGTGCAGCCATCACGGTGGAGGTGGCCGACAAGGGCCCGGGCATCTGCGATACCGGCTCGAAGCACGATGAGCCGCGCCTGGGATTGTCCGGTCTTCGCGACCGCATCGAAAGCATCGGCGGGGAATTGAGCATCAGGAGCGCGCCGGACGTCGGAACCCGGATCAAGGCCTCGCTGCCTCTCGGAGGACAGGATGCCGCCTAAGATCCGGATCGGCGTCGTCGACGATCATTCCCTCTACCGGGACGGGGTGGTGTTCGCGCTGGAATCGGAACCCGACATCGAAGTCGTCGCCCAGGGCGAGACAGCCGCCGACGCCATCCAGATCGCCCACGACCACGCGCCGGACGTCCTTTTGCTGGACATGAACATGCCGGGCAGCGGGATCAAAGCAGTTTCCAAGATCGCGCTCAAATACCCCTCGACGAAGACCCTGATGCTGACGGTGGTCGACGACGAGGACGAAGTTCGCAGCGCCTTGAGGAAGGGTGCGCGGGGCTACCTCCTGAAGGGCACCAGCAGTTCGGAACTCGTGAATGCCGTCCGCCTCGTCAACAAGGGGCAGAACTATGTATCGCCGAGCTTCGCGGCGAAACTCATTGTGTCGAGACGTGAAGAGGCCAATCCTTCCGACCCGTCGCGCCGGTTTCCTGAGTTGTCCTTAAGGGAAGAGCAGATCCTGATGCTGATTCTCCGCGGTCGCAGCAATCGGCAGATCGGCGACGAGTTGAGGCTGTCCGAGAAAACGGTCAAGGGCTACGTGACCGCCATCATGGAGAAGCTCCATGTACGCAATCGCGTCGAGGCAGCCATGCTCGCCGCCGAGCGCGTCTCGGAGAAACGCTGATCTGCGTCCCCCTCCTCAATCGGGCTAGTCCCCTACTCCTTCCGTGATAACACTCAAGAGGCTCTTAAGACAGGTTTCCCTCACCTTGGAGACATTGCCTAACGTAAAGCAACTTCAGTATTCTTACCAAGGCGCTAGAGCTTGATGGGAAAGCGATAGAGCCAAAGACAATTCAGCGCCCTTGCGGCGGGACGTGATTGGATCTGGGGGGCTCCATGACAGGTGAAATTCGTGTCGGTGTTGTGGACAAACACCCGCTCTATCGCGACGGGGTTGTCCTGGCACTGAACGCCCAACTGGATATCGATGTCCTCGCGCAAGGCATCTCCGTCTGGGACGCGCTGGAGATCGCGCAAGAAAGCCAACTGGACGTGATCGTGCTCGATGCGGGTACCCTCGATGAAAGCATGGGCGCCGTGGAATCGATCCTTCAGCAGCATCCGACGATTGGAATCCTGATCGTTGCCGAAACCGCCGACGAGGAGCAGGTCTATGCTGCCCTGAAGCGCGGCGTGCGCGGCTATTTGCTGAAAGGCACGAACGCAAGCGAGCTGGTTCAGACCGTACGGGTGCTGAGCCAGGGCCAGAGCTACATCGCGCCGAGCCTCGGGGCGAAGCTCCTTATGCGGTCTTCTCCCGTGGCGGCCCGTGAGGTGACCGGCGAAACCCGGCTCCCGCATCTCACGCCCCGCGAGCAGCAGATCCTATCGATTCTCGCTCAGGGGCGCTCCAACAAGGAGATCGGCAACAAACTGGAGCTCAGCGAGAAGACGATCAAGCATCATCTCACCAACATTCTCCAGAAGCTGCGGGTTCGCAATCGGGTCGAAGCCGCGCTCTTCGTCTCCAATCACATGCCGAACAGTCTTCTGGCCTCCTGAAAGGCCGTCCTCCCTTATCCTTGAGCAGCGATAAGCCTGCGAGCGTCGGCAACGCTGGCGCTCGCGGCGCTGGCAAGAAGCCGGACATCGTTGGGAAGCGTGACCAGATCGAAGCCCCAGCCGACCGCCTTCGCCGCGTACGCGGGACTGCCGCAATGGAGCGCGGCGCGGATCCCGGCCTGATGCGCCCTCGCGAGGATCGTATGGATCGCCTCGAGCATCTCCGGCTCTTCCCGGTCGAAGCCGACGGGGTAGCGCTTTCCGGTCAGCCCAAGGGTCAAATCGGCCGGGCCGATATAGACCCCATCCAGGCCCGGCGTCGAAACGATGTCGTCGAGATTGCGAAAAGCCTCCGCCGTCTCGATCATCGCAAAGCAGAGAATCTCGCTGTCGGCTTCAGTCGCATAATTGGGACCGGCTGAGAAATTGGCGCGGGTCGGCCCGAGGCTCCGGGTTCCTTCCGGCGGATAGCGCACGTAGGACACAAGCTCCGCCGCCTCGGCGCCGTTGTTGATCATCGGGCAGATCACCCCATAGGCGCCCGCGTCGAGCGCCCGCATGATCGCGGCAGGATCGAGCCAGGGCACGCGTATGAGCGGCGTGATGTCGCTCGAGCGCATGGCCTGCAGCATGCCGACCGCTGCCTGATACCCGATGACGCCGTGCTGCAGATCGATCGTGATCGAGTCGTAGCCCTGTTCCGCCAGGATTTCGGCCGTGAACGCATTCGCGATCGACAGCCAACCGTTCAGCACCGGCTTGCCGGATGCCCATTGCGCCTTGATCTTGTTAGGCCTCATCTCGCCTCCTTAAATGTATCCCGCACGCGCTTCCAATCACCTATCGGCCCTTGGCCTTGCGCCACGCCGCAAAGTCGGTGTGGGTCTGCTCGTCAGTCGGCGGATAGAGGCCTAGGATCGAGCGGCCCTTCAGCACCTCTTCCTGCACGAAATCTTCGAAAGCGGTCATCTCCACTGCCTCGCTCGCAATCTCGTCCGCCAGGTGAGCCGGAATCACGACCACGCCGTCGCCATCGCCGACGACAACGTCGCCGGGCCAGACCGGCACGTCGCCGCATCCGATCGGCACGTTGATGTCGAGGGCTTGGTGATGCGTCAGGTTCGTCGGGGCGGAGGGGCGGCTGTGATAGGCCGGGATCGCGAGCCGCGAGATCTCGAGCGAGTCGCGGAAGCCGCCATCGGTCACCACGCCTGCGACGCCCCGCTTCATCAAGCGGGAGACCAGGATGCCGCCAGCGGAAGCGGCTCGGGCATCCTTGCGGCTGTCGATCACCATGACCGCACCCGGAGGGCATTCCTCGACGGCCTTGCGCTGCGGATGGGCACGGTCCTGGAACACGGTGATCGGATTGAGATCCTCGCGGGCGGGAATGTAGCGAAGGGTGAATGCCTCGCCCACCATGGTGCTGAGATCGGGATTGAGCGGGCGCACATCCTGAATGAACTGATTGCGCAGACCGCGCTTGTAGAGCGCCGTGCAGAGCGTCGCGGTGCTGACGCTCTTGAGCTTCTCGCGGGTTTCTGGCTTCAGCGTGGTCATCGTTCTCTCCCTGTCCCGGCATGCCCGGCTCAAGGGAGGATCACCATATGATGGCGGCGCTGTCCAGATTGTCGGCCCCGGGTCCGGCGAAATGCGGACGAGGTATCGCTCCCTCTGGACCGGGGTCCGAGGACAGGAAGCCTGACCGCCTGGATCAGGATGCTTCCAGATTCACCGCTGCATATCTCCGTGCCCAGAGCGCCGCCTGCGTGCGGTTGCGGACGCCTGCCTTCTTCAGTATGGCCTTGATATGGACCTTGACGGTGGCCTCGGAGAGATTGAGGTTGCGCGCAATGACCTTGTTGGGCGCTCCTTCTTTCAGGAAGCCGAGGATTTCCGCTTCCCTGTTGGACAATTTCCCTCTTTGCAAATCCAGCATTTCCTCCCGCCCGGTCGCGATCGTAAGAACGATGTCCGAAGGAAGAATGGCTTCGCCCAGCATCACCAGTTCGAACGACGTGACGAGGACATCGTGTGGATACGTGGATAGACAGAAGCCGTCTGCTCCCGCCTTCCAAGCGACGGAGACGAGGGCGGAATCGAAATGGTCAGCGAGCAGAACGATTTTCGCCTTGGGAATGTGCGCCTTCGCCTTCCTGATCAGATCGACCACTCCCTCGGCAAAGCTGTTGCCGTCGATGATGAAAAGGACGGGCGCTCCAGCGGGAACCTCTGGCAGGCCTGTATGATCGTCGATCATCTCGCGATGGACGGCAAAGCCGACATCCGCAAGGATCTTCTCCAGCCCCAGGCGAAGCAGCGGACTTGTGCAGATCGGGAACACGACGACCGGGGCCACTCCCTCATCGTCGGACATCGGCCAGGTTCTGTTCAAGCTGTGCAATGACATGAGTTCCTCTCACTTCCTCCAGTGGAGATCCGGTCTCGACCGGCTGAGCGGGCGGCCCTTATCGAATGACGTAGACGACTTTGCGGGACATCGCGTCGACGACGAAGCGATGGTCGGCTACGACGGCATAGCGGTAAGTCTCATGGTTCGGAATCCGATGCAGTTCGACCGTTTCAGGCAGGCTTTCTCCAACCGACAGACCTCTGCCGACGCGGGCTTCGGATGAGACCTCTCTGTGGTTCAGCCTCGCGGAGAAGTCGGCAGCGATATTTCGAACGGCATCGGGTATGTCGGCCAGAGATGTCGCTGTGTTGGTCGCGTTTGGCGCCGTGGTGGGCATCGCGACGGCGCCGAGAGAGAATACGGCAAAAGCCAGATGACATGCGGCTCTCATTCTCATCCTCTATCACTCGCCAAGTTGAATAGAGAACGGAACGATAGGTCGGTTTATTCCCGCTACCTTAGAAAAATTCTCAAAATTGTAAGGGACCGGAAAGTCCGTCTTTTCTCGGACCCTAGCGGGCCGCTTCGGCCAATGCTTTGGCCTCCGCTTCGTCAACGAGCGGCGTGCCTGCACCGACCGCCTGCAGATAGGCTTCCATCGGATCCTCACCCCCGCTAGGCACATATCCGGCATCAGCGGCAGCGTCGCCTACCAATGCGAAGGTCACGTTCCATCCATTCCGGCGGCAGGCGACGGCTTCGGCTGCTTGGGAGGCAAGAGTGAGCCTGAATTCGCGGCACAGGGCGCCATTCCCGAGACGATAGGACGAGATCACGCGCAGTTGGCCGAATGGCAGGTCCACTTCGTCCCCGGATGCCATTCGGCTCAGTTCGCGATGAGTGGTAGGATCCTCGAGCCGCGCCATGAGATTGTCGGTTCTCTGGCTGCCTTGCCCGCCCGCCCAATAGCCGATACCGGTTGCGACAACGGCGACGGAGGCCGCCAGGGCCATGGGCAGGAACGGGAGCCCGCGGCTGCGAACCCGCCGGGGAACCTCTTGTGCGGCTCGCCGCTCCTTCGCCTCATAGGCCTCGATCTGGGCCGATACGGCGGCCTGCAAGGCCGGTGGCACTTCCGACATCAGCGCTTCGGAAAAAGCCGAGCGCATGAGTCGCCGGCTTTTCTGGAAATCGACGATCCGCCTCGCGGTGCCTGGATCTTCCGCCATCGCCTTTGCAACGGCCGCCGCGATGGGTTCGTCCAATTCACCATCTGCGAAAGCCATCAGGATCTCATCGCTGAGATACAGCTCTGACATGATCACCGCTCCATGCTCAGGCACTAGGCCGCCGCCGTCAGTTCCATCAGCCGCCTGCGGGCGCGCGCAAGGCGGCTCATCACTGTGCCGATGGGAACGTTCAGAATCTCTGCCGCTTCCCGATAGGTGAGGTCTTCACCGCAGACGAGGGCTAGAACCTCCCGCTGATCCTGAGGCAGGCCGTCGATGGCACGCTGGACCTCCAACAGGACCAGCCTGCTGAGGATCGGCCCTTCGCCGGGGTCGCCGATCAGTTGCGTCTGGGTCGTGACATCTTCCGCCATGCCTTCGGCTCTCGCTCGTCTGAGGTGGTCGATCCAGTGGTTGCGGAGGATACGGAACATCCAGGCGTCGAACCGGGTGCCCGGCATCCAACGGTCCGCATTGGCAAGCGCGCGCTCGCACGCCCCCTGAACAAGATCGTCGGCAAGGTGTTGAGAGCGGCAGAGCACCAATGCAAATCGCCTCAGCCGCGGCAGAAGTGCCACCAGTTCCTGTCCTATGGCTGTCGGCATTCCTTCTCCGCATGGCCTGTTGGTAGCATAACGGAAAAGCCGGCCGTTTTATTCCATGCTCGAGAGAATTGCTTTGTGAAGCCTTTATGGGCGCAGCTTCCGCTGCGCCTTCCGATGGCCCAAAAAGATATGGGCGGCCTGGAGGCCGCCCATAAACTCAACCCGGGATCTTTAATCGTTAGCGGATGATCTGCACGATCTTGCGGCTGCCCGGCTCGACCAGAACGGGGGTGTCGTTAACCACCGTATAGCGATAGCCCTTCACCTTGTATTGGGCGGGAACCTCGTGATAGGTCACGCCGGCCTCAGGAAGGGTCGCGCCCACCCGCACCTCTTCACGATAGGTGTAAGACGGCACCTTCTGGGTGGTGACGTACTGGCGGAATTCCGGCTGCTGCTGGTCGGCAATGCCGCCCACGATCGCGCCCGTCACGCCGCCGACGGCGGCCCCGACCGGACCACCGACGATGGCACCTCCCACTGCGCCTGTGGCAGCACCAGCGGCGGCACCACCGGACTGAGCGAAGGCAGCAGCAGGCGCAAGCGCAGCAATGACAACACCGGCAAGAAGGATCTTCTTCGACATAAGCTTACTCCTGAATGAACTGTGGGCTTGTCGCCCCGCAGCAAACAACGCGCAATCACCCGAGTAGTTTCAAAGCAAGTCGCGATATAAAAACGGGGCAATGACAGCCGACTGCGACATGAACGGCAGATGAATATTCATCTTATCGAACGTTCATCTTCACGTTCACAAATTGCTGCTTTGCAACAGGGTGCACTGCCCTGCGACAAGCCCCATCATTGAGAGCGCGTTTCTTGCCTGGGCTTTCCGAGCGCTTATCGAACAAACCCGCCTCTCAATGATTGTATTTTACCGAAGCATTTCCGGTCCTCGGCTGCCAAATCTCATTGCAGGGCCGGCGAGCGACCGGCGAAAGACGAGCACCACGATGACGGCGAGACGACGGCCCCTCCTGATTGCGGTTTCCTGTCTCGCGCTCGCCTGTCCCGTCAGGGTTCAGATCGATGTCGACCAGAACCTCAGCATTGCGCTCACGGATTCCCCCGCCACGGCCAAGGAGGGCAACAACGGCAACGGGAATGGCGGCAACGGGAATGGCAACGGCAACTCCGGCAATAGTGGAAATTCCGGGAAATCCGGAGACAATGGTAACGCCAACGGGAATGGCAACGCGGGAGGTTCAAAGGGCAACGGGAACGGCAATGGCAACGGGGAAAGCAAGAGCAACCCGGGCGGCAACGGGAATGGCGCCAATAACGGCAACGGCGGCAGCAAGGGAAATGGCAACGCCAACGGCAACAGCGGTCAAGGCAATAGCTCGAATGCCGGACAATCGAACGGACAAGGGCCATCGTCGGAACAGAAGGGCTCATCTGCCGGCGGGCAGTCCTCTGGCCAGAAAGCATCCAACTCTCAGGGAACCGCACGCTCGTCACAATCGCCCTTAACAGGCGGATTGTCGGCGCTCTTCGGAGCCATCGCCGCAAGCCTGCGCGCCCCTCCCCCTGAGCCGCTCGTGTATAAGCGGGCCACCACCCACAAACCGGCAAAGGCCAAGCCCGCTCCGGCCAGGCCCAGCTCCAGTCAGGCGTCAGTCCGCCGCGAGATCAAAGAGGATCGAACGAAAGCCAGGAATGTCGATCGGTCAGGCATGATGGTCCGTGACGCGAGCTCCGCATCCCTGCCACGAGGATCGGTGGCCAACGCACCGGCCGGTTCGCCCCTGCCGAAGCCTGCCCGGGCGAAGGACTCGATCGTTGCTGTCGGTCTTTCGCCGCTGGGTCTGAATCGTCTCAAGGCTCAGGGCTTCCAGGCTGAGCTGCAAACGCGGGGAACCCTTGTCAGCGTGGCCCGACTCGTTCCTCCCCGCGGCATGTCGCTTGGTGAAGCAAGGCGCCAGGTGCGTGTGACCGACGCTGGAGCTGTCACGGATTTCGATCATTTCTACTACACGGACGAAGGCCAGGCCTGCACCGGACCCGGATGCGAGGCGGTGTCCCTCGTCGGCTGGAACATGTCTCCGTCTCGGCAATGCGGGCCCGTTCCGACCATCGGCCTTATCGACACGGGGATCGACCGGGACCATGAGGCGCTGCAAGGCCAATCCATTGATGTCCTGCCGATGCCGCAGAGCCGCGGTGCCCCATCGCAGCGCGATCACGGCACCGCTGTTGCAGCACTTCTTGTCGGTCGAAGCGACAGCAACGCTCCCGGTCTCCTTCCGCAGGCCAATCTCGTCGCTGTCGATGCCTTCTATCGCGATGGCGGAACGGCGGATCGTACCGATGTGACGACACTTGTCGTGGCCCTGGAAGCCCTGGCCGAGCGCAGTGTGCGGATCGTTAACCTGAGCCTGTCCGGTCCTCCGAACGAGGTGCTGAAACGCGCGATCGCTTCGGCCCAGGAAAAGGGAATGCTGATCGTGGCCGCTGCCGGCAACAACGGCCCGGGCGCTGCGCCATCCTATCCGGCAGCCTATCCTGGCGTCATTGCCGTGACGGCCGTCGACCACAACCTCGCCATCTATAGCCGGGCAACGCAGGGCGAGTATATCGACCTCGCTGCGCCGGGCGTGAACCTGTGGGTTGCTGCACCGGGCGGGGGCGGCACCGCGAAAAGCGGCACCTCCTATGCGGTGCCCTTCATTTCCGCTGCCGCCGCTATCCTGCGCGCCTCCGATGCCCTGCCGGATGTGGCAAGCGTTCAGACGACGCTCGAGGGCAAGACCCTGGACCTCGGCAAACCGGGACGCGACAGAACCTTTGGGTTCGGCCTCCTTCAGGCAGCGAACCTGTGTCAGCCCCACCAGGACGAGACGCCGGTAGCGCGATCGGCAACGGAAACGGGCTTCGGAGTTCCCTGACCCGCCGCCGCTTGCACCGGTCAGATGTGGAGTTCCTGCCCCAGCGCCTTGAGCGCGGCCTCCTGAAACGCCTCGCCTTCCGTAGGATGCGCGTGGATGGTCCCGGCGATGTCTTCGAGACGCGCCCCCATTTCGAGCGCCAGCCCGAACGCCGCCGCGAGTTCCGAGACGCCCTGCCCCACGGCCTGGATGCCAAGTACCAGATGATTGTCCGCCCGGGCGACCACGCGGACGAAGCCATCCTCGCCCTGCTTGGTCATCGCCCGGCCGTTCGCGGCGAATGGAAAGAGGCCCAGCTTGACCTCGCCACCGGCCTTTTTCGCGTCATCTGGTGATGCGCCGACGGCGACGATCTCGGGATCGGTGAAGCAAACGGCGGGAATGGCCCGCTTGTCCCAAGCCCGTTTGTGGCCCGCGACGATCTCGGCCACCATCTCACCCTGGGCCATGGCGCGGTGCGCCAGCATTGGCTCGCCGGTCACGTCGCCGATGGCATAGATTCCGCGCATGGACGTCTGGCATTTCTCATCGATACGAATGAAAGGTCCTTCCATATCGAGCACCAGCTCTTCCAGTCCCCAGTCCTGCGTGACCGGCCTGCGGCCGACCGTGACGAGGACCTTGTCGGCCGGCAGGGAAGTTTCCGAACCATCCTCCGCCTCGACTGACAATGCACCGCCCGCCTTCGCCAGGCCGCGCGCCTTGGCGCCGGTTATCACGTCGATACCGAGGGCTTTCAATCTCTTGGCGACGGGCCGGGTCAGTTCAGCATCGTATTGCGGCAGGATACGCTCTTGAGCCTCGACGACGCTGACCTTCGCGCCCATCTTGGCGAAGGCGGTCCCGAGCTCGAGGCCGATATAACCGCCTCCGACGACGACGAGGCGGTCAGGCACGGCGGCCAGCGACAGCGCCTCCGTTGAGGAAATGACGGGACCCCCGAACGGCAGGAACGGCAGCTCGACCGGTGCCGAGCCGGTCGCGATCACCACGTTCTCGGCCCAGATGACCTGGCGGCCGGTTTCCGTCTCCACCTCGACCGTTTTCCCGTCGCGGAAACGTGCCCGGCCTTGCACCACCTTGACCTTCGCGCGCTTGAGCAGGCTCGACACGCCGCCGGTGAGACGGCCGACGATGCCGTCCTTCCAGGCGATTGTCTGGGAGAGATCGATTTCGGGCGCTGTCGTTGTGATCCCGAGCGCATTTCGCCCATTGGCGAGGTGAGCGATCCTGTCGAATTCCTCCGCCGCATGAATGAGCGCCTTGGAGGGGATGCAGCCGATATTGAGGCAGGTGCCGCCGGGCTTGGCCATCTCGACGATCACCGTATCGATGCCGAGCTGCCCGGCACGGATGGCACAGACATAGCCTCCGGGACCGGCGCCGATGACGAGGAGCTTGCAGGAAATGTCCTTCATCGGTCAGGCCTCTACGAAGATCATGGCAGGTGTCTCAAGGAGCGTCTTGATGCGCTGCACGAAGACCGCCGCATCCCAGCCGTCGATGATCCGGTGATCGAAGCTGGAGGACAGGTTCATCATCTTGCGCGGAACGAAGGTCGATCCATCCCAGACCGGCCGGATCATCATCTTGTTGACGCCGACGATGGCGACCTCAGGATAATTGATCACCGGCGTCGTCACGATGCCGCCCATGGCACCGAGCGAGGTGATGGTGATTGTCGATCCGCTCAGCTCCTCACGGGAGGCCAATCCGGCTTTGGCAGCTTCCGCAAGTCGGTTCAGCTCGGCGGCGCAATCCCAGAGATCGCGTGCCTCCGCATGCTTCACCACGGGCACCATGAGGCCCGACCCTGTCTGCGTCGCAATGCCGATATGCACGCCGCCGTGCTGATGCACGATTCCGGCGTCATCATCGTAGATGGAATTCAGGTGCGGCTGCTCCGCGATAGCCTTCACCATGGCGCGCATGAGGAACGGCAGCAGCGTCAGCTTCGGCCGGTCGGACCGCCTGTTCGCATTGAGCGCGGCACGCAGGTCCTCGAGCGCGGTGACGTCGACCTCCTCGACATAGGTGATGTGCGGGATGCGCGATTTCGCCAGCGCCATCTTCTCCGCGATCTTGCGGCGCAGCCCGATAACCTTGACGTGCTCCACGGACGTGTTCTGAGCGAGGCCCGGCGCCTTGGCGACCTGCCGCCCGTGGGTGAAGAAAGCGTCCAAGTCCTCATGGGTGATCCGCCCCGAAGGACCGGAGCCCGGAACCTGCCGCAGATCGACTCCAGCCTCGCGCGCTCTCAGCCGGACGGCTGGCGAGGCGATCGGTCTCTCACCTTCTGCGCGCGCAACCGGCGGCCGGTGCAGTCTGACGGGAGGGCTCTGCGGCACCTCGGGCGGACGCGACGGCGGAGCGCTTTTTCCCTGCCGCTCGACGATGGCTTCCGAGGTCTTCACAGCACCATCCGCCTGAGCCTCGATGTCCTTAGGCCGGGCGGGGGGCTCGGCCGCCTTCTCGTCCCGCCCGTCGGGAGCGATGCTGTCCTCTCCCTCCACTTTCAGGCGGATCAGGGGCGAGCCGATCGCCACCACGTCACCGATTTCCGCGCCGAGCCACACGACCTCCCCGTCGACGGGCGAGGGAATTTCGACGGTCGCCTTGTCGGTCATGACGGCTGCCAGGATCGCGTCTTCCCGGACGAGGTCGCCGACCTTCACATGCCATTCGACGAGTTCCGCCTCGGCAATGCCTTCACCGACATCGGGCATCTTGATCATGTGCTCGCCCATGTCAGGTCTCCATCGTCTCAACCAGAGCGCGTCCGACGCGGGCCGGCCCCGGGAAGTAGTCCCATTCCTGGGCATGAGGATAAGGCGTGTCCCAGCCCGTCACGCGGACGACCGGCGCTTCCAGATGGAAGAAGCAGGCTTCCTGGACGAGGGCAGACAGTTCGGCGCCGAAGCCGGATGTGAGCGTCGCCTCGTGAACGACGACGCAGCGCCCGGTCTTGCGGACCGATGAGGCAATCGTCTCCATGTCGAGCGGCAGCAGGGTGCGCAGGTCGATGATCTCTGCATCGACGCCGGTCTCGGCGACCGCCGCCTGCGCGACATAGACCATCGTTCCGTAGGCCAGCACGGTCACGGCCGATCCCTCGCGCACGATCGAGGCCTTGCCGAGCGGCAGGCTGAAATGCCCGCTCGGCACTTCGCTCAGCTCATGCTTGGACCAAGGGGTGATCGGACGGTCGTGATGACCGTCGAAGGGGCCGTTGTAGAGCCGCTTGGGTTCCAGGAAGATCACCGGATCCGGATCCTCGATTGCGGCGATCAGTAGCCCCTTGGCGTCGTAAGGATTGGAAGGAACCACCGTTTTCAGCCCCGACACGTGGGTGAAAAGCGCTTCCGGGCTCTGGCTGTGCGTCTGCCCGCCGAAGATGCCGCCGCCGGTGGGCATGCGCACCACCATCGGACAGGTGAATTCCCCGTTCGACCGGTATCGAAGCCGGGCCGCCTCGGACACGATCTGGTCGTAGGCGGGATACATGTAATCGGCGAACTGGATCTCGACGCAGGGTCGCAGACCGTAGGTCGCCATGCCGATGGCGGTTCCGACAATGCCGGCCTCGTTGATCGGCGCGTCGAAGCAGCGGGTTCTGCCGTATTTCTGCTGAAGGCCCGCCGTGCAGCGGAAGACGCCGCCGAAATAGCCGACATCCTCGCCGAAGACCACGACCTTCGCGTCGCGTGCCATCATCACGTCCATCGCGTCGCGGATGGCCTCGATCATCGTCATGCGCGCCATGGATCAGACCCCCGCCTGCTGACGCTGCCGCCGCAGATGCGGCGGCATCTCGGCATAGACGCCGTCGAACATTTCGCGCGCAGACGGCTTGGCGCCCGCGTGAAGCGTGCCGTAGCTCTCCGCCTCCTTCTGAGCGGCGATCACCGTGTCGAGGATTTCAGCCTCGGCCTGCTTGTGCCGCTCGTCCGACCAGGCTCCGCGCAGGATCAGATGATTCTTCAGCCGCATGATCGGATCGCCGAGCGGCCAGGCGTCGGATTCCGTCTTCGGACGATAGGCCGATGGATCGTCGGACGTGGAATGCGCACCGACCCGATAGGTGACGTATTCGATCAGCGTCGGGCCGAGATTGCGCCGGGCGCGCTCCGCTGCCCATTTCGCAACCGCATAGACAGCAAGATAATCGTTGCCGTCGACCCGAAGCGAGGGAATGCCGAAGCCGAGCCCACGGGCAGCAAACGTCCCTGCCCCGCCCCGGGCGATGCCCTGGAAGGTGGAGATCGCCCATTGGTTGTTGACGATGTTGAGAATGACCGGCGCCTTGTAGGTCGAGGCGAAGACGAGAGCGGCGTGAAAGTCCGATTCCGCCGTCGAGCCGTCGCCGATCCAGGCGGCTGCGATCTTGGTGTCGTTGCAGATCGCCGAGGCCATGGCCCAGCCGACGGCCTGCACATATTGCGTCGCGAGATTGCCGGAGATCGTGAAGAAGCCGTGCTCCTTCGAGGAATACATGACCGGCAGCTGGCGGCCCTTCAGCGGATCGCGGGAATTGGAATAGATCTGGCACATCATGTCGACCATCGGGTATCCGCCTGCGATCAGCAGGCCCGCCTGCCGATAGGTCGGAAAATTCATGTCCCCCGGCGACAGGGCCATGCGGAAGGCGCAGCTGACGGCCTCCTCGCCCAGATGCTGCATGTAGAAGGACGTCTTGCCCTGGCGCTGGGCGATCAGCATCCTGGCATCGAAGGTGCGCAGCGTCATCATGTGGCGCATACCCGCGATCAGTTCCTCGTCGCTCAACAGCCCGGCCCATGGGCCGACCGCCTCCCCGTTGCGGTTGAGGACCCGGATGATGGAGAAGGCGAGATCGCGCACGGTTTCCGGATCGACGTCGATCTCCGGCCTGGGCACGGCGCCGGCCTTCGGAATCTTCACATTCGAGAAATCGGGCGTTCCTCCCGGCCGAACGGCCGGTTCCGGCACATGAAGGGTCAGCTTTCCGTCAGTGGTCATGGTCTTTCGCACTCCTGCCCTAAGAACTAGGAACGAAACACCATCCGGCCATAGGCTCGGCCGTTCTTATCCGCAAGCAATCTTTCTGCGCCTTCATGCGCCGTGCAATCGAGACCCGGCAGGGTATGGCTACGGCTTCACACTGGCCAGGATCTCTCCGACCGTGATCTCGGGCTCGCCCTGGATCAGGTCGGCCAGGCTGGCACGGATCCAGGCCATGGCCTTCTCGTTGGAGGCAAGGGCGGCCTCCCGGCTATCGAACAGGGTGATCGATCCGCCGACGCCGTTGCCGCTATCGAAGACATGGTAGCTCACGAAACCCGGAGATTTCCGCAGGATCTCGCCGATCCCGCTTTCGGCCCGACGCGCAGCCTCCGTCACGGATCGCATGTGGTCGAATTTCCGAATGACGACATACATCGATGCCTCCCTTCGCAGCCGACGATCGCAACCCTAAAAGTTCCCATAAGGACGCCTGAATCTTGAAGCAGGCGGATCCCGCTATCGTGTCCGGCGTCTCTCTGCATTTGTCCCGTCGGGCGCGTGGTAGAGTCGATACAGCTCGAAAGCTGCAATCGCGACGATGCAGAAGCCGACGATGACGTGAATCCATCGCGCAGCGGGCACGTCGTCGAACCAAAGCATCCAAGGGGCGCCGATGATCCAAAGGCCGGCAATCACATTGAGCCATTCCTCCCAGTCGTGCGTGTGGAGCACGGCCAGGAGCGCGAGCAGGATCACGATGCCGCCGCTGAGCCGTGCGTTCAGGCTTGCCCAGGCCTCGTGACCGAAACCGAACAGCCACGGCGCTGCAAACAGGATGGCTCCGAGCGCCACATTGACCGAGTTGATGGCCATGTCGGAACGGTTGTTGACGATATTCACCGACGCCTCCTCTCGACGAACCATGTCACACGAGCGGAACCGGATGCTTGCTGTCATCCGCACCTAATGTGCCATCAGGACCGGCAGTTCGGCATGGGCAAGGATATAGCTCGTGGCTCCGCCGAAGATCATCTGCCTCAGGCGGCTCTGGGTATAGGCACCCTTGACGAGCAGATCCGCGCGGAAGCCTGCCGCCTCCTCCAGAATCGCCTCGCCCGGGTTGCGTGTGTTCAGCCTGCGTGTCACGGCCTCGGCCCTGACGCCGCCTCGGGAGAGGCGCAACGCCAGTTCCGCGCCGCTCGGGCCGTCCATATTCCAGCCGTCCAGGGTCAGCACGATGACGCGCTCGGCCCTTTCCAGGATGGGCATCCCGAGCGCGACCGACCGGGCCGTCTCCGTGCTCGCGTTCCAGGCGATCACGACCGTCTCGCCGATGGTCGCCGGTAATCGGGGCGGCACGATCAGGACCGGCCGCCCGCCCTCGAACAAAGCAGCCTCGAGAGCGCTCTGGCGCGGCGGCTCATCCTGCGATCCGGGTCGTCCGAGAACGATAAGATCGAAGACCCTGCCAAAGCTTCCGATGGAACTGTCCCCGAACAGCCGAGGACCGACCCAGCTGCACGAAGGGTCGTTCGGCCCCTTGCCTTCCCGGGGCACGGCACAGGAGGCCATGAACTCCTCGAACAATTGCCGGGAGCGCTCGATAAGCTCGCGCTGCTCCTTCTCGCTCAGAAGCGTCCACCCGACCGGAACGTCGAAGGCGACGATGTCCGGGATGTCTGGGCCGAGCGCAAGGCCTTCGATATGGCTCCCGAACCGACCGGCCATCAGCAAGGCGGCGTCGAGGACCGAGCGCATGAAACCGTATTGCTCGACCGGAACCAGAATGGCTTTCATGGCAACCACCTCGGCAGCCGTCTAGCGGCATCGTACGGAAAAGGTGCCCCGGTTTTCCGCTTCCAACAATGCGCCAGCCAAGAAGCGCGCATTATACTCCTGAAATACGGATCCGGCATGTAATTCTTCGCCGATCGTTTTCAGACATGAACGTTACCGAAGGCCAGTTCGCCCTCACCGACCGGCTTGTGCAAGCTGGCGTAGAGAATCCAGCCGTAGAAAACCGCCACGGTGGCGATCACGAACCACCCGGGAAGCGGACCGATGGCCGCGTTTCGAACCCATTCCCCCACCGACGTGACGAGATGAGCATCGACAGCACTCTCCTGCATCCGGATGAAGGTCGTCTTGACCAGCCAAGCGAAGAGGAGAATCAGAAACAACCAGCAATAGTTGCGCCTGAGGCGGCGCGACAGAGCTTGGCGGGTCGACGTCAGAAACAGGGGCTGCCTGAGATCTTCGCCGAGCTTCAGGATCCAGTCGTCCGTCGTGCCGTCCTGCGGCGCGAAAATCTGCGCGTAATAGTTGCGCTCCATCCGGCGCACGCGATTGCGGTACACATCGAAGAAGCGATAGCGCCGCGCCTCGATCACGAGGAGGAGCAGGACCAGGACCATGGCGAAGATCAGCACGCCATGGTGCGCAGTCGGCGTTGACAGCGAAACTGACAGCATGGCCGCGACCACCGTGATCGCCCAGTTGGTCGTCCTGTCAATCCGGTCGCGCCAGCCCGCCATGCGGGCGATCTCGGCGCGGTGATAATGCGCCATGACATTGATGAATTCGGTCGAGGTGCTGGGAAAGACCGGGGCCTTGAGGGGCGGGCGAAGATTCTGAACAACGATCTGGTCGTTCTTCGGCGGCATGGCGTTACTCCCTGCCCCCAGCGACGGTCCGACATGATCTTCGGACTGTTCGGGCGCGTCCTGTTTTCAGGATCTCGCCGCTGCGGATGGATTATAGCACCATCCGGCAGCGTTCGCAGATCCCGGTATCGGAACGCCGGCCGAAGATCCGAATGCTCAAGTCAGGGTGCAGAGCGACCTGCGAGGTTAATCCCAGACGGCATAGGGAAGTGCGTCGAGGGGGATCTTGAGATAGCGCGTGCCGTTCGCCTCCGGCGCCGGCAGGTGCCCGCCGGTGATGTTGACCTGGAGGGCGTGCAGGATCAGCTTCGGCATCGGCAGCCTCGCATCCCGCGTCTGACGCAGCGCAGCAAACTCATCCTCGCCGTGCGCCTGCGCGAGATGGACGTTTTGGGCCTTTTGGCCGGCAACCGTGCTTTCCCAGGCAGGTGGACGGCCTCCCGGCATGTAGTCATGACCCGAGAACAGGCGGGTCTCGTCCGGCAGGCTGAGAATGCGCTGGATCGTGCGCCACAGGGCTCTCGCATCCCCGCCGGGAAAGTCGCATCGAGCGGTTCCGAAATCCGGCATGAAGAGCGTGTCGTGAATGAACGCCGCATCGCCGACCACATAGGTGATGGAGGCCAGCGTATGGCCAGGAGAGAAGATGACGCGCACATCCATCCCGCCGATATGGAACGTGTCGCCATCGGCGAACAGATGGTCCCATTGAGAGCCATCCGCCTTCAGGGAATCGAGGTTGTAGATTTCCTTCCAGAGTTTCTGGACATCGACGATCCGCTCGCCGATGCCCGTCTTCGCGCCCGTTCTCTCCTTCAGATAGGCCGCGGCCGAAAGATGGTCCGCGTGCGGATGCGTGTCGAGGATCCATTCGACGGTCAGGCCCTTGTTCCGCACGACGGCCAAAAGTGCATCGGCCGACGCCGTCGCGGTGGACCCCGACTTCTCGTCGTAATCGAGGACCGGATCGATCAGCGCGCACTTTCCCGTCGCAGGATCGGAGACGACATATTGGACGCTGCAGGTCCGCTTGTCGAAGAAAGCCTCGACCTGCGGCCTGCCTCTCGGACGCTCGGCTGTCGATTGCGGGAAAGCCGCGGTACTCATCGCTCCTGCTCCCTGGAGACACAACTATGCGATTGCATCGGCTCTGAGCCGTTCTTTTCGGAGAGATGTCCCATCAACCCTGAGGATGGGGCACGATCCGGATATACGGCTTCGGCGCTTTCCAGCCCTGCGGATAAATCTTCTTCGCCTCGTCGTCCGACACCGAGCCTGCGATGATCACATCCTCGCCCTGCTTCCAGTTCGCGGGCGTCGCGACCCTGTGCTTGGCGGTCAGCTGGAGCGAGTCGATGACGCGGAGCACTTCATCGAAATTGCGGCCAGTCGTCATGGGATAGACGAGGACGAGCTTGATCTTCTTGTCGGGCCCGACGACGAAGACGTTGCGCACGGTCTGGTTGTCCGCCGGCGTCCTTCCCTCGGAGGTTCCGCCCGTGCTCGCCGGGAGCATGCCGTAGAGCTTGGAAATAGTGAGATCGGAATCGCCGATCATCGGGTAGTTGGGTGCGGTTCCTTGCGTTTCCCTGATATCGTCGGCCCACCGCGCATGGTTGGAAACGGGATCGACGCTGAGGCCGATGACCTTCACATTGCGCTGGTCGAACTCGGGCTTGATCCTTGCCATGTATCCCAGCTCCGTCGTGCAGACGGGGGTGAAGTCCTTGGGATGAGAGAAGAGCACGCACCAGGAATCGCCCATCCAGTCATGGAAGCGAATGCGCCCTTCCGTCGTCTCTGCTTCGAAATCCGGTGCAACTTCGCCGATCTGGAGTGTCATCGCATAATCTCCTGCAAGCGAAGCCCCTTCGCCGGTCGATAGGTATATACCCGAAGAAATCTGCGGTGAAGTGTCGCTTCCGAGGGAGAATGCGCCAGAATCGACCGACCGAATCCGTGTCCTCGTCGCACTCCGCCCTTCCCCTCAGGCGTGGACGAAGACCTCGGCGTGCTCGACCGAAAAGCGCCCGAGTTCTTCCATGACGGCCTCGAGATGAGTGTGGACGGCGCGGCGCGCCGCTTGGGCATCACGAGCCTCGAGCGCGCGGAAAATCTCCCGATGCTCGGCCAGCGTCACCGCGTGGCGGCGGGGCGAGGACAACAGGCGGCGGACACGGTCGATGTTGGCGCGCGAGGCGTCGATCGCGGCGGCGACGCGGGGCAGTTGCAGCCCTTGAACGAGGATCATGTGAAATTCGAGGTCCAGCCCGTAGAAGCCGGGGCGGTCGCCGCGTGAGACCGCCTCCTGCTGCGCCTCGAGGTTGGAGCGAAGGACCTGAAGGGTCTCGGGCGGCAGGCTCGTGGCGGCGATCTCGGCGACCATGCCTTCGAGAGCCTGGCGGATCAGCATGGATTCCTTGATTTCCGACAGGCGGATACGCGCGGCGCGGGAACCGCGCTGCGGCAGGATCTCGACAAGTCCCTCCGCGGCCAAGCGGGTCAGTGCCTCCGAAACGGGAAAGCGGGACACCCCGAGGGCAGCGCAGACCGCCCCCTTATCGATGAACTCGCCGGGTGCGAAATCGAGATCCACGATGGCAGCGCGCAGCGAGCGCTCCACCTGCTCGGTCGTGTTCCCACGCGGGCCCCGCTCCAGGGAAGCGAGGAAGGCGTACTTTTTTCTCTTGTCGAGCGCGTCCATTGGCCTAACATGTTAGTTGAACCGATGGGCAAGCGCCACCAGCTCGTCGGATCTCTTATGCGAGCGGAGCTGCCCGGGAACGCGCAATCCGGACCCAGAGCCGGAGCTTCGGGAGGCTTTTGGATATGATACACCATACGCGACGCTATCTGCTGGGATTGTCCGCCGCTGCCGTGCTCGCCCTGCCCACGCCTCCCGCCCATGCGCAAACGAAGCTCAGATGGGCCCATGTCTACGAGACCTCCGAGCCGTTCCATACCCAATCCATGTGGGCCGTGCAGGTGATAATCGGCCTTCTCCACCCGCCGCCGGGAGTGGTGCTCTTCGTGCTGGCACGCGTCGCTAAGCTTTCCGTCGAGCGCACCACGATCGCGATCCTTCCCTGGCTCGTCCCCTTGATGCTGGCCCTCATTGCGATCACCTACATTCCGGAATTGACACTCTGGCTGCCGCAGAAGATGGGTCTGGGACGGTGATGACGAAATCGATCAACCCATTCAATTGAAACATGTGATATTCATGAGCACTCCGCGTACGATCCGCCTTTCCCCCGATGACAACATCGTCATCGCCATCGACCTCGTGGACCAGGGCGCCGACGTCGCCGGACCGACCGCCCGCGAGCGCATCCTGCGCGGTCACAAGATGGCTGCGGTGCCGATCCGCGAGGGCGAGCCGATCCGCAAGTTCGGCCAGATCATCGGCTTCGCCGAGACGCATATCGCACCGGGCGAATGGGTGCATGAGCACAATGTCGGCCTGCACGATTTCGAGCGTGACTATGCCTTCTGCGTCGAGGCGAAGGAGGACGATCTGCTCGCGCCCGAGATGCGCGCCACCTTCCAGGGCTACCGGCGCGCCTCCGGCCGCACCGGCACCCGCAACTATATCGGCATCCTCACCTCCGTGAACTGCTCCGCATCCGTGGCGCGTTTCGCAGCGGCGGAGGTCGAGCGCTCCGGGATCCTGCGCGACTATCCCGGCATCGACGGAATCGTGGCCATCGTCCACGGCACGGGTTGCGGGCATGCGGCCTATGGCGAGGGCTTCGACATCCTGCGCCGCACCCAGTGGGGCTATGCGAGCCATCCCAATTTCGCCGGCGTGATCATGGTCGGCCTCGGCTGCGAGGTGTTCCAGATCGGACGGATGAAGCAGGAATACGGCCTGACGGAAACGGATACCTTCCGCACGCTGACCATTCAGGAGACGGGCGGCACAAGGCGCACGGTGCAGGCGATCGTCGATGCCGTGAAGAACATGCTTCCGATCGCGGCGAAGACCCAGCGCGAAACCCGTCCCGCTTCGGAACTTGTGCTGGCCCTCCAGTGCGGCGGCTCCGACGGCTATTCGGCCCTCACCGCCAACCCGGCTCTCGGCGTCGCCTCCGACCTGCTGGTGCGCCATGGCGGAACGTCCATTCTCTCCGAGACGCCGGAGATCTATGGGGCGGAACACCTGCTCACCCGGCGCGCTGCGACCCGGGAGATCGGGGAGAAGCTCGTTTCCCGGATCAAGTGGTGGGAGGACTACACCGCCCGCAACGGCGGCGAGATGAACAACAACCCGTCGCCCGGCAACAAGGCCGGCGGGCTCACCACGATCCTCGAAAAATCTCTGGGAGCGTCGGCCAAGGGCGGACGCTCGACGCTTCGTGCCGTTTATGAATATGCCGAACAGGTCAGGGATCGCGGCTTCGTCTACATGGATACGCCCGGCTACGATCCCGTGGCCGCGACCGGCCAGGTCGCAGGCGGCGCGAACCTGATCGCGTTCACCACTGGCCGCGGATCGGCCTTCGGCTGCAAGCCCGTGCCCTCCCTGAAGCTCGCCACGAATTCCGACATCTACCGCCGCATGACCGACGACATGGATATCAATTGCGGCGACATCCTCGATGGCGTCTCTCTTGAACGGAAGGGCGAGGAAATCTTCGAGATCCTGCTTCGCGTCGCATCCGGGGAACACACCAAGTCGGAGATCCTCGGCTATGGCGATCTCGAATTCGTTCCCTGGCAGGTCGGCGCGGTGATGTGATCGCGCCGGCGTCGATGCCGGCCCGCTCCTTCATGTCGTTATAATAGATCGACAGGAAAGCAGGCTATACGGCGGTCTGCGCCACATATTCCCTAAAGGAAGATTTTGTTAACGGGTTGTTAACCCTGGCAAGCCGATCATCCTGGGACCGATCCGGCAAGGGGATTGGGGACTCTCCCAAATGCGAGCGAGGCGCGGATGTACCGCCTCGTTTCGCTTTGGGATGCAGGTAATACCTTATCTTTGCGCAACAGAATATCGCAAGCCGATACTAGCGGCTCCTGACCTCGCCGGAAGTCGAATTATAGGAATTTACGCTTAGAGACGACGTCGGCTAGGCTTTCCCTTTAGTGCTGCGGCAACGACTGCAGCTAAAAGGACCGGTACTTCACCGTGAGCGGCTGAGAAAATGCAGCCATCCAGAGGTCTCACTGGATAGGTCAGTTTCAGTTAGATCCCGACATCCATACGACTGAACAGCACGTATGAGATGGCTGGGCCGAAGTCGAGATCTTCTACGCACATAGATACAGCCGCGCAACATGCCCAGATCGCGGAGCAGAATCAGCCTGAACGTGCCATGCCGGGGAAGAACTGTCGTCGGTCTGGATGCGCAGAACCACCGGCCGGTGGTAGCATGCTCCGTGGTCGCGAGGGTCACTGATCAACACGCTCATTCAGTGGCGGGCGGCCAATGAGGCGACACTTGAAAGGCTGGAACAATGGCGACACGAAAGAATCGGCTCAATGATTTCATCACGGATCGGGATCCGCCCTCTGATTATCCGGTGCAGGTGTTGTGCGAGGATCATGTCGGAACCTACCTGATCCGGTTTCCCTGCCAGCACACGGACGGGACGTGGCGAAACCAAGCAACCGGCGAGGTCATCGCAGGAACGGTCATTGGCTGGCGCGAGTTCAGCCACGACCGCCGTCGCAAGATGCTCACGCTCGGCTCCTGAACCACAGCCGCCACACCCAGCGATACGCACCGTCGCTGGGACCGGCGGATGGACAGACCCCAACGCCCGCAAGTCTCCTGAGATGTTTGTTCTATGCGGCCCCGGCTAGTCGCAGAGGACTTGCCTCACCCTCTGCGTTCAGACAACGAAGAAGTCGGCTGCCGTGAGTTTAAGGCCCTTCGATAGGGTGGCGAAAAGAACGGCCTGGCCAGCGTCGGACCCATCAGCATCGTAAAATAGAAGACCCTTGCGTGCGTCGAAGATGACAAAGTCATTGGCGTCCTTGGCATGATCACCGATAGCGAAGAAAGCTTTCTTCAGGGCCACGGGTTTCGTGGGGGAGCCTTTGCCGAGGACCTTGAAAATTGCGTTATCAAGGCAAATGTGGTCTGCCCTGATATCAAAATCTGTGATTTTGTCGGTGTTGGTGGCGCGATTGGCCTTCGTGTCAAACCAGAACCTGTCGGCCCCTAGGCCTCCACGCAGAATGTCGTTCCCATATCCGCCGATGAGAGTGTCGTCCCCCAGCAATCCCGTGAGTCGATCGGTCCCCTTACCACCGCGAAGCATATTGGCCGCGTCGTTGCCAACCAGGCGGTCGTTGCCGGATCCGCCTGTCGCGTTCTCGATCAGGGAGCGAGGATCTCCCTGGTAAAGGAGTGCATTGTTGATACTGCCACGGGCAAAATTGAAGAAGCCGCCGAGATAAGCCAGCTGGCGGTCGGATAGTGTCGACCACGCGCCTGGCCGCAAATCGATGCTCAGATTAGTGGCGTAGTTGGACAAATCGTACGTATCAAGTCCGCCGCCATCCCAGATGGTCATGAAAACCCGGTTGTCGCCCGCGTGCGGCTGCCCGACTCCATCGATAAACATCTGACCGGTTTTGGAGCCCCACCGGTAAACCGTGTCGCCGCTCCGAGTGGCGTAGTTGGCGCCGTACAGGTGCTGCAGCGCCGCGAGATCCTCCATCATCAGGGTCTGAGCATAGCCATAGGTTTCATTTTCGAGAACATTGCCCGCCCCAACATAAGACCGGTACGTTGTGACTGTGAATTCCATGGAGTCCTGTGCGAACGGCAGGGCTCCGAATCCGCCTTCTTCATGCCCATGCTTCAGGCCAAGGGCGTGGCCAATCTCATGAAGGAAACCCCAGAAAGCGTACGTACCGGGCGTTGGGCTGTCATACCAGCCGTTGGAATTGCCGAACCAGATATCGCCCCCCTCCGCCCCGTCATCGATTGTGTAGGTCCACGCGGGTTTTGGGACATCCGACATGGCAAGGCGAAGATCGGCATGAACGGAGGCCGTTTCAGTAATCTCCCGGAAGGATAAGCGGGTGGCCGCGGAGATTGCGTTGAAGACGACGCGTGCTGCCTCGATCTGAGGACCGTTCAGGGGTTCGAAATTGTTGTCCGGCTCTCCCAGACCATAACCCCGCCCGTAAAGGGACGCCTGCTGTGGGAAGCTGTACGTCAGTTCCAGGCTGTTCCATCGCATGCCGAACAGCAGACCATCGACACTCGGATTACCGGCTCTCTCCGCAAACTCAGCATAAGCCATCGCAATCCCTCGCATGTGAATGCGTGGGTAGGATCGCCTATGCCGGAGCGTCCATTATCGGCCATGACGGGGTAAGGGGCTATCCCTCCCGAGCCAGAACGTCACTTTAGGAGCACCGATTGTGTGATAGCTGTGTTGGTCGAATGACGACGCTGGATATAATTGATTATGCCGTTTGGAGAGGGTGGATCGGCCCTCGCCGCTCGGTCACGGATGCCTTTCCCGTGTAAAGGGCCCTGCGGCGAACAGTGATCGTCGGAGGACCGTCCTCAGCCGTTGGGGGTGGCGATCTCCCTGGCTTCTTCCGTCGCTGCTTTGAGACGGAAGCCTCTCGCTTCGCGCCCTAAAGCTCGTGCGCCTGAAGCTGACTCAGCAGCATTTGGCCGTATTTCGTCTTAGCGAGCTTGGTCGCCACCTCCTCGAAGCTCCAGCGATCGATCCAGCCCTGACGGTAGGCAATCTCCTCCGGCGAGGCGATCAACTGGCCCTGCCGGGACTGCAGCACGCGCACGAATTCCCCGGCTTCCAGCAGCGACTCGTGCGTGCCGGCATCGAGCCAGGTGTAGCCCCGTCCCAGCCGCTCGACATAGAGATTGCCCTGATTGAGGTAGACGTTGTTGAGGTCGGTGATCTCCAACTCGCCCCGCGGCGAGGGCTTGATGCTTTTGGCGATTTCGACCGCTTGCTCGTCGTAGAAGTACAGGCCAATCACCGCCCAGTGCGACTTCGGGGCTGCTGGCTTCTCCTCGATGGAGGTGGCACGCCCGTCCGCGTCAAAGGCGACAATCCCGTAACGCTCTGGATCCTCGACCCGGTACCCGAAGACAGTGGCACCCTCAGGCCGCTGATGGGCCTGCTGCAGCACCTCCGTCAGACCATGGCCGTAGATGAGGTTGTCACCCAGAACCAGGCAGGACGGATGCCCGCGCAGGAAGTCTTCGCCGATGATGAAGGCTTGCGCCAGACCATCAGGGCTCGGCTGCACCGCATACTCGAGGCGAATGCCCCATTGGCTCCCGGTGCCCAGCAGCCGCTTAAAGGCCGCCTGGTCCTCAGGGGTCGTGATGATCAGAATATCCTTGATTCCCGCCAGCATCAGCGACGTGAGGGGATAGTAGATCATCGGCTTGTCGTAGATCGCCAGCAGTTGCTTCGAGGTCGACAGCGTCAGCGGATGCAGGCGTGTGCCCGAGCCACCTGCGAGAATAATGCCTTTTCGGTCCATGGTGAGTCCCTCGATTTCTGTTCTGAATTACGATGTCGTTTGGCCGCGCGACAGCAGCCGCGCCACGGTTCCGTCGACGGCTGTTTCCCACGGCCGTGCCGCAAAGCCGAAGGTGCGGCCGAACATGCTGGAGTCGAGTTCCGAATTCACTGGCCGCGTAGCTGGCGTTGGATACTCCTCCGTTCGGATCGGCACGACGGACGGTGATCGGCCGGTGAAAGGCGTCTGAGCCGCCACGATCCGCGAGGCAAAACCGTGCCAGGTCGTCACTCCGGTCCCGGCCAAATGATAGGTGCCAGGCACCGCCCAGCCCTCGCCCAGAGCCTGAGCCACGGCCAGCAGCGCCCGGCCGAGATCCATTGTTGACGTGGGGCAGCCGCGTTGATCGCCGACAATGCGCAACTCATCGCGCTCGCTGGCCAGGCGAAGGATGGTCTTCAGGAAGTTCGCTCCGTGGATGCCATAGACCCACGAGGTGCGCACAATCACATGCTGCGGCAGTTGGCGACGGATCGCCTCCTCGCCGGCCAACTTGCTGCGGCCATACACACCAAGTGGCGCAACGGGGTCACTCTCACGGTAAGCGCCGCTCTGGGTGCCGTCGAAGACATAATCGGTCGAAACATGGATCAGGGGGAGGTTGGCGGCCGCGCATGCCCTAGCCAGAATCTCAGGGCCCATCGCATTGGCTTGAAAAGCCTCCTCCTCCTCGGTTTCCGCACGATCCACCTTGGTGTAGGCGCTGGCGTTGAGGACGATGCTCGGGCGGATCTCGGCCAAGGCCTGCTCCACCTGGGCCAGATCGCTGATGTCGGCCTGCGCCCGCGTCAGGGCGGCTAAGGGCACGCCTGACACGCGCGCAAGCCCGACGAGTTCCTGCCCCAGTTGCCCGCCGCTACCAAAGACCAGGATCATGCCACCTGCCCCAGGCGCTCGCCGCGGTAAACGCCTGACCGGATGCGCTCCCACCAGGGGCGGTTGTCGAGATACCAGCGCACCGTCTTGGCCAGGCCGGTCTCGAAGGTATCCTGCGGTACCCAGCCCAGTTCCCGGCCGATCTTGGTCGGGTCGATGGCATAGCGCTGGTCGTGACCAGGACGATCGCGCACGAAGGTGATCAGGTTCTGGCGCGGACCGATCCGCCCATCCGGCGTGATCTCGTCCAGGATCGCGCAGATCGCCTGGACAACCTCTAGGTTGGTCTTCTCGTTGTGCCCGCCGACATTGTAGCCCTCGCCGACTTGGCCCTCGAGGGCGATCAGAGCGAGCGCGCGGGCATGATCCTCCACGTACAGCCAATCCCGTACGTTCGAGCCGTCGCCGTAGACCGGCAGGGGCTTGCCTTCGAGCGCATTGAGAATGACCAGTGGGATCAGCTTCTCCGGGAAGTGGTACGGCCCATAGTTATTCGAGCAGTTGCTGACGACTGTTGGCAGACCGAAGGTGTGGTGCCAGGCCCGCACCAGATGGTCGGAGGCCGCCTTCGAGGCGGAGTAAGGCGAGCGCGGATCGTAGGCTGTGCTTTCGGTGAAATAGCCCTCAGCGCCGAGGGAGCCGAACACTTCATCAGTGGAGATGTGGTGGAAGCGGAAGGCGTCCTTCTCCAGGCCGGATAGGGTCTGCCAGTAGCCTAAAGCCGCCTGCAGCAGCGTGTAAGTGCCGACCACGTTAGTCTGGATGAACTCGCCCGGCCCGTCGATGGAGCGATCGACGTGGCTCTCGGCCGCCAGGTGCATGATGATGTCCGGGCGATAGGAGGTGATCACCTCCCGCATCCTGGAAGCATCCAGAATGTCGGCCCGCACAAAGCTGTAGCGTGGGTTGTTCGCGACCGGCTGGAGCGAGTCCAGGTTGCCTGCATAGGTCAGCTTGTCGAGGACGAGGACCTGATGATCGGTGTCGGCGATCAGATGACGCGCCACCGCGGAGCCAATGAAGCCGGCGCCGCCCGTGACCAGAATCCGCTGGGAGGATGTGCTTGTGGACATAGGGAGTATCAAGTCTCGTAAGTGATGGACTCGTTCAGGCAGCCGCACTCGTCGGGTCATACCGGAATGGCGAAACGAAATCTTTGAAGGCTGGCAGAATCTCGTCCTTGTCCGAGAGGATGGCTTCATCCGCGGCAAGCGGCCAGACGACGCCGAGGGTCGGATCGTTCCAGGCTAAGCCGGCATCGCAGGCCGGTGCATAGAAGCCGTCTGCCTTGTAAGCGACCTCGGTGTTCGGCTCCAGGGTGCAGTAGCCATGGGCGAAGCCGCGCGGCACAAAGATCTGCTCGCCGCCCTCGGCCGTGAGGGTCGCGCCGACCCAGCGCCCGTAGGTCGGAGAGCCCACGCGCAGATCGACGGCGACGTCGAAGATGCTTCCGCGCAGAACCCGAACAAGTTTGGCCTGCGGCTCGGGCGGTCGCTGGAAGTGCAAACCCCGCAGGGTGCCTCTTTGGGCTGAGAATGCCTGATTATCCTGAACAAACGTGATGGTGCCCAGAGGTGCTGAGAAAGCCCGCGTGTTGTAAGTTTCCGCGAACCAGCCTCTGGCATCGCCGAAGCGACGCGGCGTGATAAGCACGACATCAGGAATGTCTGTTTGCTGTACCGTTAAGTTCGACACCTGGATTGCCCCATCCGTTCGGTCAGTGAAAAGTGTTTACCCCTCGTAAACTCTGGAGTCTGTTGAAACAAGACTAACAAAGCAGCATCAAAGTGCCACATCTGATAGCAACAGGCCTCAAGTGAGAGAGCAAAACCTCATGAAGAGAGACCTCCTGTGACGAATCTGTGATTCATCGACAGATTTGATATCGCCCCAACCACTTCACGCTCGCGCGAAAACACAAGGCCGCTTGACGCCCTGAAGGAGGAACCAAGAAGCCTAACTTGCAAGCTGCCCAAGCCTTTCAATTGTGGAGGCATCACGCGCGTAGAGCGCCACATGGTGGTCGAAATTCTCCGTATCGAATGCCAGTCGTGACTTGGCGTGAGCGGACAGCGCTCCCATGTCGGCTTGGAATGCGCCCTCCACCAGCAACCTGATGACATCCGCGAGGGCACCGGGGCTGCCTGCGGAAAAAGGAAGATCAAGTTCTGGATCGACTTTCTCGGCTATGCCGCCGATATCCGCGTAGATCATCGGGCGCCCGGCGATGCGGGCCTCCTGGATGACAATCGGCGAGTTCTCCCACCAAATCGAGGGAATGACGACCCAATCGCTCTCCTGCATCAGACCGACAACGTCCTGGTTGCGATAGCCCCCCATCAGGCGCACGACATCACGCGTCTCTTCGAGCAGGCGATCGATCTTCTGCGCGAACTCGGTATCCTGGAAGTGCTTGTTTTCGCCGTGGATCCGCACGGCAAGCCTCTTGCGGATCTTCTTCGGCAACGACGCGCAGGCTTCGAGCAGCACATCGACCCCCTTGTAGGGATTAATCTGGCCGAAGAACGCAAGCGTGAGAGGACGGCTGGTCTCCACAGACACGAGCTTGCGACCCGTGGGAGCGTGGCTGCGGTGCAGAACTCCCTGATCCATGATGTTCTCGATCACGGCGATGCGCTCGGCCGGCAGACCCCAGGCGACAAACCGGTCTTTCAGGAAGCTGCTCGGAGCGACGAACGCATCGACATTGTCGAAGAACATCTTCGCAATTGACTCCCGGACGAAGAACTTGCCTGCGCTCATCCTTGGAAAACACTGGCTGCACTCGGCCGGCGAGGCTGCGTAGCAGAGCCGGCCGTTGGTCTTGATCATCTGGCCGAAATGCGCGCAGATCGCCGCGTATTCGTGGAAAGTGAAGACAACGCGCACGCCCGCCTGCTGAAACAGCTCAAAAATATCGAGGCCCCAGTAGATGAAGTGATGGACATGCACCACGTCCGGCCGCACGTGGCGGATGAGTTCCATGATCAACTGCTTCAGCAGGTCGTAGTTCTGGCTCTGGAACGTGAAGCCATCGACAGGCGGCGGGGCTACCAGAATCTCGTCGGGGCGCCCCCGGAAGCTGCCAAAGAAGGCACTGTGTCCAATAGCCTGATGTTCCGCCCGAGCGACGAAGACAGCCTTTTCAACTGTCGGGTCGGCCTTGAGCTTTTGAAACAGCGAGTAGGCTGCACGCTCTGCACCACCCGCGCCGAGATCCGGGTGTCCATGCGAAAGGACCATTACGCGCATTGTTGGTCTGCCCCTACCATTCGGTCTGCATGCTGAGTGCGAACCATCATTACACCTGGGTATCTGATGGCCCGGGAGGATGCGGCTTGGAAACTTTGAAGACACGCTTGGGCTTTGAGAGCTCCGCCTCCCAGCGCCGGTTGAACTCCGCGCAGTTCATGTAGGTCACCATAGCCCGGATGTCGTGGTCTCCGATTGCCGGGATGGACTGGCGCTCCAGGTGATACAAGCCCGGGTGCACATGAACCTGAATCTCGGCGCCCTTTTGGCGTGCCCTCAAGCACAAATCCGCATCCTCGAAATCGCCGCGCTCGAAGCGCAGGTCGAAGCCGTCGAGGTTCTGGAAGAGATCCTTCGACATTGCCATGAGCGCTGCCGTGACTGCGTGAGCAGGTCGAATTGTATCGCCCTCATAAAGCTCGAACGGCAAGCCTTTCATGGGATGATCGGCGACCAGCAGATTGCCCATGGAGGAAGATCGCGGGAACGTCATCCCGATGTGCTGGATGGTGTTGTCCTCGTAAAGAAGAGAAAAGCCGACGACGAGTTCCCGCCCTGAGCCACGCTTGCGATCTCGGATCGCTTCCGCCGCCCTGTGGAGGCCGGTGGCATCCTTCACCAGGATGTCAGAGTTCATCAGGAACAGCACGTCACCACGGGACAAGCGAACCGCAATGTTGTTGGCGCCGCCATAGCCGTAATTTGCAACATTGCGCAACAGGCGGATCGGAACCTTGAAGCCGGTACTGCGCAGGGCCACCCCATTGTAGACTTCCGACCAGATGCGGGGATCGTCGACGACCACCACCAGCTCGAAGTTATCGTCCAGGATGCGTTGCAGATAATGCACGCAGTTTAGGAAGAAGCCGTCGCCATAAAATGGAATGATCACGGAGGCGACTGGCTTATCGTTGCGTAGCGGCGGGCCGAAATCGAAGATTTGGGCCCGCATTTCGGCCTTGTCGATCGAGAGCAGATGCCGGTAGCTCCGGTCGATGTCCTCTGCCCTCAACGAGCGGATGTCGCCGAACGCCTCTCCGACGACCTTTCGTGCGAGGGCGTCATCTCTCTCGGGGGCGACCGGCACCGGACCGTGGAATGTGACCGCTGCACCGTCTGGCGCGACTTCAACGAAGTAGAGATCCTGATCCTGCACGGCGGCCGCGGGGATCACGAAGGTGAAGCCGTGCTCTTCCGAAGCCCCCGTCAACGCATGTCGGCTGTGCAGGTGTGCGTGCACGTCCGCCCGCGCGCTTCGCTTGATCGATGCGTGGTCGAGCCATGTCTCCAGATCCGCGCTGACCACATGGATGATCCGGCTGCCGAGATTGGCCATCCAGCCGCTCGCTACGAGCCCGGTGCCGGAGATAACAAGATGCTCGATCGCGAACAGATCCGGAGTTTCAAGAGGCTTGAGCGCGAGCGACGCTCCCAGGATCGCAGCGAACTCGTCCTGGCCGGATGCTTTCAGCATTGGGGCGAAGGCTGCACGGAGGTCTCCCACAAGATCGGCGGGACCAATGGAGCTCGCAGACACCATGATCGCCCGGCCTGGCCGAGACGCGTCGATTGAAACCGCGATTGAAAGTTTAGGGTTGAAGCGCTTGGCAGCCTCCTGCGGGACGGCGACAGCGAACCGCTGTGTGTGCGGCAGGTTCGGCTCGGCCGTTAGAGCCGCCGCCATTTTGCGCTGGGTCTTCACACGCTTCTCACCGCCCGTCCCTCCGCCGCCGGCGGGTCCGATTGCGATCCACTCGCCCCGCGCTACTGTGGAGATGACATCCCCTTGAACCAGTTTGAGGCGCACAGTGTCATCGAGTGTGGCCCCGGCGGGAACGTGCACGATAACAGCCAAGCTCCCTCGCAATGAGATCAGCCGTTCGACGCTAACGCGCAAGCCACCTGCGGCTGAGAGTGTTGCGGTTTTCACGAAAAGCTGCCCCAGAGTTCGCTTGCTGTACTGATAGAATTTTGTAGTGTTTTGAAGAACAGACTGACATTCGTCAAGGAGATCGACTGTCACAGGAGTGTGCTGTGGCCGACCGGCTCTTGGTTCATCTGATTATCAACGATGCTCTCCTATGCCCGATCGCCGACAGACTTCTATGCTATACCGTTGACAGGGACGGCCCCTGGATGAGAACTCCGACAGACATAAGGTCGCAAGAAAAGGCCACACCCGGGCAGTCAGCCGTCTGATCAAGGGAAACAAAGATTGACGACGCGTGAGAGTCAGTCTCGTTCTGTTGCTCCGATCACCGATCTGCTACACCCTGCCCCATGAATCTCCTTCTCATTCACCCCAACTTCCCCGGTCAGTTCAAGCTGCTCGCCAAGGAGCTTGCGGCGCGGGACGATTGGCGGGTTGTCGGGATTGGCAACGGGGAGCGCAGCCAGGCTGAGGCGAGCCGGCTGAGCTATCGCGCCTACGAGCATTCGACAGGTCCGGTCGAGCCGGTCTTCCCGCTGGCTCAGGACTTCGGCGAGCACGCGCGCCGCGGCCGGACCGTCGCGGATCTCGCTGCGTCATTGCGGGACAAAGGCTTCAGGCCCGATGTCATTCTGGCTCATCCGGGTTGGGGCGATGCCCTGTTCGTGCCCGAAATTTTCCCCGAGGCTCGAGTCATCGCCTATCTGGAATATTTTTATCGCGCTCGGAACAGCGACCTTGACTTCGATCAGGAACTTGCCGTCAAGAGCCTCGATCTCCGGCACGTGCCCCTGCGCAACACCACCAACCTCATGGCCTTCGCGGCCGCGTCGCGGTGCATCACTCCGACCCAATGGCAGGCCAGTCTGTTTCCACCACCAATTCGATCGCAGCTCGAGATCATCCATGAGGGGATCGACACCACACTCCTGGCGCCGAACCCCGCGGCGTCATTTCAGCTGTCGACCGGTGTGACACTCACCAAGACCGACGAGGTGGTCACCTACGTGTCACGCTCGCTCGAGCCCTATCGCGGCTTTCACGTCTTCATGCGGGCCCTGCCCGAACTTCTCCGACAGCGGCCTGAAGCACAGGTCCTGCTCGTCGGCCGGGAAGAGGTCAGCTATGGCCAGAAGCACCCCAGTGGCCAATCCTGGAAGGCGGCAATGATGAACGAGGTCGGGGACGATCTTGATCTCAGCCGCGTGCATTTTCTCGGCAAGCTGGCCTATGCCGATTACCTCACCCTGCTGCAGATTTCGTCCGTTCACGTCTACCTGACCTACCCCTTTGTCCTGTCATGGTCGTTCCTAGAGGCCATGGCATGCGGTTGCACGATACTAGGCTCCGCCACAGGCCCGGTGCTTGAGGTTTTGGACGATGGCAAGAATGGCCGCACCGTCGACTTTTTCGACCAGGCCGCGCTCGTGAGGACGGTGTGCGAGCTGCTGGATGACCCGGGCCAGCGACAGCGGCTGTCGCTGGCGGCACGGGAGACCGTGGTGGAGCGCTACGACTTCAGGACACGAGCCCTCCCGCGTTACCTCGACCTGCTGGCCTCCTGATCGCATGAAAAAGGCGGGCCTTAGGTTCGGCCCGCCTTGCGCTTGCAGGTTTGGAGCCCTTACCGCTCCCGGAACGCGAAGTCGGCAACCTTGAAGATGGGATCCAACAGGTAGGCCAGGATGGTGCGTTCACCGGTCTCGATCACCACGTTCACCGGCATGCCGGGAACGAGCTCCACATTTGCCCGTTGCAGCTCACCCGGAGTGATGCTGACGGTGCCGCGGTAATAGCTGGTCTGGCTTTGACGGTCGTCAAACCGGTCCGCCGACACCTTGTCCAGCTGTCCTTTGATCACCGACTGGTAGCGTTGTGAGTAAGCCAGCAGATGCACGGTCACGTGCTGACCGGACCTCACGCGCTCGACATCCTTGGGATTGATTTCGACACTCAGGACGAGGGCCTCCGCTGCGGGCACAATTTCGAGCACCGTCTGGCCGGGCGTGATGACCGCGCCGGTGTTGAACACGCTGAGGCCATAGACGTAGCCGGCCTCCGGCGCCACCAGCGTCGTCCGTTCAAGCCTCTCACGAGCCGAGGTTAATCGAGGAGCCACGTCTGCCAGGCGCGCCTCCGACTCGGCGAGCTCCTTGGCCCCAGCCTCGCGCCGGTCCTTCTCCAGCTGATCAATCTGGGTCTCAGCCTGCTGGATGCTGCTGCGCTCCGCATCCATCTGTGATTTGATCGTCTGGATCTCGCCTGAAAGGGAAGCGGAGGAACGCTCCAGCGCCAGCACGCGGGGCCTGGCGATCAGGCCCTTCTCGACCAGCGGCAGCAAGGAGCTGCGTTCCTGATCAACGGATGTTAGCTGGAGCTGCGTCGCGGCAAGCCGCGCCTTAAGCCCTTCAATCTGCTGCTTCCGGCCTTCGATCTGCTGCTGGAGCAGATTGATGTTGCCGCGGTACGCGGTCAGGCGGGCGTCGAAAACAGCCGCTTCCTGGTCGATGATGGACCGGGCCTGGAGATCGGCACGCAGCGCTGCCACGTCCGCGGGCCAGGTGACCTGAGTGTCGTTCCTGGCCTCCGCACGGAGGCGGGCCAAGCGCACGATCGTTGCCGTGCGCGTGCTCTCAAGGATGGCAACCTCGGCCTGCAGAGCGGTGCGGTTGAGCTCGAGCAGCGGCTGTCCCTTCTCGACGCGCTGTCCCTCCCGCACAAGAATGCCGCCGACGGTACCGCCCTCCTGGTGCTGGAGCGATTTCCGGCTCCCTTCGATGGTCACCTTGCCGTTGGCCACGGCACCACCGGACACAGACATCAGCGAGGTCCAGACACCGAAGACCAAAACCATCACAAGCGCGGCAAAGCCTCCGATGAGAAGCGGAGCCCGCGGCGAGTCCGCCGTGTTGCTGGGTGTGCTACCAGCCGGCAGTGAAAATGCCATGCTCATTGTGCCACTCCCTGTTCACTATTGGAGGCATTCTTGATGACAACCGGACGGCCGAGTCGCTTGAACACATTCTCTGTTGCGCCAGCGCTCACCACCTGGCCCTCCTTGAGAATGACCGCATGGTCGAGGTCACGCACCAAGGTCGGTCGGTGGGTGATCAGAACGCAACTGATGCCGCGCTCCTTCAAGCCCGCAATGCACGCGACCAGCGCCTCTTCCGCTTGTCCATCGAGGTTGGAGTTCGGCTCATCCAGAACAACGAGCGAGGGCGATCCGGCAATCGCCCGCGCCAGCGCAATCAGCTGCCGCTGCCCGCCCGAGAGCGGATGTCCGCTGTCGCCGATATCCGTGTCGTACCCCTTCGGCAGCCGAAGGATCACGTCGTGAACACCAGCGGCCTTGGCCGCGTCGACGATTGCCTCATCGTTGAGCATGCCATAACGCCCAATGTTTTCGGCAACGGTTCCGCTCAGAATAGAGATGTTCTGGGGCAGGTAGCCGATGTGGCGCCCGATGTCGTCTCGACTGCTGGCCCACAGATCTGCACCGTCCAAGCGGATGTTGCCGCGGGTCGGTTTCAGATTGCCCACCAGGAGACGCGCCAGGGTGGTCTTGCCGGAGCCGTTGAGGCCGATAAGCCCGAGCGATTCCCCGGGCCGGATCGCCAGATTGACGTTGGACAGGATCGGCTGCTCGCGGCCGGGGGGAACGTAGAACAGGTTGAAGCACGTCAGATGGCCCTGCGGTTTCGGCAGAGCCGTACCATTGTGCGATCGCGCGTCGTCGGAGAGGAGCGTCTCGATGCGCTTCAGGGCCTGCCGCGCCGGGACGTAGTCATCCCACGCCGCCACCAGCTGATCGATCGGTCGCATGGCAAAACCCGAGACGATGATGGCAGCAAACAGCATGCCGGTGGGGGCGTCGCTGTAGAGGACTTCGATCACGCCGGCGATCATGATGACCGCCTGGATGAGCATGCGGGCCGAACTCAAAACCGCGTTGAAGAGGACACCCGTTTGACTCGTCTTGACCTGGACGTCGAGGGCGGGATTTCTCATGCCACGCCACTTGTTGATCACCGCCCCGACCATGCCCATCGCTACAATCGCCTCGGACGCCCGCAGATTCGCGTCGGCAAAGCCATACGATTGCGTGGTGAATTGCGATGTCTCGGCAAGGGCCCTCTTGGTGACAATGGAATTCGCAATCGTGGCTGCCCCCATCAGTGCGGTGCAGAAGAGCGCCACCAGGCCGACTTGAAGATCTAGCAGGAGCAGAACGCCAGAAAAGAGGACCGCCCACGGAGCGTCGATGGCCGCCAGAGCCCCCTTTCCGGTAGCGAACTGCCGGAAGTTGTCGAGATCCCGGAGCGCCTGACTTCCCGTCGCGGAGGTTCCCCCGGCCCCACGTTCGATGAGAGCCATCAGAACTCGGTCAGCCAGCAGCCGGTCCATGCGGATCGCCGCTTGAACGAAGAGAGCGCCGCGGGCCCACTGAAAGACGGCTTTGAAGACCAGAGCGATGATCAGACCGATCGTGAGGGCAATCAGCGTTTCGATGCTTCGCGATGTCAGGACCCGGTCATAGACCTGGATCATGAACAGCGGGAAGGCGAGAAGCAGGATGTTGATGAAAGCGTTGAAGCCAATTGCGTAGATAAAGTGAGCCCGGCATTGACGGAGGGCTTCTGCGACGATGGTCTCGCCAGTTTTCTTGCTCATGCTCAATCCAGTGCTTCCAGCCTCCGTGCATAACAGAGGCGATTCGTTTCCTAGGCGTTTATCACACCGTGCGGGTCTTCAGGCGTTCAGCGCTCTTCTGCCGCGGCCAGCGTCTGCAACAGGCTAATTTCATCAATCCTCGGACCAAACTCGTCACGGCTTGCGGCTGGCTCCATCTCCCAAAAGGCAAGACCAGGGACAGCGGCGATGCGGATCCCCTGACGACGACCCTCTGCCAGCCATTCGACCCAACGCCCTTCAGCGGTGTGACAGACCGGGCGATCGAGGACAATGCGTCGGTGTGCGTCCGCGGAGCCGGCAACAGCCACGATGGCATCGTGCGCCAGCAGATCGAGCAGCGTCTCGAGGGAGACCTCATCCGATGACCAGGGACCCGGCCTCCGGTTGGGCGCCACACCGATGAACAGCGATTCGGGCAATTGCGTGATCTGTTGTGCGATTTCGCCCAGCCATCCGGCTTGGGGTGGAACGAAACCGGCCCGCACCGCAACAAAGGCTTGCGACGATCCGGGAGACCGGGGGTGCGCGGTCATCGCCGCCGGCGCACCTGCCGGAATCACTTCGATCTGTGCTTTGAACCCATACTGGGTTGCCCAGCCGCTCACTTTGGAGCAAGCCTTCTCATCATGATGGCTTGCCGACAGCGTCACCCGCACGGGATGACTCAACGGGATCGACGACCTCACAGCGATGAGCGTGCCATGGAGCAAATCAAGCTGAGGCGCGGCGATGATTTGCAGATCGATCGCCTCAGCGTTGCGTGACGGACGCGGCACGCTGATGACCTTCGCGGGCTCGTGCGAGGGCCGCTGCACCCAGGCCTGGGCCAGGGGCGCCGCGACTTGGGTCAGATAGTGCTCGTCCCTGTCCGCGAACGGCCAAAACGTGTGGGCGAAGGCAAGGCTCGATTGTGTATCGCCTGCCTGGAGATGAATCCATTGCGCAATATGCTGGCCGTCAACGACAGCGATGATTTTGCAGGCGTGTGGCGGTGGGTGATCAAGGGCGCCTTTTGCCACGAGGCAAACTCTCGGCGCGTCGCCGTTCGCGCCCGGAGTGATCAGAAGTTCCGGCGTGAGGAATTGATCGGCAGCCGTGCCGAATGCTTGGATCTGCAGGCTCTCGAGAGAGGCCGTGCCCGTGATCTCCAAGAATGCGAACAGCGTTCCGGAAGTCTGGAAGCAGCTTTTGATGGTCAATGCCGCCCCTGGCTCCCCGAGGGGGATCGCGGCTGATGCGAGGGAGCGCGTGACATATCCGGGGATCTGATCGACACCGGCAGGCGACGCCGCAGACAGATGATCAATAAGATTGTTTCTCGCCGATGCTCCAAGGCCTTTCAGCCAGGCCACGGTGTCTTGATCCGCGACAGGATCGTTGGAAAAGTCGAGTTCCACCAAGTCGCCGCCGAGATCCGCATAGGCGCGTTCCAGACAGGATTTTGCCGTCAGAAAGACGGTGCCATCACGGTGACCAAAGCTGTCGACGGTTTCGCGGGTGAGCTTTCCAGCTCTCGTGAAAAAACACGTTTGTCGGCTGGCAAAACAACGAGCCACCACATCAAGCTCGTATAGGGCATGCGGGCCAATCTCTGCCGACAGACGGCACGAGGCTCTCCACGAACTCACGAGGGACAGGAAGCGCTCGAGCGTCTCATGATCGCCGTGGGCATCATGTTTGGGCAAAATGCGCGAGATGATGAAGGACACGATCTGGGGCACACCCTCGATCTGCCAATGCGCCAACTTGAGATCAAGCGCCCGTTCAATCTCCCCGCCATTTGGATCGCGCAGGAACGCGCGCAGGCGCCGCCCATCCTGAAGACCATGGCTGGCGATGGTGTAGAAGTTCTTGGCGAAGGTTGGAGAAAAGATGCGGTGCCGTTCGAGCGGCACCAACAAGCCAGCCTCCCCCTCGAGCCCAACCAACTCAAGCTCAAGGGGGAGGCTGTGCCAGACAGCGATGATGCCGGCCGCAACCGGCACACACCACAGCGGGCCAGACGTCAGTGCAGCGTCGTGCGGACGCACCGCAGTCTCCTGGCCCGCCTGGTCACTCATCAGAAGTTGAAGAAGGATCCATCAATATCGTCGGGATCGTAGCCGACGAGCTTGATCGTTACGCCACCCTTGACCGTCACGATCGTGCCGTCCTCGTCGGCAGTGAACTTCAGATCCTTCAGGCTGTTGGCGCTGGTATCCGACAAATCGATGATATCGTCGCCGGCACGGAAATCACGGATGGTGTCGATTTCACCCGTCTGTCCCGCGATCTGGAACGTGTCGTCACCCGAACCACCGATGAAGGTGTTGGAGCCCTTGTCACCCACCAGCGTGTCGTTGCCGCTGCCGCCGGACAGGATGTCGTCACCGGTGCCGCCGAAGAGCTTGTCGTTGCCGGACTCGCCATAGAGCCTGTCGTTGTCGGCACCACCGTAGACACGGTCGTTGCCCGAACCGCCGTAGACAGTGTCCGCGCCTTCATCGCCGTAGACCTTGTCGTTGCCGGTGCCGCCGTAGACCTTGTCGTTGCCGGTGCCGCCTTTGACAACATCGTTGCCAGTGTCGCCGTAGACCTTGTCGTTGCCGGAACCGCCGAGGACGGTATCGTTGCCGGTGCCGCCATAAACCCTGTCGTTACCAGCGCCGCCTGCGACAACATCTGTGCCAGATCCGCCTTTGAGGAGGTTGTTGCCGTCGTTGCCGAACAGGTTGTTGTCGTACTTGTCGCCCATCACCTTGGCATTGGTAGTACCCGTCAGAATGACGGTCTCAATCTTGGTACCGCCGATATTGAAGCTCTGATCGGTCTTAACCGCATCATAGCCGCCGGCATCGCGCGTGATCTTGTCGCCCGCACCCAGAACGAAGATGTCGTTCCCCTTTGTTCCGACGAAACGGTCAGCACCCGCCGTTCCTTCGAAGGTGTTCGTGAACCCCTTAAAGCCATTCGGGAGGTTCTTAAGAGCATAAGATACTCCCTCGACTGCCCCTACATCCTGAAAAAATCCACCAGGCGTTGTCGCCATCGCTGTGCCCCTTATGAAATTGATTACGGAAGGTTGCCCCCGCCTCAGGGCTTACCCTAACCAGAGTTGAATGTCTCTAGCGAAGTAGCCCTTCCGGGGTATTTTGCTATGTTTTTTCTGCACTGCAGCAAAGCAACAACACTATTTTAAAGTGATATGAAGAATATGTGACACGCCTGTAAGCAATCGGTGACGAATCCGTGACTGATCGCGCGGGCTCCCCGTTTCGCGGCGCACCAATGCGGACCGCTGTATACAAACAATACCCCATAAGCAAGGCTAAGCTTGTAGAAGCTTTATTACCGGCGCTTCAAGTGATTCGGTCTATATAGAATGAATTTATCCTCGCGGAGCCTGGGTGGGCGCCCCCTTCTACAGCCTTGCCAGCCTCCTGCAGGTGCGTAAGACAGACGCGGCCGCGACGTTTTCACCTTCTAACCCCGCGCCCCGGTTGATGAATACTCCGTATCCAGAACAAGCCGTGGCCGAATCAGAAAAAACTTCCCAATCGCCGGCATCTGTGACGAATCCGTGAGCTGTTTGTGCATTGCCGTCTACTATATAAGGACTAACTCGATGGAGTAAGGCACCCGCTCGACGGACTGTTCGGGGCAGCTCAGAGCCCGTCACCTGTTTAGTTAAGCTAAGCGGGGGGCAACAAGAGGCTCGCGCCCGGTCGGATTCCCACGCCAGTCAGAACCAGGAAGGTGCCGGTCGGCCGTCGCTAGAGTGTGGGCCATAGAATGGATTACGAGAGCAATAGGAGCCCTGGGCCGACCAGGAGCACACGATCAGGCAACGCCCGGAACGACGCGAGAATGCTGAACACCTCCTCACAAGCCGAGCGGGTGCATGCGACACCGCGGCATCGTCCGGACCGCCTTGATTGATCGAGAAATCCTTTCTAGAGAGGCGTGCATTACGGAACAATCATTACAAGAGCAGACTGCTACGGCTCGTCTGCCAAACCTCTCAACTTATTGAGCAATAAAATCTTTCAACTCACATACGGGGCCTAATATCAATGTCAGCATGGAACTTCGATAAACTGCAACGCGAGATCGTGAGCCGCGGCATCAAGACCGAGTCTGGGACCTTTTATCCGCAGGAGATTGTGGATCGTCTTTTCGAGATTATCGCGCGATCCATCCCGGTGGACGAAGAGTTCTACCGGGCGAACAACCCTGATATCGACGAGGCTCTGAAGGCAGGCGACATTTCCAGCGCAGCGCAACACTTCGTTGAGCATGGTTTTTATGAGGACCGCCTCCCGTGCAGTGTGCTGATCAACGAAGAGGACTATTTGGCGCGGTACCCGGATGTCGCCGCTGGAATCGACGACGGGAGCATCGCTAGTGCCACTGATCACTGGCTCCAGTACGGCCGGTATGAAGGACGATCCGCCTATTTGCTGCAGCGGAAGCAGTCGCGCCCGGATAATCGCCGGTTGGCCAACACAAGAGCCAACGCCGATGCGGCGATGGCCTGACGGACCCGGCGGCGCATCGGTTGGTGCGCCTCGTCAGCAACGATGACGTTCCCCAACCGATGCAACGGTCTGCGTCGTGGGAATCCGCGTGAGTTCCGGTGCGGTGGCGTGCGACAAATTAGCTTTGGCCCGGAGACTTGACGGAAAACCTTGGTAAAGAAGAAAACCCTGGTAAAGAACAAGTTACCGGACGGGTCAGCTCAAGAAAAACTTGGCAGCACGTTTGCATTGATCTCTGGGGCCAAACAATTATGAACTCTGATCTTATCGGGGAAATCGGGCCGCGTTTTCGGTCTACCGGCTTTCTACGCCGCTGCTGACCGCCACCAGGGTGCGCCTGGATGAACCGTTGTGCAGCCCGATGATTTCAGCACTCTGTTGATGTGGCAGTTGGTGCTTCAGCCGTTGATCCCCGGCGTTCGATGGCGCTCGGCATAACCTGGCCTTTATTTCCGATCCCGACAACTGGGGCATTTTATGTTCACGTGCGAAGCACAAATCATCCTCAACCGCCTTGTGATCAAGATGAGTGTCCCGCGTAGCTCGACGGTGTCGGCGGTGAAAATCCGTGGCTCCAATGGCGAGCCCCAGTTTGCATACCCTACGCCGGCTGAGTCTGACCCTCCGCCGATCATTCTGCACAATGCCGGGCGAGCCTTCAACAAGCAGAACGCTGTCTTTGGCTTTGTGTCGGACCCAGCCCTGAGCCTCCTCGGTTCGTTTGGCAATGGAAGCTTTGTCGCCGAATGTACGATTGATGGCGAGATTCATCATTTCACGGGGACGCCGGTTCAGGCCACCCTGGCCGATATTGCTCTTCTCGGTCCGCAGCTTCTCAAACGCTTTGCATCCTTTGACGATGTTGGCCCTCTCGCTCAGGCCCTGGCGGCCAACAGCATCGGCCAAATCACGAATGCTCCTCTCTATCTCGACTTCGCTTACGCCGAAAACGGGTGTCTTCTGCTCAACGGCTGGATGGCGAATTTCGGCTATCTCGATGTCTATGTGCTCGTGAATGGTTGCGCGAGCGTTGCGCGTTCCCGTGACGCGATTATTTCTAACCGCCCGGACGTCACCGATCATATCCGCGGTCAGGGTTTCCCGGAGATCCGCGGCGACGGGCACGGTTTCACCCTCGCGGCCGACTGCCTGGACCCATCTCAACCGGTGACCATCGGCATCCTCCAGGATGGTGTGTTCTACATCGTGGAGCAGCCGACACCCCCGATGTCGCAAGACAAGGGACGGGTGTTTCAGCTGCTGCTTGGAGCTCGGCAGGGCACAAGCTTCACGCCGCTTGAAAAAATCACCCGCATGCTGACGCCGTTCCTGCGGTCCAATCACCGTTCCCTCGATTATGATGTTGTCTCCACCTCGCAGTGGAGCGATGGCTCAGCGCCCCGTTTGTCGATCATTGTCCCCTTCTACAAGGAATGGCGCTTCCTGTATTCGCTCCTGGCGATGATCAAGGACGCCCCGCTGGATTACGAATGGGTGATCGTCTGCGACGACGCAACGATCTTCCCCCAGATGAACCTCCAGATCGCCAATCAACCGGACAGCGTGCGGCAGCGTATTACCTTTGTGCTGCCTCGCCAGAATGTCGGCTATGGCCACGCCAACAACATCGGCGTGAAGGTGGCCAAGGGTCAGCGCGTTCTGCTGATGAACTCCGACATCTGGCTCAAGAGCTTCGACGTGCTCGAGGTCGGCATCCGGGCGTTGGACGACGGCTCCTTCAGCCTGCTCGGGTTTACGCTGCTGTTTGAGGATCAGACCATCCAGCATGACGGCCTCGCCTTCAAGCGTTCGGTCGAGGTCGGCAACCGCTACCTGGCCCTGCACCCGGGCAAAGGCCTTCCGGCCGAGTCCACCACGGCGCGCTACCAGTTGGCTGAGGCGCAGGCGGTTACCGGCGCTCTGATGTTGATCGAGCGCGACCTCTTTAACGAGATTGGCGGCTTTGCCGATCGCTACATCGGCGGCGACTTCGAGGATGCTGATCTGTGTCTTACGCTGCGCCAGCGCGGGCAGAAGGTCGGCCTGGTGCGGTCGACCGAGATTTTTCATTTGGAGCGTCAGTCGATCCGCCTGGACGCGGTCAACAGCGTTGGCTTTGCCCGAACGCTCGTCAACTGTGAGCGCTTCAACCGCCGCTGGGAAGATACCCTTGAAGCGGCAGCGCGCGCGAGCAGCCCCAACACCGACACACGCTTGAAGGTAGTGAACTGACATGCCCCGCCTGATGATTCTGTCCCATGGCCATCCCGCTTTGAGCCATGGGGGCGCCGAGATGGCAGCCTTCGCGATCCACTCGCTCGTCAAGCAAGGGAAGATGCCCGGCTGGAACAGCATTTTCGTGGCCCGCGCCGACCGGCAACACATCGGCCATGACGGCGACTTCGGCGCGTTCCGGCGCAATCCGGATGAGATCCTGGTGGCGCCGCCGGCTGTTGAGCCGTTCTTTTTTCACTCATTCGACCCCAGCCGCCTGTTCGCGCTGCTCGATGAACTTGTTGACCGTTTCAAGCCTGACGTCGTCCACGCCCACCATTTCTCGTTCTGGGGCACCGATATTTTCGAGTACTTCAAGGCGCGCAACATCCCTCTCGTCTTCACGCTGCACGAGTATATCAGCATCTGCCATCGCTTCGGTCAGATGCTGAAGGTCAATGGCAGGCTGTGCCATCGGTCCTCCCCGGTGGAGTGCAACCAGTGCTTCCCCGACATCAGCTCAGGCTTTTTCTTCCTGCGCGACGAACTGTTTCTGAAACCTCTGCGGCTCGCCTCGGCCGTCGTCTCCCCGAGCCAATTCTTGGCCCAACGCGTGGAAACATGGTCGGGCGGCAGCATTCCTGTGCGGGTCATTGAAAATCCGCGGGATGTGAGCGTCTATGAACCGCCTCATAACGCTTCCACCCATGACAGCGCCGGGCGTGGGATCCCTCAGATCGGCTACTTCGGACAGATCAACCACTTCAAGGGAACTGAGGTCCTCCTCGATGCCGCGGCAATCCTGAAAAGCCGAGGTGCGCCGTTCCGGGTACGATTGTTTGGAGCCAACCTCAACATTCAGGAATCCGCTTTCCGGGAACGGATGACGGCGAAACTGGAGGCGCTCGGTGACTGCGTTGAGTTTTTTGGGCCTTACCAGAATGAGACCGTGATCCGTCTGATGTCGGGTTGTGATGCGATCGTCATTCCCTCGATCTGGTGGGAAAACTCGCCCGTGGTCATCCAAGAGGCCATCCAGGCGGGCGTGTCCGTGTTCGGATCCCGCCTGGGCGGTATTGAGGAAAAACTCCAGTCTTATCCGCACGCTGAGTTCTTTGAGCCGGGTAGTGCGATTGATTTGGCCGAGAAACTTCAGGCCTTCTGCTTGAATGAAAGATCGCAAGCTTCCGGCCAAATAGCACCGGATGTAAGTCAGGGCGAGATGGCCCACCTGTCGGCCTTGGCTCACCTGTATGAGTCGACCCTCGCCGTGCCGGAGAACCGCGCGTCACTTGACGAGTCGCAAATCGTTGCGCGTCCACGTCGGCCAGCCGCTGCATCGCGCCGCAACGCCCTTCAAAAGTAGGTAGGCAGCGAGAGCGGCCTCGGCGCCACGGACGCCGATTTGGGTCGCGGTGAGATCGATAAGCGGCTTGCCCATGGTGGCTCATCGACTTTCTTGCGGGTGCATCAACCGGTTTGCGTCGGTACTTGCCCGGAAGCTCACTGGGTGGTGCCACGCTATAGGTGTCAAGAAGACTGCAAAGTCACTTCAACATCCATTTCTGTAGACTAAGAGCGAACACCAGATTTCAGGAGACGGATATGGCGGTATTGGTGACGGGCGGCGCAGGCTATATCGGCAGCCACATGGTGCTCGAACTTTTGGATGCGGGCGAGCAGGTGGTGGTTCTCGATAATCTGTCGACGGGTTTCCGCTGGGCCGTGCCGCAGGAAGCCACACTTGTTATCGGCGATGTGGGCGACTCCGCCCTGGTCTCAAAGGTCATCGACGAGTACGGCATCGACAGCATCCTGCACTTTGCCGCCAAGATTGTCGTGCCGGAATCCGTCGCCGATCCGCTGGCCTATTATCTCAACAACACCGTGAGGACCCGGGCGCTCATCGAGACGGCCGTGGCGAAAGGCGTTAAGAACTTCGTCTTCTCCTCCACGGCGGCGGTCTACGGCAATGCCGAGGCGCCTCTGCTCACGGAGGACATGCCGCTGGCGCCGATCAATCCTTACGGCCGCAGCAAGCTTATGAGCGAGTGGATGCTGCAGGATGCGAACACGGCCCATGGCCTGCGCTATGCGATCCTGCGCTACTTCAACGTAGCGGGTGCCGATCCCAAGGGCCGCTCCGGTCAGTCGACCCCGCAGGCCACCCATCTGATCAAGGTCGCGTCCCAGGCTGCGCTCGGCCAACGGCCCCATCTTGACGTGTTCGGCACGGATTACGAGACGCCCGACGGCACCTGCGTGCGCGACTACATCCAGGTCAACGATCTTGCCCGTGCTCACCTCGTTGCTCTCGAGCATATGCGCGATGGAGGCGACGGCACGATCATGAACTGCGGCTACGGCCATGGAGCGTCGGTTCTGGAGGTCGTCGACGTGGTCAAGAGGATGTCAGGCGTCGACTTCGAGGTTCGCCTGAGCCCCCGGCGCCTAGGCGATCCGGCGCAGCTCGTAGCCAAAGTGGACCGGATCCGTCAGCTCGGTTGGGAGCCGCAGTACGACAATCTCGAGGAGATTGTGCGGCAGGCCCTGCGCTGGGAGCAGGTTCTCGCAGAGCGCAAGGCGGCTCCGCTTGGCTAGATGCAATGGTTTTTTAATCCCGAGGTGGAAATCGTTAGTAAAAACCAGAAATCAGCGGGGCTGACATCCCGTCATTGACAATACAATGATCCCAGATTTCACATTGGTCCGAGTATCCTTCGAAGGCAGACGTTTTCGATGCGTCCAGTGACTGCTGCACAAGCTCTGCAACTAGATTTCGGCTGGATGTAATCACCCTCCAGTCCGAACGAAATAATATGCTCGTCTGTTACGGGCGCTTCAGCTGTTTCGCAGTAGATACGACGGCCAAACGACGAGTATCGGTGGCCATTCGAGAAACCGTCCTTAGGGTCATTGGAACAGCTTCGGAATACTCTCGGTAACATCGCGAGCGGTACTAAGGAGCCCGGCTGACCCCAAGCCTTTAAGTCGTCAGGGGAAGGAAGTGGTGCCCAGGGCGGAACGAACCACCGACACTGCGATTTCCGGTCAGGTTGTCCATTGATAAGACAGGCTTCTGTTACCAAGAGCCCCGGCGAAACGACACAAAAAGCTTCACTAGCCCGAAGGCGATCACGGGTTTCTACACCTCAAAACACATATAAATATGGAGTTAGTAGGATTGTTCCTAATGCCGCGACTTGACGTACTTGCAACAGCTCTGGGGACTGTAGCGTTTGCCTTTGTGTGGGTAACGGAGCCTTGCTTTGCTATGGACATTCGTCTCCAGGTCGACGGTCAAGAGGAAACTGTGTTTAATTGGGGCGAGCAACGGTGCTTCGATTGGCATATCCCGGATGCTCCTTTGAGAGCATTCCGGAACAAAGAGGACCAAGTCGTAGCGTTTGCGAGCAGCGATCTTAACATTCCTCTGATCGGTGATGACCTTCTTTCAATTAAGACAATCTGCTCGTCAGCTTACAAAGGAAAGAAGAGCGCAAACCCAGCGGATCACAGTGACCATAGCTGGATAGGCGCTACGTGGACCGATGACGGTGAGACAGTCTACGGACTCGTTCACAACGAATACCACGCCAACGAACATGAAGGGGCCTGCCGATTCAGAGACTCCCATAGCTGCTGGTACAACGTTATTACTGCAGTTTCGTCTCATAATGGAGGAATGACATTCGAGGCCCCAAGAGAACCAGTCTTGTTAGCGGGTCCTTCTAATACCCAGGACATTGATCAGGGGCGGCACCGAGGCTTCTTCCATCCATCAAATATTCTCTTCCATGATAATTATTGGTACGTCCTATTAGGAACGACTGGAGGCAATGAGCAGCAAGCTGGCACTTGCCTATTTCGAACACCAAACATCACAGACCCTACTGCATGGCGAGGATGGGATGGATCAGACTTCACAGTTCAACCATACGATGCATATCGACCTCGTGGCATATCCCCGCGCTCATGTAAGCCAGTAGGGAAGTTTGGAGGTCCACCTGGAACGATTGTGCGACATCAAGCGACAGGAACTTTCATCACCGTTATGGTTGCAACACCTACTGGAGCTAGCCCGAAGGGCTTTGTCGCATATGCCACGTCAAAGGATCTCATTCATTGGTCCCAGGCCACCAGCCTTCTTGAGAAATCTGCGGTGGGAGGCGGTTCATGTAACGACGATGCGCGATACGCCTATGCTGCGTTGCTGGATCCGGCATCGACCAGCAGAAACTTCGATACTATCGGTGACACTGCATATCTTTTTATGACACGATTCACGATCAAGAATTGCAAAGGGGGAGACGAAAGAGATCTCGTGCGAATTCCGATCCGTGTTATCAGTTAGTCACGGCTTGCGCAGTTCATACCAGATCTTCAGCCCGAATTGGAACAGCAGCCACGCTACGCCAAGATTGCGGCGATGGTCGCGCAGATCTGGGAAATGTCAGCCAGTGACAGCAGCTACAACGGCGATGCCGCAGCGCCCCCCGGCGCTGGCTGTGGTGATCTTATCGTTCATTGATGCCCCCGTGAGCGAGCTACCTCGGACAGGCGGCTCTGCTCGGTTGTGGTGTCGTTACTTCGTCGGGCCTGAATAACTCACAACTTATTGAAGCTGAAGGATTCTTTGTCGCCGCGAAGCATCGTAAAATGCCAGCTCCTGGGTGCTGACCCGCTCAAATCTGGTGTATTTCCATGGGATCCAAGCCGACGCTGACGAGCTCCGGCGATCTCTATCGCAGTCGTCTCGATCAGATCTTGGATCAGCGCCACACGTTGTTCCGGCTGGCTGCCCTCATCGACTGGAAGAGCTTCGATCAGGAGTTCGGCCGCTTCTATCGCCCACTCGGACGCCCCGCGAAGCCGACGCGCCTGATGGTGGGCCTGTCCTATCTCCAGCATACCTTCAACCTGTCCGATGAAGCCGTGGTGCAGCGCTGGATCGAGAACCCGTATTACCAGTGGTTCTGTGGCTGCGAATACTTCCAGCATGAGTTGCCCTGCGATCCGAGCTCGCTGACGCGCTGGCGCAAGCGGCTCGGACCAGAAGGACTGGAGACGCTGCTTTCCGCCACCATCCAGGCCGGGCTGGAGAGCGGCGCGGTGCGATCGTCGAGCCTGGAGCGGATCAGCGTCGACACCACCGTGCAGCCCAAGGCCATCACCCATCCCACCGACGCGAAACTGTATCTGAAGGCGTTGCAGGCGCTGGTGCGGCAGGCCAAACGGCACGGCCTCGAGCTGCGGCAGGCCCACACCCGTCTGGCTAAACGCGCCGCCGTGCAGGTCGGCCGCTATGCCCATGCCCGCCAGATGCGGCGCATGCGCCGCGAACTGAAGCGGCTGAAGACCTATCTCGGACGCGTGTACCGCGATGTGGCCCGCAAAGTCGCCGGGGATGAGAGCCTTGCCCTTCGCTTTGCACGTCTGCTTGGCCTGACCGAGCGCCTTCTGGTTCAGGAGCGCACGAGCAAGAATAAGCTGTACAGCCTGCATGCGCCCGAGGTGGTGTGCATTGCCAAAGGCAAGGCGCATCGGCCGTACGAGTTTGGCAGCAAGGTCGCGCTGGCGGTGACCAACCGCGAAGGCCTCGTGCTCGCCTCAAATCGCTCGAGGGCAACCCGTATGACGGCCATACGTTGGACGCTACCATAGACCAGGTCATCGCCATGACGGGCATGGAGCCCGCGCGCATTTACGTTGAACTGGGCTATCGTGGGCACGACTACGACAAGAACGATCGGGTGTTCATCACCCGGCAGCGACGGGGTCTGACGCCGACAATCAAGCGGGAGCTGAGACGACGCTCAGCCATCGAGCCGATGATCGGGCACATAAAGGCCGACGGGCGGCTGGGACGCAATCACCTGCTCGGAGCAGCCGGCGATGCGATCAATGCGCTGCTGGTGGCCGCCGGACATAACCTGCGGCTGATCCTGAACTGGCTCAGACTTTTTGTCGCCTGGCTCCTGGCAGCCCTGATGAGTTCATCCGCGCCACCGGATACTGCCCACGAGCCCTGGAATGCAATTGCCGCCTGATCAAACGGCATTGTTCAGGGCCAACTACATAGCCCATGCCCGGGAACTTGGCTCCATCGCCGGCTTGCGTGGTGCCAAGAGCCTTAAGCTGTATCAGCCCACAGGCTGAACCCAATTCGTACCATCGATGTGGCCCACTCCCGTGGTTGTGCGGAGCCGGTACGGATGCGTCTGCTTGTAAAGGTCGGCATTGCCGACAAAGTGCTCGCGCATGTAAACACCATGCGCGGGCATTTCGTATCCCGATAGGGCTCAAATCTTATAAATCTAGAGGCCTAAGTATGATCCAAATAAAAGCCCGCTTAACGGCGAGCTTTGGCCAAATCGAAGGCTCGTCTCGTCAGGAACGAAGCCACTCAATTGCCTCCGATAGAGTCGTCAATGGAACACTCCAAGGTCGAGTGTGGAGCGGGTCCTTAGCATCCGTAGCGACATCTCCGAACAGGAATGCGTATCGCTTATTAGTGGATGCGTACGCTCTTGCGTGTTGCCGTACAGTGTAGTGGAACGACTCGAAGTCGAGAACGCGGACCTGCGATCGTGAAAAAATAGCATTCAGCATGGCCGAGCCGGACGGTCCTGCAACTTCTTTTGCGCCTGCGAAGGTTCTTATTTGCTCCTGAAACGACATAGTCTCGGGATTGACGATCTCAAAACCTTGATCGCGCAGGTAATTAGTAATCTGCCCCTCATTTGTCATGTTTCGATACCAAGGGCGATATATTGAGCTAAGTTCGCGCGATACGTAAATGCTTGCGGCTGCGGTGTTTACAGAGCCGGCTTGTTCTTTCACGAAAATAGCCAGCCGATCGGCGGTGTTCGGATCAAAGTAACCTTCTGAAACGAAATCATTAACAGTTACAATTTCTGAGAATATATCGCCAGTGACCTCTCTAACTGAATAGATTGGCCTAGCTGGGAAACCTAGGAGAGGCAACGCCTCGCACAGCCACCTCGTGCGATCCGCCACAACGTAACAGTCAAACTGTGGGCATCTATCCCTTAAGAACAGTAACTTGCCTAGCGCCCTGACAAGGAATGACCCGTAGTTGCCAGGCTCATAGAACGAAATAAATAGCGCTCGCTTGTTCAACCTTTGGGGGGTCTCCCGCCCCGCGAAGGTGGCGATCCGCCGGCCGTCCTTGTCGTCCAAAACAAACCCATCGAAGCCTTGTTTATTTCGCTCCACGGCGTCTTTCCACGTCTCCGCTGTGCTGAGCCGCCCCCCAAGATAAAGTTGTCCCAAATTCGACCTTAGCGCCGACCACCCAATGATCTGGGCATCCTTAAATCGCATTATTGATTTGCTGGGCAGCTCAATGGTGGACGGTTTTGTCACCCCTTGCAGGCAAGAGGGATCTGCCGGCTCCCCGAAAACCTTTTCCGGAGGGACGTAGTCAACCCGAATACTAGGCTCGCTGTATGCAACATCGTAATCAACCTCAGCCGTGACCGCACAAGCCTCTACACAATGCACAGGCCATCGATCGAGCTTAGTTACAACTTCTGTGCTGTTTCGTATCTCTGTGCGGAGGCGGGTAATATCTGCAGGATTAAGCATCTCGGGCCTCTAAAGGATCTTTGCTCATCTGCCATAAGTCGCCCCTTCAGCACAACCTGTATGAGGATTTTGGCCGCATCGGCCCGCATTGGGACCTAATCCGTACCGTTCCATCGACCTGGCTGCTTCCTGTTGTCATACGGAGCCAGCCGGTGCGAATTCGCTTTCTGATGAGTGATGGCGTCGCATTGCGCACGATGTGCCCGTGTACATAAAAGCCCGGTTGAGGCATCTGCGTCCCGACAGATCGGGGGATGGTCGTGAGCTTGCCACAGGTTGGGCTCGTCAGGTCTGCGTCATAGACAATGAACACAAAGCCCTGCTCAGGTGCGATTACCCGAACGGATTTGTTAAGCGCGTTATCCCCTTCGTTTGACAGCGGGCATAATCTTTTTTGACGCGAGATCCTTCAGGACGGCATTGTCCGGCATCTGCTCGGCCAGGAGCCGCTTCAGCTTCGCATTCTCGCCTTCTAGAGCATTCAGTCGCCGGGCATCGGAGACCTCCAAGCAACCGTACTTGGCTTTGTCGTTATAGAAATTCGTTTCCGAGATGCCGAGCTTGAGGCAGATCTCCGCCGTCTTCATTCCAACCTCATGCTCCTTGAGCATGCCGATGATCTGCTCTTCCAAAAACTGTGAACGCTACATTTGCCCGTCTCTAGGCCGGACGGACACAACCTCATCCCGAGGAGTTCGCGGAGCTCATGTCACAACATAACCTCAAGCACAACAAGGGAACATTGGCGACATTGACCACGAAGAACAGAATGATTAAGCGGGGGGAAGGATAGCAAACATTGCTGTGGCAACTCAATCAGGACCAATTCAATGAGACTGGAACTTCAATTGATGGACACCTTTTTAAGGGAGTACTCCGGTGTCCCGGTTGCCTATTTCCCAAACCCTGGAAACGCAGGCGACAGTCTGATTGCAAGCGGTACTTACCAAGCCTTTCGTCGCGCAAATGTGCCATTCACATGCATAAACGAGACGGCTGATGTGACAGGAAAAGTCGTCTTTCTGGGCGGAGGTGGAAACTTTGTGCCCTTGTATCGGGAGATACGATCCATACTAGAACGTATACACGAAACCGCAGACAAGATTATCATATTGCCTCATACCATCCGTGGGAATGAAGATCTCTTAAGTCGCCTCAGTAAGAATGCGGTGATATTTTGTCGAGAACCTGAGTCGTATATCCATGTCATGAGGCACAGTGAAGCGACTGCTTATCTCACCCATGATATGGCTTTTCATTTAAATGTGAGTGAGTTTCTAAGACAGTGTGAAGCCTACGACGACTTACCTCACCTATATAAAGTCAAGACAACCGGCACCTTTCTTCAAGATGCTGAAAGACGAGATATGTCTTACTTCATGAGACAAGATGGTGAGGCAAAATCGAAGAACGCAGAGATCGATACGATCGACATCTCGACCCTCTTTGAGTTTGGCGTCTGGCCAAATAACGCCGAGAAGTCAGCTTTGTGTCTGATGCAGGCCATTCGACAGTCTCGTAAAGTTGTGACGGATCGTCTCCACGTGGGAATTGCTTGCTCATTGCTTGACCACGAATGTGACTTATTTGACAACAATTATGGCAAAAATAGCACTATTTTCTATCACTCAATCAGGAAGAAGAGCCAACAAGTTAAATTGTGCAAATGATAATTTGCACAACTATTGGCACGTAGGAAAATATCTATGAGCGTTGCAATTTTAGTGCTTGCCTATCGCGAGCCAGAGGTTCTTGCGCGAGCTGTAAAGATCTACAAGCACGCTGGATTTGACGTTTTCGTCCATTTAGACGCTAAGTCTGACTTGGATCAGTATAAATCTAAGATGGGATCCACAGCTGATTTCTGCACTTTTCTGGCAGAGAGGAGCAACATCTCGTGGGCAGGCTTCGAGATGATCACGGCCACCATGAGGCTTTTGAGATCGGCTCTGAAAGGCAATTATACCAATTTTGCGCTAGCATCAGACGATACGTTTCCCATCCGCGATGTTCCGAGGCTTTCTGCCATTCTGTCATCTCCAGCGAACCGTATTTCTGTTCGCCCTCTACGCTCTGATGAGAACTTCGCAAAGAGGTATCATAGATTCTTTTACTTCGATCATCCTGCGATGTCTCTGCTCGGGCGCGAGATAGAAAGCTCACATATCGACATAAGACTGCTTGATGCTATGGATAGATTAAAGAAACGTATGGACATAGGGAAGGATCAGCTTCAGCTATATTATGGGTCTCAATGGTGGAGTCTTCCTCGACTATCCGCAGAATACGCTCTCGAGACATACGAGAACAACACCTCCCTCAAGGAGTCTTTCGAGTTTTCAGCTGTTCCCGACGAAATGTACATCCAGTCAGTATTAGGAAATAGTCCGCATCTCCGCAGTATCACGCCCAGCCCCGTGATTGTTGATTGGAGTCGAAACCCGAAGCCCTATGTCTTCAAGCACGCAAGTGAATTCACTAATAATATTGATCGCCATCATGCCTTCGTCCGAAAAGTTCCATCAAGCAGCCAAGAACTCCTCGCAGAATTAGAGAGGATTTGTTTGGCTGAAACCTAATTCTGATGCTCATTGGGTGTAATTACCCACGTCGTTGATAGCGTTGGTTTCAGGCGCTGACGGTGGCGAGCATCGTACCAAAGATGGTGCGATCTGGCGTGAGCCGAGCCGTGTCGATGACGATGCGCACGGCGGCCTCGCCTTCAGCTGCCCAAATCGCACGGTAGCCGTTGGTGAGCTTTCGCCGCACCACGGCCGGCCGAGGCGCCCGCTCACAGGCGTTGTTGGTCGCCGCGACCTGCCCGGGATGGTCGAGGAAGGTCAGGAGTTGCTCGCGAGCCCGGCCGATCTTGGCCTGGAGGGCCTGGGTCAGATCACAGGAACTCGAGGCAGCGAGGATGCTGGCCAGTTGCCGCTCCAGTGGCAGCCGCTTGGCCAACAAAAGGTCGATGGCGCCAGCGTGGCGACCTGTTCCGAGAGGGCGAAGACCGCGTTGACCCAAAGCTGCAGCCGCCAGGGCGTTAGGTGCGGGATCTGAAATGGTTGTTCAATCCGTTGTAGTCGTCCGTGAAGAATCCCGATCTCATTGAGACGATTGGGATATCGGGCGCGTGATCGCCTTCGATTTCGCAGGATTGCGCCCCAACAGCAGTGGATTTCCTGCGTTTTCCGGTGCCGGTCCAGCCCAGGATCTGATTCAATCAGGAGCACTCCACCCGGCCAGAGTTGCGCCATGTCGACGCCGAAAGACGAGCGCCAGAAGGATCTGTTCCGCCCCGCCCTGGACAGCATCATCGACCTGCGCCATCCCCTGGTGTTGCTGGCCCAGCGCATCGACTGGGCCTTCCTCGAGCGCCGCTTGGGCCGCGTCTACAGGCCGGGACCGGGCCAGCCTCCCTTGCCGGTGCGGCTGATTGCCGGACTGATGATCTTCAAGCACATGGAGAGCCTCTCTGACGAGGTGCTGTGCGCCCGCTTCCTCGAGGGACTGCCAGAATTTCCGTGTATGGGCCGGGTTCATCATCCCAGCCGGAAACGGCCTTCGAAGAGAATGGCGAACTGGGCTTTCGCCATACCCCATTCCCGTGCGGCATCTTCCACTCTTTCTGCGCCTGCCTCAAGACCAGGAACAACAGCTTGAACGCACTCTCATCGGTGGGAAAGTGCCCTCGAGCCCGTACCACCCGACGCAGTTTGGCATTCAGCGCCTCAATGGCGTTGGTGGTGTAGATGATCCGGCGCACCTCCTCGGGAAAGGCAAAGAACGGGATCACTGCCGTCCAGTTGCGCCGCCAGGAAGCTGCGATCGCCTCGTACTTGCGGCCTCAGACAGAGGTCGCAAACGCCTCCAGGGCCGCCTGGCCGGCGTCTGCATCCTTGGCCCGGTAGACCTCCTTCAAGGCTGCTGCCACGACTTTGCGGTCCTTGTACGACACGAAGGCCAGCGACGAGCGGATCAGATGCACGATGCAGGTCTGAACCTGGGTCTCAGGGAACACCGCCGTGATCGCCTCGGGAAAGCCCTTGAGACCATCGACCACGGCAATCAACACATCGTCGACACCGCGGGTCTTGAGCTCGTTCATCACCCGCAGCCAGAACTTGGCACCCTCGCTCTGCTCGATCCACAGCCCCAGGATCTCCTTGGCCCCGTCCGGCCTGACCCCGAGTGCCAGGTAGACGGCCTTGTTGCGCACCGTGCCCTCGTCGCGCACCTTGATCCGAATGGCGTCGAGGAAGACCAAGGCATAGAGCGCTTCGAGAGGCCGGCTCTGCCACTCCGAGATCTCCTCGAGCACCGCATCGGTGACGGCACTGACCAGATCCGGCGAGACCTCGATGCCATACAGATCACGCAGATGCCCTTGGATCTCGCGCACGCTCATGCCACGCGCATACATGGAGATGAGCTTGTCATCGAAGTCGGGAAAGCGTCGCTGGTATCTGGCGATCAGTTGCGGATCGAAGGTCGCCAGGCGATCGCGCGGGATCTCCAGGTCGATCTTGCCGGTGTCGGTGAGCACGCTCTTGCGGCCATAGCCGTTGCGGGTGTTGCCGCCCTTGCTCTCCTGGTCGAGATGGTGGTCCATCTCGGCATTCAATGCCCGCTCGGCGAGAGCCTTCTTCAGCTCGTCAAGCAATCCATTCTTGGCGAACGCAGATTGGGCGTCGGCGCCTCCCAGAAGCTGATCAAGCAGGTGGTCGGGTATCCGGGGTTCCTTGCGACGTGCCAAGCGATGTCTCCTTCCAGATCATCGTAATGGCCCCACACGAAATTCCCGACAGTCCCTCATCTAACAGGCTGGGTCAGCGGCACCGGTAGCTATAGAAGCCATGGATACTCTTACTCCAAGAGCTTCAGGATCATTTGAGTGTTCTGATTCGCGATCGCCAGCGCCTGAATACCAAGCTGTTGCTGCGTCTGCAGAGCCTCTAACCGAACCGAAGCCAGCGGCATGTCAGCATCAACGTAGGCACTCACCCCTGCCGTTAAGGCGTCGGACATTACACTGATAAACTCCTCCTGGGTTTCCAAGAATGCTTTGGTCGCGCCCATCCGAGCTGAACCTCTGATCACGCTCTCGATGGCTGTATCGATCGCCTTCAACCCTTCTGCATAGAAATCAGCGAAAGTGTTCTCGGCAATCAGGTTATGGATGCCAGTCATGCCGATCTTGAAGTCGGCTTGGCCATCGCCAGTCACGTCACCCACTATGAAGGTGTTGCCACTGTCGTGAAAGTACTTGACCTGGCCAGCACCGACTGCGTCGCTCACCGAGCCCTTACCTACAAACACTAAGTTCTGATGGCCCGCTTGACTAATGCTGGCGTCTATCGCGCTCAGATCAAGCCGATCCACGCTTTCCCAATCGATAATCCAATCGCGCTCGGCTACACTCGGGCCAGATTCAGCCGCGCTAGTGAAAATGAAGGTATCAGCCCCCGTTTCACCCGCAAAGAGATCCTTCCCAGGCCCACCATTGATTGTGTCATTCCCAGCGCCACCGATTAGAGTGTCATTGCCCGAGCCACCCAGGAGGATGTCGCTCCCGGCATCACCGGTCAGGACGTCAGCACCTGCGGTGCCGCTCCGGACCACCGGTGTGCCCGAACCAGCGCCACTGCCGACCGAACCAGTGGACCGTGAGCCCGTCAGACGCAGCGGGGGAATCGAATGTGCAATATCAAAGGCTGCAAGATCGCCAAGAATACCTCCGATCCCAGCAGAGGCATCCGCAAACAATATGGTCTGGCTCGTATCGAAGGCCAAGGTGTTCACTTTGTTGCTGGACCCGTCATAGGACACCACCAAATTGACCGTTCCCCCGCTGCCGGAGAGCCAATTCTGGCCGTTGATCGTTGCCGATCGCGCAATACTCTTGAGGCCTTTGATCTGTGCGTTAATCTCGGTTTGGATGGCCGCCACATTGGACCCAGGCTGAAGCGCCGAGACGAGCCCTTGCTTGATCTTGTTGAGAGAGACCAAGGTCTTGTCGAGAGCCGACGTAAAGGTGTCAAGCATCGCCTTGCTTTGCTTGATCGAGTCTTTCACGGCACTGAGCGCGCCGATGTCGGACCTCATCTTGACGCTGATCGACCAGTAGGATGCGTTGTGCGACGCCTCGCCGACCCGCAGGCCCGTCGAGATCTGCCCCTGAGTTTTGGTGAGAGAATTCTGGGTGGATCTGAGCGACTGAAGCGCTGTGAGAGCGGAGAGGTTCGACCTGATCGACAACATGTTTTTACTTTTCGGTCGTCAGGCTTAGCCTTGCTAACCCCGCATGGAACTCAACTGCCTGGTAGAAATGCACCAAGGTCTTCGGTCAGAATGAGGCCTTACATCTGCGCCGTCTGCTCTGGTGGAGAGCACCAACTGAGGAACCCGTTAGGAAGCTATGCGCACGATGGCAAACTGTCGTTAATAAAGAGCTAACAGCCTCAGACAGTTCTACGACATGGCCCTGGTTTTGCCGTCTTTATAAGCGCTCAGGTCTTCACCGTATTGTTGAAATCCAGGCCAAGCGGTCGGTGCCGGATTCCGGCACGACGGTTTTGGCAGCAAAGTGCGGCATGCTGCCGATCCCACGCTCTTCAGTGACCGTCGAGACCAGGGCAGCTGACGAAGATGCAATGCTCAATCCCATCGGCGCGGGCCTCATGGCGAGCTGCGTTCTTTTCGAGACGGCGAAATATCCTCAGGCCTCCTGAAGCTCGACCCGGCGGCAATCTCCGCTCCCTTCTCTGCCAGTCGCTCGGATCGAATCGGGTCTGGAGCAGCTGAACGAGCGATCCTGAGTCCAACCACTGCCTCAGGATCGTAACCCGCCCTTTACAGGGACCTGGCCACGGCCACGCAACCTCCGCACTAGTCCCCTTTCCTTGTGCAATCCTCCATTGCGTCTCTTGTTACCGCTTCTGATGCCGAACCCAAGGGCTATTGTGAGTTGCCTGCACCCGAGCACCGGTGGGAACAAAAGGAGATCCGATCGCCCGATCCGTTGAGGCGATCTCCCTCCGCCCAACCTTCTCCCGCGAAGGTTCGAGCCTTTGATAGGTTCGTCACGATGGCCAAACGCCCCCAACCTCCCGCGTCCGCACAGGGCCAGCGCTCCCCTGCAGTGGAGCCCACCGACGTCCATGTGCTTCCCCGCGATTTAGGCCCCCTCTTCGCGGAACGACCACTCATCCAGGGCGAGTCGAAGGCCGATTACGACCTGCTGCTGTCGAAGGTCACCGCCGCGGTGGCTCCGACCGACGCCATCGACGACGTGTGGGTCAAAGATATCGCTGATCTGACTTGGGAGGTGGAGCGCGGGAAACGTCTGAAGGCCAGCCTTCTCATGGCCGCCCGCAAGAAAGCGCTGGACCGGCTAATTGCAGAAACCAACGGCCCCTCTCTGCAATCTGCGGACCCCTAAAGTCCGCGTACACCAATGCCTGGCTTCAGGGAGATCCGGCGGCGGACGAGAAATTCAACCGTCTTTTGGTCGAGCGCGGCCTCGACCTGAATTCTGTTATGGCGCTCGCCCTCTCGGAACGCCTGAGTGACATTGAGCGCATCGATCGCATGATCGCCAGCGCCGAGGGCCGGCGCAGATGACGCAGAGATCCCAGTCACTGTCGTCATCGTTGTCGCCGCGAGCCCTGCTGCCGAAGAGAACGATGGTCTCGGCGTCCGTTGCAGATCGGTCGTAGCAGGATCCTTTATATGGCGAAGCTTCTACCAGATTGGCCTGAGTTGATCGCGGATTATGTAAGAGCATTTCACGCTCAGAGCCAAAATTCTCCAATGCATCATCTCGAATTTGTCGCAAAGCATCACGAACATTTGCTGAAACAAACTCCTGGGTTGCCGCTTACACCTCATCGTCCGAATGGACGGACGGCCCCTCCATTACCTTTGAGGGCGAGCATGCGCTTCTATTTCCATCTCGTTGGACCATCCGGCGCAATTTATGATGATACGGGCCTCGAAGCCCTCAGCCTCGAAGTGGCCGAAGTAGAGTCTCAGCAAGCCATTCAAGAGATCTTAAATGAAGGCATGATTGCTGCTAAGGATTGGGAAAATTGGCAATTGGAAATCACCGACGCATCTCAGCATGTTCTCCTCACAATCCCCCTTGATCAAAGCCAGGAGGCTCAAGGAATAGAGAGGCTATGGCTTGCTACGAAAAATCGCACATCAACGTTAAACAGCATGCTTCTCGCTGCGGGGTGCGGAATCGACTGGCAGAGCCTGTTGGCAATGCTCTGACCAATGCAACAACACGAACGCCTTCCACTCACTCTTCGTATCCGACCGTAAAATTTCAGCAGCCGCCCCTAGCACTGCACAACGCAGCGCCCGGCACCCCAGACAATCCGGCGTCCGCCGGAGCGGCACCTCTGCGCGACACAAGGGGCGAGCACAGCCGCCTGTTCATCACGCCAGAGTGCTGTCCTATGAGGAACCTTAGGGCAGATTAACGCCCTTCAGGACGAGATCCGTGAGAGAGCCCATCGAGTTCCAAGCCGCCTAGTGCGCAAATCCCTTGGGTACAGAACAGAATGGGGCTAGGATCCTACGAAGCAAGAATCATAAGAATGCCAGCCGCGGGAGGGGACATCATGCGGTCCTTTCATCACTTGGCTCCAACCACGCCAGAGACGAGCGATTGCGCCTACAACCTTTTTAGAAACAAGGAGCGGGCCGAGATCCTTTGTGCCGTACCAGAAGACCACCCGATCCCGAGGTTTATCAGTGCCGAGCAGTGGATATACGAAGTTTCTCTCCGCCCCCGGGACGCTAGGCCGCCAGGCTTCGACAATCGAGCGGCCGCGACCGGTGTGCGGTTTAATGGGTTCTACCTATTCCAAGTCACGGCCGCGCATGGGAAAGCCAGGACCAGAGGACAGAGCCATGTGTCCAAGGCAGTTCCGTTGCCAGACCTCGAGGTGAGCCTGAGCGTTCGACAGCATGTCCGGAAGGCCCTGCTACAGCTCTTGGCCAGACACAGCAGCCCTGACCAAGTGATCGAGTACGTCAGTCGGGCCACGGCAGACCGGAAGTCGTCTGAGACACGGTATGCGGACCTGCTCGCGGCTCTCCCCTATGCCATCTACACAACCGACGCGACGGGACGCATCACCTTCTACAATGAGGCTGCCGTGGCCCTGTGGGGACGGCGTCCGGTGCTGGGACGGGACCGCTGGTGCGGCTCCTGGCACATTTATTCGCTCACTGGCGCTCCGCTACCGCATGACCGCTGCCCGATGGCTGTGGCGATCCTTGAGGACAGGAAGGTTCGGGACGTGACGGCAATTGCAGAGCGGCCCGACGGCACCCGGGTTCATTTCCGGCCGCTGCCTACGCCCTTGCACGATGCCAATGACAACCTTGTTGGGGCAGTCAATGTGCTCCTCGACCTTGGAGATGCGTAAGTTGGTGACACTGCCATTCCCTGAAGGGAATGGCAGTGTCACCCACCTGCACCTGAGGAGTTGAAGGTACCCGCAGTCGCTTAGGGCCGTCCTGGTGGTCTCCAGCCGCCAACTGCACTCCGGTCATCCTGATCCATCGCGGAGAAGTGCGTTCCGTCCGCGCGCTGATCGATCTCACGAAGTATTCCCACGCCTGCGGTTGCTCGGAGACTTTGGCCCTGACGTTCCGAAGCTCGTACCACTGGGCCTTCATCGTGCGTAGGCTTTCTCAAGGTCCCTTGAGCGTCGGCTCGGGAATCGAGCAGGAAATCTGCTTGCTGCCGCCTAAATATTCGAATATCCTTTTTTAGATATCCAAGTATTCCGCGAGAGATCAGAATGCCACTTTATATCAAGGATGATGTGACTGCGGATCTGGTCGCCCAACTTGCCAAGCTTCGGGGTCTGACCAAACAGGATGCTGTTCGCCTCGCCGTTCAGGCTGAACTGGACAGAGATCAAGCGGCCATCCCGCTTCGAGTAAGGGTACAAACGCTTCGGGCGGCCCATCCTCTCCCGCCTCCAACGGATCAACCCGCCGACAAAGCCTTCTTCGACGACTTATCGGGGGGGCTATGACGACCTTTGTGGATGCGTCCGCTCTCATCGCGATCATCGCTGGAGAACCAGACGCAGACGCCCTCATTAATGCGCTTGAGGCCAATCCGCAGCGGCTGGGCTCTCCTATCTCCGTCTGGGAGACCGTCGCCGGGCTCTGTCACAGTCACACCTTTTCTGTTCCCGCCGCCCGCGACCACGTTCAGCGCTTCCTCGATCTGCTCGTCTTCGAGAGGATTTCCATTGGAGAGCCAGAATACCTCCTCGCGTTGGACGCCTATGCCCACTATGGCAAGGGACGTCATCCGGCAAAGCTCAACATGGGGGACTGCTTCGCCTACGCTTGCGCGAAAAGCCGCCGAGCGAAGCTCCTGTTCATCGGCGATGATTTCACCAAAACCGATATCGCCCGGGCTGTCTAAAGGCCGGCAACCTGCGGCGCCTGTCCCCCTCACAAGTGACGCACAGTTGATTGAGTCAGTTCTGCCATAATCTAATTCTTGCTGTTGCAACGGATCGCAGCGATGGCACGTGCGCTCTGATCATCTCCGCCAGCAGTCAGTGCTCGTGTGAAAGCGCAAACACCCTTCGCCTCCTACTCTCGCGGGATGATTTTGCCCGACACGGTCCGCTTCCACGGACTTGCTTTTCCATACGGCAGTGGCCGTTTCGATGCATCCGCCCGAAGGTGCCGGATCTTCTGCCACTTGGCGTGCGCAGCGCGCCGGTGATCCTCCCGCGTCTTGTCCATGGCGCACGCCTCATGCGCCGGGCCCAAATTATCGAAGTAATCCGCCCCACCGCGGTCGAGAGCCCGAATATGCTCGACAATCCACCGCTCCCCACCCCTATCGATCTTGCCGGACGGGGTCCGCTTCGCCCCGGACACGGTCCTGGCGGGCCGCACGCCGCTGGAGGCGCTGCGCGCCGGCGAGCGCGACCCGGTGCTGCGCCTAATCCAGGGAGCCCAGGGCGACGGCTTCGCGTGACCTCTCCGCTCATCGCGGGGCTCGGGGTCCAGCAGGGGTCGCGCCACCGCCACCCACTTGGCTTGGCCGCAAGAGCTTGCCGGTCGATCGCCTGCCGGCCGGCACGATGCTGCACCGGATCCACCGGACCTCGCTCGCACCGGTGTTTTTTGGCCCCGGCCCTGGTATTCCGCCGACCTATCGGTTTGACAGCGCGCGCAGCTGGTTCGGCGTACTGTATGTCGGCCTGAGCCGGGCCGGTGCGGCAGCGGAAACGCTGCTGCGCAACCCGCAGCGCCTGATGGTCGCCACCTCGGACATCACGGAACGCGCTGCATCCGAGCTGACCTGCCACCGTGAGGTCCGCGTCGTGACGCTCTATGGTTCCGGTCTGTCAGCAGTCGGCACTGACAACGCGATCTCCACCGGCCCGTACGGACCCTGCGGTTTGTGGTCAGATGCCCTTTGGGACCATCCGGACCGCCCCGATGGGATCGCGTACAAGTCCCGGCACGACTCGAACGAAATCTGCCTAGCGCTCTTCGAGCGCCCTGACCTGACGTTCGACATTAACTCGACAAGGCCACTGACGGCGATGCTGCACGAGGTTGCAGCTCTGCTCGACGCCTACGGCAAATCCCTCTCGCCCACGTAGCGGCCAGAGCCTCTCATATAGACCGCGAAGCGGCGCTCAGGTCATCCAGCCGAGGGCGTTTCAACCAGAGATCGTGCGGCTCACGCTCAAACAGCGAGTGTTCCGACTCCAACATATCGATCCTGGTTCAATCCGGCATTCACGTAGCAAAGACCACCAAACACTCGCCAATTGACTGATCTAAATAGTTTTCCCTCGCATGGCGAACCAGGCCAAAACCGAGATAGCGCAGCGGCGCTCACCGTGCTGGCAGACCGTGGCCACTATAATGGCCAGGAGTCATGAGGCAGCTAAGCACTTGGCATGTTCGAAGGGAGGGAACGGGCCGTCTGTATGTTCTGAAATCGGAACATATGACCTCTTTTTAGAACATACTGCTTGAAATCAGAACGAAACTAACCCTACATTGGGCAAGCGGCAGAAACTTGCGGAGGTCCCATGGCTCACTCGGCTACCCAAAGCATCCAGCGATATCCGTTGACATCGATCCTCGGAACCGAGGCGAACGTCCGTCTGCTTCGCGAGCTGTCCCGGCACGGCGGCCAACTGTCCGCGCCATCCCTCGTCGCGCGCACCGGCCTTGGAAGGACAAGCGTCTGGGTAGCTCTCACGACTCTCAAGGAGATGCGCATCGTCGAATCGGCGGGGACGGGCCGCGCCGTGCTGTACCGCATCCGGACCGATCACCCCCTGCATGCCCCGTTGGGTGCGTTGTTTGAGGCCGAAGAGGCGCGCTTCTCGGCGATCCGCGAGGTCGTTCGGTCCGCGGCATCGGAAAGCGGGCCGGGCGTGCTGGCCGTCTGGATTTACGGCAGCGTCGCGCGCGGCGAGGATCGGCCGGACAGCGACCTCGACGTTGCCGTGATCACCCAACCGTCCGAGCTCGAGAGGGTCATGGACACCGTGCGTGACGCGCTCAGAGTTCCCGGGGAGACGATCGGCTTCACCCCCTCCGTGGTTGGCGTCGATCTCAGCGACGTCGACCGGCTTTCCCGCGAACGCGATCCCTGGTGGACCAACATCGTCGCCGATGCCATCGTCCTGTCGGGCATGCATCCTGAAGAACTGGCGGCCCGCGCGCGTGGAATGGCTGAGGTATGACGCGGAAGGGCGCTTCGAAGCCAATCACCGCGTCTTTCGGCGAGGGGCGGCTGCGCTTGGCGCGAGCCTACTTGAAGGCCGCCCGGACGGAGGCGACGGTTGCGGAAGTCGGCGATCCGGGAAACCCGGTGATGTCGCAGATCGTCAACGCCGCGATCGCCTTCACTGACGCGTTGACTGCGCGTTACTCGGGGCGCACCAACCAGCAGGACCATGCCGCGGCAGTGAAGGCGCTCAGGGATGCGCTCGGCAACCGTTTTCCCTCGGCGCAGGAGACCAGGCTTCGCCGTATCCTGGGGGAGAAAAATGAAGTCCAGTATGGCGCGCGCTTGAAGACGAAGGCCGAGGCCGACCATTTTTTGACTCAACTCGAGGAATTTGCCGCCTGGGCCGAGGCGGAGCTTCAGCGACCGAAGTGACACCGCGCGCTCGGTGGTTTTTGCTACCTAATGCCAGTTCAATCGGTGCAGATCGGCAGAACATGACGCTCCTCATCAGTGCAGTGTAGGTTTGCCGCAGCACCGCTTGTATTTCTTCCCGGACCCGCAAGGACACGGATCATTGCGCCCGATTTTGGGGACGGGGCGGCGGTAGGTGGAGTGTCCACCCCTGAGGTCTGGGCGCATCTGTCGGAGTGGCGCAAAGTAACGATAGATCGCCGTGACCCCGGCCGCGGCACCCGCGATGAGTTGCTCGCGCCGATCCGCATCCACGGGCTCCTGATAAGGTCGCATGGTCGGATCGGGGTCGTGCTCATGCGCCAGTGCCAAGATCGGTATGAGCCAGCCCCCATGGTCTTCGTCATCCAAGAGTTCGGCCCAGTCCTCTCTTCGCAGATCCATGCCGCGCATAAACCCTTGTGCCCAGTCGTTCGCGTGGGCAATGCCGTGATCGTCCTCGAGCAACAACGGCAAAAACACATCACCGGATTGCAAGGTATCGGTAACGACGTTCCAATGACGCATGAGGAGATCCAGGAAATCCTTGAGTTCCTGTTGGCTCGAGAAGGCCTCCGCGTCAGCCATCTCGCCTCCCCAAATCTCGGGCAGGTACTCGCTTGGGTGAACATGGTCGGGGCCGCAGATGAGGGCAGCAAAGAAGCCATCAAGCGCTTCCAAGTTCATCGCGTGCTCATGGCGGAACTGACTGAGAACAGACGACACGCGGTCGTATTCGGCGTCTGTCAGGGGTCTTGCAGTCATATGGTGCCTCTCAGTTTCCCTACCCTTACCGTTTCCCTACCCTTACCCACGAGGATTGAAAGCAGAAAACGGCAAAAGTTTTGGCCGTGAATGATCTGCTGCGGCAGTCCCGGAAGATGCTCAAGGAGATAGGTTGAGGGCGCGGAGGTTGGTGAACCCTATGACCGCCAGCAAAACCGACACGAACGGACAATGTGCTGTGCCGCCAAGACGATCCTCTGGGCAAGCTGAGTGCAGAGATGAGGATCCGCATGGGCAGGCTTGCTCATGCACAACAGATGTGTACACTTAAGAGTACACAAAGGGGGTTGCCATGGTTCGACCTCAGAAGGACAAGCAGGTTCGCGTCGGCGTTCGCGAGTTGCGGGCAAACCTCAGCGGGTTGCTCCGGCAGGCCCGCCAGGGAACCTCGTTCCTTGTCATGTCGCGCAACGAGGTCATCGCCGAGATTCGGCCGCCCTCTGGTGCGGAGCGTCCCCGTCGGAGCCCAGGCATGTTGAAAGGCAGGATCCGCATGGCGGAGGACTTCGACCTGCTTCCCGACGACATCCTGTCCGCGATGGAGGGTAACGGCGGTTGAGGATCCTTCTCGATACTCACACTCTTCTCTGGTGGCTTGAGGGTGATCCGCGGATCGAGCGCCAGGCCCAGGACCTCATCGCCGACCCTGCGAACGACATCTTGGTTAGCATCGCCTCATTGTGGGAGATCGTGGTGAAGGTGCGCGTTGGAAAGCTGGAGGCCGACATCCGTGACATCGTTTCTGCCATCAATGCTCAAGGCTTCGAAACGCTTGAGATCCGCCCCGAGCATCTTGAGGACCTCGTCCGTCTCCCGATGCACCACCGGGACCCATTCGATCACCTGCTGATCGCCCAGGCGATCGCTGAAGGCCTTACCCTCCTGTCGGAGGACCAGCATGTTTCGGCGTATCCAGCGGCCCATGTCACCTGCGCCGACAAGGGTCCCTGAAACCGAGCATCGCCGAGACCAGTTTCGCATTCTCGGCCACGTCTCATTGACTGTTTCAACTCCGAACTGCTCATCAGCCGCCTAGGAAGGATCCACGGTCGATGAAACGCTCTGGGAGCTCTGGATCGAAGGGTTTGAGACCGCGATGCAGCTTCACCCAGACAGGGAGTGGCGGCCGGGTGTAGCCGCTCGAAGCGTTTGCGGCGTTGCAACGAGCTCGCACAGAACTTGCCGAGGCATAGCTTCCTTATACGGGATGCCCGTTGACATCCTGTACGGGATACCCGCATAATTGCCTTTGTGGACGCGCCAGCCGAATTCGAATGGGACGATGCCAAGGCTTCAGCCAATGAAGCCAAACACAGTGTCCGCTTTGACTATGCGGCAGCTGTATTCTTGGACGGTAATCGGCTCGATCTCGACACCACCCGTGCAGTCGACGGCGAGGAACGCCGCAAGGCCATCGGGTTCATCGAGGACAAGCTCTACACGGTCGTCTACACCCTGCGCGGCTCCGTCTGCCGCCTCATCTCAGCTCGTCGTTCCAATGCCAAGGAGGGCAGGAGCTATGGCTATCACTCGCAAGACCTTTGAGAATCTCCGGTCTAACCCGCCTCGCGTTAACGCAGCAGAACGCGCCCGCCTTGATGCGATGACGCAGGAGGAGATCGAGCGTAATGCCCTCGAAGACCGAGACAACCCCCCCGCCTCCGAGGAGGAACTGGCGCGCGCCGTCGCAGCGCGTGCTGTCCGCCGGGCTCGTCAGCGCACTGGTCTCAGCCAGGCCAAATTTGCAGAACGTTTTCAGATTAACCTCGCTCGTCTGAAGGACTGGGAGCAGGGCCGGTTCATGCCGGATACGGTTGCTCTCGCCTACCTTAAAGTTATTGAGACGGACCCCGAGGCAGTTGCCCGGGCGCTTGACGCGGCTTAGTCGCTGAACCGGAGAGGGTCAGAGACCCCAAGCATGGGAGATACAAGCAAGTTCAGACCGGGATGTTATTCGCGCTCTGGCCAAACGTCTGGTGCGCGAGGACAGCGAGGCGGCGCGTCTTCGAACTGAACTCCGTCGCAGCCTCATCGACGAACCGCCGGCGCGGGGCGGCGTCTTGGCGGCCTTGCGAGCTTCCCCTCTCGTCGGGATGGATCTCGACCTCACTCGTGAGACCATCTCAGGTCGCGCCATCGACCTGTGATCTGCTATCTTCTCGACACCAACATCATCTCCCATTCCATCAAGCGGTTCCCCACCCGCAGCGTTGAGCCCCTCTCCGTCCTACTCGCGCGGGACAACCTTCCCGGATAAGTTCCGCTTCCACCGACTCGCCCGGCCATAGGGCAGCGGCCGTTTGGGAGCCTCTGCGCCAATGTGCCGGATCTTCTGCCGCTTGGCCTGCGCGGTACGGCGATGATCCTCCCGGGTCTTGTCAGCGGCGCAGGTGTCATGAGCTGGGCCTAAATTGTCGAAGTCATCTGCACCGCCCAATTCCAGCGCCCTGATGTGCTCGGCAATCCAGCGCTCACGCACTCCATCGATCCTGCCGTCACACAGCACGCAGACGCCTCCGGTCTTCTCCCAGACCTTAAGCCGCCGGTGCGGTGTCAGCTTCCGGCGCACTGTTGTGCCCACATCCTTGACTTCGACGAATGGCATAGAGCACCTCAGTCGCAGGTTGGAGGATCGGGGCAACGGTCACCACAACCGTCGCATGCCTCTTCGCGCAGCCGATCCATCACCCGCGTGAGCAGCCGATCCCACTCAGTCCGCAAGCGCTCGCAGGCTGCGATAAGGTCGGCCACATCGCGCTCACGATCTGGATCCACCCGCACCAACCGAACTCGCACCCCCAACGAGGCGACAGTCGCCGCAGGCTTTGTGTTTGATACATCTTGCGACGCATTATGCCGCTGAGGGCTCCGCCCCCGTCGTGCTCTCGCCATCGGCCATGATCCTTATGATGGATGAAACCAGCCCCCTGTTCAGGGATGTCCCACCCTGCGCTTGCCTGATCCTAGGGAGTGTGAGGTCAGTGCGCGCCGATCCCGCGGCGGACCTTTGCCTGCGACCACGCGAATTTCAGCGCCATGCTCATCAGAGTTCCCCACGCGGCACGAGGCTTCTTGGCGCGCTCCTTGCGGGCCAGAGCGACCGCAAGCGCCATGATGGCGGATCGGTCGTAGCCTCCATCGCGGCTGAGAGGACGCTCCTGCGCAGCTCTGAGCGCATCGCAGGCCTTGGCGAATGCGAGAGATTGGGCCACCAGGGCATTCACAGCTGGGCGGGGCACTCTCTCGCGACGCAAGTCTCGCATCGCACCAGACCAGTTGACGTGACGATGGCAAGACATGGGTAAGCCTCCAATGGTGAGCATGGAAACGGATGGGCGCCAGTGGGCAGATTCGAGCAGCGGGCCGGGGGTCCGCTTGCGCCATCCGAATTGGCGCAGCGCCGGCGCCTCTCTCGCCTGTCGCCCCAGCGAGGATGATCAGAAAGTCTCCAGCCGAGCGTTCGGCGCGATCGCGACACGGATCCTTTTCAGGCTTGCTGCTGTTCGATCATCTCCCGGGTGTGCATCCTGGGCTGGAGCGTTCTTTACGTTTGCTCCAGCACTCGCACGTTGGTGTCGGCCGAGAAGATCGAGCGTCTGTCGGATCACCCGGTCCCATTCCTCGCGGGGATATTGATACCGGTGAAGTAGATGGGCGAGCGCGTGCTCGCGCTCCGTATCACCTCGGACCAGCCGGCCCTGCATGCCCAGTGATGCCACCGTCGCCGGTTCGGTCTCGGATACGAGGCGGTTACCCGGGAAGCTCGGATTGCGCCCTCGCGCCTGTGATAGTCGTGCCATGACACCCTCTTCATTCCGCTTAATAACGATATAACGTTAACTTGGAAATGTCAAGAGCCTTGGTTCAGGCCCCTCGGCTGGTTCCTTGCCCGATTACCATTTGGTTCCTTGCGCGATTACCATTTGATGGGTGATAAGCTGCTCAATCGGCCCATGCCTGGGACAGGCGAACAGGAACGGCCATCACGAGCCGCCCTGGTCCCGCGTGTGCATCCAATCAACGGCGTTCAGCGGCCCGCGCCCGAACCGAACCTGACGGAATTGTCCTGCGCAATCCTCTTGCCGCATGCATGGACAATTCTCGCTTCAGGGTCTTCGGGTGCCCTTGCCCCTCTCCAGGCGTTTGGCTGTGCAGACAGGATGGCTCTGAACGCCCGTGGCATTTGACGAACCGGTTCGGCTCCGCCAAAGATTCGGGCGTTGCGCAGCCACACCAAGGAGGACACAGTGATGGGTGACGGCTCTCGTGCCACCTCGTCCTTTGCTTGCACTGCGTGCGGCAGCCCCGCCATTAGGGTCCCAGACGAGATCCATGATGCGGCAGACCTGTCCTGCGCTGGATGCGGAACGGACCTCGGGTCCTGGTCTGCGTTCAAGGAGCGAGTCCGTCAGTCCATCCTGCGAGAGATCGCCAGCTGCAAAATCTCCGCGGACCTGGCCAGCAGCGACATCCCGGGTCAATGTTTGGAGGCCTAAGCGACCGTGATGCGGTTCAACGTGATTGGGACCGTTGATGGTTACGTGTTGCACGTGACCTACACGATGCGTGGTCAGGTTGGCCGCGATGAGCGTTAGGTCTAAACAACCTGTGCTCACCGAAACCTAATCCCTCTCGTCGAACGGTGCACCATGCCTAACCAGAGCAATCCGTGGGAGACTCTGTCCTCGCAGCGGTTCTATGAGAGCCGCTATGTTGATGTGGACCAGGACGAAGTCCGGCATCGCTCGGGCCGGGTTCATCCCTACACGGCGCTTCGATTTCGCATTTATGGTATTGCAGTGCTTCCCATCTTTGATGACGGCAGCACATATCTCATTGGTCAGTATCGCTATGTTTCCCAGCGCTACACCTGGGAACTGCCCCGAGGCTCAGGGCCGAAAGCAACCGAGCCGCTTGAGACCGCTCAACGCGAACTCCAGGAGGAAACCGGCGCTCGCGGAGGGCAATGGCTGGAAGTGCTGCGCCTCATGGTTTCCCCTGGCATCACAGATGAAATGGCACCGTGCTTCGTTGCGTGGGATCTGGAGCAAGGTGCGGCACACCCTGATCCTCAGGAGGATTTATCGGTTCGCCGTGTGTCGTTCCACGAGGCTGTCGCCGAATGCCTGAACGACACAATCTGCGATGCCCCGAGCGTGGCCACGATCTTGGCGGTGCAAACCAGAGCCCTCCAGGGCAGCTTGCCCGAGGACCTGCTGCGGCGCCTGCGCTAACGATTTGGCACCCGCAGGAGCAAAGCCATCTTTCACCCGCCCTGATCCTCTCAAGTCTTGAAGGCGTCTCGTGGCAAGCGGATGCACCAGGATCATAATCCACCGTCCGGGCGCAACATTTGGTCATTGGATCTTTCACTATCCGCACGCCGGCGAACAGCGCTGGGGTCCTCGGTTCTGTTGCTCCCTCTTAGCCTCAGAACGTCCTGTCCGAGGACGGGCACCGTTTCTGCCTAAAACAAACCTCCCGGTGGCGCTGCCATCTCCGAAACGATACCCGTCCCTCAGGCAATCCCCGGCCACAGACGCGCCAGGGCCTCGGGGAGGCTGGCCGTCGGCGCCAGGGCCCGCAAGCGATGCACCCGCAGCACGGTGGCCGGGTCAGCCGGGTCCAGCGTCATCAGAAAGGCCAGGGCTTTGTTGAAGATGGTCTCGGCGAGACGCCGGCGCTCCTCCGCCACGTAGTCCAAATCAATGCCGGGCAGGAGCGGCCCTCGGTACAGCCGCAGGGCCTGGTCAAAGGCCGCCAACCGCGCGGCGGGGGCCAGGCGCGGGTGGCGCAGGCGCGCCACGGCGGCACGGAGCGCGGCCAGATCGGTGCCCACAGTGGCCAAGTTCAACTGGATATGGTCATTCTCCTGCACCACCGCGTCGGCGCCAACGAGCTTGCGCAGGCGATACAACGTGGTGCGCAGGGTGTGCATGGCGCGATCGCCGTCGAGGTCCGGCCACAGCTGATCCGCCACGAAGTCCTGGGCCAGCCCGCGGCCGTCGGCCGCGACCAGCAGCCACAACAGCTCGAGCGGCTTGCGCTGCGCCTTACCAGCACTTGCCCGGACGGGGTCCCCATCGCGGTCGATGGCAAAGCCACCCAGGCAGCGGATCTGGATCGGGTAAGGCCAGTCCTCATGGATGTGATCGTCGGCGGGTGGAGTCAGGCGCCAGAGCCCAACCAGCGCTCGCGTCACCCGCGCCTCGCTCCCCCGGTGCAGCGCAGCGTTAGCGAGCATGCTGAGAAAGGCACGATTCATGCCGCTCCATCGGCGCAGGCCCAGCCGGCCGGCGGCCTGCCCCAGGAGCTCCCACCCCTGGACAAAATCTTCCACCCGGCCGTCCGCATGGGCCAAAGCCACCTCGGCGAGATCGGCCTGCAGGTGGAACGCACTGCTGCGGGCTTGCTCAGCCAGGGTGCGCAGGGCTGCCAGGGTAGGGACGTCCGGCTCGCCCCGGGCGGCCCGTGCCATCACCAAGAGGGCGTACTGGGTCCCGAGATTCTGCACGTTGCCGATCTCTCGGGCACGGGCACAGGCCTGGGAGGCCTCTGACACCGCCGTGTCCGTATCGCCGGCGCTGAGCGCTACCGCCGCCCGCAGGTGGTGCAGGCTGGACAGATGGTCGGTGCAGCGCCAGCCTCGCCGGAACTGCTCATAGCTGTGGAGCGCGGCAACTGCGGCGGCATGATCGCCGTGCGCGGCAAAGGCCTGAGCCTCGATCCACGGCAGGATCGCCATGCGGGCTGTGAGACCCCATTTGCCGCCAAAAGCCCGCGCCTCCTCTCCCAACCGCCGCAGGGCGTCATCATCCCCGTCCCAGAAAGCCAGCCCCACGGCAGCGTAATACCAGAGGAGCTTTGTCACGGGAGGAACATCGGAGCGGTCGAGCAGGGGCTCGACCGCCGTCACATGCCCACGGGCTGCCACCAGATCGCCTCGCCACCAGAGACAGTAATGGGCCAGAATGCTCTCGACGGAAAATTGCAAGTCCGGCGGCAGAGTTGGCACCAAGGCCTGCAATTCGCTCTCCGCCTCCGGCCCCGCTGGGTGCGTGGGGTCGCCCATCAGGAGCGCAAGCCCGCGCGCCAGAAGAATCATCTGCCGGCTGCCCTCGGGCAACGCGCCGAGGCGACTGCACACGGGCGCGGTTTCCTCAACAAGATCAAGCAAGCGTCGGTCGATTGACCAATCCTCGATCGCCGCCCTGACCTCCCCGAACACTGCCGCGCCATACACAAACGGCTCGGCCTCGGGGTCGAGGCTGCGCCAGAGCTGACGGAAGGCTTCACGGGCAGCTGGAGGCCGGAGCGGCAAGCGGCCATAGGCGTGCCAGAGCCCAAGGATCGGCTCCTGGCGCATGGTCTCGGGTAGCAGGCCCAGGAGTTCCAGCAACTCGCGACTGTGGCCGGCTGCGTTAAGACGGGAGGCGTGCTCAAGCACCAGGCGCCGAGCCTCGTGCGGGGCATGCGCCTCCAGCATCAACCGCACGGCGGAAATCAGCTCCGCGCGCGCGGCCAGGACCTGCCCGGCCCGCAACCGGGCCTGTTGCAGAGCGCCAGAGGGTAGCCCCGTTGCGGCGGTCCTGAGCCACTCGTGAAGCAGGTCGTGCTTGCGCAAGGCCCCGTTCGCGAGGCGCGTCACCGCCCTCCCCCCAGCGGCTAACTCCGTCAGGATCGCAACAGCTTTTGCACCCCCGAGGATCTGCCACTCCGCGTCATCTCCCACCTGCAAAAATGCCGTTGCGAGCAGGGCCTCGTGTCCCTCCGCCCCATAGGCCCCGAGAAGGTGGGAGAATTGCGACGGAAAACCCGCCAGCCCTGGCCGGAGCGAGGAATGATCGAAGGACGCAGCGCTCAAGTCGGAAATCCAATGCCCCGCTTGGCGCAACCGCGCCACGAAGGCTTCGCGGGACAACCCGCGAAAAGCCATGCTGCCGCGGGCAAAATCCTCAAACTCCTCTGGATCGACCGTGAGATCTGTGATCCGCAGAAGCCGGGAGCGCGGCAGGGCAGACACGATGGCCTCGGGCGGATCCTGCCGGGATAGGCAAAGCGCGCGATCGCTGGCCCGAAGTGAGCCCGCGAGAACGCCTAGGATCAGCCAAGTGGCAGTGTCAGACGGCAGACGATGAACATCATCAAACACAAAGGCATAGGGGGCTCGTACCTCGGTGCCGAGCAGCGTCTCGAACCATCGGGTGGCCAGTTCCTCTGGGTTGAACAAGGCGCCAGGCTCGGGATCTTCCAGCAGGTCAACGGGGGCATCGGGCACCTGACCCAGGGCCCGCTTCAAGTGCTGGAAGAACGAGACCGGATCAGCATCAGTGTCATCCAGGCGGTACCAGACAGCATGCTCGCGGGATGCCGGTGCATCGTCGGAGTGCAGCCAGGTTGCTGCCAGGGAGGACTTTCCCGCGCCGGGGGGGGCGGTGACCCAAATCAGGCTCCGCGGCTGGGCTTGCTGAATTTGCGCGAAAAGCCGACGGCGAAAAACAAGTCCATAGCAGTCCGGCGGAACCAGTTTCGTGGGCAATGTCAGAAGGCCCACACCGCCGTTCAGTTGCCTAGCCTGTTGGTCTTCGCCTAGTCTCAAGAAATGCCCATCCATCCAGCAACTGCCCCGTTTGCTGCCTTGGCGTGAGGTCGAGGTGTCGACCAGTGCACTTCGAGATTGTCCCGCCCCTGAAAAGGAGATGCATGCTCCTTTCCTGCTTTTGCCCAAGAAGACACGAAAGTTCGTTTGAAAGCAAACTAAAGGTTGGGGGGTTATCTCGGTGCGACCGCGTGCATCAATGATTGATCATGATCCTCAGAAAGGAGGATCACAAAAATGGTTTCTCTGCATAGATGAGTTCAGTAGGATTGAGAAGAATCCGGGGCCCTGTTTTTTACCATTTTATCTGTTTTTACCATTTTATACTGACCAGAGCTGCTGGGCCTTTGGAGACGGAAGCCCACAGACGAGGAGTTGCGAATTGTCGTCCTCAAGCGAGTGATATGCTTTCGGTTCCCACCAACCACTCAAGTGCTGATCCCGGACGAGTAGAGTGATGGACGCATGCTCGCGTTCCTTCTTGACTGGAACCACCCGCGCCTGCACCCATAGCGAGGCCACGGTCAGCGGTTCGGAGTGAGCAGCTTGTTTGCCGGGCTGAGCCTAAAGCGCTTTTGGGATCAGTGTAGGGCATAGCCGGCATGCCTGATCCAGCCTCGGGCATCCTTTGCGGTGATGGTGTCGAGGGCGGGTTTGAGTTCCGCTTCCAAAGCTTCAAGAGTGCGAGGCGCTTTCGCCTTGAGCCGCTCTTTCATCTTGGCCCAGGCGGGCTCGATCGGGTTGAACTCCGGGGAATAGCGCGGCAGGTACAAAAGCCCGATCCCAGCCTGCGCGAGCAGGTCTCGCACTTCTGTGGCCCGATGCGGGCGCAGGTTGTCCAACACCAGAATGGCATCCGGCTTGGTGCGTTTGAGAGCCGGTACCAGGATTTGCTCGAGATAGGCCAAAAGCACGGAGGTCGAGGTCGAGGCCTCGATGCTCATCGTAGCGACCAGGCCCTCACAGGCGAGTGCGCCCAAGACCGTCAGCCGCTGCCACGAGCCGAGCGGGATGGAGCCATAGGCGCGTTGCCCACGTGGCGCTCGCGCATGAGTGCGGGCCATCTTGGTCGTCACTCCGCTCTCATCGAGGAACACCAGGCGTTCCACGGGAAGCTCGCTCATCTGCTGGCGATAGGCCTCGCGCTCGGCGGCAATCTCGGGCCGCTCCTGCTCGGCCGCCCGAAGGGTCTTTTTTTCGGACGCAGCTTGAGCCGCTTGAGCGCCTCGCAGATCACCGCCAGACACACCGTCACGCCCGTTCGCTCGGCCAGGCGCTCGCGGTACTCGCGCAGCAGCGCGTCATTGTCTTCGGCCACGAGCTGACGCAGCACCTCCAGAGCTGCTGCATCCAGGCGCGAGGGCACGCCGCCGCTGTGCGGCTTGGGACAGCGTCGGCCCTCCTCGCGCTCTTGGCGGCGCCAGTTCGAGACGGTGGCGGGGCAGACCTGGAAGCGGCGGGCAATCTCAACCTGAGGAAGGTCGCCACGCGCACAGGCGACAAGAACACGCTCACGCAGATCAGGAGAATAGGGCTGGGGCATGGTTTGCCTCCCGGGCCATATCCCAGTCAACGCACAGACCACCTGAAGCGATTCAAGTCCAGATCAAAAGCGCTTTAGCCTTGCCTGCGTGTGCTCGAGATGCTCTGGCCATGGCGATCTCCTGCGGGTCGGAACAGATCTTTCTGGCGCGCGTCTTTCGGCGTTGACACAAACACTTCCGGCCAGGGTGGAAGGCTCCTGATTGAATCTGATTCCGGGCCAGAGCGGCATTGGAAATTGCAGGAAATCCACCGCTTCGAGCCCACAATCCTGAGAAATCGGATCTCTCGGCGCGTCGGATCCCCCCAATCCAATCAAAGTGATCTGAAATCTTCACAGACGACCAAAGACGAGCGGGTCGCGGATGTACCGCCTCGTTTCGCTTTGGGATGCAGGGCATCGTGGGTTCTAGAGCAACCCGCCCAGCATTGGACTATGATTCGTCACGGGAAGTGCTTCTCAAACAACGAGATACCTGCGATGCGCTGGCTCCATCAGAACCGCCATTGCTCTAGCCGAGGACGTAGAAAGCCGCTCCGACGGCAGCAATCGCACCGACGAAAGCATAGGGATACCAAGTCGGAAAAGGTCTGTCGTGACCGTCGAAGCTCAAGTGTGATCTCCTGAATTCTGGATCGAGAATTTCCTCCTCGCCCGGCAAAATGGTATTTTCGTGGAATTCGTTCAGGCTGCTCACAACCGAGTGATCCCCGGTGTAGGAAAGCCAGGAAAGAGACGCGTCAGACATGCACTTACTGCAGAGCAGCGTGGCTAAACGCAAGAAAATTACTTTCAAATCCTTTTAAAGAAGCAAATTCTCCGTCGTTCTCAACGCTGTAGCGCCTGTTTTAGAACGCCTCTTATTTTTCCCTAAGCCCTTGATCCATCTGAATTCTTTCAGATATCTGATCCCATTGCCCACGGGAAACCTCTCGGCTTTGGGCATAAGACTGGACGCGCTGACCGACCACAATGCCGGCGCCCTCTTGCGAGGCGCCGCATGTGCGCATCGCGTCCGGTTGCCGTTTGCCTGCACAAGGAGAATGAGCGCATGGGCATGAGCACATGGAATGAGCCTGGATTCGCCGTCGGCAGCGTCTTGAGCTGCTTGGCGCTGCTCCTGCCCTTCACCGGGACGGCCCTGGCTCAGGACAAGGCGTCGGCTCAAAGCCCCCTGCGCATCGAGCTGAACAAAGTCGAAGCGGCCGGCGAGAGCTGCCGGACCTATTTCCTCATCGACAACCACAAGGGCGAGAGCTGGAAATCGCTGAAGCTCGACCTGTTCGCGCTCGACACCGACGGCGTCGCCGCCAAGAGGCTGGCCGTCGAAGTCGGCCCGGTGCCGCCCCGCAAGACGCTGATCAAGCTCTTCGATTTTCCTGGTCTCAGTTGCTCCCGGTTCGGGCGCGTTCTCCTCAACGACGTCCTGACCTGCGAAGGCACGACGGCATCCCGGGAGGATTGCCTGTCGGCGATCGAGACGGCGTCCAAGATCGACGCCATTTCCTTTGTAAAGTGAGATTACCCTGATGAACGAGATCGTTCCCGCAGCAGCGCACGACATGTCGTTTCTCGGCCTCTTCCTGCAGGCCGACCCCATCGTCAAAAGCGTCATGATCCTGCTGGTGCTGGCCTCCCTCGGCTGCTGGACCATTATCTTCGAGAAGCTCCTGCGCATCCGCAGCGTCCGCCGCCAGGCGCGCGCGTTCGAATCCGCCGCGCGCTCGGGCGAGAAGCTTCATCCGCAGATGGGCGGAGTCACGGGCCGGATCGTTGCCGCAGGTCATGAGGCCTGGCGCGATCAGGACGCCTCCGAGAGCCGCGCCGAGCGGCGGGAGCGGATCGAGCGGGCGATGCGGGCGGCCCTCTCGGTCGACATACGTCAGCTTCAGGTTGGATTGCCGTTTCTGGCCACCACGGGGTCGGCTGCGCCCTTCATCGGTCTGTTTGGAACGGTCTGGGGCATCATGAATTCGTTCTCGGCGATTGCCGCGAGCCAGGATACGAGCCTTTCGGTCGTGGCGCCCGGCATTGCCGAAGCCCTGTTCGCAACCGCCATCGGCCTCGTGGCCGCCATCCCGGCGGTAGTCGCCTACAACAAGCTCACCACGGACCTCGGCCGCCTGCAGCAATCTTTCGGCGCCGGCATCGTCGTCCTCGGCGATCGGCTCGCCCGTGACCGCAAGCCTCACGTTCGGGCGGAGGCTGCCGAATAATGGGCATGGGTTCTTTCCAGTCGCAGGACACCGACGACGAGTTCGGCGCTGCGCCGCTGTCCGAGATCAACGTCACGCCTCTCGTCGACGTGATGCTGGTGCTGCTCATCATCTTCATGGTGGCAGCCCCCCTCATGACGGTCGGCGTGCCCGTGCAGCTGCCGAAGACGGCGGCCGCGAAGGTGTCGCAGCCGAAGCAGCCTGTGGTGGTCAGCATCGATGCGCAGGGCCAGCCGTTTCTCGACAAGGAGCCTCTCGCGCCTGAAACCATGATGCCCCGCCTGCGTCAGCTCGCGAGCATGGATCCGACCCAGGTCGTCCTGGTTCGCGGCGACAGGGCCGTGCCGTATGGGCGCATCATCGAAATCATGGGGCAGATCAGCGCCGCGGGATTCAGCAAGGTGTCGCTGATCGCGCAGGCGCCGAGCGGACCGCCCGCCCAGTAGGACCTGCAGCACATCCGATGTCCGTTCAGTCCCTCAGACCGCCGCAGGAGCCGAGCCGGCTCGGATTGGCCTTTCTTACGGCGCTCCTGCTGCATGGCGCGGCGCTGACCGCCGTGACTCTTTGGCCGCACGACAAGGCGGACCTTCCGGGCGAGCAGGAAATCACGATCGATCTCGCTCCCGCCATGGAAGAGCTGGTGGCGGCTGCGCCGGAGGCGCTGGCAGCGCCGGAGATCCCACCCGTTGAGACTGAAGCCTTGCCGGTCGAGGCGGAGGCGGTCGAATCACAGCCGCCCGAGGAAATTGTCGAAGTTCAGCCTGAGGAGCCGGTCGAAGTTCAGGAACCTCAAGAGGTGACTGAAATGACGCCTGTCGAAGCGGTTCCGGCCGAGCCTGAAGCGATTGAGACGGAGACGGCCGTCGTTCTTCCTCCGCCCGATGCCGTGGTCGCAAAGCCGCTTGAGGAGCCTCCGCCGCCAGAGAAGAAACCGCCTCCAAAGCCGGTTGAACGCAAGCCGCCGCCGCGGCGCACCGTTGCCGAACGGAAGCCGCCTCCGTCGGAGCTTCGCCAGGGACAGGTATCGTCCTCGCGCGCGAATACCGGCGGCCAGGCAGCCGCGGCCGATCCGAACGTCTTGAACCGCTACAAGGCGAGCATCGTCTCGGCCCTGCGAAACCGGCTGCGCTATCCGAACATCGCGAGCAGCCAAGGCGTCACGGGCATCGCAACAATCCGATTCACGATGAGCCGCTCGGGGCAGATCATCAGCGCGTCCCTGGTCGACAGCGCCGGCCATCCGCAGCTGGATCAGGCTGCACTGGCAACCGCACGTCCTGGTTCATCATTGCCGGCCGCTCCGGATTCGATCCCGCAGCAGCAATTCACGTTCTCGGTACCGCTGCGCTTCAACCTTCGGTGATGCCTCCTCGGCCTAAAGGCCGAGGCTTCCAGGTCCCTTCAGACCCAGCGTCTCGCACCCGAGACGGGCAATGTTCAGCGCAGCATTTTGATCGCGGTCGTGTACCGACCCGCACTCGCTGCACACCCATTGCCTGAGCGCAAGACCCTCTCGACCTTGTGGGCCGCTGCGTGCATGGCACCTAGAACAGGTCTGCGTTGTATAGGCTTCATTCACCTCTGCAAAAGCAACTCCTGCGTGATCGCATTTGTAGTCAAGGAAGTTGCGCAGCATCGACCAGCTTACATCTACGGTCGCCTTGCCGGCGCCCGATGCGATCTGCCAGGTGGATGAGATGTTGCCGACAAATACGGCGCCGGCGCGGTTCACCACCGCCCGGGAGAACTTGTGGAGACCATCCTTCCTCCGGTTGGCGATCTTGGCATGGATCGTCTGAGCTTGGCGCTTGCGGCCCCGCCGCTGTGCCTCGGCCAGTTTGTCCTCAAGATCGCGGTAGAACCGCGCCTGGGGCAGCTCCGGACCGTCAGAGCACTTGGCTGCCACTTTGTGATTCAGATCGATGCCAACGATATGGGTCCGGTTCGTCGTCTGGCGCTCAACCTCACAGACGATGTTGCAGTACCAGCGACCCCGCGCATCCTGGGAGAAGTTGCCGGACTTGAACCGGCCCTGGATCTCCCGGTGTTTCCACAGCCGGATCTTGCGGCCGCGGAACAGCGCGATCGAGCCAATGATCTCGACATCCTGGTTCGTGAACGGGATCCAGCCAAGCGAGCGGCGCGCGCCACGGCTCACCCGCCAGCGGAGTTTCGGCCGGCCAACTTTCTTCCGCTTGTCGATGAACTCGTCGATGATCTCCTGGATCACCTGCGACGGCAGGCCGAGCTCCTTGCTGGCGCCCTTCGTCAAATCACGCAGCTGCTTCTTTGTGGCCCACTTCGGGCTGCGGCGCGCCGACCGCTCGCTGATCTCGTTGCAGAAGTTCCAGACTGTGTTGGTCGCGTTGCCCATTGCAACCAGATGCTTGCCGCTCGTCGCGTCTTTTACGCGATAGCTGAACGTCAAATAGGCGAGTTCTTGATCTGTTCGGACCATTGCTCTCGATATACGATCACAATGGCCAAGGTTCAAGAGATTTTGAATGCGGCTTCCGCCGCAGCACCTATCCATCCTCTCCCTGAAGTTGAGAGGGCTTTCGGTGCTATTTTACTAAGCCCCGGTGTTGACCGTCTGACGTGAACTTGACGGTTACATAATCGAACCTACCCTGCCCTTCGACTGCGCCAACCATCAGCGTTAATATCTGCCCCGGACATGAAGGGGCGGGCGTGGTTCGCGCTTTGCGACAGGGAGAACCGCCGTGGCCGGGAAGGTGTTTGAACCGTCGATGGACGATCTGTTGGGCATAGCCCTTCAATCCGTGAAGATCGGACCTTGCATCCGCTCATACATGCACGGAGAGGCAGCGTGACCGATCGCAAGGTTCTTTTTCAATTCGGCTATCGCCGCAGCCCGGACCAAGATAGTCCCTCCCCCGCTCGCCATCCCGTCATCGTCGCCGGCGCAGGCCCCGTTGGGCTCTGCACGGCCATCGATCTGGCCCAGCGCGGCGTGCCGGTGGTGCTGCTCGACGATGCCGACCGGATCGGCGAAGGATCGCGCGGCATCTGCTATGCCAAGCGCACGCTCGAAATCCTCGATCGGCTTGGCGTTGCCGAGCCATGCCTGGAGAAGGGCGTGACCTGGAAGCTCGGCAAAGTCTTTCAGCGTGACGAGCTGCTTTACGCCTTCGATCTTCTGCCCGAGGACGGGCACAAGATGCCGGCCTTCATCAATCTCCAGCAGTATTATCTCGAGCATGCGCTGGTGGAGCGCGCGGCGCAGCTGCCCAATCTCGACATCCGCTGGCGCAACAAGGTGATCGCTATTGAACGCCGCGACGACGGCGCCACACTTACGGTCGAGACGCCCGAGGAATCCTACGACACAGAAGCCGATTGGGTGGTGGCTGCGGACGGAGCGCGCTCATCCTTACGCGGCATGCTCGGTCTCGCCTTTCAGGGCGAGGTCTTCGAAGATCGCTTCCTGATCGCCGATGTGAAGATGCAGGGCGACTTTCCACCCGAGCGATGGTTCTGGTTCGATCCGCCGTTCCATGAGGGACGCTCTGCCCTGTTGCACAAACAGCCGGACGATGTCTGGCGCATCGATCTGCAGCTTGGATCCGATGCTGATGCGAAAGCCGAGCAGACACCGGAGCGCGTGATCCCCCGCCTTCGGCAGATGCTGGGGCATGACGATTTCTCGCTCGAATGGGTGTCCGTCTATACGTTCCAATGCCGCCACCTGGAACGCTTCGTGCATGGACGCGTGATCTTCGCAGGAGATGCCGCGCATCAGGTGTCGCCTTTCGGCGCACGCGGCGCCAATTCCGGCATCCAGGATGCGGAAAATCTCGCCTGGAAGCTCGCGCTCGTCGTCAAGGGCGAGGCGCCGGAGAGCCTGCTTACCACCTACGACCTCGAACGCTCCGCCGCAGCCGACGAGAACATCGGGCACTCGACCCGCTCGACCGACTTCATCGCCCCGCGCTCAGCCCAGGAGCTTCGCTTCCGCGATGCCACGCTCTCGCTCGCGCGCCATGCGCCCTTTGCCAAGAGGATGGTCAATTCGGGCAGGCTGTCGATGCCCTCGACTTACGAATCTCCATTGTCGACGCCGGATGCCGACACATGGTCCGGCTCCGCTCGCCTCGGCGCTCCGCTTCCCGATGCGCCGATGCGCGACCGCGACGGCAAGCCCATCTGGCTGCTCGAAGCGCTCGGCAACGAGGAGACGCTTCTGCACATGCCGAACGGCGAACCGCCGCCAGCAGGTTCGACCGTCATCGTCATCGGCAGGGACCTCATCGACGAGATGGGCCTTTTCGCGCAGCGCTTCGATGCACGTCCCGGCAGTACCTATCTCGTGCGCCCCGATCATCACCTCGCCGCGCGCTGGCGGCATGCGACGCCCGCGCGGATTGCAAAAGCCTCTCGCCGCCTCAGAGGCTTCGAGGGAGAACAAGCATGACGGCGCTGATCACGGAAAACCGCTTCGCCGATCCCGATCGGGCCTATCGCGCTCTCATCGAAGCCCATCGCGGATTGACGGACGAGGAGAGCGCCGCGCTCAACAGCCGCCTCGTGCTGATCCTCGCCAATCACATCGGCGATCATGCGGTGCTTCAAGAAGCGCTCGATCTGGCGAAGCGCCGTGACGAGCCTCGGGAGGACACTCCCGAGGCTGGGACACAAGCTGCTCAGTCGATGCCGAGATAAGCGGCCTTGACCTGCGGATCCGCGAGCAGCGCGGAGCCGGCGCCGCTATAGGCGACCTTGCCGGTTTCCAGCACATAACCGCGATCGGCGATCGCCAAGGCCGCGCTGGCATTCTGCTCGACCAGCAGCACGGTGATCCCATCCTTCTTCAGCGACACGATGGCGTCCAGGATCTGATCGACGAGGAGCGGCGACAGACCGAGCGACGGCTCGTCCAGAAGCAGAAGCTTGGGCCGCCCCATCAGCGCGCGGCCGATGGCCAGCATCTGCTGCTGGCCGCCCGACAGGCCGCCCGCTAGGAGGTGTCGCTTCTCGGCCAGCACCGGGAACATGGCGAAGATGCGGTCACGGTCCTGCTCAATGGCTTTGTCGCGCCGGCGATAGGCACCGAGCCGCAGGTTGTCCTCGACGGTCAGGGGTCCGAACACCTGCCGGCCTTCCGGTGACTGCGTGATGCCCAATTCGACCCGCAGATGCGGCGGCAGGCTATCGATCCGCTGGCCGTTGAAACGGATTTCCCCGCCCGTGACCGGCTGAACGCCCGAGAGCGCGCGCAGCAACGTCGTCTTTCCCGCGCCGTTCGAGCCGACCAGCGCTACGATCTCGCCGGTCTGGACATCGAGGCTGACGCCCTTGAGCACCTCGATGCGACCATAGGCGCTTCTCAGGTTTGCAACCTCAAGCACGGGCAGCCTCCCGTGCACCATGCTGTCCCAGATAAGCCTCGAGGACCCTCGGATCGTCGCGCACCTCGCGCGGGGTTCCTTCTGCCAGCGGCCGGCCGCGTTCGAGCACGAGGATCCTGTCGGAGATCTTCATGACGAGCTTCATGTCGTGCTCGACCAGCACGACAGCGACGCCTCTGTCGGCAACCTGCCGGATCAGGTGATCGATCTCTTCCGTCTCGACGGCATTGCAGCCGGCGGCCGGTTCATCGAGGAGAAGCACGCGCGGTTCGGCAGCGAGCGCGCGGGCGATCTCGAGACGCTTGCAGGCGCCGTAAGGCAGCGAACCGGCGGGAATATCCGCCGTATCCTTCAATCCGACATCTTCCAGAAGACCGAGCGCCATTGCCCGCGTCTCGCGATTCTGCCGCGTGACCGCCGATGTCCTGAACAGTGCCGGCAAGAGACTGCACTTCTCGCGCAAATGGCGGCCGACCATCACGTTCTCGCAAGCGGTCATGCGCTGGAAGATCTGCAGGTTCTGGAAGGTTCGCGAAAGACCGCGTGCCGCCAGCCTGTGGGGGGCAAGACCCGTCACGTCCTCGCCGGAAAGACGGATCGTGCCGCGGCTCGCCATGTAGACGCCGGACACGACGTTGAACAACGTCGTCTTGCCGGCGCCGTTCGGGCCGATGATCGACAGGATCTGCCCAGGACCGGCCGAGAAGCTCACGCCGTCGACGGCCTTCACGCCGCCGAAGGAGATGCCGATATCCGTCGCTTCGAGGATAGTCATGAGCGCGCCTTCCGGAGAAGCAGGCTTGAGAGGCTCGGCACGATGCCGTTGCGCATAAAGATCATCGCCACGATGATGATAAGGCCGAGCAGGAGATGCTCATATTCCTGGAACACCGTCAGCGCCTGCGGCAGGGTCACCAGCAAGGCCGCGCCGACGATGCTGCCGACGACCGACCCCAACCCGCCGAGCACGACCATGGTGACGAGCTCCACGGAGTGAAGGAAGCCGGCCTGATCCGGATTGATGAAGCCATTCATGAAGGCAAGGGCCGATCCTGCCAGCGAGGCATAGACGGCGGCGATCACGAAGGCCTGCAGCTTGAACCGGGCGACATCGACGCCCACCACCTGGGCCGCCACTTCGCTGTCGTGCAGCGCGCGGAAGGCCCGCCCCGTCGGCGTCTCGTCGAGATTGAGCGCAATCCAGGTGCCGACGAGCAGGAGGCCGCCCGTCACCCAGTACCAGGTATAGGATCCGCTGACCCGCCAGCCGAACAGGCTCAGCCTTTCGACGGGCATGCCATCGGGTCCACCGGTCCAGCGGCTCTCCGTGGTGATGACGAGCGCGACGAGCACTCCGAGGCCCAGGGTGGCGATGGCAAGATAATGCCCTTTGAGCCGCAGGATCGGGCGCCCGACAAGATAGGCGAGAGCCGCCGAGAGCACCGCTCCGATGAGCAGCGCGGCCCAGGACGGAATGCCGAGATGCGTCGGGCCGATAGCAACCGCATAGGCGCCGATGCCGAAGAACGCCGCATGCCCGAGGCTGACCTGTCCCGCCTGTCCCATGAGAATGTTCAGCCCGACGGCGGCAAGCGCGGACACCCACACGAGCGATGCCACGCGGAAATAGTAGCTTGAGGGAAAGACGAACGGGAGAACCGCGATCACCACCGCCAGAAGAGCGAGCGTGAGGAAGCGCTGGTTCGCGAGAGCACGCATTTCTATACCCTCTCCACCATACGGCGCCCGAACAGGCCTTGAGGTGCGGCGAACAGCACGATGAGAATGACCAGGAAGGCAAAGGCATCCTTGTAGGTGGAGCTGAGATAGCCGGCGCCGAACGCCTCCAGCAGTCCGAGCAGGAGCCCGCCGACGACCGCACCGATGGGATTGCCCATGCCGCCCAGCATCGCAGCCGCAAAGCCCTTCAGGGCGAGCAATGTGCCGACATCGTAGCTCGTCAGGGTGATCGGCGTTACGAGAATGCCGGCAATCGCGCCGATGGCGGCGGAGCCACCGAAGGCCAGCGCCATGATGGTCGTGGTGTTGATGCCGACCAGCCGCGCCGCAAGCCGGTTCGCCGCGGTGGCAAGAACCGCCTTGCCCGTGATGGTGTGCTCAAGGAAGACGTAAAGCGCCAGCACGACGATGGCGGTCCCGCCAAGCACCCAGAAGCTCTGCGGCTGGACCGCTGCGCCCAGGATGTCGATCGGGCTGTCGCCTGTGAAGGCCGGCAACTTGTGAAACTGCTTGTCGAAGACGATGGCGGCGAGGCCGCGCAGCAGGATCGATGCGCCGATGGTGATGATGATGAGCGTCACGGCGGACGCGCCCCGGGCAGGCTCGATGGCCAGGCGATGCAGCAGGAGTCCGATGACCACGGCAGCCACGATGGCGATCAGAGCTGCCAGCGGCAGCGGGATGCCGGCAGCATAGGCAAAGACGGTGCCCATGCCGCCCAGCATCACGAACTCGCCCTGCGCGAAGTTTACGACGCCAGACGCGTTGTAGATCAGGGTGAAGCCGAGCGCGACCAGGGCATAGACGGCTCCCACCGTCAGTCCGGAGAAGAGAAACTGGAGGAACTCGGCCATGCTGCTGTCCCACAACCTTCAGGTTGCCGAACGGGAGGCACCAATCGGCCTCCCGTCCGATAGGTTCTCGCGAGAAATCAGCTTCCCGATGCTGCAAGGTTCCAGTCGCCGCCCTTGATCTCGAGCATGCGGAACGCCGAGAGGTCGAGGCCGAGATGGTCGGTGCCCGACATGCTCACGATGCCGCCGGTGCCGACGAAGCCCTTGGTCTTCTCGATCTCGTCGCGGATCTTCTGCGGGTCGGTGGAATTCGCGCGCTTCATGGCCTCGACCAGGATGAACAGCCCGTCATAGGCATGGCCGCCGAAGGTCGAGACCGGCTGCTTCGTAGCGCCCTCATAGGCCTGCTTGTATTCCGTCACGACTTTCTTCTGCGGGTCGCTGTCGGGCAGCTTGTCGCCGACGAGGAGCGCTGCCGCTGGCAGCCTGACTCCTTCGGCCGCAGCACCCGCGAGCTCGATGAAGCTCTTCGAGGCGACACCGTGGCTCTGGTAGAACGGGATGGCGTTCATGCCGAGCTGGGCGTAGTTGCGGGTCACGATGGCCGGGCCCTGGCCGAAGCCCGGATTGACCACGGCCTGTACGCCGGCGGTGTTCTTGATCTTCGTGAGCTGAGCCGTCATGTCGCTGTCGCGCGGGCCATAGGTCTCGTCGCTGACGATCTGAACGCCGTAGTTCGGCGCGGCCTTCACGCATTGCGCGCGCATGGAAGCGCCGAACCCGTCCGTGCCGGAGATCATGCCGATCTTGGTGAGGTTGCGCTTCTTCAGATCCTCGAAGATCTTCTCGCAGGCCATCTTGTCCGTATGCGGCGTCTTGAAGACGAACTTGCGCACGGGATCGACCACCTCGATGGCGCCGGCGAGCGAGATGAACGGAACCTTCGCCTCTTCGAAAACCGGGATCATCGCCATGGTAGAGCCGGTCGTCGTGCCGCCGACCATGGCGATGACCTCGTCGTCTTCAAGAAGGCGCGTCGCGAAGGTGCGCGCCTTGTTGGCATCGCCGCCGTCGTCGTAGATCACGAGCTCGATCTTCTTGCCGCCGATGCCGCCGGCCGCATTGATCTTGTCGGCATAGAGCCGCAGCGTCTTGTCCTCCGGCTCGCCGAGGAATGACGACGGTCCGGTGACCGAGAGAACGGATCCGATCTTGATGGTGTCCTGCGCAAGCGCGCCGTGGGAGACGCCAAGGGCCATGACGCTGGTGGCCAGCAGGGTCTTGAGATTTGCCTTCGCGTTCATCTGTTTCCTCCGGGTTTCGTTATCGTTTGTCGTTCTTATTGTTGCGCAATGGATCGGGCCGCCAAGAGCCGGCTGATCATTGCGGTGCGGCGTTACCCCGGGAAGGGCCGAGCTTTGGCTCATTGACGCCTTTTCGTCATCAATATAATTGACCGGACGGTTGGTCAATAGTAAACAAGTCGCAAGAGCAGCCGTTTGCTTCAACAAAATTCCCGGGAGGGCCTGGTGGAGAACGACGTCATCCTCATCGACCGGCGGGACGGATATCGGGTCATCACCCTCAACCGCCCGGATCGATTGAATTCGTTCAACGAGACGATGCACGCGGCCCTAATGGGTGCCCTCCTCGATGCGGAAGCCGATCCTGAGTGCCGCGCGCTCGTCCTGACCGGTGCCGGGCGCGGGTTCTGCGCCGGCCAGGATCTGTCCGACCGCGTCTTCAGCCCGGGCCAGGTGCCGGATCTCTCTTCCACCATCGAGCGGTTCTACAATCCCCTCGTGCGCAAGCTCCGGGCGCTGCAGATGCCGGTGATCGGTGCCGTCAACGGCGTCGCGGCCGGTGCGGGCGCCAATATTGCGCTGGCCTGCGACATCGTCCTCGCATCCCGCTCGGCAAAGTTCATCCAAGCCTTCGCGAAGCTCGGCCTCGTGCCCGATTCGGGCGGGACCTGGTTCCTGCCGCGGCTCGTCGGGCCGGCACGGGCCCGCGCCCTCGCGCTCCTCGCCGACCCCGTCACGGCAGAGCAGGCGGAAGCCTGGGGCATGATCTGGAAATGCGTCGACGACACGGCCCTGCTAGACGAGGCGCATCGCCTCGCCGCGCATTTCGCGACGCAGCCGACGATCGGCCTCGGCTTCATCAAGCAGGCCCTCGACGCATCCGAGACGAACGATCTCGACCGCCAACTCGATCTGGAACGGGACCTGCAGGGACAGGCGGGCCGCACGCCCGATTACCTGGAGGGCGTCACGGCCTTCTTCGAGAAGCGGCAACCCATATTCAGCGGAAGAACTTGATGGATACGCGGCCAACCCCTTCCAGAACCGACCCGCTCGAAATCGCCCAGGCCTGTGCCGAGACCATGTGGGCCGAGGATCGGGCGAGCCAGGGCCTCGGCATGGCGGTCGAGCGCATCTCTCCCGGCGAGGCGATCCTCACCATGACCATCCGCGCGGAGATGACGAACGGCCACGGCATCTGCCATGGCGGTTTCATCTTCACGCTCGCCGACTCGGCCTTCGCGTTCGCCTGCAACACCTACGATCAGCGCACGGTCGCCCAGCATTGCGCCGTGACGTTCCTGCAGCCCGGGCGGCGCGGCGACACGCTCAAGGCCCACGCCGTAGAGCGCAACCGCTCCGGCCGTTCGGGCATCTACGATGTGACCGTCCGCAATGGGAAAGGTGAAATCGTCGCCGAATTCCGCGGTCACTCGCGCACCATTTCCGGCACGCTTCTTACGCCAAAGAACGATAACAGCGGCCAATAAGAAAAACGATTGGGAGGTTCCCGTGCTTCAGATCCCACTCCGCAAGCTTTCCGAACTCAAGCCTCAAGCGGCCCAGCTTGACAGCATCGAGCTGGCGTCGCGAGACGAGCTCACCAATCTGCAGCGCGAGCGCCTCGCCTGGACCCTGCGCCACGCCTACGAGAACGTGCCACACTACAAGGCGAAGTTCGACGCAGCGGGCGTTCACCCGGACGACTTCAAGGACCTGAAGGACCTCTCCAAGTTCCCGTTCACCACCAAGGCCGATCTGCGCGACAACTACCCCTTCGGCATGTTCGCCGTACCGCAGAACCAGATCTCTCGGGTGCACGGGTCGTCGGGCACCACCGGTAAACCGACCGTCGTCGGCTACACGAAGCGCGACATCGACATCTGGGCCGACGTGGTGGCCCGCTCGATCCGGGCCAGCGGCGCACGTCCGGGCATGAAGGTGCACGTGGCCTATGGCTATGGCCTCTTCACCGGCGGATTGGGCGCGCATTACGGCGCAGAGCGCCTCGGCTGCATGGTCATTCCCATGTCGGGCGGCATGACCGAGCGGCAGGTGCAGCTGATACAGGATTTTCAGCCGGATATCATCATGGTCACGCCGTCCTACATGCTGGCGATCCTCGACGAGTTCCGCAAGCAGGGCCTCGATCCGCGAAAGTCGTCGCTGAAGGTCGGCATCTTCGGTGCCGAGCCCTGGACGAACGCCATGCGCGGGGAGATCGAGGAGGCCTTCGACATTCACGCGGTCGACATCTACGGCCTCTCCGAGGTGATGGGGCCGGGCGTCGCCTGCGAGTGCGTCGAAACCAAGGACGGGCTCCACATCTGGGAAGACCATTTTTACCCTGAGGTGATCGATCCGCTGACCGGCGCCGTCCTGCCTGACGGCGAGGAAGGCGAGCTTGTCTTCACTTCGCTGACCAAGGAAGCGATGCCGGTCATACGCTACCGCACCCGCGACCTGACGCGTCTCCTGCCCGGCACCGCGCGGACCATGCGCCGCATGGAGAAGGTGACAGGCCGCACCGACGACATGATGATCATCCGCGGTGTGAACGTTTTCCCCAGCCAGATCGAGGAGAAGCTTCTGGCGATCCCGGCCCTCTCCGGACATTACCAGATCGTGCTGAGCCGCGAGGGGCGTATGGATCAGGTGGAAATCAAGGCTGAGATCCGGCCCGAATCCGATTACCCGGAGACCCGCAAGGCGGCTGCCGAGCGGCTCGGGCAGGCGATCAAGGATACCATTGGCATCACGGCTCGGGTAAATGTGCTCGACCCTGAAGGAATCGAACGCTCGCTCGGCAAGGCAAGACGGGTAATCGACCGCAGACCGAAAGAATAGACCAACCCATGGCACGCACTCGCGCCACCGATTACGACGACAAGCGCCGGGCGATCCTCGATCGCTCGGCCGAACTCTTTGCCGAGCACGGTTACGACCGTGCCTCGATGAGCAAGATCGCTGAAGCCTGCGGCGTCTCGAAGGCCAATCTTTACCACTACTACAAGGACAAGGAAGAGCTGCTCTTCGACGTCATCCGGTTCCACCTCGAGGAATTGCTCGAAGTGGTTGAGGCGGCCGACAGACCCGACCTCGCCCCGGAGGCTCGCCTCAAGGAGCTCGTCAACGCCCTTCTCGAAGCCTACCGCGACGCGGACGCCCAGCACAGCGTGCAGATCAACGGGCTTCGCCTCTTGCCGAGCGACCGGCAGGCCGAATTGAAGGCGATGGAACGCGATCTGGTGAAGATCTTTTCCGATGCGGTCGCGGGAGTGGCGCCGCAGATCAGGAACACCAAGCTGCTCAAGCCAGTGACCATGTCGCTCTTCGGCATGATCAACTGGCATTATCTCTGGTTCAAGAGCACCGGCGAGGTGACGCGTGCCGATTATGCCGAGCTTGTCTCGCAGCTGATCGTCGACGGCACCCGCAATCTCCATGCGGAGCCAGTCGCCTCATCGCGGCATGTGAGCGCTGCCGAATAGCGGTCATCACTGCAGCGAGACCTGGCCGTCGATCTCCATCGATGCATGCCCTGGAGCGTTCAGGCCAAATCCGGACAGGATCGGATGAACGAGGTTCTGCCATTGCGCAATGAGCTCTTCCCGGCCCTTCTGACGCAGACTGTATTTTCGATGCTGCGCGAAATGGTCCGAACTCGTGCTGCCGAAGCTGTCGGCGACACGCGAATACCAGTAGTTCACCGAGGCTTGGGCGTCGGTCGGATCGTGCCCCCCGTCGAGGGCTGCCCTGAGCCCATGCTCCCCGAGCTCCGCGTGGCGTTTCTCGACAGGCAGGATGTCCGACAATGCGTCAGCGAGCGGCTGGTAGGAGCCGCGGGTCAGCTCTTCGAGCTGCACCACCGTCGCCTGCCCCATCAGGCAGTTCATGACCACGGAATCGACCCAGCCGTTAATCGGGTAGTGAAACACGTTGAGGCGCATGTCACCGTCCATGCGCCGCGTGCCGAGGTTGACGCTGCGGTCGAGGCGCGCCGCCCAGGGATGGGCGCCGACATACTGGGCGGTGTTAGCGCCGAACTGCTCCATCAGGTCCAGAACCTGCCGCGCATGGTTGAACTTGTCGAAGACGATGCGCGTCGCCGTGATGCGCTCCTTCAGGCCGGGAGCGAGATTGATGCAGTCGGCGAAGCCGGAGGCGCCCGCCATTTCCGAATCGACGAAGATCGCCATCAGGCGCATGAGCTCGCCGCGGTAACGGGGCGTGACGTTGTCGGGCGCGCTCAACCGGCCACCGCCGGTTACGAAGCTGACGAGGCCTTCTTCATCGACCATGGGATCGGCTCCCCTATCACTTGTCGAAATCGACCAGGATCTTGTCGCTCACCGGATAGCTCTGGCAGGTCAGGATATAGCCGCGGGCGATCTCGTAATCCTCGAGCGCGAAATTCGCATCCATGTCGACCTCGCCCTCGACGAGCATCGCCCGGCAGGTGGAGCAGACCCCGCCCTTGCAGGCATAGGGGAGCTCCATCCCCTCGTGCATGGCGGCATCAAGCACCGAAGCCGTGCCTTTCTCGAAGGACAGGGTGCGCGCACGCCCGTCGATGACGATCGTGGCTTCGCACAGGTTCTTGCGGTCCTCGGCCGCCGCCTTCTCGGGCCTGCGCTGGCGGCGCCCCGGAGTCGAGGTGGCAAACAGCTCGAACTTGATCTGCCGCTTGTCGAGACCATGCTCCTCCAGGCTCTGGGCAACACCCAGCATCATGTCCTGCGGCCCGCAGATGAAAGCCGTGTCGATGGACGAGGCGTCGATCCAATGGTCGAGAAGCTGGTCGCATTTCTCCTTGGACAGGCGCCCGTTGAAGAGGTCTATGTCCTGCTGCTCGCGGCTGAGGATATGAATGAGACTGAAGCGGTCGAGATGCTCGTTCTTGAGATCCTCAAGCTCCTCGCGGAACATGATCGAGCTTGAGGCGCGGTTGCCGTAGAACAGGGTGAAGGAGGATTGCGGCTCGGCGACGAGCGTCGTCTTGACGATGCTGAGCAGCGGCGTGATCCCGCTGCCGGCGGCAAAGCCCACGAAATGTCGCTTGCGGGCCTGATCGAGCGGCACGAAGAAATTGCCCATGGGCGGCATGGCTTCGATGATCTGCCCCGGAGACAATTGCTCGCTCGCCCAGTTCGAGAACGCACCGCCGGCGATCTTCTTGATGCCGACCCGCAGCGTACCGTCCGTCGGCGCGGCGCAGATGGAATATGAGCGCCGGACCTCATCGCCGTCGATCTGAGTGCGCAGTGTCAGATACTGCCCCGGCGAGAAATGGAACGCGTCCCTGTGCTCCTGCGGCACATCGAGGGTGAGGACGATGGCGTCTCGGGTCTCGCGCCTCACATCGGCGACGGTGACGGGGTAGAACCTGGTCATGGAGCGTCCGCTCGTTGTCAAATGCACTTGAAATAGTCAAACGGTTCTAGGCACGCGCGGCACTGGTATTGTGCCTTGCATGGGGTCGAGCCGAATTCACTGATCCGGGCCGTGTCTTCGGAACTGCAGCGCGGACAGGCGATCGTCAGAGGCTTGCGCAGGAAGCGGTCGAAAGGCGAAGGCTTGTCCGCATTCTCGGCCGGCGGTGCGATGCCATAGGCCTGGAGCCGCTGCCGCCCTTCCTGGGTGATCCAATCCGTCGTCCAGGGCGGCGAAAGGCGGCGCTCGATGCGCAGGTTCTCGATCCCCTTCGCCCGCAAGGCCATCTCGATATCGAGCCCGATTACGCTGGTCGCAGGGCAACCGGAATAGGTCGGCGTGATCGCGACCACGAGTTCTTCGCCGATCCAGCGCACATCGCGGACAATGCCGAGATCCATCACCGAGACTGCCGGCACCTCCGGATCGGGAACGTCTCCGAGCCAGATTCTGATCTCATCCAGATCCGGCCGTGTCAGGCTGTCCGTCATAGCATCCGGCTCCTCACCATGTCGCGTTGGGATAGGCCCGCTGCAGGAACTGGAGATCGGCCAGGATGTAGCCGAGATGCTCGGAATGGATGCCGCGCTTTCCGCCCTGCTGCGCCCATCCCGGCTGCGGCAGGATCAGCGTCGCCTCCTCGACCGTCGCGCGCACGAGGCCGAGCCAGGGCTCGTGCAGCGTCGCGAGATCCGGCCCCAAGCCTTCGCCAGCGATCGCCTGGTCGATCTCATCGGATTCGAACAGCTCGCCGGTATACATCCAGAGATCGTCAATGGCGGCCTGCATCCGGCGATGGCTCTCCTCCGTGCCGTCGCCCAGGCGCAGCACCCAGTCGCGGCTCCGCTCCAGATGATAGGTCACTTCCTTGAGGCCCTTCGCCGCGATCTCCGCGACACGGCTATCCTTGGAGCCGGAGAGATCGCGCAGCAGCAGGTAATGCCAGGCATCGAAATAGAACTGGCGCGCCATGGTCATGGCAAAATCGCCGTTCGGCTGCTCGACTAGAAGCACATTGCGGAAATCGCGCGCGTCGCGCAGATAGGCAAGCTTGTCGGCATCCCGCCCTTTGCCTTCCACCTCGCCCGCGAGGTTCAGCCAGAGCTGTGTCTGGCCGATAAGATCGAGGGCGACATTGGAGAGCGCCAGATCCTCTTCGAGCGCAGGCGAATGCCCGCACCATTCCGAAAGGCGATGACCCAGGATCAGGGCATTGTCGCTGAGGCGCAGCAGATATTCGAAGAGCGCATTCTGCCCGGTCATCACATATGCCCCAGCTCTTCGGGAATGTCATAGAAGGTCGGGTGGCGATAGACTTTGCTATTGGCGGGATCGAAGAGCGGCCCCTTCTCGCTCGGCGAGCTTGCTGCAATATCGGACGCTCTCACGACCCAGATACTTACGCCCTCGTTGCGGCGCGTATAGACGTCGCGCGCATTCATGATCGCCATCTCCGCATCCGGCGCGTGCAGGCTGCCGACATGCCGGTGAGACAGGCCGTGCTGGCTGCGGATGAAGACCTCCCAGAGAGGCCATTCCTTCTTGTCGATCATCGATGCTCTCCCTCACGCCGCCTTGGCTTTCGTCCGTGCCGCCTTCTTCACCGCATAGGCATCCGCAGCGTCGCGCACCCACTGGCCCTCTTCGTAAGCCTTCACCCGCGTGCGCAGCCGCTGACGGTTACAGGGGCCGTTGCCGGCGACTACCTGATAGAACTCGTCCCAGTCGACCTCGCCGAAATCGTAGTGCCCGCGCTCGGCATTCCACTTGAGATCGGGGTCGGGAACTTTGAGGTCGAGATATTCGGCCTGCGGCACCGTCTGATCGACGAATTTCTGACGCAGCTCATCGTTGGAGTTGATCTTGATCTTCCAGCGCATCGACTGGGCGCTGTGGACCGATTCCGCATCGGACGGCCCGAACATCATAAGCGATGGCCACCACCAGCGGTTCAACGCATCCTGCGCCATCTGCTTCTGCTCCGGCGTGCCGCGGGCAAGCTTCGTCATCGCGTCATAGCCCTGCCGCTGGTGGAAGCTTTCTTCCTTGCAGATGCGGATCATGGCGCGGGAATAGGGACCGTAGGAGCAGCGCTGCAGCGGCACCTGGTTCATGATCGCGGCGCCGTCCACGAGCCAGCCGATGGCCCCGATATCGGCCCAGGTCAGCGTCGGATAATTGAAGATGCTCGAATACTTGGCCTTGCCGTTGTTGAGCTGCTCCAGCAGTTCGTCGCGGGTCACACCCAGCGTTTCGGCGGCGCAGTAGAGATAGAGGCCGTGGCCTGCCTCGTCCTGCACCTTGGCGAGCAGGATGGCCTTGCGCTCGAGGGTCGGGGCGCGGGTGATCCAATTGCCCTCCGGCTGCATGCCGATGATCTCGGAATGGGCGTGCTGGGAGATCTGCCGGATCAGGGTCTTGCGATAGGCCTCCGGCATCCACTCCTTGGGCTCGATCTTGATGTCGGCATCGACGCGGTCCTGGAAGGCGCGCTCCTCCGGAGACATCTCCTCCTTGGATTGGATGTGGTCGACGCCCGTCTTCACCATCTGTGCGTACACGGCGCTTCTCCCTGCCTTCGTAAAACCTGTTCCGTCGCCTCGGTCCGGGGCTGAAATCCCACCGAAGGGCCAAGCCAGACCCGAGAGGCATCTCGCGGCGGCCCCGCAGTCAACGATTCAACGCAGATCAGGCCGTCGTCGCCTCAATCGCGCGCAAAATCCCTCGCCGACCCCTGCGCTCCCCTCAATATGTCACAAAAAATTATTTTTTCAATAATTTTTGTAACATATCGCTCAGACAGCCTTGCGCGGGGCGAGAGGCCGGATCGCTGCGAATCTTTGCCCGAAGTCCCGATCGGCCCCCGGCAGCGGCCCCCGATCGCTCTCGGCATGGGCATCGAGCCATCCCTCCGCAGCCGGCAGCAGTGTCTTGTAGATCGCGCCGCACAGGTCCCGCGCGGCACCTCCCGCCCAGGGCTTTGGCAGAAGCTGGGCAGGGAGCAGCGGATCCTTCAGAACCGCCCGGCGATAATCGTGGATCAGGAGGATTCGAACGAGCAGCGCGTCGAGAGTCGTGAACGGGGCGCCTCGTTCGAGCGCCGCGAGCGTCTCCGAATAGGCCTCGAGGAAGCGCCTGTAACGGCTCTCGATCTCCGCAAGCGGCCAGGCACGCTCGGCGAGGCGCCGGGCGGTCGGTAGATCGGCGGGCATTCCGGCAAGACGCAGGAAAGCGCCATCCTCGGCAACGGCCGCCGGCGCGATCAGAAGGTCCGGGCCGAGAGCGCCGTAGCCGGCCCCCGACAGCTCCGTACGGAGGCCTGCCCTGTCCTGACCGTTGTCGAGCAGGAGGAGATCGAAGGAGCCCTGCCAATCCTGAGGAGGTTCGGCATAGATCCGCAGGGTCGCTCGGGCGAAAGCCTCCTGCCCCCGGCCGGTGAGCCGGTAATAGCTGTTGCGCCCGACCTTCCAGCGCTCGAACCAGCCGTCGCTCACGAGACGGGACAGAGCCGTCCTTACGAGGGTGTCGCTAATGCGGAAGGCCCGCATGATGTCGTGCAGGGAGCTTAAGGACAGCACTCCTCCCCTCGGCACCACGGCGTCGCCGAACACCGTGACGATCAGGGAGCCCGCCCGGATTGGTGTCCGCTCGTGGAATGCGTCCAGGAGAGTTTCGACAAACGCGGCCATTCAGCCCACTCCGGCTCCTTCAGGCCCGGGACGTAGCGGTCCACGAGCCAATCCTTGATCTCGTCTATCCATTCCCGGCTGCAACTGTCGAGCCATGTCAGCAGGCAAACCCAGCCAAAATTCCTTGACTAACCGGCCGGTCGGTTAATAATGCGGCACAGATGCAGCGACGCAAATGCGGCTGCGCAGGTCATTCCAAGGTGCCCCATGAGACTTGAAAGCTTCGTTCGCGGAAGTTGGATGTCGCCCGGCCACGAGCTGGCCCAGATCCACAGTGCCGTCACCGGCGACGTGGTCGCCGAAGTGGCGAATGGCGGTCTCGATATGGGCGAGGTGCTGGCCTATGCCCGGCAGGTCGGCGGCCCCGCCTTGCGTCGGCTGACCTTCCATCAGCGCGGGGAGATGCTGAAAGCTCTTGCCATCTATCTATCGGAGCGCAAGGACCAGCTTTACAAGCTCTCCTACCAAACCGGCACCACCCGCACCGACAACTTCATCGACGTGGATGGCGGCATCGGCACGCTTTTCGTCTATGCGTCCAAGGGACGGCGCGAGCTGCCCAACACCACCTTCCTTCTGGATGGAAATGTCGAACCCCTTTCCAAGGGCGGCAGCTTCGTCGGCCAGCACGTGATGACGCCGCTGACCGGCGTCGCCGTGCACATCAACGCCTTCAACTTCCCCTGCTGGGGCATGCTCGAGAAGCTCGCGCCGGCGATCCTGGCCGGCGTGCCGGTGGTGACCAAGCCGGCGACGATCACATCCTATGTGGCGCATGCGCTCGTGCGCATGATCGCGGAATCCCGCATCCTCCCCGAAGGAGCGCTCCAGTGCATCGTCGGCTCGACGGGCGATCTCTTCGATCACCTGACCTGCCAGGATGTGGTGTCGTTCACGGGCTCGGCCGACACGGCGCAGAAGCTGCAGCGGCATCCTGTGATCGCGCGCGAATCGGTGCGCTTCATTGCAGAGCGCGACTCGCTCAACGCGGCGATCCTCGCCCCCGACGCGGGGCCCGGCACGCCGGAATTCGACCTCTTCATCAAGGAGGTCGCCAAGGAGATGACGGTGAAGGCCGGGCAGAAATGCACGGCGATCCGGCGCGCCATCGCGCCGAACGAACATGTGCCTGCCGTGATCTCGGCTCTCGGCGAGCGCCTTTCCAAGATCAAGGTTGGCAACCCGGAACTCGAGAGCGTCCGCATGGGACCGGTCGTCGGCCTCGGTCAGCGCCGCGACGTGCTCGCCCAGGTGGCGAAGCTGCGGAGCGAAGCGGACATCGTCGTCGGCGACCCCGACAACTTCGCGGTCGAAGGTGCCGACCGCGAGCGCGGCGCGTTCATTCCTCCATTGGTCCTACACTGCCCGGACCCGATCCGCGCCACCAACGTGCACAGCGTCGAGGCCTTCGGCCCGGTTTGCACGGTAATGGGTTATGACGGGCTTGATCAGGCCGTGGCTCTCACCAATCGCGGCGACGGCAGTCTCGTCGCCTCCCTCTACACCTACGATCCCGCCGCGGCGGCCGATCTCGTCTTCGGCGTCGGCGCCTTCCACGGACGCCTCGTGCTGATCGACCGCGACTGCGCCAAGGAGCAGACCGGCCACGGCTCGCCGATGCCGCACATGGTTCATGGCGGACCAGGACGCGCCGGCGGCGGCGAGGAGCTCGGCGGCATCCGCGGCGTGCATCATTACATGCAGCGCACTGCCCTGCAGGGCTCGCCGGCCATGCTGTCCCGCGTGACGCAAAGCTGGATCAAGGGCGCGCCCACCATCGAAGAGGGACGCCATCCCTTCCGCTACTACTTCGAGGACCTCGCCATCGGCCAGACCTTCATCTCGAAGGAGCGCACGATCACCCTCGAGGACATCGAGCATTTCGCGGAATTCACCGGCGATACCTTCTATGCACATATGAGCGAGGAGGCGACGAAGAACCATCCGTTCTTCCCCGGCCGCGTCGCCCATGGCTATCTGCTTCTGTCCTTCGCAGCCGGCCTTTTCGTCGATCCGGATCTCGGACCGGTGCTTGCCAATTACGGTCTCGATTCCTTACGATTCATCAAGCCCGTGCAGCCGGGAGAGGCCATCAAGGTCCGGCTGACGGCGAAATCGAAATCGCCGCGCAATGAGCAATACGGCGAGGTGCGCTGGGACGTGGAGATCACGACGGACATGGACGAGACGGTTGCAACCTACGAGCTCCTCACGATGAACGCGGTGCGTCCATGACAGCCGCGTCACCGGCCGACGACAATTCCGTCCGGCTCACGCCTACCTCTCCGGTGGCCGTGATCGAGATCGACAATCCGCCGGTCAACGCCACGTCGCAGGCGGTGAGGGCGGGGCTGCTCGCGGCGATCCATGAGGTCGAGCGGAATCCTCAGATCGAGGCCGTCGTGATCGCCTGTGCCGGCCGCACCTTCGTGGCCGGCGCCGACATCCGCGAATTCGGCCAGCCTCCGCGCGAGCCGCACCTGCCGGATGTGATCGATGCCATCGAAGCCTGTTCCAAGCCGGTCATCGCAGCCGTTCACGGCACTGCGCTCGGCGGCGGCTGCGAGATCGCCCTTGCCTGCCATGCCCGCATTGCCGATCCAGGAGCAAGTTTTGGGCTTCCCGAAGTCAAGCTCGGGCTGGTTCCGGGAGCGGGCGGCACGCAACGCCTGCCGAGGCTCATCGGCCTCGAAGCGGCCCTCGATCTCGTCTCCAGCGGGCGCATGGTGAAGGCGGCGGAAGCTTTGCGTCTCGGTCTTATCGACCGGCTCTCATCCGGCGATCTTCGCCAGGATACGATGGAGCTTGCGCGGGAGCTGATCGGCAAGCAGATCCGGCGCACGGGTGAGCAACCCGTTGCCGCCATGGACGGCCAAAACGCTTCCGCAAGAATCGCGGAAATCCGCCGCAAGGCCCGAGGCGCCGAGGCGCCCGGCAGGGCTGCGGAACTCGTTCTGCTCGCGGCGGAGCTACCGCTGAAACAGGGCATGGCGCGCGAACGCGAAACGTTTCTTGCCCTGCGGTCGTCCGAGCAATCGGCTGCCCTGCGGCACGCCTTCTTCGCCGAACGGGAGGTCACGCGTCTTCCGGGCTTCGATGCGGTTGAGCCGCGTTCGGTTCAGAAGGTCGGGATCGTCGGCGCCGGAACCATGGGTTCCGGCATCGCCATCGCCTTTGCCGATGCAGGATTCGACGTCAAAGTCGTCGAGACCAGCGAACAGGCGCTCGCCGCCGGTCGGGCGCGCATTGCCGACACCTACGAGAAACAGGTTGCGAGCGGACGGCTGACGGCCGCGGCAAGGGACGAGAGGTCGCGGCTGATCGACTATGGGGTCGGGCTCGACACCTTGTCGGATCGCGATCTCGTCGTGGAGGCGGTGTTCGAGGATCTGGAGGTCAAGCGGGCGCTGTTTCGCGATCTCGATGCGATCCCGAAGCCTGGAACGATCCTGGCAACAAATACCAGTTACCTTGATATTTCGCTGATAGCCGATGCCACGTCGCGTCCGGCCGACGTGGTGGGGCTGCATTTCTTCAGCCCGGCCAACGTGATGAAGCTTCTCGAGATCGTGCGGACCGATGCGACGGCCGACGATGTCGTCGCCACGGGCCTTGCCCTCGCCAAGCGCCTGCGCAAGATCCCGGTGGTCTGCCGGGTCTGCGACGGCTTCGTCGGCAACCGCATCCTGTCGCGCTACCGCCAGCAGGCGGAGTATCTGCTCGAGGAAGGCGCGCTGCCGCATGAGGTCGATGCGGCGCTCGAGGCCTTCGGCTTCCCGATGGGGCCTTTCGCCGTGTCGGACATGGCCGGCCTCGACATCGCCTGGGCACGCCGCAAGCGCCTTGCGGCTAACCGCGACCCGAACGAGCGCTATGTCGACATCGCCGACCGTCTCTGCGAGGCGGGCCGCTTCGGCCGCAAGACGGGAGCGGGCTGGTATCGCTACGAGGCCGGCAAGCGGGAGATCGACCCCGCCGTCACGGCGCTCGTTGAGGAGGCCTCGCAGAGGCGCGGGCTGACGCGACGAAAAATTTCGACCGAGGAGATCCAGGCGCGCATCCGCGCCGCCATCGTCAATGAAGCCTGCAAGATCCTGGACGAGCGCATCGTCGAGCGCCCGCTCGATGTCGACGTGGTGATGATGCACGGCTATGGCTATCCGGCCTGGCGCGGCGGGCCTCTGTTCGAGGCGGACCGGATAGGGCTGCAACCCATTCTCGCTCAGGTGAAGGAGAGGGCCGAACGGGACGGGCCGGGCTGGGAGGTCGCGGAGAGCCTTGCCGGGCGGGCGGCTTCGAACGCAAAGTTCTATCCGTAAACCCGCGCCAGCGAGCGCGGGACGAACGATCACAAACGACCGAGTGGGGAAACATGACCACGTTCGACCGCGCGACCGCAGAGGAGATGATCACCGGCGTCTTCGCACCCTGGGTGCAGGACCTCAATCTCTCGATCGAAAGCCTGGACGAGGATGGCGCCGTGCTGCGCATGCGGTTTTCGGACAGGCTGTGCCGCGACAACGGCGTGATCTGCGGCCAGGCGCTCATGAGCCTTGCCGACACGGCGATGGTGTTCGCCGTCTCGTCCGCGGCCGGCGCCTACCGGCCCATGACCACGGTCGATCAGACGATGCACTTTCTCCGCCCTGCAATGAGCGCGGATGTTCTGGCGGAGGCGAAGGTCGTCCGCCTCGGACGCAGCATGGCCTTCGGCAGCGTGACGCTCACGACGGATGGCGACGCGCGCCCCGTGGCGATGGCGCAGCTCGCCTACGCCCTGCTGTCCGAGAGTAAGTAGAATCCTCTGCCGGCTTCAGAGATTGGCTCAATTTCTGCTCCCCCTTGAGCCCTCATCCTGAGGGGATTGCGTAAGCAATCCGTCTCGAAGGATCAGGGCGTTTCCAGCGTACACTGGAAGCTCCTTCGAGACGCCGCTTCGCGGCTCCTCAGGATGGGGGCGGAGGATTGTGGGTCAGACTCTCAGAACGGCAGCGCCACGCTGGTCTTGATCTCCTTCAGAACCACGTTGGTGCGCACATAGCGGATGCCGGGCAGCCGGAACATGAACTCGTCGAGAAATTCGTTGTAGGCCTTCATGTCGCGCACGACGACGCGCAGATGATAATCGGCATCGCCCGTCGTCGCGAAGCATTCCATGACCTCGGCGCGCGCCGTTACACGTGAAACAAACTCGTCGACGAATTTCGCATCATGGCGCTCGAGCGACACGTGCAGGATGGCGGAGGTGGCGAACCCCGCCTTTTCCCGGTCGACCAGGGCCGAATAGCCGACGATGACCCCTGCCTCTTCGAGCGCCCGCACGCGCCGCCAGCAGGCCGAGGTGGACATGCCCACGTCCTCCGCCAGCTGCTGGTTGGTGGTGCGGCCCTCCTTCTGCAGCTGCGCCAGAATATGCTCGTCCTGACGCTCGATCATCGCGCCTCTCAATTTGGTAAATCCTACCCATTGTACGGCCCGAAAATAAAATTTCTACCGATAATGACCATAATCGGGAATAGATAGGAAACTCCTACCAGCAGTTCAGGATTATTCTAGAGAAGCCAATCAATCGCGCTTCTCCTTCCGGGATCAGGCTCATGGACCACGCTCCCTCACTCGATTCCTATCGGCTCGCCGACCGGTACAGCCGCGACAAAGGCCGCGTCTTCCTCACGGGCACCCAGGCCATCGTCCGCATCGTGCTCGATCAGGCCAAGCGGGATCAGGCCGCCGGCCTCGACACGGCGGGCTTCGTCTCCGGCTATCGCGGCTCGCCGCTCGGCGGCGTCGATCTCGAGCTCTGGCGCGTGAAAGAGCAAATCAAGGCGAACCGGATCGAGTTCCTGCCCGCCGTCAACGAGGACCTCGCCGCGACCGCCGTGCTGGGCTCGCAGCAGGTCGAGACCAATCCCGACAGGCAGGTCCAGGGCGTGTTCGGCCTCTGGTACGGCAAGGGGCCTGGCGTCGACCGCTCGGGCGATGCGTTGAAGCACGGCAACGCCTATGGCTCGTCTCCCCATGGCGGCGTGCTGGTGATCGCCGGCGACGATCATGGCTGCGTCTCCTCCTCGATGCCGCATCAATCCGACGTCGCCTTCATGAGCTGGTTCATGCCGACGCTGCATCCGGCGAGCGTCGCGGAATATCTCGAATTCGGCGAATACGGCTATGCGCTGAGCCGCTGCTCCGGCATGTGGGTCGGCTTCAAGGCCGTATCGGAGATCGTCGAGTCCGGCGTCTCGGTCGAACTGCATCCGCCGCGCCAGTTCCTGGAGCCCGATTTCACGCCCCCGCCCGGCGGCCTGCATTATCGCTGGCCGGATCTGCCGGGGCCGCAGATCGAGGAGCGCATGGAGGCGAAGAAGCATGCGGTCTATGCCTTCGCCAAGGCCAACCCCATCGACCGCCGCATCTACGACATCCCGAGTGCGACCTACGGCATCGTCACCGCCGGCAAGGCTCATCTCGACCTGATGGAGGCGCTGCGCCTCATCGGCCTCGACGAGGCCGCCTGCCGCGCGCACGGCATCGACATCTACAAGGTCGGTATGGTCTGGCCGCTCGCCCTGCACGACGCGCTGGAATTCGTGAAGGGCAAGCGCGAGATCCTCGTGGTGGAGGAAAAGCGCGGCATCATCGAGAGCCAGTTCAAGGAATACTTTTACGATTATCCCGGCTCGAAGCCGGAGCGCATGGTCGGCAAGCACGACGAGAGGGGCGAGCGGCTCATTCCCTGGACGGGCGAATTGTCCCCGCGTTTCCTCGCCGGTGTTCTTGCCCAACGCCTCGACGCCATCTTCCCCGATCTCGGTCTTGCGCAGCGCGTGGCGGCGCTCACGCCGGACCCGGAGCGCACCATCGCCGTGCCGGGCGCGACGCGCACGCCCTATTTCTGCTCCGGCTGCCCGCACAACACCTCGACCAAGGTGCCGGAAGGCTCGAAGGCGCTGGCCGGTATCGGCTGCCACTTCATGGCGAGCTGGATGGACCGGGAGACCTCGTCCCTGATCCAGATGGGCGGCGAGGGCGTGAACTGGGCGGCCTCCTCCAGGTTCACGGGCCAGGGCCACATCTTCCAGAATCTCGGCGAAGGCACTTATTATCATTCCGGCTCCATGGCGATCCGGCAGGCCATCGCAGCGGGCGCCAACATCACCTACAAGATCCTGTTCAACGACGCGGTCGCCATGACGGGAGGCCAGCCGGTCGACGGTCCCGTGAGCGTCCATGCCATCGCCCACAGCGTGCAGGCGGAGGGCGTGTCGCGCATCGCGCTCGTGTCGGATCATCCCGATAAGTTCGAGCCCGCAGATCTGCCGAAAGGCGTGACGATCCACCCGCGCGAGGATCTCGATCCCGTGCAGAAGGAGCTGCGCGAGATCCCCGGCGTCACGGTGCTGATCTACGAACAGACCTGCGCCACCGAGAAGCGCCGCCGCCGCAAGCGCGGGCAGATGGAGGATCCCAAGCGCTTCGCCTATATCAACGACCTCGTCTGCGAAGGCTGCGGCGATTGCTCCGTCGCCTCCAACTGCCTGAGCGTCGAGCCGAAGGAGACGCCGTTCGGTCGCAAGCGCAAGATCAACCTGTCGACCTGCAACAAGGACTTTTCCTGCCTCGAGGGCTTCTGCCCCAGCTTCGTCACCGTGGAGGGCGCCACGCGCCGGGCGAGGGCGACGTCGGGGTTCGATGCGCATGCTCAGGCATCGACGCTGCCCTCCCCTGTCCTGCCGGCGCTCGACAAGCCGTTCGACCTGCTCGTCACCGGCGTCGGCGGCACGGGCGTCGTCACCATCGGCGCGCTGATCAGCATGGCGGCGCATCTCGAAGGACGCGGCGTGTCGGTGCTGGACTTCACGGGCTTTGCCCAGAAGTTCGGGCCGGTGCTGAGCTATCTTCGCATCGCGGCGCAGCCAAGCGAGCTGTATCAGGTCCGCATCGATCAGGGCGCGGCTGATGCGCTGATCGGCTGCGATGTGGTCGTCAGCTCCTCGCCCAAGGCCTCCGGCACCTATCGGCATGGCACCCGCGCCGTGGTCAACACGGCGGAGATGCCGACCGGGGACGTGGTGCGCTTCCGCGATGCGGATCTCGCCAGCCGCACGCGCCTGCGCGCCATCGAGCGCGTCGTCGGGGAAGGCAACATGGCAACCGTCGACGCCAATGCGCTTGCCGAAACGCTGCTCGGCGACACCGTCTATGCCAATGTGATGATGCTCGGCTTCGCCTGGCAGCAGGGGCTGGTGCCCGTGTCCTTCGAGGCGCTCTCGCGCGCCATCGAGCTCAACGGCGTCGCGATCGAGCGCAACCGGCAAGCCTTCGCCTGGGGCCGATTGCTCAGCGCCGATCCCGATGCCGTGCATAAGGCTGCAGGCGACAAGCCGGAGGAGCCGGAGACGCTCGACCAGGTCATCGCGCGACGCGCGGCCTTCCTGAGCTCCTATCAGAATGCCGCCTATGCGGCCCGCTTCGAGGCCGCAATCGAACGGGTCCGCAAGGCGGAAGCCGCCATCGGCTCCGAGATGCTCACCGACGCCGTGGCGCGCTCGCTGTTCAAGCTCATGGCCTACAAGGATGAATACGAGGTCGCGCGCCTGCACATGGAGACCGGCTTCCTCGACGAGCTGCGGCAGCAGTTCGAGGGCGATTTCACGGTGAACTATCACCTTGCGCCTCCTCTTCTCCCATCGAAGCTCGACGCGCGCGGCCGCCCGCGCAAGCGTGCCTTCGGCCCCTGGATCCAGACGCCGATGAAGGTGCTCGCCCGGCTGAAGGGCTTGCGCGGCACGCCTCTCGACGTTTTCGGCTACACGGCCGAGCGCCGCACCGAGCGGGCGCTCATCGGATGGTATGAGGAGCAGATCGAGAAGATCCTTGCCAGCCTCGCGCCGCAGCACCTCGGTGACCTTCTGAAGATTGCCAAGGCACCGATGGACATCCGCGGCTACGGCCCCGTCAAGGAGGCTGCGATTCACACGGTGAAGGCAGAGGTCGAGCGCCTGTGGGTGCGTATTGCGGAGGCGACGGTTGTTGAGGATTCGCGCCAACCGCGTGCCGTCCGCGCGTGACTGCAGTCCCCTGGTGTCATCCCCGGCGGCCGCAGGCCGGGAAGGGTATCCATAGCGCATTGCGTGGAGGCAGATTCCCTTCCCTCGCCGGGAATGACACTGATCTCAACAGTCGGAAGGCGTAGTTTACCCCTCAGGCGTGAGCGAGCCTTGCGGATGCCCCGCCATCACCTTCCGAAGGGCGGCGACGAGATCGTCGGGAAGGATTGGCTTGTGGAGAAAATCGGCATTGGGCGGCAGGTCCCCGGGACCCGGACCGGTCTTGCCGGAGATGACCAGCACGCCGACCTCCGGCCAGCCTTGCCGTACGAGGCGGGCGAATTCGAAACCGTCCATGGATCCCGGCATGTTCACGTCGGTGAGCACCGCGCGGATATCGGGCCGCCTCTTCAGTAGCTCGAAAGCCTCGTCGGCATCCTGCGCCTCGACGACCCAGATTTTCGCTTCCCGTAGGATATCGACCTGAGTGAGACGAACCAGAGGCTCGTCTTCGACCATGAGGATGACAGGCTGATTCACGATGCGGCGATGCGGCTTCATGCAGCAGAAACGGGCCTGCCTTAATCCAGTTCCCATCCGTTGCAGGGGCGTAACATTTACGGCCAAGCTTTCAGGAGCGCCTTGCCTTCGCGGCGAGCTGCCTGAGGCGATCGACGACGTCCTGGGAAGAATAAGGCTTCTTCATCAATGGACCGGCTTCGCACAGGGTCGCGGCGATATCCGCCGAGCGCTCGATCCCGGATGTGAGGATGATCTCCATTCCCGGCTTGTTGGCCCGGACCCAGCGCGCCAGGGCGAAACCGTCCATGCTTCCGGGCATTTCGACATCGCTGAACACCACGTCGATGGATACCTCCGGCGCCTGGAGGATCGCAATCGCCTCCTCACCGCTCACCGCCTCGTGGACCTTGTAGCCGCAGTCACGCAGGTAATCCGCGATGACGAGACGAATCAGGACCTCGTCCTCGACCACGAGAACGGTCGGCGAAGGCGCATCGGCGCGAAGGGTGATGTTGGTCGATGTCGTGCTCACGGAACTCTAACCGCAGAGCTTTCATCTTGGTTCCACCGGCCAGGTTCCTCTCGGGGTTCCCGGCACCTCGGGCCAGTTGAGAGCGCGGATGACGAGTTCTACAACCTGGGACGTCTCATAGGGCTTGCGCAGAACGGGCCCGAAATCGTCTGCGACCGTCTTGGCGAGCACACCGTCGGACGCAAGGATGATCCGGGTGTGCATCCGCCGCGTGCGGGCGAGACGCGCCACGTCGAGGACGCTGCGCCCTCCCGACAGGTCGAGCGCGATGAACAGGAGATCGATCCGCATGGCCTCGAGCACCGTCAGGGCGTCATCGGCGGAACTCGCCTCGAGAACCTTGAAGTCGAGAGCCCGTAACGCGTCGCTGACGAGGCACCGGATCCGGACATCGGTTTCGACTACGAGAATGGAGGGTGGGGTTCGGCGTGGAAGAACCGTGACGGATGCGGCGTTCATTCTTGCCCCTGCGAAGCGATACGCGATCAACGTGCGGATGCCCGGAGGGTTCTACCGAAAGTGCTGCGCCGGGTTGTCGCCGCCGACTGGCCCGGGCGAGCGGAACCGTATATGAATCGTCGCCCCTGTCCCGACATCGAACTGGCCCCGTGTCCGATCAGCAATCCCAAGGTCAGCAGTCCCCCGGCATCATCCTTCTCGTGGAAGACGAGCCGCTGGTTCGCCTGGTTGCGGCCGACCTGCTCTCCGATGCGCATTTCCGGGTGATCGAGGCCGCGGACGCGGAGGAGGCCCTGACGGTCCTCAAAGCGGGCGTCCTGGTCGATGTGGTGCTCTCGGACGTGGAGATGCCGCCCGGAATCGACGGCTACGACCTGGCCTGGGAGGTGCATCGGCGCTGGCCTTCGGTGGCGATCGTCATCGCCTCGGGCCGCAAATGGCCGGCTCAGGGCGATCTTCCGCCCGGCGCGACCTTTCTCGCCAAACCCTATTCGAGCATGCCCCTGCTGACCCGCGTTCTCGCCGCGTCTAGGACGGCGCAAGCCGCCCGGGCACAGACGGACGGCGAGGCCGATGGCGCCGGGTCCCGGCCGAAGACGGCGTAAAGGAAGCGATCCGAAGCGCAGCCGTTAAGAGCCGCGCTCCGGCATTCGTTATCCGCGCGGCGGCTCAGGCTGCCCTGACGCCCTGAAGGAACCCATCGACCTCGCGGCTCAGCGCATGCGAATTGGCCGTGAGCTCTCCGGCGGCGGCGAGCACCTGCGACGCGGCCGAACCGGCATGGGTCGCCGCGCCCTGGACCTGGACGATGCTCTCGCTCACGTCCTGGGTGCCGCGCGCCGCCTCGCTGACATTGCGGGCGATCTCCTGCGTTGCCGCCTGCTGCTCCTCGACGGCGGCAGCAACGCTGGTTGCGATCTGATGCACCTCCTCGATGGTGAGGCCGATCTCGCGGATCGCCTCGACGGCGCCGGTGGTGGATTGCTGGATCTGGTTGACATAGGCGCTGATGTCCTCGGTCGCGCGCGAAGTCTGGTTGGCGAGCTCCTTCACCTCCGCGGCCACCACAGCAAAGCCCTTGCCGGCCTCTCCGGCCCTCGCCGCCTCGATGGTGGCGTTGAGCGCGAGAAGATTGGTCTGGCTCGCGATGGTGTTGATGAGCGCGACCACCTCGCCGATCTTCTGCGCACCTTCGGCCAGCGTCTCGACGAGCGCGTTCGTCTTGCGCGCATTCGCCACCGCGCGCGCTGCCGCGCTGGAGGTCTGCGACACCTGCGAGCCGATCTCGTTCGAGGACGCCGCCAGCTCCTCAGCCGCAGCCGCGACCGCCTGCACGTTGCTCGACGTCTCTTCCGCCGCCGCAGCCACCGAGTTCGATTGCTGGTTGGTCTGCTGCGCGGTGGTGGCCATCGAGCGGGCCGTCGCCTCCATCTGCTGGGCCGCGACCGACAGATGCTGAACGAGGCCGCCGACGCTGCCCTCGAAGCTCTGTGCCAGCGCCATCATCTCGTGCCTGCGCCGCTCGACCGTCTGCTTCTCCGTGTCGGCCTGCGCCTGCCGCAGCATCTCCGCATCCTGCATGGCACCCGCAAAGACCTGCGTCGCCTTCCAGATGTCGCCGACCTCATCGCGGCCGACGCTCGCCTTGGGCAGGTTGTAATCGCCCGAGGCAAGCTTCTGGATCGCCTCGGTCACGGCCTTCAGCGGCCGCGCGATCTGCCTGTGGCCGACGAGCCAGCCGACGAGAAGCGCGACGATCGTGCCGCCGAACGCGATCGAGACGAGCAGCGTGAAGCGCTGATCCTTGAGCGCGGCCGCATGCCGGTTGACCGCTTCGATGTCCTCGCTTCCGCGCTTCGTCAGAGCATCGATGCTGACCTGGAACGCCTTCCTGTTGGCGCGGTTGGCATCGGTGTTGCCCTGGGCGTTCGCTGCCGTGGGCGAGACCTCGGCGCCGAGGCGGACGGTTTCCGTCCTGAAGGCCTTGAACTCCGCGGCGTCCTTGACGACGGCGTCGAACAGCGCCTTGTTGGACGCAGGAACCAGAGGTTCCCACTCTTTGAGCAGGCCGTCGATGTCCTTCAGCGTCGCGACAAGGCCTTCGCCGAATTTCTGCGCCTCCTTCGTGTCCTTCGAGGCGTAGATGCCGCGCGCCTCCATGACCACATGCGTCACCAGACGGTTGAGGCGTTCGCCGTGGAAGGCGCGCGCAGCGGCGTGCCTCACGTCGTCCACGGCCTGATTGTAGGCCTGCAGGGTATTGATGCCGACGGCGGCGGTGACGATCGCGACGAAACTCAACGTGGCAACGAGCGCAAAAATCTTGGTTCTAATCTTCATTGATCACCTCAAAGGAGCAGCGCCAACGCAATACCTATGAATGGCACTTCCCTCTTAATGCGCGGATGCTTGTCTGAAGCTTGCTCCGCCGCACGGCGTACGGCCAAGTTTCTCTGCGTCAGGTGACGGAATGTTAAGCATAGCGGCCTAGGAATGATTCACCCGATTCAAGTTGCGGCGGTTTCCATGGGCATTCGGTTCGATAAGGTTTTGGAACAGGTGGCCCGCGCGGCCTATGCCAAAGGAGATTCCGACACCGTCACGCGCAGGGAGCGGAAGGTTCAGCGGCTCGAGGAGCTCATCCGCGCCAAGGAGGCGATGGGCGACCGCATCGTGATCTGCCTCGGTCTCGTCTTCGCGCTCTCCGCCGTCGCCCTGCCCGTCTACGCGCTGAATTTCAGCGACGGCCGCAGCTATCTCCACATCGCAGACGGCAGTGCATCGAACGGCAGAGGCTCGAGTGCGGCTCAGACCCGCACCACTGAGATGAGCCCTGCAACCACGGGGTCGCTGAACAAGCAGGCGAGGGAATCGGATCTCGCTCCGGGCAACAAGGGTGAGACCGCATCGCGGGTCCTCGCCCGGGCTGGCCAATTCCAGCGCTACGTCATTCATCGCGCGACGGGCGAATCTGCCCTGATCGAAGGACCGGAAGGTCTGTGGTGGGTCACTCCGGGCATGACGCTTCCGGGCATCGGCCAGGTCATCTCGATCGAGCATTCGGACGCCGGCTGGGTCGTGCTGACCACCGAGACGATGATCACCCAACCGTCGACGTCGAGCTGATCCGTCGAGCACGCGCGAGCATCGGATCGTTCCGATGCTCGTCCCTCTGCGATAAAGCCGAACTTGGCGGAATTGCCGTCTACTTCGTGGCGGTCACGATCGGCGCGGCCTGGTTGCCGAGCCAGACCCAGGCAGCATTGTCCGAGCCTTCCCGCTTCACATAGCGATAGCCCGTCTCCTGCCAGGGCAGCACGGCCTTGCGCTTGTTGTCGAGAATGAAATCGCCGCGATCGGTCCTGGCCATGAGGACGGCGTGCCCCGCTCCCAGTTCGTCGATCACGACCGTCATGCGCAGGGCCCGGTGCGGCAGGCCCTTCTCCGTGAGCATACGGCGCTTCAGGAGCTGGATGTCCTCGCAATCGCCGAGACCGTCACCCGGATAGTCCCAGCGGTCGGCGACGCCCCAATGGTCCTGATCCGTCACCGGGATGATGGTGTCGTTGACGCGCTCGTTGATCTCGACGATAGCCTTCCAAGTTGTCTGGTCGAGAACGATCCTGGCCGGTTCGGACGCGTCGTAGGTGCATTCCTCCGGCATCTGTGCGCAGAAGGCGATCCATGCCGGCGTCGGGCCGGCGTTGCCGGCGACCTGAATCGCATTGGCCGAAACGGGCATCGCCGTCTGGGCGAATGCGGAATTGATGCCTGCGATGCCGGTCAGCATCGCGGAGGAAAAAGCTGCTAGTGCGAAGAAGCGATTGAAGCGTCCCCGCCGCGTTCGAGAAAACTGAGAATTCATCCCGCACATGCCCCGCACCTTTTCGCTTTTTCTTTTTTATAAAGCTGTCAGCAGCGGAAGCTCTCGGCAAGGGAGAACTCGGGGTAGACAATACGACGTGCCCGCGGTGTTGAGTTCAAGCAACAGAACGGGACATGTCCCTCTATGATCGGAGAGGGTCCGGCTCTTAGAGGATCGGATCCGAAAGCGGGCCCACTTTTGGGACCCCATCCGATACTCCACTCTTTGAAGAGCGCATCGTCGAAGGTATTCGCGAGCGATTATGGAGCGGCTTCAGAACCGGCTCTGCACCATGCTGCGGGTTCTCGCCCAGTCGCGGGCCCTCGTCGACGAGATCATGAGACGCACGGTGGGCGTTCCGATCAAACAGACCAGCGACGCGGCAATCACCGGCACCAGAACGACAGCCATCGGACTCTCTCCCCTCTTTTCGCGAGATCGCTCATCTCCTGCAGGCATAGTGGCGCGGCAAGCTTGCGCGGGACTGACGGTGCAGCGTCTTCGCTCCGGCACCTTGATTCACCAAGATCGTGCGAAGTCATGAAGTGATGATAAATTGAGATTATACTCGCAGACGATTTCGGCCGGAGGTTTGCTTGAGACACCTTGTCATGATGTTCGCGATCGCCGCCGGCGCCGCCGGATGCACACCGACCGTGCATGAAACGCTCGCCCTGTCGTGCTCCGACTATATCGGAAAGCCGATCAGCACCCGCATCGCAGTCCTCGGCCCGCCGCGGAACGTCTATCGCATCGATCCCATGCAGGTCGGCTATGTCTTCGAAAGCCGCGAGACGACCTTCATCGGCGGAGAACCCTATTACACCGTCAATTATCTGGTCGGGGCCGACAAGCACCGCACCCCGATCCGGCCGGTCACGACCACGTGCACGGGCGTCGTCTTCGTCACCAGAGCGCCGTCGAATGCCACCCCGATCTCCCAGCGGATCATCGTCGACGTGATCCCACGCTGACGAGGCAAACCGTCCATTTCGGGAAAGTGCTCTAGCCCCCGAGCCTGAGCTTGGTGATGCTCATCATCAGATCGACGCTGAATCCCTGCTGCACGGACGACGACTGATCGAAGAGCGTCAGCACCGGCGCAGCCATGGTCGTGCTGGCATTGTTGACGTCCCACATGGCGCTGAAGCGCTGGATGAGCTTGTCGACCTTCTTGGGATCCTGAAGATCCTTCACGTTCAGGTGCTTCTCCAGGTTCCTGACCTGAATGTCGAGATCCGCCCTCGATGCCGCCTCCGGGATATTGAAGGTGTTCTGAACGAATTTCAGGAGCGCCTTGTCGGCGAGAAGCCCCATCGTCGTCGTGACCGACGAGGCTTTGCGCTTGAAGTACATGGCGAGCTGAACGCCCTGGTTCTGATCGCCCTCCTTCTTCTCGAGCGTGATCTGAACATACTTCGCGACCGCATCGGTCGTTGCGCCCGCAGCCGAGGTGGCCTCCGCTCCCTTGGCGGCGAAGTCGAAGGCCTTGGCGAATTCCTTGTAGAGGGGGTTCGACATCTTGTTCGCCATGCTCAGGGGGTTGCTGACGCCCTCCTTAAGCAGCTTTTTCATCAATCCCTTGCCGTAAGCCATGTCCTCGAGACCATAGGCCTTCATGGCGAACTTGAAGAGGCGGTCGTTCTTGATGAACTCGTCGATGGTTTTGATGGTCTTGATGTTCGCCTGATAATATTCGATCTCGCGCTTGGTCGCAGGCTCCTTCTCAATCAGAGCCTTCGTGCGTGCCAGATCCTTAGTGATGATTTGATAGCGTGTCGATGTGCTGATCATGGTGCGGCTTTCCGAGGCTCGATTGCGAGAGAACCGGACGTCGATCTTTCAGACGATTCGGCGCTCTCGCGGAGGATATTCCCGCAATCCTTCGTGAACCTGTCGGCGACGTTCCTGGTGTCCGCAGGATCGAGCTGGAATTCGAGCTTCTGCGTTTCATAGCGGTAGTTCGAGAGCTCCACCGTCAGGCTGCTCGCGCCGGCGAGCTTCTCGACGAAGGCGCGCATCTCCTCGGGTTTAGGAATCTGACCATACCGGTCGCGATAGAGCCAGTGGCCGACCTCCGGCGTTCCGCCATCAAACCAGTAGACCGTGCTTCTGCCGCGGGGATCGCTGCGGCCGAGATACTGCCTCTGGGCGACGGCCGCCGTGATGAAGCGAACCGGAGGCTGATCGGCGTCCAACGACTGGCGTTGGCATGTCAGCCACAGAAGCGAGCCCCTCTCGCCGCGCAGCCGGGCGAAGGCCGCCTGAGGCTGGCCTTCGGCATCGTGCCGCAGGACATAGTCCCAGGATCCGAGCAGGGACGCCGCTGCCCTTGCATCCGCATGCAGGGCCGCAGCCAGAACGGCCACCGACAGGGTGGCCAGCGCTGCCGCCTGCCGGCGGCCGGACAACAATCGTGTCGTCACCATCGTCAAGACCCTTTCCAACGAAAGAAGCCCCGCCTTTTGCAAGGCGAGGCTCCCTTCAGGTCCGATCTAAAACTCTTACTGGAAGAGCTTCAGGATCATCTGGCTGTTCTGGTTCGCCATGGAGAGAGCCTGCACGCCGAGCTGCTGCTGGGTCTGCAGAGCCTGGTTACGGGTCGAAGCCTCGTTCATGTCGGCATCGATGAAGGTGCTCACACCAGCCGTCAGCGAGTCAGAGAGAGCGGAGATGAACTCTTCCTGGGTCTCGAGCAGGGCCTTATTGGCACCAAGCATCGCCGAGCCCTTCGTCACAGCGGTGATCGCAGTGTCGACGGTTCCCAGATGGGTCGCGATCTGTGCTGCAGTCGCGCCGCTGAGATTGATCAGCGCGACGTCGCCGAGCAGGCCAGCACCTGTAGCCGGAGTAGTCGGGTCAGTGAAGAGCGATGTGTCGGCGGTGTTGATCGCCAGCATTCCGACCTTATTGGCGACACCATCATACGAAGTGACAAGGTTGACCGTTGTAGCAGCGCCAGCAAGCCAGTTCTGACCATTGAATGACGCCGAGCCCGCAGCGCTCTTCATGCCTTCGATGTTGGCTTTAAATTCTTCCTGGATCTTTGCGAGATCAGCGCCAGGCTGGCTCGCGGTCACAAGACCGGCCTTCATCTTGTTGAGATAGGTCAGCGCCTTGTCCATCGCCGAGGTGAAGGTGTTGATCATGGCCTTGGACTGGCCGATCGCGTCCTTCACAGCGCTGAGAGCGCCATTGTCGGACTTCATCTGGGTCGAGATCGACCAGTAGGAAGCGTTGTGCGAGGCCTCGCCGACGCGCAGACCCGTGGAGATCTGGTTCTGGTTCTTGTTCATAGCATTCTGCGTCGACTTCAGCGACTGCAGGGCGGTCATGGCGGAGAGATTCGTATTGATCGAAGACATGTGCTTCTTCCATGAATGAGGTGATTGTTCAGGGAATGTCGGGATCTAACCGACCCAGCGAAGTGGCTTCATGCCTCGGGGGAATTCCCGATCCGCTGCTCACATGACATCCGGGCTCGTACCGGAAAAATGGATTGGCATCATGCCTGGCCTTCTGACGAAGGCGTACCATAGTGCTTGTGGCACCTGGAGCATCAGCTCCGCGTCGGTGCCTATAGCTCTGGTTTACTGAGATCGTTCCGTCGCGTCAAGAACAACATGGACGATTTCAGAAAAAACTTTGTATTTACTGTTTGTTAACTATAAAAGCGCGGGTCGCATGCAAAAGAAAACAAGCGTCCGGCGCAAGACCGGACGCTCGGTCTCAAGAATGATGCGACATGCAGATGCTAAAAACTAGCGCGCGCGGACGGCAAACAGCTTCGTGACATTGGCCGCCGCGGCTTTTGCATAGAGCCCGCGGTGTCCGGGATCGAGGGCGAGCGCGTCGGTGACGCCGAGAACGGTCTCGGAAGCGCCAAGCAGGAGCGATCCGTCCGCCGCCATGGTGTTCGCAATCCTGCGCAGCACGTCGGCTTTCAAGGCCGCATCGAAATAGATCAGGACATTGCGGCAATAGACGATGTCGAACTGGCCGAGACGGCTGAAATCGTCGAGGAGGTTCAGATAGCGGAAGTCGATCATGGATCGGATGTCCTGCGAGATCTGCCACTGCTCCCCAACTTGCGTGAAGTACTTGACGAGAAACCGGATCGGCAATCCCCGCTGCACCTCGAACTGATTGTAGAGGCCGGCCTTCGCCTTCTCCAGAACCTCCGTCGAGATGTCGGTCGCCACGATGTCGATGTGCCATCCCGGCATGCGCGCAGATGCCTCTTTCAGAAGCATCGCCAGCGAATAGGGCTCCTGCCCGCTCGAGGCCGCCGCGCACCAGATGCGCAGCCGCCGGCTCGCGGCACGCTCCTTCAGATACTTGGGGAGGAGGACCTCCTGGAAGAGATCGAACGGCGTCTTGTCGCGAAAGAAAAACGTCTCGTTGGTGGTCATCGCCTCGATCGTCGCCTTCTCGAGGGCGGACGAGCGGCCGGTCCTGATCTCCCGGACCAGATGCGAAAGCCTCTCGATTTTGAAGCGCGTGCACACGGCCGCGAGACGGCTCTCGACGAGGTATCTCTTGTCGGGCGAGAGCGCCAGGCCGGAACGCGCTTTCAGGAAGACGCGCAGCGCTTCAAATTCGGCATCGGTCATTTCGAGGATCCGCTGATGAGGCCCTTCAGGGAACGGCCGATGGATTCCAGGGGCAGGACGTCGTGAGCGAGGCCCGCCTTCACGATGCTACCCGGCATGCCCCAGACGATGCTGGTGGCTTCGTCCTGCGCAAGGACGGTCGCGCCCGCCTTGGTGAGATGGCGCGCACCATGGGTTCCATCCGAGCCCATGCCCGTCAGAACCACCGCAAGGGCCGACGTCCCGAAGACGGAGGCCGCCTCGCGAAACAGCACATCGACGGCAGGACGACAGAAGTTTTCCAGCGGCCCATCGTTGAGCCGGATCACTGCCTTGCCTCCGGACGACACCACGCCCATATGGCGCCCACCCGGAGCGACGAGGATGGTGCCTGGAAAAATCGCATCGCCGTCCCTCGCCTCGCGCGCCGGGAGGCCGAGCAGGCTCTGCAGATGCTCGGCGAAGACGGCCGTGAACATCGCCGGCATGTGCTGAACAATCAGCACGGGAATACTCGTGAGAACGGGCTTCATGTCCGAGAGAACCCGTTCCACCGCCCGCGGACCGCCGGTCGAGGAGCCGATCAGCAGACATTGCGGCTTGACGGAGCCGGGCCTCGGCGTGCCCGCCAATGTCGAAGGCGTCGAGGCTGAAGGAACCGGCGCGAGAATTCTGACCGGCCTCACCCGCGGCTCGCCCAGGGCGCGCAGCTTCTCCACGAGATCGCGGCGGAAGTCGTTCGCCGCTCCGGCGGCGCGCGCGCTCTCGGGCTTCGCCAGATAGTCGACCGCTCCAAGCGAGAGGCATTTCAGCGAGATCTCGGCATTTCTCTGCGTGAGCGTCGAGATCACGATGACCTTGCTCGCGGGATGCGCCTTCAGAATCATCGGCAGCGCCGCAAGACCGTCGATCTCGGGCATCTCGATGTCGAGCAGGATGATGTCGGGCTTCGAGCGCTGCGCCGCATCGACGGCCATCCGGCCGTTGGACGCCGTCGCGGCGATCTCGAAGCCGCCCGCTTCGGTGAGCCAACGGCCGATCATGCCGCGAATGACGGCACTGTCGTCGACGATCATGATCCGCGTCGGGCGACCCTGCGCGGGAACGGAATGGGGCAAGGGAGCAATGGACATGCGATCACAACGAATGCGAAGCGGGCAGCACGCCCAGCTCTTGAAATTTTGCGGTCAGAATATCTTTGTCGAACGGCTTCATGATGTATTCGTCGGCGCCGGCTTCGAGGGCGCGCGAGATGAAGGACAAATCGTTCTCGGTTGTGCAGAATACCACCTTCGGAGCTGCGCCGTCGGGCATGCCGCGCAAGTGCTGGAGAAAGCTATAGCCGTCCATCACGGGCATGTTCCAGTCAAGCAGGATCACATCCGGCATCTCGGCCCGGCACGCCAGAAGTCCCGCCTCGCCGTTCTCGGCTTCTGCGACCCGGAAATCGAGGCTCTCGACGATCTCCCGCGAAATTTTTCGGATGACTCGTGAATCATCGACGATCAGGCAATAGCTCATAACATGTATCCCGGTATCGACCGCTCTCAAATATTCTCAAACAGGACAATGGCCGCTAAGAGCGGATGTCCGACTTATCGACGAAGTTGAAATTCTCGACCAGGATCTCCTTCACGATCTCGGCCCCCAGGCGCTTGTTGATCTTCTCGCGAACGTTCGCGATCATGCCGTTGACGTTGTAGCGGGACAGCTTCTTGAAATCGAGCGTCTCGTCGGAATAGACATGGCGGAAGACCTCGTCCTGGATGAAGGCTTCCGGCGGCACCGATATCTCCCGCAGGGTCTTTGCGTCAGCTGTGAAGACCAGATTCGCGATCACATAGCCCTGGACGGCGCCTTCCGCGACGATCGGAATGTTCATGGCCGGCAGCTTCTTGTACTGCAATCCCTCGTAATGCGTCTGCTCTTCCGCAGGCGCTCTTCCGACGATCCAGGTCACCGCCGCATAGCAGGATGCCAGCGTGACGGCACAGACCCAGAATCCGGCCATGACGTTCTTCATCATGCGCCGTAACCGGTCCTGGCCGAATAGGCGGAGTATGTGCTGTCCGACTCGGCGTGCTGGATCGCGTTCGAGATGATGCTTGCCACTTCCTGCACCGCGTGCATGTGGCGCTTCAGGATATCCTGATTGGCTTCGATCTTGACCTGGAGATCCTGAAGGCGCTTCGTTGCCTTGATGTCCAGGTTCCGGATATCGGCCGTCCGCACGATCCGGCTGATCTCGAGAAGGCACTGGCTCTTGCGGCGGTTGAACTCATCGAGGTGGGACAGGTCCCGTGCCATGAGCGCGGCGGTTTCCATGTCCAGGGTTTCTTCAAGGCGGTCGAGCGACTTCATCAACATGTTCCTGTTTCCTGTTTTCGAACCGCGGGCCGATCTGGTGCCTGCTAAACCTTATCGGGCGTCACGCTGACCTTGGGAGCGCCGAGAATATGCTTCGCGATGCCGATCCCGCCCGCCCACGACAGCTGCGCGCCGATCTGCTCGGCCATCATCGATTTCCAGATGGAACCGGCGCTGCCCTTGCCATAGGTGTTCTCCGCGTCCTTCGGCAGCATCGACTCAACGAAGGTCTGGAGGACGAAGGCTTCGAATTCCTGGTGCGCTTTCTTCGCTTTGGCCGCCTCGATGGATTCGGCATCGTTGCGAAGGGAATTGCGCAGCGTATAGATATCGGCACCCGCCGCCATCAGCGGCTGACCGGCTGCCGCCTTGACCGCATCCTCGAAGCTCGCGCCACCGACGGGGGAAGCCCCGTCGAGCAGCTTCTGGGCCGCGGCCTGATAACGGGCGGGATCCGCCGCCCTGGCGACGTCGTTGACAATATCTGAGGGCGGGCTGATCGCCATCTCGCGTCTCTCGGCTACTTTGACTTTGAATAACCTGTAACCCGGCTAGCTTACGGGAAGCTTGTGCCGTCCCTGCCTGCAAGACTCTCGAGGATGGCGACAAGGTCCTTCTTTTCGGTCTGCTGGCGCTCATCGTCCTTGAGGCCGGACAGCATCTTTTCCGTACGCTTCGCCTGCATGGCCCTGACGAACGTCACTGCCTTCTGAGCCGTCTTCGCCGTATCGACGCGGCTGGCCTGTGCCGATAGAACCTGGAGGCGTTTGGCCGCGACATCGACGAACAATCCGTGCAGGGTCTCGTGATCGTTCATCGTGTGGATGAGGATTTCCTGCGCGTTCCTGATCTCGTGCGACTCTCTCTCGAGCTTGGACAGCCTCAGCTCCGCCTCACGCTGGAGATGCTGTTGCACCTTCAGGATACGCTCGATCTTCCGGACCCGTTGCTTCATCTGCGCTCACCCATCCCGCAGCCAGGTCGAGAAGGCCTCCATGAACAGGAGGACATAATCCGTCGCGGCGAAGTAGAGGACCAGCAACCCGCCGATCATGACGAAGGGCGTGGCGAGGAAATAGACCGGGATCTGCGGCGTCAGCTTGTTGGTCAATCCGACCGCCAGGTTCACCACCACCGAGTAGAGAATGAAGGGCGCGCTGATCCGAAGAGCGAGGACGAAGGCGGTGCCGATCTGGTCGACAAGCTGCGTCAGGGAAAGCCGGGCACCCAAGCCCTCGCCGAGCGGCAGCCGGTCATAGGAGGCGATGAGCCCGCGAAAGAACTCCCAATGGAGATCCGAGAGGAAAAGGACGGCTGTCGCAACCATCATGATGAAGGAACTTACGGGTGGGAGCGGCTCGGCGTCGTCCACCGGCGTTCCCGGCATGCCGCCGAGGCCCAGCGCCATGGCGACGCCGTTCACCATGGTCTGGAGGGACAGGAAGTAGACGCGTCCCAGAAGCCCGATCAGGAACCCCGTCAGCAGCTCCGATCCGATAGAGACGAGGATGACCGCAGGTGCCGGGGAGTCGACGCCGCCGCGAATCTTTTCGTACAGGACAGGCGTCAGGGCGAGGCTGGTGGTCAGAGCGATGAACAGGCGAACTTGAACAGGGATCCTGTTGCTCGAGAAACCGGGGGCGATCATCAGACATCCGCCGATCCGGCAGAATATCAGGAAGATCGCCAGAAGAACCTGGGCCGCCTCCTGGCTCACGCGACCGTACCGAGGGAGTTGACTTCGACGCCGCGGGCGATTTCGAGATGGGACAGGACCGGCAGGGACGAGAACATGCGCTCGACGATCATGCGCACATAGGGCCGAGCATCCGGCGCGGTCACGATGGCAAAGGTCTTCACCTGCCCCATGCGGGTCTTGATGGCGTCGGAGGCTTCCGCTCCGAACTGCTCGACGAGGCGCGGGTCGATGTCGAACTCCACCACATCGCCTTTGGGATCGCGCTTCAGGCTCTGATGAAAGGCGATGTCCCATTTGTTGCCGAGGCGAAGCACATTCAGCGCGCCGCCTTCCGCAAGATCCCCGCAGATCTGCTGCGCGATCCGAACCCGGACATGCTCCACCAGCTGCTCGGCACGGCGTGCATGCGGCGCGATCTCGGCGATGGCCTCGAGGATGAGGCTCAGATTGCGGATGGAGACCCGTTCGGCCAGGAGAAGCTTCAGGACGGATTGAAGGCCCGAATACGAGATCTGCGACGGACAGATGTCGTCGAGCAGCCGCTTGTACTCGGAATCGAGCCCATCGAGCAGGTTGCGCACATCCTTGTAGGAGAGAAGCTGAGGCAGATTGTTGCGGATGACCTCGCTCAGATGGGTGAGCAGCACCGAGGCTCCGTCGACGGCGGCAAAGCCCTGCCGCTTGATCTCGCTCACATAGACGTCCGACACCCACATCGCCTTCATGCCGAAGGCAGGTTCGCGCACCTCATCCCCGGGCACATCCGGAACCGGGCCGTCGCCGAGCACCACGAGCAGGTCGCCCGGACGCACCTCCTGCGCTGCGACAACGGTTCCATGAATTTTGATCTGATAGCTCTTCGGCGGGATGATGAGGCTGTCGGAGAGCTTCACATCCGGAAGCACGAAGCCGTAATCCTGCGCGAATTTCTTGCGCATCTTGCTCACCCGGTGCGCCAGGTCGCCGTGCGAGCTCGCAAGATGGGAGGCCAGGTGCTTGCCGAGGCAGAGCTCGATTTCCGCCAGCTTGAGGGATTCCTTGACCGAGTCGCGCGATTCGAGAAGGTTCTGCTGCTGCTCCTGCGCCAGCTTGGCCTTTGCCTGGGCCGCCTGATCAGCCCGCTGCTTCGGGATGGAATAGGCGACGAAGCCCATGCAGCACCCAAGCACGAGGAAGGGAATCATGGGCAGGCCGGGCACGATGGCGAACACGAACATCAGGGCGGCGGACACCATCAGAGCCCGGGGATAGGCACCGAGCTGGCCGAGCACGGCCTGCTGCGCCTGCCCTTTTGTACCGCCTTTGGAGACCAGAAGACCAGCCGCGAGAGACACGACGAGCGCCGGGATCTGGCTGACAAGACCATCGCCGACGGAGAGCTGGACGAAGACATCGGCCGCCTTCGACAACGGCATGCCGTGGCGCGTCACGCCGATGACGATGCCGCCGAAGATGTTGACGGCGATCGTGATCAGGCTGGCGACGGCCTCGCCGCGCACGAACTTGGACGCGCCGTCCATGGAGCCGAAGAAGGCGCTTTCCTCCTCCAGCTCCTGCCGCCGCTTCTGCGCCTCCTTCTCGTCGATCAGACCCGCCGAGAGGTCGGCATCGATGGCCATCTGCTTGCCGGGGATCGCGTCGAGCGTGAACCTTGCGCCCACCTCGGCAATACGGGTCGCGCCCTTCGTGATCACGAGGAAGTTGACGGTGATGAGGATGATGAAGACCACGATACCGATGACGAAGTCACCGCTCATCACGAATTGGGAGAAGCCGCTGATCACGTGGCCCGCGGCGTCGATTCCCTTGTGCCCGTCCGATAGGATCAAGCGGGTCGACGCGATGCTCAATGCCAGACGCAACAGAGTTGCGATCAGAAGGACCGTCGGAAAGGCTGAGAATTCGAGGGGCTTCTGAATCCAGAGCGCCACCATCAGGATCAGGACGGAGATGGCGACCGAGAATGCCAGCCCCATGTCGATCGCCAAAGGCGGGATGGGGAGGAAGAGAATGGCAAGGATGCCGACCACGGCGCCAGCGAATGCCAGATCCCTGCCGCGGCCCTGTGTCGTGACTTCAGCTGCGTCCATGTGCCTGTCAGCTCAGCAAACGAATGTTCAGACCGACAGATGAACCATGAAGCTTGCGCGAGGGTCGCAGCGCTTCGCCCGCAGGCGGATCGGGCTTCTCAGAACCCCGTGACAATCCGTCCGTAGGCCAGTTCCGTGAATGCAAATATCTGCGATCCGACGAAGGTTCCCGTTACCAGGGCCACCACGAGGATCGCGATGATCTTCGGAATGAACGTCAGCGTCACTTCCTGGATCTGGGTCAGCGCCTGAATGAGAGCGATGACGATACCGATGATCATCGCGGCGGCGACGGCCGGCCCTGCCGCTATGATGACGGTCCAGATCGCTGCTCGAACGAGTTCAAGGGCATCGACTTCGTTCATGGTCAGCTCACGACGACGCCAGGACCCAGGAGAAGCGCCTCGCCGCCCTTCAGCTTCGCGACGGCGCCCTCGTTCGTGATCACGACCGAAATCACCTCGCCGGTGACCGTTCCGTCGACGGTCGAAACCGTACGGCCGATGACACCATCCACTTGGGTGAGCGCAGCCGATGTCAGAAGGGCATCGAGCTTGGTGTTGGTCTTGACCGTCTGCTCCACCTGCGAGAAGGTGGCGAGCTGGGACATGTATTCCGTTGATTTCATCGGCTCGGTGGGATCCTGGTTCTTCATCTGAGCCATTAGAAGCTTCAGGAAGTTTTCATAGGTTGCAGTCGCCGTCGAGGATGTCCCGGAGGTGCCGTTGCCCTGGGCGGAATAGGAGTTCGTGACAGAGTTGACATTCATGGTGATACTCCTGGATCAGGCCGCCCGTTCCGCGGCGACGGGGGCTTGAGAAACCTCAGGCTCGAACAGGATCCTGATAGCCTTGAGCGCATCGAAGATCCTGTTCTTCGCCACCAATTCGCCGGCGCCGAGGAGCGCCTGCTTGATCGTCTCGTCCGTCGCGGACTGGAGCAGCGACTCGTGCAGTTTCTGGAACGCTCCCATGACCTTCTCGGCCTCCTGGGGGTTGATCAGCAGCGACTGCACGACGAAATAAAGCTGGCGCATGGGCGTCGTGGCCTCGAACAGCTGCAGGACATGGCTCTCGAGGAGAAACCGCGCCTCGTTCAGTAGGCTCAGGGTGACCTTCTGGCTGACCGTTAGGACGGCGCCGTTGATGAAGATGCGCTCGCCGGCCTTGAGAGAGAATCGCATTTTAGCTTTCATTTCAGGCCCTCCTGAATCATGGCATTGATATCGATCAGAGCCTCGAGGCTCTTCTGCTCGCCCCTGATCACACGGTCGGATTCGCGCATGACCCAGAGGCCGATGGAAATGAGCTGGCCCTTCAGCTTGTCGGGCAATCCATTGTCCGGATGTCCAAGATCCTTGATCAGGAAGGTCCAAAGGCGCTGGACGAATACGATCGCTTCGATCATTTCCTGCGACTGGGCTGGCCTTCCCGCAGCGCCCTTCATCAGTTTGATCGCCTGTTCGAAAAGCTCGAATTCGCGCTGCCGGCATTCCGCTGAGGAGTCTTCGATCACTTCGGCGTAAGAGAAACGGTACATTAGTCGACTCCAACAATCAGATATAATTGATCAGGTTCAGGCCCTTGAGCTGCGCTGTGAGCGAATAGGACGTCTGGATCTGCGTCATCAGCTGATCGACCCTGATCTTCGCCTCGGCAGGATCGACGGCTTCCAGATGAGTGACCTTTTCATCCAGTATGTCCTTCTGAAGGCTCAGGCGTTCGTTGGCCTGCTCGATCTTTTCCTGCGCGGCGCCGAGCTTCGACTGCATCGTGGTCAGGCCGGTCGTCGAAGCCGACAGGATTTCCACCACTCTGCTCACGAGAACGGCCCGCGTCTCGTCATTAAGATTGTCGATGCCGAGATCGATCATCATGGTATAAGCCATGGTCAGTTTCTGGATCGCCTCATCGTTCGCGTTGACGGAGGATTCGACCTTCTCCTGCGGCGAGATGCGGCTTTGGACGTTCTCGCTCGAAGCGGACGACCAGTTCTGCCAGTTGGTTCCCTTGAAGAGATCGGCAAACGGTCCGTCCAGGAAAGCCGTCATCTGGGCGGGCGTGATGGCCGATACACCGGCCGCGCCCTGAGCGATGCCGAAACCGAGCGGCGGCGCCCCAGCGAACGCGGCATCGACGGCAGCTTTTGCAGCCGATGGTCCGAGATCCGAGAAATATGGACTCAACGGCTTCGTCTGAGAGTTCAGGCCGCCGAAGATGAACTGGTCGCCGACACTGCTGTTGAGCGACGATATCGCACCCGTAAGATTGACCTGAGCCTGGTACTTGAGGGTGGCAATGCTCGACTCGCCGACCGGGGTCGCGATCAAGGCGTCCCTGAACTTGTCGGCATTCGTCCTGATCTGGCCGAGCCCCGTCGTTGCGGATTTGATTCGCAGCAGCGCGGAGGCGTTGCTGTCGGCCAGTGCGTCCAGCTCGGCTCGGTCCTGGCGCAGCGATAGGGTCTTTCCCGTCTTGTAGCCGAGCTTCAGACCGACATCGGCTTCGCGACCGGAGACGAGTTCCTTGTTGGCCTTGATCAGGTTTGTCTGAAGCTTGTCCAGCGACGACTTAGACGAGTTCCAGAGGGACATTGTGGAGACGAAAGTCGTTCTCATGGCTTAGCCTACGACGCTGAGAAGAGTTTTGAGCATCTGGTCGATGACCGACAGCAGCTTCGCCGAGGCCGAGTAGGATTTCTCCAACTGCAGCATGAGGGCGGTCTCATCATCCATATTGACGTCTGTCGCATTCGAAAGTGCTTCCGAGGCATGGCCGAGGAGCGTCGTCTGGTATTCGACGCTCTGGCTGGCGCTCTGGCGTGCATTCTCGATCCAGCTTCCGGAGAGAGAAGCCAGCCCCTGCAGCGATGCGGTGGGACCGAACCCGAGTCCCGCGGCGATGGGGCGCTGCGCGGTCATCCCATCCGCAAGCGCGTAGAGACGCTTGGAGAAAGCGGCATTCGTGCTGCCGGCGGGGTTGTAGACATAATCCGCGCCGTTGATGCCGCCATCCCGGATATTCTCGAACTTGCCGCCCTTCGTTGGATCGACGGCGTCACTGACCTTGATCAGACCGGCGAGCCCGGCGGAAGCCGGCATGGTCGGGACGCCAGTGGCACCACCGAAGGTGAACACTCCCGGCATGTCGGGTTGCGCAGTGCCGCTCTGATCGCTTTCGGCGAAGGCCGCGATCAGGCCGCGGGCGATTTCGTCGAGCTGCGTCTGGTAATCGACCGTCACCTCGTCGCGAAGCTTCGCCAGTCCGACGAGATTGCCGGAATTCAGGGGCATCAGCGCCCCCTCGCCCGTCACGCGAATCCCGTCGATGAAGACGTCGCCACCCGTCGTCCCCGCCCCGAACACCGTCGTCGGGTTGAACGTCACCGGTCGCGCGGTCCGGTCGAACAGCGGCACGCCGCCATCCGTATAGAGCGCGATATCGTTGCCGGCGCGCGGAACGACCGTGATGCCCATCTCTTCGGACAACTGGGCGATCAGCCCGTCCCGCGTATCCATGGCATCGCTGACGTCGGCCCCGAGCGCGGTGCCGCTCACGACCTGCTGATTGACCTGCTCGAACTTGGTGAGGAGATCGTTGATCCGCGCGACGGACGCCGCCATGCCTCCATCGGTCTCCAGGCGGACAGCCTGGATCGCAGCCGTGGCCTGGTTCAGGGAATTGGCCAGGTTCGAAGCGGCCTTGATGAAGGCCTGCGCCATCGCGGTGCTGTCGGGAGCATTGGCATATTGCTGGAAAGCGCTGTTCAACGCGCCGACCCGCGCCGCAGGGGATTGGTCGAGTTCCGGATCGCCGATCGTCTGGCTCAGCTTCTGCAACCCCTCGAGCAGGGCCTTCTGGGTGGCAGACGTGGAGGTTGTCTCCAGCATCTTCGTCAGAAGAGCCTGATCGCTTGCGCGAAAGACGGTGACCCGCGCAAACCCACCCGTGGTCGTCAGGACGGCCAGCTTGCGGGAATAGTTGGGATCGGAGGCACCCGACGTGTTGCGCGACACAACCGCTATCTGGGATTGCGACGCCTGCAGCGACGAGCGTGCCGTGTTATAGGCGACAGACAAGGACATGGATCATGGACCCCGGAGCAAGAGAGAACAGGACTACCGCTTCAGGTTCATCAGCACGTCGAGAAGCTCGGATCCTGTCTGGAACACCTTCGAGTTCGCCGTGTAGCTCGTCTGGGCTTCGATCATGGCGGTGAGCTCGGTGCCGATATCCACGTTCGAGCCCTCGAGCGCGCCGGATGCGATGGAGCCGAAGCCGGACATCTCCGGGAAGCCCACCTGATAACCGCCGGAGCTGGCCGTCGTCTCGTAGACGTTGCCGGCGCGGGGATCGAGGTTGTCGGGGCTCGGAACCGTGGCGAGCGGGATGCGGTACGCGCCGACGCGGGTGCCGTCCTCATAGACCGCATAGACCGTGCCGTCGGCGGCGAATTCCACGTCCTTCACCGCGGACGGAGCATTACCGTTGGAGGTGCCGGTGACGTTGTACTCGCCGGCGAGCTGCGTCATGCCCGCCATGTCGAGCGTGAAGGGCTCGCCGTTGGGAATGTTGAAGTTCATGCTGGAGGTACCGGTCACCTGGCCGTCGGCGTCGAAGGTGAGAGCCATCGTCGTCGTTCCGGTGATCGGATCCAAGGGATTCGTGCCGTTGGCGACGCTGATGGTCCATTGCGTATCGCTTATCTTGGCGAGGGTGATGTCGACCTTCACCGGATTGCCGACCTTGTCGTAGACCTGAAGCGACGATTGCTTGCTGACGGCAGGAGGCACGACGGTCGGGGCACCATCGGGCAGGTTGCCCTTGAAGGTTCCGCCCGTCGAACCCGCCGCCTGCATGGCGAAGGAGGACATATTGACCGGCACGACGCCGTCGAGGCTGTTGAGGGAGGGCTCGACCGCCCCCGCGCCCAGCTTGTAGCCCATGAGCGTGAAGCCGTAGGCATTGACCAGATTGCCGGTCCGGCCGTCTTTGACGAAATTGCCGGCGCGGGTCAGATAAGGCGATCCGCCCGGGTCCGTGACGACGAAGAAACCGTTTCCTGAGATGGCGAGGTCCGATGCCGAGGTCGTGTAGGCGATCGGCCCCTGATCGGCGATCGTGTAGCGAACCCTACTGGTGACCGAGCCGGAATTGTAACTCCCCTCGCTCGACGGCAGAATCAGGGACGAGAATTCCGTCGAAGCACGCTTGTATCCGGTCGTGCTCGAGTTCTGGATGTTCTCGGCGACGGTACCCAGCTTGTTCGATTGTGCGTTCATGCCAGAAACGCCGCTACGAAGAACGCCATAAAGACTCATGAGAAACTCCTAGGGTTTCGAGCTGAACTAAACATCACCACGCTTGTGCGAAGCTGTGTTGCGATCCGGAACCAGATGTCCATGGGGCCGGCATTTCTATTGCTTGAGGGCCTGAGCCAGATCCATGAACGCATCGCGGCTCACGGGGCTGGACGGATCCTGGCGCAGCGCCTCATAGATCTTCGGAACCAGGACAACGGCCTGATCGAGCTCTTGGTCGTTGCCCGGGTGATAGCCCCCCATGAGCCGGAGATCCCTGGTGTCCTCGTAGCGCGCGATCAATCCGCGCAGGCGCCGGACGAGCTCCTTCTGGTCCGGCGACCAGACATTGTCCGCAAGGCGCGAGATCGATCCGAGGACGTTGATCGCCGGATAGCGACCCTGGTCGGCGATGGAACGGTCCAGAACGATGTGCCCGTCGAGGGTGCCGCGGATGTTGTCGGCGACCGGGTCGTTATGATCGTCGCCGTCGATGAGGACGGAGAAAATGCCGGTGATCGACCCCTGCCCTTCCTCGCCGGGCCCGGCCCGCTCCAGAAGGCGCGGCAGGTCGCTGAAGACGCTGGGCGTGTAGCCGCGCGCAACCGCCGGCTCTCCGGCGGCAAGCGCAACGTCTCGGGCGGCATGTGCGTAGCGCGTAACCGAATCGACGATCAGCAGCACCGAATCGCCGCAATCGCGGAAATATTCCGCGAGCGTCACGGCCGTTCTCGGGGCCTGGCGGCGCATCATTGGACTTTCGTCGCCGGTGGAGACCACCATGACCGATCTGGACAGGTTGGCGTGGATCGGACCTTCCAGGAACTCGCGCACCTCCCGGCCGCGCTCTCCGACCAGCGCGACGACGATCGTGTCGAAGCCTTCGCATTTCGCGAGCATCGTCAGGAGGGTGGATTTTCCGACTCCGGAACCGGCGAAGATTCCGATGCGCTGCCCCTCGCAGATGGGGGTGAACAGATCGATGGCCTTGACGCCGGTTCGCAACGGCGTCTTGACCCGAGCCCGCGTCATCGCCAGAGGCGGCTCAGCATCGTTCGACACCGAATGATGCCCGGGCACGAGGGGCCCGAGGCCATCGAGCGGCTCGCCGAGCGCATTGATGACGCGCCCCTTCCAACTCGGATCGGGACTGAGATCCATATCGCCGACGATGAAGGCAGGCATGCCGATCGCTGCATCGATCCGGCCATTGAAGGGTTTGACCGTGATGCCGCCGTCGTCAATGCGGACGACCTCGCCGATCTGGGTCCTGTCCTGAGCGGAGAAGCCGACGCGATCGCCGAGCCGCACGAACTGGGACAATCCTGCGACGCGATAATAACTCGGACTGATCTCGCGGATCGTGCCGCTGATCCTGACCCTGCGCTGCACTGCGGTCTCGGTCAGGACGAATTGCTCAAGCTTCTGGAGAGCGTTCATCACTGCCATCAGGAGCTCGGCCCAAGGGACCGGATGGCATCCATGAAGGTCGATTCGCTCTCCTGAATCGTCGTCGCGGCGCTGTCGAAGCTGCGCTGGACGGCGATCATCTTCGTCATTTCCAGGACCGGATTGACGTTGGATCCTTCACTGAAGCCCTGCTGGACCCCGCTCGAGGTGAAATCCTGAACGACCTCGCCGGGGATACTCGACAGGACGCCCGAATTCCCGAAGCGGGTCAGCTTGCTCTCGCTCCGCAGATTGAAGACGCCAATCGCTCCCACCTGATTCGTGCCCTGGCTGACCGTTCCATCCCGTCCGACGATCGGTGATCCCGCCATTGGATCGAGTGCGATGGGTGCGCCGCCGGCATCGAGGACCCGATAGCCGTCGACAGTCAGAAGATCGCCGTTCTCGTTCATCTTGAAGCGGCCATCCCGCGTGTAGATGGGACCGCTCGGGCCCTGGAACGCGAACCAGCCATCGCCCTGAATCGCGACATCCAGCGGGTTGTCCGTTTTGGTCATCGGGCCGGTGCGCCGAGATATGAAATTCTGTCCCGAGGAGGCGAAGGAGACGTTCTCCTTCGCGGCAAGAGAGAGGATTTCCTCGAACTTGACCTCATCGGCGCGGAACCCGCCCGTGTTCATGTTCGCAACATTGTTCGCAATCGTGTTGAGGCGCCGTTCCATGGCCACTTGCGCGGACAACGCGACATAAAGCGAAGATTGCATCGAGAACTCCGGCTTTCCATCGGTCCTATCGTTCAGTCGGGACCGGGCCTTTTGCGCGGCATCTGGCTGCCGCCTGTCTTGTCGCTTCGATAGCCGAACAGCCTTGCACGAGGCTTGCTCTTCCGTTTCCAGCTTCGCGCAAGCCTCCGCAGTTAGGACATCTTCAGCAAACCGGAATTCTCAGAAGGATCATAGCTTTGGGCGTCTTGATCGGACTGGCCGTCGCCATCGGCTCGCTTGTCAGCGGCTATGTCGCCATGGGCGGTCACTTGGCTGTCATCTGGCAGCCTTGGGAATATGTCATCATCTGCGGCATCGCGATCGGCACCTTCATCATCGCCAACCCGATGGCGCTCGTGAAGGACACGGGCCGGGCCGCGCGGGAGGCGATCTCCGGGGCTGTCCCGAAGAGAGACCACTACCTCTCGATCCTCGGCCTTCTATATGCGCTCATGCGGGAGCTGAAGAACCGCCCCCGCAACGAGGTCGAAGGTCATATCGATCAGCCGGAAGAATCCGAGATCTTCAAGGCGTTTCCGAGCGTGCTCAAGGACAAGGATCTCACGCTCTTCATCTGCGACTACGCTCGCCTGATCATCATCGGAAATGCCCGCCCCCATGAGATCGAAGCGCTCATGGAAGAGGAAATCAACACCCTGAAGCGCGACCGGAGCAAGCCCTATTACTCCATCAACACGGTCTCGGAGGCGCTCCCCGCTCTCGGCATCGTCGCCGCCGTTCTCGGAATCGTGAAGGCTCTCGGCGCCATCGACCAATCGCCCACCATCCTCGGCGGACTGATCGCATCGGCGCTCGTGGGAACCTTCGCCGGCATCTTCATCTCCTACGCCTTCCTGTCGCCGCTCGCCAACAAGGTGAAGGCCACCCGCGAGAAGCAGACCCGCGTCTACATCATCGTCAAGCAGGCACTCATCGCCTACATGAACGGCGCCCTCCCCCAGATCGCCGTGGAGCACGGGCGCAAGGGCATTTCCGTCGAGTATCGCCCGACGATCGATGAAGTGGAGGCCGCCACCACCTCGGGCGGTCGTTCCGAAGAGCTGAAAGAGGCAGCCTGATCATGAGTGCAGCCCATAGCGCCACCGATATCCGCGACATGCTTCTAGATGCGGCCGGCCTGTCCGTTGACCGCCTGCCGATGCTGCATGTGATCTTCGACCGTATGTCGACGAGCTGCGCCGAACATCTGCGCCACATGGCGGCCTCGCCCATGTACTACTCGCTAAGCGGGATCGAGAGCGGGCGCATCACCGAGATCCTGGAGATGTACGAGGCCAATGCGGTCGCAGGCATCTTCCATGCTCCCGAATGGGACAGCCATATCCTGATCGGCTTCGACCGCGACTTCATCTACACCATGGTGGAGGTCCTGTTCGGCTCGGACGGATCGGAACCCCCCATCGAGGAAGCGCGCGGCTTCTCGAATATCGAGCTGAGGATGGCCCAGACGCTCTTCGAGCAGGTGGCGAAGGCGCTTCAAGCCTCCTTCTCGCTGATCGCCGACACGAAGTTCAAGCTCGAGCGCATTGAGACCCGCATGGACTTCGCCATCATTGGCCGGCGGAACAACCAGGCGGTCGCGGCGAAGTTTCTTCTCCAGGCGCTCAACCGCGGCGGCGAAATGTTCGTCATCATCCCGCAATCGGTCCTGAACCCAATGCGCAAAGCCCTCTCCCATGTGGTCACCGGCGAATCGTCCGGCCGCGATCCGCGCTGGATGAAGCAGATCGCGACGGAAGTGAGGAAGACCGAGGTCACGCTGAAAGCCGTTCTTGAAGAGCGCTTCCTCTCCCTCGGCGAGATCGCCGATCTGAAAGTTGGCGACGTGATCGAATTGCAGGCAACGCCGCGCAGCAGGGTCAAGCTCGAAGGCAGTCACCAGGGCCTGTTCTGGTGTCATATCGGGCAATCCGAAGGATCCTACGTGCTCAAGGTCGACGAGCACATCGACCAGGAAAAAGAGTTTCTCGATGATGTCCTCCCTCGCTAACACGATTCTCTTCCTTGCCCTCGTGACGACCAGCATCATGGTCGCCGTGATGTACGTGAAGCTCCGGAAGCTCGACCGGTATCATGCCGAGTATCAGCAGATCTTCGATAAGACTGGAACGGCGCTGACAGCGGCTCAGAAGGCGGTTGTGAGCTTCGGCACCGAGGGGAAGGAAACTCTCGCGGCGTTGGCGCAGCGCATCGAGGAAGCCCAGGCCATCACGCGGCAGCTTGAGGCCCTGACTCAAGAAGCACGCGACCAGATCCACTCCCGTTCCGGCACCGTCCGTTCGTAAGGTAGTTTCCCATGACAAATCCCTTCGAAACCAAATCCCAAGACAAGGCGACCTGGCAGGACAGCGCCTTCGGAAAAGGCACCGACGGTCCGTCCAACCAAGACGATAAGCTGGGCGGCCGACGAAATCTGGATTCCATCCTGCGAATTCCCGTGACGATCCAGGTCGTCCTGGGTTCTGCAACCATGCCGGTTGCCAACCTGATGAAGCTGGGACGCGGCGCGATCGTTCCCCTCGATCACAGAGTCGGCGAGCCCGTCGACGTGGTCGTGAACGGACGCATCATCGCACGGGGAGAAGTCGTCGTGGTCGAGGACGACAACTCGCGCTTCGGCATTTCGCTGACCGAGATCGTCGGTCCTCCGACGAATGATATGAACAGCTGATTGGCTCCCCGGCATGGTCGCGCATGTTCCAATGAAAGCAAGCGGCACCAAGGTCCTTAAAGGACCCGAGCGTGTCGCCACGCTCCTCTTCGCCATGGGGAAGCCTGCTGCCAGCAAGATCCTCAGGCATTTCTCCGAGGAGGAAATCCGTCTCGTCACCAAATCTGCGGCTCAGCTGGGTCCCGTCTCGCCCAGCCAGATCGAGCAGCTGGTGGAGGAATTCGCCTCGAACTTCTCCGACGGCGCCGATCTGATCGGCGGCGCGGCGCATATCGAGAAGCTGCTGACGGGAATCTTGAGCCCGGAACAGATCTCCAACATCATGAGCGAGGTCGTCGGCAACGCCAACCGGAGCATCTGGGAGCGGATTTCCACCGTCTCCGAGAGCGCCATCGCCTCCTACCTGATGAAGGAGCATCCGCAGACGGCGGCGCTCATCCTGTCCAGGGTGAAGCCCTCCTGTGCGGCCAAGATCATGACGCAGCTGCCGCAGCCGCTGCGCAACAATCTCATGCGTCGCATGCTCAGCATGAAGCCCATCGTCGACGAGACGATGAAGAGTATCGAGAAGACCTTGCACGACGACTTCATGGCAAACTTCTCCAAGAATGCAGGCGCGGACACGCACGCGAAAATCGCCGACATCATCAACAAGATGGAGCGCGATCACATGGAGGATGTTCTGAGCAGCCTCTCCGCCGTGCGGCCGAAATCGGCCGAAATCCTCCGAGGCCTGCTCTTCACCTTCGACGATATCGTGAAGCTCACGCCCCGGGACCGCACCACCCTCTTCGATCAGGTTCCGCCGGATCGTGTCGTCCTTGCCCTCAAGGGGACGAACGAGGAGTTCCGAAAGGTCGTTCTCTCCGCTCTGTCGTCGCGTGTGCGCCGCATGATCGAGCACGAGCTGAACAGCAAGGAACCATCCGCGCACCGCGATATCGCGGAAGCAAGGCGGACGATCACCGACTTGGCGCTCGAGATGGCCGGCAGGGGAGAGATCGTCATCAATTCAGAGGCTGAGGATGAGGCCTACTTCTAGAGCATCGGACCTAAGAACGGACCCACTTTTGGGGTCAGCTCCGATGCTCCTTCTCCTGGCCGGCGCATCGTTGAGGGCGAAAATCCGGATCCACTTGCCCGCACGATGCGCTAGCGAGCGAAGCTTGGCCGATGTCTGATACCGACGACAAGGACAGCAAGACAGAAGCGCCGTCCGACAAGAAGGTTCGCGACGCCATCGAGAAGGGGAACATCCCCTTCTCGAGAGAAGCGCCGATGTTCGCTTCCCTTCTCGGCATCCTCCTCGTCCTCGCCTTCGCGGCTCGCAGCACGACGAAGTCGTTGACGGAGAAGCTGTCGCTGTTCGTCAATCGCCCGGAAGATTTTCGCCTGGAAAGCGGATCGGATGCCGTGGCCCTGATCCACGCGGTGGCGCTCGAGGTCGGCCAGCTTCTCATCCCCACGATCGTGATCCTGGCCGGCTGCAGCCTCGCGGCCTCGATCCTGCAGAACGTGCCGTCCATCGTCACGGAGCGGATCAGACCTCAATGGAACCGGATATCGCCGGCGGGCGGTTGGAAGCGGATCTTCGGCCGCCAGGGTTTGGTGGAGTTCCTAAAGTCGCTGTTCAAGTTTGGGACGGTGTCTCTCGTCAGTCTTCTGCTCCTGAAGTCGGAGCAATATAAGGTCTTGAATGCCATGTTCAGTGATCCCTCTCTCCTGCCGGAGCTGATGTTGACCATGGCGATGCGCCTTGTATCCGCCATCGCGATCGCCACGATCGTTCTCGTAGCAGCCGACCTCCTGTGGGCGCGCTTCAAATGGCAGAGCGACCTGAAGATGACGAAGCAGGAAGTCAAGGAAGAATACAAGCAGATGGAAGGCGACCCGATGGTCAAGGCGCGCATGCGCTCGCTGGCTCAGGATCGCAGCCGCAAGCGCATGCTTGCCGCGGTTCCGAAGGCGACCTTCGTGATCGCCAATCCAACCCATTTTGCCATCGCCCTACGCTATGAGCGCAGCGAGGCGAACGCACCAATCGTCGTGGCCAAGGGCAAGGACCTCATCGCGCTCAAGATCCGCGAGATCGCCGAAGCGAGCGGCGTTCCGGTGATCGAGGACAAGCCTCTGGCAAGGTCCATGTATGACCATGTGGAAATCGATCGAATGATTCCTCCCGACTTCTACAAAGCGGTCGCCCAGATCCTGTTCTACATCCTCACGAGGTCGAAATGAGAAGCCTGCGCAGCGTCGATACGGCATCCCCGGTGAGAGAACATTGGGAAATGCAAGCCTTCGAGGAAGTCCTGGCATGCAACATCAAGGATGTGATCGCCGATTTCTGCCTGACCGATGCGGATATCATCAGGTTCTACGCCGACAATCGACTGCACGGCAACATGGACGACATCATGATGTCCTCGGCAGAGCTCTTCTTCAAGGGCGAGACCCTGTCCTACGGCTATGCCGCCAGTGCCGACACCGATCGGGATGATTCGTCCATCGTCTTCGACATGGAGTTCGTCCATGGCGCCGTCACGGTGCTCTTCCAGCTGATATTCGGCAACCGCGACATCGGGGTGACGATCAACAAGATCATCCTCGACGACGGTCTCGATGGATCCGAGTTCGATCCTTCGGCCTTCGCACGCATTCTCTCCTCCGCCCGCTTGAGGCCACTGCCGCTGCGGTTCATGTCTTCCTATTGCCTCGGCGAGACCGTTCGGCACTGAGCGCGGGCCGCCTGAAGCCAAGATCATGCAGCGAAAAAAACCAGTCATCGCGATTCTGCTCGGATTGTCAGGCACGGTCTCGGCCTGCAATTCGACGGACATGCTTTACAGCCAGGGTCCGTGGGGGCCGGTGCATGTTCGCAGAAGCTATCCGGAATACTCGGCTCCCTGGGGCCGGCCGGTCATTGTCACGGCGCAGGATGCCGTCGACGGGTCTGTGGCCGTCTATCCGGATGTTCCCGTAATCGACGCTCCTGCGGCCCGAACGCGGCGCTATGAGGTATTCGCGGAGGTCGATATGCTTCCGGCTCCGGGCTTCGGCGACAAAGCTCCAGCCGATCCTGTCCTCGACCCGCCTGGGATCTCCGCGCTTTCGTCGCTGCCCGCGGGTAGCCAGGCGGCCGCGCCGATCCAGGCAAGTCCGCCCGGCGTCTTTGCGAATCCCAAGCGCGCCTCCTCCTATGCAGGATCCTGGAAAGCTACCGTCGGATCATCGAGCTGCAAGGTCCAGCTCTCGAGCGTTCCCTCGTTGGACCTCTACAAGGCTTCGACGCAAGGGTGCTCTCAGGACGCCATGCGAGCCGTGAATGGATGGAGCTTCCGCGACGATCAGGTCGTTCTCTTCTCGCGCGGGCAGCCGGTAGCCCGCCTGTCCGGCGCCGAAGCGTCGCTTGTCGGAACGCTGAGCAACTCAAGCGCCGCTATCGAAATGACACGATAGGACGCGGTATGCGCCGCCGGCGGAGCATCAGCCGTCCGACGACGCCGTCTGTCCCTTGCTCAGGCCTGGAGCGTCGGCGCAGAAGACGCGCGCCGCAGGCGTCCACTGCCCGAACCCGGTTGCGACCATGTTGGCGATCACGCGGCAAACATAATGCTTCTGCGCCGGATCGTTGTTCGGGCCGGCGTGATAGCGGGCAACCGCCATGGTCCAGGTGTCGTGACGGGTCTTGAGCTCCCGCAGGAAGCGGGCGGCATATTCCACATTGGTGCGCGGATTGAGCATGCCTTCCAGGGACGGAAAGTTCTCGCGGTGATAGAGATGATTGATCTGCATGCAGCCGAGATCGATCAGCCTCGCGCCGGACCGGCTCGCTGCTTCGAAATGCTGGACCGCCTCGGCCGCGCTGTTGGCGAACACGGCTCGTCCTTCGATGTTCATCGCATAGGGCTGCAGACTGCCCCTTCGGCCGGTTTCGGTGAGCCCGACGGAATAGAGCATTCCTAGCGGCACGCCGTATTTCGCTGAGGCGCGGATCATTTCCCGCTCGCACAAGCCCGTCTGGGATTGGGCAGCGGCGGGCTGGACACTAAAGATAGACCCCGCCAGAGCCGCTACTGCCAGGGGTTTGAGCTTGGTCCGAGCCTTTGCGGACATCCGGACCGCCACGCTCCTGCTGGCCCTGCCGGTGACGGGACGAGTCGCCCTGCCCGGATGCTGCGCCCTGCTCGAAGGATTGACCTTGCGATTGGGATCCCTGTTGGGGACGCTGGAAGGAGGAACGATCATGTGCAGCGGCTTCGGTGGAGTGAATGGTGATCGCGTCCGGGCGGTACCCGGAGACCCGCAGAAGGCTCGACAGCTTCTCTGCGTCGTTTCTGAGGAGTTCGGCCGTCTCCTCGCTTTCTGTCTGAAGTTCCATCTCGAGGCCGTCGCCGGCAAGCCGCATCTTGATCGTCACGAGGCCGAGTTCAGCCGGCTTCAGCTGAAGGTGAAGGACCCTGAGCGCACCGGCGGAGGCTTTCGCCGTGGCGACGCGGTTCGAACCGTCACCCGGCAAGGATGTAGGTTGCGACCCCGACAGGCTCTCGGCATCGTCAATGATCGTCCCGGCAATCTGCTGAAGGGTTGCAGGAGGCAAAGACGTGCCCTCCGCCTTCGTCCCGCCTGCCGGCGAAGGCCCTTGCACGTCAGAGCGGTCGTTGCGTGTGCCGGGCGAAATCCTATTGATGCCCTCGCGCTCGTCGGCCGTCTGCGCCGACGCGCTGTCGACCGCCTCGGCCGGCGCCGCTTGGGTCGGCAACGTGCGATCGCTCTGCTGCAGACCGCCCGATCCCGCCGCTTTGAGCGCCCGGGTCAGCACGTCATTTACCACCGGACCGGGCTCGCTTGGGTCAACGGCTTCCGGATTCGAGGACGCGAGATCGAACCCCTCCACGATGGGCCTGAAATGAGTTTCCTGTTTCTGGACATCGATCGGAAGCCTTGCTCCCAATCCCGGGTTCGCCAGATCGATCTCCTCGCTGCCCTGCTGCAGTAGAAGCAGATTGGGCACGCCTGACGACGAACCCGATTGCCTGTCACCGACTCGCTCGCCGTTGCTCGCCTGCTCGAGGATGCGGGGCAGAAGCGCTTCGAGCGTGGCAAGGGCGGCGCCGGACGCCTGGAAACCTGTCGCATCGCCGAAGCCGTTGTCCGTCAGCGCGTTCGAAAGCAGCGCCTGCAGCGAATCGCTGTCATCCGGCGCCGGCTCGCCAGTCGCGCGATCCGCTTCATCGCCCGCGAGAGTGGAAACGTCCGAAGCGGATGCGTTGCCGTCCTTTTGAAGATTTCCCGACAGGCCCTCGAGCAAGGCGTCGAAGCCCTGCGCCGCGGAATTGCCGCTGCTCCCCTGTCCATCCGGCGTGGCCGAAGAGCCACGAGCGGATGGAGTGTCAACAAATCTCGGTGCAGCTTGCGGCAGAATGTCGAGTCGGCTCATGCTTCTTCAAGCCTATTTCTTGATCAGTTGGTCGACGCGGCTGAGAGCGTCACGAGCCCTGGATAGCGATTGAAGCTGTTCCAGTCCTTGCGTCGGCTGGCTTTCTGCCACTTTCGTCACGACGGGCTTTGCCTCTTTGGCCTGATCGGCCACCATCCCCGGCAGGGTGCGGATCTGGCTTGCCATCGCGAGGGCCGAATCCAGAAGGGTCAGATCGCTCGCCGCGAGAACGGACCGGTCGAGGCTGCGCAGATCCCCGACCGCGCCGTTGATGCCCTCCGGTGAGGTAATCGCAGACGCGGCCTGATAGAGCTTTGCTCTCGCGGCACTCGGCTTGTCCTGTCCGGCGAGCTCCTGGGCCTTGTCCGCCATCATCCGGGCCGATGTGGTCAATCCCTGCTCGATCGAGGCGCGGGCGGCTAGGAGATAGAGCTCGCGCCGCGCTTCCGGCTCAAGCTCGGACATCATCGCCACGATGCCGTCGAAGCGCGCCGATTCCTTTCCGAAATCGATCCGCGTCAGAGCCGAAGCCAGGCGCTGCCGGAAGTTGCCTGCATAGATGGAATGCCTGTAACGCCGCAGATAATCGGTCGCCAGAGACTGGAACTTCCCGATATCGTTGGTCTGGCTCGCGACGAAGACCTGCCTTCGAAGCGCCGCCTCCTCGAGAAGTGTTCCCGGCGCCTGCAGCCGCACGAAATCGAGCAGCTCGTCGGACTTCGCCGCGCTCTTGCGCACGACCAGCGCCGACTGAACCAGCGCCAGCTGCGCACCGAGCGTGGGAGGAAGCACACGGGGGTCCAAAGCGGCCAGAACGTTCTGCGCCGCCTCCTCCCGCCCCTCCACATAGGCAAGGGCTCCCTCGATCAAGGGACGGTCGGTCTCCGACACCACCGATGAGCCCTGCTCCAGGAGCTTTCTCAGAATATCCGGCTTGCCTCCGCTGAGGACCAGCGAGACCGCAGCGCGGACATTCCTGCTGCTGTGCCAGGTCTCGGGCGGCAGGTTCATGAACCGGTCATCGAGAATCCCGAGAAGACCGCGCTGCCCGAGATGTGCTTCCGTGGATCCCAGGGCAATCTGATCCTGCATCAGTTGCAATGTCCGCACCAGCTGAACCGGGACGGGAGTGCTCGCGACGTGAACATCCTGTTCGACCGGCTGTTCCCCGGTGGATGGCTGCTCCGTCTCAGCCGCCGCCGGGATGGACGAAACCATCAGCGAGGCTAGGAGAATCGCCCGAGATAGACCTTTCACCGCGATCACTCCTGCAGAAGGATCTCAACCCGACGATTCTGATCCGCTTTCGGATCGCTTGGGATCTTCGGCTCCCTGTCGGCATGCCCTTCGACGCGCACGATCCGGCTCTCGTTCAAGCCGCCCCGCACTAGCATGTACAGGGCCATCTGCGCCCTCGCATGAGACAAGCGCCAGTTGTCGTAGTTTGCCGATTTGAAGGGCCGCGCATCCGTATGGCCCCTGATCACGATCTTGCCCGGACGGGACTGAAGGATCTTGGCGATTTCCGCCATCGCGCGCACAACCTTCGCATGAGGCTCTGCCGACCCGACGGCGAACATGGTGAAATCGAAGTCGTCCGTGAGGCTGATGAGCGTTCCGGCTCCCGTGCGCCGCACCTCGACATGAGGCTGCGGCGAGACATCTTTCGATGCCTGGACGGCTTTGAGGATCTCACTCTTCAGCTCGGCGGCCTTCCGATCCGCATCCGTTACTGCGCTCGCATCCGATGCAGCGGATTGAGAGCCGCCATCCGCCGGTGTGTCATTCGGCGCTGGCTGTCCAGGCCGAGCAGCGGCGGCCTTCGAATCCTGTTTACCGGTCGGCGCCTTCAAGGCCGCCACGGCATCCATCACCGCCTTCGACGGTGCGGGAGCGGCGGTTCCCGGCTTTGCGGGCGTCTCCGTCTTCAGCTCATCGATGGGAGCGACCTGCCAGTAGAGAGGATCGAACGGGTCTCTGAACGCTTCACCGGCCTTGAGACCCGGCATGTCGCTTTCGCCGGGCGTGACGTCGGCCCCGAGCGTGTCGTGCGGGGTGGCTTCGACCTCGTCGGCAATGCGCGCGAGCACCGCATAGGGATCCTGGAAGAGAGCGCCTTCCTTGAACCGGGGCTTGCGCAACTGGTGGGACTTGCCGCCGGTCCCCTCGCCGCTTCCTTTTTCCTTGCCGTCCTTGGTGTTGTCCGTCTCGTTGTCGGGCGGCACGTTCTGCGGGTCGTCGAGCCCCTTCTTGTTCGGCGTCGATTCCGCGAGCTGGACGGGGTTGAAATAGTTGGCGACGCCGCTTCGCGTCTCTTCGTCGGTCAGACTGATCAGCCACATCACGAGAAAGAATGCCATCATGGCCGTCATGAAGTCCGCATGAGCGATCTTCCATGCGCCACCCTTGACGACATCCTCGCCATCGCCGCTTCGGCGGACGATGACGATTTCCTGCTTTTCCGCACTAGCCATGACCTGTCAGCCTTCCAGGGCCTGCTTCAGCCGGCTTGACCACGCGTCAAACTGCGTCCGAAGAGTTGTGTCACGGGCGACGACGCTGACCTCGACGTGCTCGCCCGGACTAAATTCGATTGCGTCCCCGTGGGACCCCATTCGGTCTTTCATCGACAGCAGCAGATCCTCAGGGCCTGTGATCTTGAGAAGCTTCGCCTCACCTCCCGACAGGATCGTCGCAAGAGTCTCCTCGAGCTCTTCGAGTGTCTTCTGGCGCATCGCGTCCGATACGAAGGGTCTGAGGATGCTTGCGACCCGTTCGGACAGGAATGCTTCGATGCGCCCCAGGCCTTCCAGGAGCTGAGTCGTGATCTGCAGCGCCTGCTGGTCGATCCACGCCGCGCGCTCGGCCTGCATCTCCTGCTCGTAGCGTGCTCTCTCCGCTGCCACTGCCTCCTCAAGGGCGAGACGAGCGCCCTCCCGTTCCTCGGCGCGTGCCTTCGCTTCGACGGCCTTCAGCAACTCGGCCTGCCGGTCGACCACCAGCTGAACAGGCTCCGGCATCGGCTCAGGCGCGGCCCTGGCAGCTCTCAGAAGTCCGATACCGAGCGCTTCGCCGCCCGACTTCGGCGAGAAGTCCGCCAGCAGGCTTGCGATCGTCACGGCCATTATGCAGCCTCCCGCCCGAGCCACTGCTTGAGCACTGCTGCGGCCTGCTCCTCGCTGAGCTCGACGATCTGCTCCAGCTTGCGCTGCGGTGTCCGCGGCATCTCGATCAGATTCTGACCGGCCTCCGCATCGGCGAGCTGCAGGGCAGTCCCAGCCTCTCCACTATGCTCGAGAGCCTCCTCGGCCTCAGCGGCAGCCAGCGCCGCAGCCTGCTCTCTCTGCAGCTCGAGATCGGCTTGATGGCGTGCCACGAGCATCCTGACCGCGGGACGCAATCCGAACCAGATCATCATGGCGCACAGGGCGAGAATGGTGAGCGCATTCACGACCGTTCCGAACTGGCGCATGAGAATCTCGGCCATGGACGGCCCGGCAACCGGCTGGAGCATGCCGCCATCATCGACGAAGCTCACGGCCGCAACCTTGATCTGGTCGCCACGGGGCTTGCTGAAGCCCGTTACAGACGACACGAGCTGCTCGATCTCCGCAATCTTGGCATCCATGTCCGCCGGCGTCGCATTCTCCCCGAGCAGGGCGGCGATGCGTGACTTGTTCACCAGCACGGCCACCGACAGATTCTTGATCTGGTAGCCGTCGCTGATCGTCTGGATCGTCTTCGAGGAAATTTCGTAGTTCGTCAGTTCCTCGCGGCGCTGATTGTCCTCGCTGGCGCTCTCGCCCGACTCGGCGCGAACGGTCTCGTCCGGCAGGTTCTGCTGGACCGTCGTGGGCTTTTGGCCGCTGCGGTTCTGAGAGACTTCCGTCTCCTTGATGGTCCGTGTCGACCGCTCCACCTTCGATTCCGGATTGAAGATCGTCTCGTTAGTACTGACCTTGTCCGTGCTCAGGCGCGCCGCAACGCTGACCTCGAAATTGCCCGTTCCGAGATAGGGCATGAGCGTGCGCCGGACATTATCCTGGATCTCCAGGCCGACGGTCTTCTCGAGGCGGGCCATCTTGCCGGTCGATGCGTTCGCCGCATCGTCGCCCGACATCAGCAGGGTGCCGTCGGTATTCATGACGGTGACCTTGTCGACGGCCATCCCGGGGATCGCCGCGGCGACGAGATGCCTGATCGCCTGGGCCGACGAGGCGTCGTCTGCGGGAACCGTGCGGATAACGACGGAGGCGGAGGGCGGCTGCTGCTCGCGGCGGAAGGAACCGCGATCCGGCAAGACGATGTGGACACGGGCGGCCTTGATGCCCTTCATGCCCTGGATCGTCCGGGCGAGCTCGCCTTCCAGCGCCCGCACCTTGGTGACCTCCTGCATGAAGGAGGTCAGGCCGAGCGAACCGAGATCGTTGAAGAGCTCGTAGCCGGATTTCGTGCTGTGCGGCAGGCCCTTCTCCGCAAGAAGCATCCGGGCCTGGGCCGTATTGCCGTAGCTGACGAGGAGCGCCGTTCCGTCCGCGCTCACATCGAAGGGGATGCCAGCATCCTTCAGGACGGCGCCCATGCGGCCGACATCCTCGCGATCGAGACCCGTATAGAGCGTTTCCTGCGCCGGGCGGCTCAAGTAATAGGCTCCGATGCCGACCGACAGGAAGACCGCGAGACCGATCGCCGCCAAGGCTGCCAGACGCCGAGCGCCCAGCAGCATCAAACTACTCCATAGTCTTTCGGCATGTTGACGACCAGGCATAGGAAATCTCGATATTATGTGTCTTGTCGAGACCAGTTCTGCGCCGTCAACCTTGTGCGAAGGTTGCTGGTCGTTCCACGGCCGTCAAAAATTGTGGCCGGCTGAGAAAGAAGAGCCAGATGATCAGAAATACGACCGGACCAGCCCGCTCACGAGAATGTTCCAACCGTCGATCAGGACGAAGAAGAGGATCTTGAACGGCAAGGCGAGGACCGTGGGGGGCATCATCATCATGCCCATCGACATCACCAGGGTCGCGACGATCATGTCGATGACGAGAAACGGGAGCGCGATCAGGAACCCGATCTCGAAGCCGCGCCGGAGCTCGGAGATCATGAAGGCCGGGATGAGGATCCTCAGGTCGATCCTCTCTCCCTCGCTGGGCTTGGGATAGTTGACCGCGGCCAGATCGCTGAACATCTGGAGATCCTTCGGCCGCACATGGGTCAGCATGAACTCGCGGAACGGCTCGGTCGTCTTGGTGAACGCCTCGGCCTCCGAGATCCGGTTTTCCGTCAAGGGCCTGACGCCGTCGTTCCACGCCCGGTCGAAGGTGGGCCCCATGACGAAGAACGTCATGAACAGCGAGAGGCTGATCAGGAAAATGTTGGCGGGGGTGCTCTGAAGACCGAGACCCGAGCGCAGGAACGAGAAGGCGACGACGAACCGGGTGAAGCTGGTCACCATGATCAGGAGGCCCGGCGCCAGCGACAGGACGGTCAGCAGAACGACAAGCTGGATGATTCGTCCGCTGACGGCCCCGTCTCCGGCAGGAATGAGCGATTCGAGGCTCGGGACCTGAGCACCGGCGCTCGTTGCCAGAAGCAGAAACGCGCCTGCGGTCATGAAGCGAAATGGCATGAAACAAATTGCTTTCGGATAAGTGGGTCTCAGTACGCAAACGCAATACGAATTACTGAACGATCAGGGTCTCGAGAACCAGTTCCTGAATAGTTCCCTTCGAGCGCAGCCTGACGCGCTCGTTGAGATCTTCCCTCAGGTGGAGCAATCCGCTCGGCCCCTGAATCTGGGCGAGCGACAGCGTGCGGATATAGGCGAGGACATCCTGCCTCGTCTCGGCGGCGATCACGTCGGGATTCTGTTCCGCGTTTGCCTTGTAAACGATCGAGGCTTCCAACCTGACCCAATCGCTCTCCGAGCCCGTCAGATTGGTCACGACGGGAGCGAGCTTCTTGATGGCGATGTCCCCGGTATAGGGACTGACAATTTCAGGCTTCTTCGGCAGGGCCTTGTACTTCTCTTCGACCTGCTTCTGAATTCCCGACACCATGACAAGGCCGAACCCGCCGCCGATGGCGGCCGAGAGCAGCGTCAGAAGGCCGAGCGTCAGAAGCCATCGCAACGATCCTTCTTTTGGCGTCGCGCGGTCGGAAGGCGGTGGGAGCGCCAGAGCCTTGGCCATGGGAGTCGCGTCCTGTGGTTTTTGCTAGAAGGGCGTCACGATGTCGTAGAGCTGCTGCCCGTAGGCCGGCTGCTGGACCTCCATGAGACGCCCACGGCCGCCATACGACACCCGCGCTTCGGCAATCTTGTCGTAGCTGATCGTGTTCTTTGGCGAGATGTCGCGCGGCCGCACGATGCCGGCGATGTTGAGCACGCGCACCTCGAAGTTCACGCGGACCTCCTGCGAGCCGCTGATCACCACGTTTCCGTTAGGCAGAACCTCGTTGACGATCGCCGCCACCGAGAGACGCAGCTTCTCGGAGCGATCGATCGTGCCCTGTCCTTTCGAGGACGACGAGGAATCGAGGCCGAGATCGCCGGTGCCGTCCGCATTCCAGCCCTGGAAGGAAAAGGCATAATCCAGCCCCGCACCGATCGAAGAACGACGCGATCTGTCGCTCGCATTGTCGAACTCGGCCTTGTCGTCGATCTGGATGTTGACCGTGACGATGTCGCCGACCTGCCGCGCCCGCGGGCTGGTGAAGAGGTCGGCGCTGGCATTGCTCCAGGTCGAGTTCGGAGCGGTTCGCCCCGCTCCCTTGAACAGGTGCGGGAGCGGCTCGCGCGCCACCGCGATCCCAGAGCCGACCGGCGTCATGCCCGGCTCGCGCCCGAAATCCTCGGGTCTCGTTGCGCAGGCAGCAAGAAAGCACAGGCCGGCAATGACGATAAGGTTTTTCAATTTTGCCTCACAGCGTTCTTGTCCCGCTTGGGAGCGTCGGTGATGACATTGGCCAGCTGAGCCGCCCGTGCCGGCTCCATCTCGTTCAGCACCGCACTCGCGACCCTGGGATTCAGCCTGGCGATCACGGCGGCCGCGATTTCCTCGTCCATATTGGCCAGCTGGAGGGCAGCGGCATCCGGGCGCATGCGGGCATAGATCGAAACCACCGTCTCGTCCGCCTTCTCGAGAACCTCATTGCGGCGCCGGAGCCACTCCTCGTATTCGGCGCGCTTGGCCTCCAGCACCTTGATGCGGCTCTCGATTTCCCTCTCCATGTCGGCAAGCGCCTGCTTCTGGAGAGAAAAGCGCGCATCCGCGGCGGCATCGGCAATGTTGGCGCAGAACTGGTTGTTCTTAAGAGCAGCATCCGCATTCTGAGCCAGAGCGGTGCACGGCGCCACGAGCCCGAGAGCCAAGCCTGCAAAAGCCACTGCTTTATGAATTGCCTTGATCATCACGGCACTCCTTATTGGATCACCAGTTCTGCCTGCAACGCACCCGCGGTCTTCACCGCCTGGAGAATGGCAATCACATCGGAAGGTTTGAGACCCATCTGGTTGAGGCCCTTCACGAGGGTCTGCAGATCGGCTCCCCTGACGATCGCGAGAGGAACGCGCTCCTCAGTGGCCGTAATCTGGGTGCGCGGGACGACCACGGTCTGGCCCATGGAGAACGGATCCGGCTGCGAGACCTCCGGCGCTTCCGTCACGCGGATCGTCAAGGCGCCATGCGTGATCGCGACCGTCGAAATCTGGACGTTCCTTCCGATGACCACCGTACCGGTCCGCTGATCGACCACGATCCTCGCTGGCGTATCGGGCCTGATCTCGAGATCGCCGAGTTCCGCGATGAAGCGCGTCGCCGCAATACTCTTCGGCTTCTGCAGGACGACGGTCCGATAATCGCGCGGGGATGCAACGCGGGTGCCGAACCGCTGCTGGGTATATTGATTGATGGCATCCGTGATCAGCGTCGCCGTCTTGTAATCGGGATTCTTGAGCTCGAAGGCCATGGGACCTGCGACATTGAATCCTCCCTGAACCTCGCGCTCGATGAGGGCTCCGTTCGGGATCCGTCCCGCGGTCGCGACGCCCGACGTGAGGGTCTCGGCCTGTCCCTGTGCGGAGAATCCGGACACGGCAATCGCACCCTGCGCGACCGCATAGACCTGCCCGTCGCCGCCCTGCAGAGCAGTGAGCATCAGGGTGCCGCCCTTCAGGGAGGTCGCATCGCCCATCGATGTGACGGTCACGTCGATGCGCGATCCTGCTCCGACGAAGGGAGGAAGGTCGGCCGTCACGATCACCGCCGCGACATTGCGCGTCCGCAGGTTGAGATCGCGGACGTTGACGCCCATGCGATCCAGCATCGATTGCAGGGACTGCTCGGTGAACTGCGAATTGCGCAGCGTATCGCCCGTTCCCTGGAGACCCATGACGAGCCCGTAACCGATCAGCTGGTTGTCGCGAACGCCCTGGACCGAGGCCACGTCCTTGATGCGGGTCGCAGCCTGAGCCTCGAAGGCGAAGATGGCCAGAAGAATGAAGGCGACGATGCGGAGCATTACTGGATTCCGATCCGGATCCGGCCGTCGGACTGAACCCGGCCGGTGATGATCCGGCCGCTATCCACGTTCTTGACCTGGATCGTTTCGCCCAAGGTTCCGGATTGCAGAGGGATGCCGGTTCCCATGATGGACAGGCCGCCCTCCTCGAAGACGA